>NZ_CP013747.1:0-630469 GCF_001484605.1 Pseudarthrobacter sulfonivorans | reverse complement strand
GTGGTCCTGAACGATGACAACGAGACCGTCCGCGAAGTGCTGGACTGATCACGCCCCACCTCTGCGTTGGCGTAACGGCCGACGGCGGGCCGGCCACCTTCAAAGGTGACCGGCCCGCCGTCGTGCGTTCAGAGGTTTGGGAGCCGGGTGGGCCCACGCCGGCGAGGGACCCGAACCGAGCTTGCGAGGTTTGGGAGCCGGTGGGGAGGATTACGGAACGTGCCGTTCGTCCGGTCCGTTGTACTCGCTCAGCGGGCGGATCAGGGAGTTGCTGGCTGCCTGTTCCATGATGTGGGCGGTCCACCCGGTGATGCGGCTGGCCACAAACAGGGGAGTGAACGTGGCAGTGTCGAAGCCCATCAGGTGGTAGGTGGGGCCGGCCGGGTAGTCGAGGTTCGGTTTGATGGCCTTGGCCTCGTCCATGGCCTGCTCGAGGCCGTTGTACAGCCCCAGCAGTTCAGGGCGGCCGTAGTGGGCGATCATCTTGTCCAGCGCGGCCTTCATGGTGGGGACGCGGGAGTCCCCGTGCTTGTAGACGCGGTGGCCGAAGCCCATGACCTTTTTCTTCTGGGCCAGTGCATCCTCCATCCATGCCCTGGCGCGGGCGGCCGCTTCATCCAGTGATTCCTCGGGCCGGATGCCGATCTCGTCGAAGGTGTGCATCACGGCTTCGTTGGCGCCGCCATGAAGCGGGCCTTTGAGTGCGCCGATCGCGCCCGTTACTGCCGAGTGCAGGTCGGATAGGCTGGACGTGATCACGCGGGCGGTGAAGGTGGAGGCGTTGAAGGAGTGCTCGGCGTACAGGATCATCGAGACGTTGAAGGCCTCCACGACCTCCGGGACCTGGTCTTCACCGAACGCCATCCACAGGAAGTTTTCCGAGTAGCCCAGGTCATCCCGGGGCTCCACGACTTCCTGGCCGCGCCGGCGTCGCTGGTCGTAGGCGACCACCGCGGGCATGGCGGCGAAGAGATCCACGGCCTTGGCCATGTTGGCCTCGGGCGAGGAGTCCTCGGCCAGAGGGTGGCGTGCGCCCATGACGGATGCTGCGGTCCGGCAGACATCCATCGGGTGGGCGGTAGTGGGAATTGTGTCGACGATCTTCTTCACCACAGGATCAAGGGCGCGGCCGGCACGCTCGCGGGCAGAGAACGCGGACAGTTCTTCAGGGGTGGGCAGTTCGCCGTTCCACAAGAGGAAGGCCACTTCCTCGAAGCTGCATCTGGCGGCGAGCTCCTGGACGGGATAGCCGCGGTACAGCAGCGAATTGGTGTCCGGGTTGACCTTCGAAACCGCGGTGTAGTCCACCACGACGCCGGCCAGGCCCTTCTTGATATCAACAGCTTCCATGCTGTCCTCCTTCGTTCATTGGGCAAGCCCGGATGTGCCGGAATGCTTGCAGTCTCCTTGGTGGCTCTCGGGTCCTAGCGGACGCCGGGAATTTGGAAGTTGAAAACGCCGGTATCGAAGTGGTTGTAGGCCTCATAGTCCACAAGGTCATAAAGCCGCGCACGGGTGAGCATGTTCTCCACCTGTGCTTCCTGCGACCCTGTTGCCTTGATCGATTCCAGAGTACGCTCTGCTGCGCCCATGGCAATGCGCAGCAGCGTGACCGGGTAAATGACCATGTTGACGCCCACACCCTGCAGCTGGTCCACGGTGAACAGATCGCTCTTGCCGAACTCGGTCATGTTGGCAAGGATCGGCACGTCCACGGCGTCGCGGATGGCCTGGAACTCGGACAGGTCCTTCATCGCTTCCGGGAAGATGGCGTCCGCACCGGCTTCCACGAGGGCCCGTGCCCGGTCCTTGGCGGCTTCGATTCCCTCCACGGCGCGGATATCGGTCCGGGCCATGATGAGGAAGTTCGGATCGCGGCGGGCATCAGCCGCGGCGCGGATGCGCTTGGTGGCCGTGTCCTGGTCCACCACGTTCTTGCCATCCAGGTGCCCGCAGCGCTTGGGGTTGAACTGGTCTTCGATGTGGCAGCCGGCCAGGCCGGCGTTCTCCAGTTCCTGGATGCTGCGGGCCACGTTCATGGGCTCGCCGAAGCCGGTGTCCGCGTCCACCAGCGTAGGCAGGTCGGTCATGCGGGCGATCTGCCCGGCACGCGTGGCCACCTCGGTGAGGGTGGTCAGCCCAATGTCCGGCAGGCCAAGGTCATTGGCCAGCACGGCTCCGGAGACGTAAACACCGGCGAAGCCCTTTTCCTCGATCAGCCGCGCCGAGAGCGGGTTGAAGGCGCCCGGGAACTGTTGGATGGTGCCGGACGCGAGCATGTCGCGCAGCGCGATCCGCTTCTGTTCCGGGGTTGTCTTGGAATACAGCATCTGGTTCTCCTGTGCGGGGTGGGTAAGCAGAGCTTAGAAGAGGCCGGCGGGTGCGTTGCTGAGGTCGATGACACCCGGAGCGGCGGTGATGTTCAGCTGGTCCAGTTCGCCCGGGCCCAGGTCCGGGAGGCTTTCGGCGGCCGCGAGGAAACGCTCGATTTCCGCCTCGGCGACCAGGCCGGCTGCCAGGCTGCGGAACTTGTTGATGTACTGCTGGCGGGCGAACGGCCGGGCGCCGAGCGGGTGGGCGTCGGCTACGGCGATCTGGTCGGTGATGACCGTGCCGTCGGTGAGGGTGATTTCCACGGAACCGCCGAAGGCCTTCTCGGCGATGTCCAGCGAGTGGTAGCGGCGGGTCCATTCGGGGTCTTCCACGGTGCTGACCTTGTTCCACAGCTCCACGGTGTCGGCGCGGCCGGCACGCTCAGGACTGTAGGAGTCAACGTGGTGCCAGGAGCCGTCCTGGAGTGCCACGGTGAAGATGTACGGGATGGAGTGGTCCAGGGTTTCCCGGCTGGCCGTGGGGCTGTACTTCTGGGGGTCGTTGGCGCCGGAACCGATCACGTAGTGCGTGTGGTGGCTGGTCTTGATCAGGACCGAGGCCACGTTGGACGGGTCCGTTGCCTCGGGGTGCTCGGCGTGGAGCTTGCGGGCCAGGTCGATCCAGGCCTGGGCCTGGTATTCGGCGGAGTGTTCCTTGGTGTACGTGTCCATGATGGCCCGCTTGGCTTCGCCGGCCTCGGGCAGGGGGACTTCGTAGGAGGCGTCCGGGCCGTCCAGCATCCAGGCGATCACGCCGTCTTCACCTTCGTAGATCGGCACGGGGGAGGTCTGGCCGCGCATGGAGCGGTCCACGGCTTCCACCGCCATCTTGCCCGCGAACGCCGGTGCGTGGGCCTTCCAGGTGGAGATCTCACCCTTGCGGGATTGCCGGGTGGCGGTGGTGGTATGCAGCGCCTGGCCGACGGACTGGAAGATCGTCTCGACGTCCAGGCCCAGGAGCGTGCCGATACCGGCGGCGGCGGACGGGCCGAGGTGCGCCACGTGGTCGATCTTGTGCTTGTGCAGGCAGATGGCCTTGACCAGGTTGACCTGGATCTCGTAGCCGGTGGCAATGCCGCGGATCAGGTCCTTACCGCTCGCGCCGACGTGCTGGCCCACGGCGAGAATCGGCGGGATGTTGTCGCCCGGGTGCGAGTAGTCAGCCGCCAGGAACGTGTCGTGGTAATCAAGCTCGCGGACGGCCACGCCGTTGGCCCAGGCTGCCCACTCGGGGGAGACGCGGTCCGTTATGCCGAAGACGCCGGCTCCCTTGCCGTTGGTGGTCGGTGCGTGGGTCAGCGCCTGGGCGCGGGCAGCCACGATCGGGCCGCGGTTCAGGGAGGCGATGGCCACGGAGGCGTTGTCGATGACACGGTTGATGACCATCTCGGTGACCTCGGGAGTGACCTCGACGGCGTCGGCGGCGACGACGGCGATCTTGTGCGCCAGCTGGTCTTCGCGGGGGAGGTTCTCTTCGCTCTTGTAGACGCGGACGTGGTTGAGCTTAACCATGGTGCTCCTTCTTAGTGCTGTGGGTGGGTGGCTTTGACGTGGGAAAGGCTGCGGTGCAGGTGCAGGGTGGTGGCTGCCTCGGCGAGCCTGGCGTTGCCAGCGGCGATGGCCTCCGCGATGGCCGCGTGTTCGACGGCGGCCGCGTTCAGACGCGGGGCGTCATCGGCGGCGAGGCGGCGGACCCGGACCAGATGGACACGCAGGCTGCGCATCGCCTGGGCGAGGTAGGAGTTGGAGATGGCGGCGTCGATCGCCTCATCCAACCGGCCCACCAGGGCGTAGTACTCATGCCGGGCGGGATCGGCGTCGCTGATCAGCTCCTGCGCCCGCAGGAGATCCGCGTGGAGTTTCTCAAAGACCGCGCGCTCGCCGCGTTCGGCAGCGAGGGCGGCTGCCTTGCCCTCCAGGGTTTCGCGGAGCTCGAACATCTCGTCGATGTCCTCCAGTGAGATGTCGGTGACGACGACGCCGCGGCCGCCCGCCGCCGTCGTCAGTCCTTCCGCGCTGAGCCGGCTCAGCGCCTCCCGGACGGGAGTGCGTGAGACGCCCAGGCGTTCCGACTGCTCCACCTCGGCAAGGACCGTTCCGGGTGCCAGTCGCCATTCGATAATGTCTTCGCGAAGCGTTGCGTAGGCTTTGTCGCTGGCCCGCATGGTCCCTCCCTTCAATCGGCTGCTTAGGAACAGTGTATACACGAATTGCCATTGAGCCCAGTAAATTGGCGAAAACCGACACTAACACGTCATCTGTGTATACAAATACATTCGGCGCCCTCGTCCAGCCCGGGCCAGCGCTACAAGATGGGGCTCGTTGACCGCGCGCCAGCGGACTACAGTTGGCGCCATGCGAAAACTCATCGTCCAGCAGTGGGTTACCGTCGACAACATCGCCGCGGAAGAGGACGGCGGACTCAGCTTCGTGTCCGGGGAGCCCTTTTCCGAGACCACCAACAAGGCGTTCAAGGCAAGCGTGATGGGGCTCATCGACACGGTCGACACGATGATTCTCGGCGCGAATACTTACGCCCAGTCCAAGGACTACTGGCCGTATGCCGACGAGCAGGGCGAGTACGGCGAGAAGCTCAACAACCTCACCAAGTTCGTTGCCTCGTCGACGCTGGATGACGCCCCCTGGGGCGACTTTCCCGCCGCGACCGTGACGCACGACCCGGCCGCCACCATCCGGGAGCTCAAGGAGCAGGGCGGCAAGGACATCTGGCTGTGGGGGAGCTTGACGCTCATGCACTCCCTGCTGGACGCCGGCATCGTCGACGAAGTCCGGATGCTGGTCTGCCCGGCGTCACGCGGCAAGGGAACGCGCATCTTCGAGGATCGGCAGGACCTGCTGCTGGTCGAGGCCACCGGGTTCGAAAACGGTGTGGTACTTCTGCGCTACGAGATCAAGAAATAGGCGGAAAGTCCGATTTTTTGCCGGCAATGCCGTTTCCGTCCTACGGAGGTCTGCATTATGTCCCACCAAAACGATCCCGGCGCGCATGACGAGCACGGGCATCCGCATCTGATTGACCCTGAGCCGTGGGGCACCGGTGACCCCGCGGTCGAGGAAATCGTGAGGGGGGAGCCATCCACTCGGGTCCGGGTGCCCGCGGGCGTGAGCCCCCGGCTCTATAACGAGGACCTGGCGCCCACCACGCGCAAGGGGCGCACCTGGCACGCCTACAGCATCTTCACGCTCTGGGCGAACGACGTGCACTCGCTGGGCAATTACGTGTTTGCCATCGGATTGTTCGCCCTGGGATTGGGCGCCTGGCAGATCATGCTCGCCTTCCTGCTCGGCGCCGTCCTGCTGTTCCTTCTCCTGAACCTTTCGGGGTTCATGGGCGAGCGGACCGGCGTGCCGTTCCCGGTCATGAGCAGGATCGCGTTCGGCATCCGGGGCTCCAATATCCCCGCCATCATCCGCGGCGCCGTGGCCGTCGCCTGGTTCGGCATCCAAACCTATCTGGCCTCGGTGGTGCTTCGTGTGCTGATCCTAGCCCTCGCGCCGTCGCTGGCACCGCTCGATACGGACTCGTTCCTCGGGCTCTCGACCCTGGGCTGGATCTCGTTCGTTTCGCTGTGGGCGGTGCAGACGGGGATCGTGAGCTTCGGCATGGAGATGATCCGCAAGTACGAGGCGTTCGCTGGCCCCATCATCCTGGTCACCATGCTCACGCTGGCCGTCTGGATGTTGGTGGAAGCCGGCGGGACCATCGCCTGGTCCACCGCCGACTCGCTGACAGGCCCGGTGATGTGGGTGCGGATTTTCCAGTCGGCCGCGCTGTGGGTGGTCGTTTACGGGACGTTCGTGCTGAACTTCTGCGATTTCACCCGGGGCGCACCGTCCAGGCGGTCGGTGGTGCGGGGCAACTTCTTCGGCATCCCCATCAACATGCTCTTCTTCGCCGCCATCGTCGTTGTCCTCGCCGGCGCCCAGTACAGGATCGACGGTACGGTCATCGAGTCGCCCACCGACGTCGTCAACGCCATCCCGAACACGCTCCTGCTGGTGCTGGCCTGCCTGGCCCTGATCATCCTGACGGTGGCCGTGAACCTCATGGCCAACTTCGTGGCACCCATATACACGCTGGCCCACCTTTTCCCGCGGACGCTGAACTTCCGCCGCGCAGCCATTATCTCCGCGGTGATCGGCCTGGTGATCCTGCCCTGGAACCTGTACAACTCGCCCGTGGTCATCGTCTACTTCCTCGGCGGGCTGGGCGCCCTCCTGGGACCACTGTTCGGCGTCATCATGGCCGACTACTGGCTGGTCCGTAACGGTAAGGTCAACATTCCGGATTTGTACTCGGATTCCCCCGACGGGGAGTACGCCTACACCCGTGGCGTCAACCGGAAGGCCGTTATCGCGGGCACACCGGCTGCGATCGTCGCGCTGGTGCTTGCCCTCGTCCCTGCGTTCACGTATATCTCCGGCTTCTCCTGGTTCGTCGGCGCGATCCTGGCCGCCGTCACGTACCTGCTGATCATGGATCGCCGTACGCCGTTCCACGCCGTCAACGGCGAGGATATCGCCGTCGCACCGAAGCACTGACCGGCCCGACAAGGGCAAAGAGTCCCCCAACGAAGGAGTTCCAATGCCACAGGCTTTGACCTCGCGGTTCCTGTTCGGTCCGGGACCGAGCAACTGCTACCCGGAAGTGACCGCCGCGTTGGCGCATCCGGTGATTGGGCACCTGGATCCGGTCTTCATTGAACGGCTCGACAACACCTGCGAAGGCCTCCGCACGGTCTGGGGGACTCAGAATGCCCGCACACTGCCCTTGAGCGTCACCGGTTCCGGCGGCATGGAAGCGGCTTTTGTGAACACCGTGGACGACGGCGATGTAGCAGTGATCGCCGTCAACGGCCTCTTCGGTGAGCGCATGTGTGAGGTGGCCCGCCGCTGCGGCGCCACCGTGGTTCGTGTAGACCACGAATGGGGCACGCCCATCGACGTCGAACGCGTCCTGGCGGCCAACCCGCGGCCGAAGGTGATTGCGGCCGTCCACGCCGAAACGTCAACTGGCGTGCTGTCCGACGTCGCATCGCTCGGGCAGAACAAGGGTGATGCGCTGTTAATTGTCGACGCCGTGACATCCATCGGCGGGCTGGAACTCCTGGCAGACGACTGGGGAATCGACGTCGGCTATGCCGGCACCCAGAAATGCCTCGGCGTGCCACCGGGGCTGTCGCCCTTCACGATGTCGGGCATGGCCTTCGAGCGACGGATCAAGAATCCCCGCTCCTGGTACCTGGACGTCGGTCTGCTCGGCGGTTACGTCGGGGCCGCCAGCGGCAGCGGTCGAACCTACCACCACACGCCGCCGGTCACCATGATCGCCGGTCTCGAGGCGGGCTTGCAAAGAATCCTGGCCGAGGGACTGGACGCGGTCCAGGCGCGCCACCGCGCGGCAGGGGCCGCGTTGCAGGCAGGGCTCCAGGAGATGGGACTTGAGCTGTTCGCGGCCGAGGGCCACCGGCTGCCCAGCCTTACCACTGTCAAGGTCCCGGACGGCGTCGACTCCGCGGCCGTGCGCCGCCATCTGCTGGAGCACTTCAGCATCGAGATTGGCTCAGGGGCGGGCAAGTACACTTCCAGCATCTGGCGGATCGGAATGATGGGCCCGAACGCAAACGCCGCATCAGTGACTCTGGCGCTGGGGGCCCTCAAGGAAGCCATCTCCGCTGCCTAGCCACACTCTGTAGTATCAGGGCCGCTTCCAGCCGTATTCGTTCTCCGGCCTGCCGGGCGTGCCGTAGCGGGGCGCTCGCGAAACGCGGCCGGCGTCGGCGAGGTATTCGAGGTAGCGCCTGGCGGTCACGCGGGACATGCCCAGGGCGGCCATGACTTCCGTAGCTGAAACAGATTCCGAATGCTGTTTCAGGTACGTCTGGACCGAGTCGAGAGTGGAGACTGAGAGGCCCTTGGGCAGGGGCAGTTCCGACGGCGCCCGGAGGCTTGCGAAGGCCTGGTCCACCTCGCTCTGGGAGGCGCCGGTCCTGCCGGCACCGGCCTCCGGGGAAGCCAGTTGCTGCCGGAACAGCCGGTAGCTGGAGAGCTTGTCCTCGAACGTGGCAAACGTGAAGGGCTTGATCAGGTACTGGACCACGCCGATGGCGACGGCGCTGCGGACAATCGCCACTTCCCGGACCGCGGTGATGGCAATGATGTCCGCCAGGATTCCTGCCGCACGCATCCGCCGGGCGATGTCCAGGCCATGCAGGTCCGGAAGGTTCATGTCGAGGAGGACCAGTTCCACCGGCTGGCCGGCGGCCGCCAGATCCGTCAGGAGCCTGAGCGCGGACTGGCCGTCAGGGGCCGTCCCGGCAACAGTGAACCCTGCCATCCTCCCCACATAGGCCGCGTGCGCGGCCGAGGCCACCGGTTCGTCCTCCACAACGAGGACGCGGATATCGGTCACTGGAACTGCTCCTCTTTGTCGGTCCCGGCGGCCATGGCCGGCAGGAAGACATGGAAGCGTGCGCCGTCCTTGCCTGTGATGGTCATGGTACCGTCCAGGCGCTGCACGGCCTGGCGGACGAGGGCCAGGCCAATGCCGCGTCCAAACGGACCGGAGGCCTTGGTACTGAAGCCGTGCCGGAAAATGTCCTCCACGGCGGCGGGGTCCACGCCGGGGCCGGAATCCGCCACCGTGATGTCCAGGCCCTCGACATCGGACTCCACGGTCAGCTCCACTGTCCTGGGAACCGCGCCATCCGCGGCGGCGTCGATCGCGTTGTCCAGGAGGTTTCCCAGGATGGTGACAAGGTCCTGGACAGCCAGGCCGGCAACGGACGCGGACCCCTCGGTGGAGAGCGTCAGCTTCACTCCGCGCTCATTCGCTTCGGCGGCCTTCCCCATGATCAGGGCGCTGAGGACCGGCTCGTCCACGGAACTCACCATCTCGTCGGTCAGCTGCTGGCTCAGTTCGAGATCCTTGGTGGCGAATTCCAGGGCCTCCCGGGTTCGGCCCAGCTCCAGCAGGGAAACCATGGTGTGCAGCCGGTTGGCGTGCTCGTGGGTCTGGGCGCGGAGGGCGTCGGACAGCGTCCGCATCGTTTCGAGTTCACTGCCCAGCGATTCGATCTCCGTCCGGTCCCGGATGGTGGCCACGGTGCCGAACACCGCGGGGCGGCGGAGGCCGGGAGAGTCGGGCCCGACGGCCGGGCCCTGGTTCACCACCACGATCCGCGGGCCCGTCAGGTGGATTTCGTCGTGGGCCGTGCGGCCGGATTCAAAGAGTTCCTTCAGGCTGGGGGCCAGCGGGAGGTCCGTCAGGGAGGGCGGCCGGGACGGATCGTTTTCCGAATCGCGCGGCTCCAGTCCCAGCAGCTCAGCGGCCTGGTCGTTGTACATCACCACCCGGCCCTTGGTGTCGATCAGGATCAGCCCCTCACGCACGGAATGCAGGACCGATTCGTAGTAGGCGAACAGCTGCGCCAGCTGCTCCGGCCCCCACCCCCTGGTCACGCGGCGCAGGTAGCGGCCCAACAGCCAGGACGCCAAGGATCCGCCCACGAGCAGGGCCAGGCCGAGGACCAGCAGTGCGGGCAGCCGGCCGGAAAGTGCCACGTCAACTGTCCGGACCGTGACGCCGGCGGCAACCAGCGCCTTGACGTTCCCCGCGGCATCTTTGACCGGAACAACAGTCCGCACCGACGGCCCCAGCGTTCCTGCTGTGACCTCGGTGAAGACTTCGCCACGCAGCGACGCCTCGATGGAGCCGATGTACGGCCTGCCCAGCTCCTCGTCCCGGGGATGCGTCCACCGCGTTCTGTCCGGCGCCATGATGGTGAGGAAGTCCGCTCCGGATCCGGCCATGACGTCCAGGGCGTAGGGCTGGAGCAACGCCGACGGATCCGTACGGTCCGCGGCCTGGAGGACCAGGGGATTGGCGGCGACGGCGGCAGCAACACCCGCCATCCGCCGGCCGGCTTCCTCATAGCTCCGGTCCCTGGCATCGACGAAGGTGGCGGTGCCGGCCACCGCAATGAAGGCCAGCACAATGAGCAGATTCGCCACGAACAGCCTGCGGGCGATACTCCAGCGGTGGAACATCAAGCACCTCCCATGACCAATATGAACGCAACAGTGAGCTAAGTCACGGTGTGGCCAATGATGGATATCACACCGGACCGACGCGATGAGCCCAGAGAATGCGCCGCAGCGTCTACCAGATTATCCATAAGGAGACACATCATGGCTTCTCAACGAGGAGAGTCGCTCGGCACCGTGGAGACGCGGCGCAAGGGCCTGGACAAATCGCACTACCTTTACATTGCCGTTATTGCCGCCGTCATCCTGGGCGCCGTCGTCGGCCTGCTGTTCCCCGAGGTCGGCAAATCACTGAAGCCCCTCGGCGACGGCTTTATCAAGCTCATCAAAATGATGATTGCACCGATCATCTTCTGCACCATCGTCCTGGGAATCGGCTCCATCGCCAAAGCCGCAACGGTCGGCAAGGTCGGCGGCCTGGCCCTGGGCTACTTCGTCGCCATGTCCACCTTTGCCTTGGGTATCGGCCTTGTCGTCGGCAACCTCATCCACCCGGGTGAGGGTTTGAAGCTGGCGGCGTACGACCCTAACAAAAAGGCGGAAGTAGACAGCACCGTTGCCTTCCTCCTGGGCATCATTCCGGGCGACATTCCGGTTCTGCCCACGCTCTTCGCCGCCATCCTCGTAGGCTTCGCCCTCCAAAAGATGGGCCCACAGGGCGCTCCTGTCCTCAAGGCCATCGGCCACGGCCAAGTGCTGGTATTCCGCATCCTCATCATGATCATGTGGCTTGCCCCCGTCGGAGCTTTCGGTGCCATCGCCGCCGTCGTCGGAGCCACCGGCTTCCAGGCGATCGTCAGCATGTTCACCCTGATGGCCGCTTTCTACATCACCTGCGCACTGTTCATCGTCATCATCCTGGGTGGCCTGCTCAAGGTGGTTACCGGCGTCAACATCTTCAAGCTCATGAAGTACTTGGGCCGCGAGTACCTCCTGATCTTCTCCACCTCCTCCTCCGAGGCAGCCCTTCCACGCCTCATCGCCAAGCTGGAACACCTGGGGATCTCCAAGCCCGTCGTCGGCGTCACCGTCCCCACCGGCTACTCCTTCAACCTGGACGGCACGGCCATCTACCTGACCATGGCGTCCCTGTTCGTGGCCAACGCCATGGGCACGCCGCTGGATCTCGGAGCGCAGATTTCCCTGCTGATCTTCATGATCATTGCCTCCAAGGGTGCCGCCGGCGTCACCGGTGCCGGCCTGGCCACTCTGGCTGCTGGTCTCCAGGCGCACGCGCCCCAGCTGCTGGGGGGCGTGGGCATGATCGTTGGTATCGACCGCTTCATGTCCGAGGCCCGCGCACTGACCAACTTCACCGGCAACGCGGTTGCCACCGTGCTGATTGGGACCTGGGTCAAGGAAATCGACAACAAGCAGGTGGGCGAAGTCCTCTCCGGCCAGGCCCCGTTCGACGAGCAGACCATGATCGCCGGACATGGCGAGCCGATGACGGCTTCTCCCAAGGAGCCGGTGCTGGTCAACGCCTAACGCGGCACTGAATCTGACCAAGCTGCGGACCGCCCGCACAGCCCCGGCTGTGCGGGCGGTTCCTGCGTGCGGCAGGCTAACCTTCGACCTCTACCAGAAGGTCAAGGCTCAGAATCCACGCAAAGTCAAGTTCCCTCGAATACCGTGTCGGGGCCTGTAGCCTAGGTGGAAAGCAGGATCGGCGCTGGAGTTCCAGCGGCAGGAAAATCACCGTCATCGAAAGTGTGGATAGATACGTGAGCAGCGAACAGGGTTCGGCAACTCTGGAAGGCACGGAACTCGATCTGGAAGACGCCGTGATGGGTCCCACCGGGCGCCCCCACCGCGAATTTCCGGAACCCGCCCCGCTGTCGTCCCACGGTCCCGCGCGCGTGATCGCCATGGTCAACCAAAAGGGCGGCGTCGGCAAGACCACGTCCACCATCAACCTGGCAGCGGCCCTGGCCGAATACGGCCGCAGGGTGCTGCTGGTTGACTTCGACCCGCAGGGCGCGCTGTCCGCGGGCCTGGGCATCAACCCGCACGAACTGGACCTGACGGTCTACAACGTCCTCATGGACCGCAAGGTGGACATCCGCGACGCCATCCACCAGACCGGCGTCGAAAACGTGGACCTGCTGCCGGCCAACATCGACCTCTCCGCCGCAGAAGTGCAGCTGGTCAATGAAGTCGCCCGTGAGCAGGTCCTGGACAGGGCGCTGAAAAAAGTCGAAGACGATTACGACGTCGTCCTGATTGACTGCCAGCCCTCCCTGGGCCTGCTGACGGTCAACGCCCTGACCGCCGCCCACGGCGTGATCATCCCGCTGATCTGCGAGTTTTTCGCGCTCCGTGCGGTAGCCCTGCTGGTGGAAACCATCGACAAGGTCCAGGACAGGCTGAATCCCGGCCTGCAGGTTGATGGTGTCCTGGCCACCATGTACGACGCCCGCACGCTCCACAGCCGCGAAGTCATCACCCGCCTGGTGGAAGCCTTCGGCGACAAAGTCTTCGAGACGGTCATCAAACGCTCCATCAAGTTCGCGGACGCCACTGTCGCGGCCGAGCCGATCACCAGCTACGCCGGCAGCCACATCGGCGCCGATGCCTACCGCCGCCTGGCCAAAGAGCTGATTTCGCGCGGCGGCGCACCCTAAACACGCCGTGGCCGAGTCCAAACCCGGCTTTGAGGTGCGGCTTGCCAACTTCACCGGCCCGTTCGACCTCCTGCTGGGCCTGATCGCCAAGCACCAGCTGGACATCACCGAGGTGGCCATTGCCACCGTCACTGATGAGTTCATCAAGTACATCAGGAAGCTCCAGAAGCTCGGCGAGGAATGGGCGCTGGATGAAGCCAGCGAATTCCTGGTCATCGCCGCCACCCTCCTGGATCTCAAGGCCGCAAGGCTCCTGCCCGCCGGTGAGGTCGAGGACGACGAGGACATCGCCCTACTGGAAGCGCGGGACCTCCTTTTTGCGAGGCTCCTCCAATACAAGGCGTTCAAACAGGTGGCAGCCCTGATGGCCGGAACCCTGGAACAGGAAGCCAGCCGGTTTCCGCGTCAGGTTGCCTTGGAGGAGCACTTTGCCGCCATGCTCCCGGAACTGGTGTGGAAGCACACCCCGGACCAGTTCGCCCGCCTGGCCGAGTCCGCCCTGAAGGCCAAGACGCCGCGGCCCACCGAGGTGGGCCTTGCCCACCTGCATGGCAGCGCCGTCAGCGTGAAGGAACAGGCCGAGATCCTGGGGCTCCGGCTCCAGTTGGGGAAGCCACTGTCGTTCCGCGCGTTGATCGCCGATGCCGATTCCACCCTCGTGGTGGTGGCCAGGTTCCTGGCGTTGCTGGAGATGTTCCGGGACAGCGCAGTCTCCTTCGACCAGGTGTCGCCCCTAGGTGATCTCACTGTCCACTGGACCGTAGACGGCCGAGACTGGTCAACAGAAAACCTAAGCGAAGAATACGAGGAAATGTCGTGAGCCAAGAACTTCCGGAGCCTGGGGCGGAGCCGGGAATGGACGTCCGGGATCTTCCCGGCGGTGCCAAGGCTGCACTCGAGGCGGTCCTGATGGTCCTGGACCAACCTGCCAGCGCTACTGAGCTGGCGGCCGGGCTTAACCTGACCGTCGCCGTCGTCGAGCAGTTACTGGCGGAACTGCAGCGGGAGTATAGCGGCTATACTGTTAAAGCCCCGGACATGGACCGTGCCAGCGATGCTGGTTTCAGCGCCAGCCCCCGGGGTTTTGAATTGCGGAACATCGCCGGTGGCTGGCGGATCTACTCCCGCGCAGACTTTGCCGAGATCGTCGGACGGTTTGTGCTTGAGGGTCAGACGGCCAGGCTCACGCAGGCGGCCTTGGAAACACTGGCTGTCATCGCGTACCGCCAGCCTGTCTCCAGGGCCCGGGTGTCTGCAATTCGAGGAGTCAATGTCGATTCTGTCGTACGGACATTGACCCAGCGCGGGCTGATCGAAGATTCGGGACACGATCCTGAGTCGGGTGCCATCCTCTACCGGACCACGTCGTATTTCCTGGAACGGATGGGAATCGGCTCCGCAGCGGAACTGCCCCAGCTCTCACCCCATCTTCCGGGGCTTGAGGGCATCGCGGAGTTCTACGACGCCGACAGAATGTAGGCGGGAAATCCCGCATGCACATACGAATATTCATAAGGGCAGATAATTTCTGCATGGCTGGCTAGGGTTGTTCTTGGACAACCAGCGGGCCAAATAACGAAGGACGGGTCATGACACAGGCGGGACGCCAGGGTTCACCACGTAACAGTTCGGGACGCAACAGTTCAGAACGCAATGCCGGACAGGGCGGCGCCAGCCGTAATCCGGCGCAGGGCGGCGCAAGCCGTAACCCTGCACAGGGCGGCAGCGGCCGCCCCAGCGCGGCGGGCGGCGGATTCCGCGCCGGCGCAGGCAAGCGTAACGCCGGATTCGGCGGCGGCGACCGGCCGTACAAGGCCCCGAGGCCTCGCGAGGAGCCATTTGTGGATCCCGGCGACGCCCCGGCATCGTCACCGGCCGGCCGCGGTGCCTCCGACTGGAAGCCGGCCGGCAGCACAGCGGCGCGCAAGCCTGCTGCCCGCAAACCGGGCGCCAACAAGGCTCCCGGCACCCCGGGCGCACTCAAGCCCAAGCCGCGCACCGGCAGGCCCGGGGCGGCCGCGTCACGCGCCTTCGGCAGCGAACGGTTTGGCCAGAACCTTGGCCCCGTGCGGAAGCCTGCCCGCAAGCGTGGACCCCGCAGTGACGTTCAGCAGTCGGAAATGCACGACGCCGACGGCACGCGCCTGCAGAAGGTTATGGCCCAGGCCGGCGTGGCTTCGCGCCGCGTCTGCGAAGAGATGATCGCCGAAGGCCGAGTAGAGGTCGACGGCCAGGTTGTCACTGAGCTTGGTGTCCGCGTGGACCCCAAGACAGCAGTCATCCACGTTGATGGCCTGCGCATCCAGCTGGATGAAAACCTCGTGTACATGGTCTTCAACAAGCCCAAGGGCGTGGTGTCCACCATGGAAGACCCCGATGGCCGTCCCTGCATCAGTGATTTTGTGCGGAAGACCCACCAGGGCGAACGCCTGTTCCACGTGGGCCGGCTGGACGTCGCCACCGAAGGTCTGCTGCTGCTGACGAACGACGGCGAATTGGCCAACCGGCTGACCCACCCGTCCTACGAGGTCCCCAAGACCTACCTGGTCCAGGTCCGCGGCCCGTTCCCGCAGGGAGTTGGCGCCCAGCTCCGGGAAGGTGTGGAACTCGAGGATGGTTTTGCCTCGGTTGACTCCTTCAAGCTGGTGGACTCCACTCCGGGCCACGTGCTGATCGAAGTGATCCTGCACTCGGGCAAGAATCGGATTGTCCGTCGCCTGTTCGACGCCGTCGGGTTCCCGGTCCTGCGGCTGGTGCGCGTCAAGGTGGGTCCCATTGGCCTGGGCGACCAGCGCCAGGGCAGCATCCGCAACCTTGGCAAGCAGGAAGTCGGCCACCTGCTGGCATCCGTAGGACTCTGAGGCATGTCCGCATTTCGCTCCCACGGGCGGGGGCACCTCAATGGGCCGGTCGTGGTGATTGGCACCGGCCTGCTCGGTGCCAGCATCGGGCTGGGCCTGCGTGGGCGCGGCGTGCCCGTGTTCCTGTCTGACCCGTCGCCGACCAACCAGGCGGTGGCCGTCGACATCGGTGCCGGCCAGCCCCTGGACCAGCTCGGGGACGAGGCGCCAGAGCTTGTGGTGGTGGCAGCACCGCCGGACGTGACCGCCGACGTCGTGGCCCGTGCGCTTGCCGACTACCCGGATTCAGTGGTGGTTGACATAGCCAGCGTCAAGGCCGCCATCCTGGCGGAGTTGGGCGGCCGCGGCGCGGACCTCGCCCGCTATGTGGGCACCCATCCGATGGCAGGGCGCGAAAAGTCCGGGCCGGTTGCGGCCCGCGGCGAGCTCTTCACGTCCATGCCGTGGGTGGTTTGTCCGGGCCCGGAGTCATCCGCGGCTGCCGTGCAGACTGCGCGTTCCCTGGCCACGGACCTGGGAGCTGTGGTTTCCCAGTTCACTGCCGACGAACACGACGAAGCTGTGGCCTTGGTGTCGCACCTGCCCCAGATCATGTCCTCGCTGCTGGCCAGCCGGCTGCAGGGGACGCCGCTTCACGCGCTGTCCCTCGCCGGCAACGGCCTGCGGGACGTCACGCGGATCGCCGCCAGCGATCCCACGCTGTGGGTCCAGATCCTGGGCGGCAACGCAGGGAAGGTCGTGGAGATCCTTTACGGAGTCCGCGAGGACCTGAACCGGCTCATCGGCACGCTCGAGGAACCGTTGGCGCCGGGCGCCAGGCTTGACCTGGCCCAGCTGATCAGCGAAGGCAATGCCGGGCAGGCCCGTATTCCGGGCAAGCACGGTGGCCCGCCGCAGGCCTACTCCTGGCTGACGGTCCTCGTGGATGACCGGCCGGGACAGATCGCGCAGCTCCTCACCGAAATCGGTGAGATCGGCGTGAACGTGGAGGACCTTCGGCTGGACCATTCCTCGGGCCAGAACGTGGGCATGGTGGAACTGTCCGTGCTGCCGAACAAGCATGACCATCTGATCGAAGCACTCAACGACCGCGGATGGCGGGTATTGCAGTAATGACACAAGAACTTCTTGACACCCTTCCGGCCTTGCGCGTCGGCAGGCCTTTGGTGGTTGCCATCGACGGGCCGTCAGGCTCCGGCAAGTCCAGCGTGAGCAAGGAAGTGGCCCGCCGGCTGCACCTTGCCTACCTGGACACCGGCGCCATGTACCGGGCCCTGACCTGGTTCTGCGTCACCAGCGGAATTGATCTCAGTGACGCCGCCGCCGTGGAGCAGGCTTCCCGGGACCTGATCCTGGAACTGAGCACCACACCGCGGGAGGAATACGTCCGCGTGAACGGCGCCGACGTCACGGACGCCATCCGTGAACCGGCAATTTCGTCGGCGGTCAGTGCGGTGGCCACCACCCTGGGTGCCCGGACCGAACTGATCCGCCGGCAGCGTGAGCTTATTGAAAAGCACCACCGCCGCATCGTGGTGGAGGGCCGGGACATCACTACAGTCGTGGCCCCGGGCGCGGAAGTCCGCATGCTGCTGACTGCCAGTGAGGAGGCCCGGCTTCGCCGCCGCGGCATCCAGCTGGGCGGCACGCAGGATGCGGAGCAGCTCGCCGCCCAGGTCACCCACCGTGACGCCAAGGATTCCACGGTGGTGAACTTCACCCAGGCTGCCGACGGTGTTGTCACCCTGGATTCTTCCGATCTGGACTTCGCCGAGACCGTGGACGCGGCGCTCGTGATCGTCACGAAGGTGCTTAACCGTGACTGACCGCGGCGTGCGGCTTCCCTCCGGCCTGACCATGACCTGGAGCCGGCCCGTCGGCTGGCTCCTGGACCACGTGGTGTACCGGACGTCCGTCACTGGCCGGGACAACGTGCCTACAGGCGGGCCGGTGATTTTTGCCGGCAACCACATCAGTTTCCTGGACGGGCCGGTGATGTTCGGCGCGTCGCCGCGTCCCATGCACATCCTGGTCAAGAAGGAGATGTTCAAGGGCTTGCTGGGTCGGGTCCTTCGGGCCTCCGGCCAGCTGCCGGTTGACCGCTCCGGGGACCGGGCTGCGCTGCTGCTGGGCAAGAACATGCTCGACGCCGGCCGGTGCATCGGGATTCTTCCGGAAGGAACTCGGGGGAGCGGCCAGGCAACAGACATCAACAACGGGGTGGCCTGGCTGGCTCTGAACTCGGGCGCCCCCGTGGTTCCCGTGGCCATCCTTGGCACCCGGACGGGCAACGAACACCTCGACACGGTACCCAGGCCGGGGCGGCGGTTCCACGTCAGCTTCGGCAACGCACTGACCCTCAGCCGCAACCCCGGCGAAACGGGCCGTGCTTCAATGGACAGGGCGGGAATGGAAATCCGCGCTGCGCTTGCGGGGCACGTCCAGGAGACCATCCAACACAGTGGGCAGCCTTTGCCCCACGCGGATTTCCGCACGAACTTCACAGCAGTAGCCGGGACGCCGGCAGATGACCACTAAGGAAAGTGCAATGAGCGATACGACTCAAACCTCCAGCCACTCCGGCGCCGGCGAAGATGAATACACGCCCACCGGCACGGACCAGGTGGCCGAGCGGCTGGCCGCCATCGACGACGACGAAGCGGAGATGCGTGCCGCGTCGCTCCGCGCCGGCTTGGACGACTACGAGCTCGACGAGGAAGACGCCGCCCTGCTGAGCGGGAACTACGACGACGAGGACTTTGACGGACCGGTCAAGCTCGATCCCGTGCTTGCCATCATCGGCCGTCCCAACGTGGGCAAATCCACCCTTGTGAACCGTATCCTGGGCCGCCGCGAAGCCGTGGTCGAGGACACTCCCGGCGTAACGCGGGACCGGGTGATGTACTCGGCACACTGGAACGGGCGCAACTTCACCGTGGTGGACACCGGCGGCTGGGAGCACGATGCCCGCGGCATCCACGCCCGGGTGGCCGAACAGGCCGAAATGGCCGTGGAAATGGCCGACGCCGTGCTCTTCGTCGTCGACTCCGCGGTGGGCGCCACCGCGACGGACGAGGGCGTTATGAAGATGCTCCGCCGCAGCAAGAAGCCGGTCATCATGGTGGCCAACAAAGTGGACGACTTCGCCCAGGAAGCGGACTCCGCCACCCTGTGGGGCCTCGGCTTCGGCGAGCCTTACCCCGTTTCCGCCCTGCACGGACGCGGCGTTGCCGACCTCCTGGACCACGTGATGGACACCCTGCCGGAGTTCTCCACGATTGAGGGCCTGGAACGCTCGGGCGGACCCCGCCGCATCGCACTGATCGGCCGCCCGAACGTGGGCAAGTCATCACTGCTGAACAAGCTGGCAGGCTCCGAGCGTGTAGTAGTGGACAACACCGCCGGCACGACGCGTGATCCGGTGGATGAGTTCATTGAACTCGGCGACCGCACCTGGCGCTTTGTGGACACGGCAGGCATCCGCCGCCGCCAGCACATGGCGCAGGGCGCCGACTACTACGCCTCCCTCCGGACGCAGGCCGCGCTCGAAAAGGCGGAGGTCGCCGTCGTTCTTCTCGCCGTTGATGAAGTCCTCAGCGAGCAGGACGTCCGCATCCTGCAGCTGGCCATCGAGTCGGGCCGCGCCCTGGTGCTGGCCTTCAACAAATGGGACCTGCTCGACGACGAACGCCGCACCTACCTGGAGCGCGAAATCGAACAGGACCTGGCCCACGTGGCCTGGGCGCCCCGGGTCAACATTTCCGCGCTGACCGGCTGGCACAAGGACCGCCTGGTCCCCGCCCTGGACCTGGCCCTGGAGAACTGGGACCGGCGCATCCCCACCGGCAAGCTCAATGCCTTCCTCGGCGAGCTTGTGGCGGCGCACCCGCACCCGGTCCGCGGCGGCAAGCAGCCGCGCATCCTGTACGGCACACAGGCGTCCAGCCGGCCGCCGAAGTTTGTGCTGTTCACCACCGGGTTCCTGGACCCGGGCTACCGCCGTTTCATCACCCGCAGGCTCCGCGAAACCTTCGGTTTCGAGGGCACGCCCATCGAGGTCAACATGCGCGTCCGCGAAAAGCGCGGCAAGAAGCGTTAATTAGGACACACCGGGGGCGTGCAGGCGGCAAAGTGTCACTTGCACCCTCCGGAATCGTGTAAGCTTTTCAAGGTGGTTCGGCCGGACTGCTGAGTTGAAATCCTGGCTAACATCAGGAGTAAACGCAGCGGAGAACGGCGGAACTAACGGGCTGTAGCGCAGCTTGGTAGCGCACTTGACTGGGGGTCAAGGGGTCGCAGGTTCAAATCCTGTCAGCCCGACCAAAACAGAAGCGTCCCGGAGAATTTTCTCCGGGACGCTTCTGTTTTGTGCCGTCCTTTTCGGATGTTTCGCGGCCTGGCCTATTTCAGGAACTTCGATGTCCGACGGTCCGCCAGGATCTTTCCCTTGGTCTGGCACGTGGGACAGTACTGCAGGGAAGTATCCGCGAAAGACACCTCCCGGACTGTGTCACCACACACGGGGCAAGCCTCGCCGGTGCGGGCATGGACCCGCATGTGGCTGCGTTTGACGTCCTTGAGCTCGCTGGGCGGCTTGCCCTCGGCTTCGGCCAGGGCTGTTCCGAGCACGCTGTGGATGGCGTCATAAAGCACCTGCACCGTGCCACGGTCCAAGGACTTGGCGGTGGCAAAGGGGGAGATCCTCGCAGCATGCAGGATCTCGTCGCTGTAGGCGTTCCCGATCCCCGCGATCACGCTCTGGCTCCGTAGGACGCCCTTGATCTGCTGGGAAGTGGAGCCGAGAATCTCCGCCAGCATGTCGGCGTCGAACGCTGCGCTGAACGGGTCCGGCCCGAGTGCCGCGACGCCCGGCACATCCTGGGGGTCTCGCACCACGTACACGGCAAGGCTTTTTTTGGTGCCCGCCTCGGTGAGATCCATGCCATGGGCACCGTCCGGCCCGGTGAATGCCAGGCGCATGGCGATGTGGCCTTTTCCCATCCGGAGCTGGGTATCCGTGGGGGAGTCCGTGAAGCGGACCCATCCCGCCCGGGCGAGGTGGAAGACAAACGACGGCCCGTCGGTGTCAATGCTGACAAATTTTCCGAACCGCCGCACGCCGGCGACGGTGCAGTTCTCCAGCGCTGTGAACGGCGGATCCGCTGTCTTCAGCACGGCGAAGGAAACGATCTGGACCTTCCGCACCACCGCTCCGCGCAGGTGCTCGTCCAGGAAACCGGCCAGGCCTGCAACCTCGGGAAGCTCCGGCATGGTTTACCTGCGGTCAGCCTGGCTGTCGGGTGCGGCCGGCGCCTCAGGAACAGGTGGCGCCTGGGGAGCAGGTGAGCTGGCCGCGGTATCATTCGCCGCCTTTGCAGCCAGGGAACGCTCGGCATCTGCCTTCTTGAGCACCTTCATCTTTTTGCCGCGCTGCCGCCAGACCCTCCACAGGATCAGGCCAACCACAAAGATCACGACGGCGGCGATGGCTGAGATTTGCGTCCACAACGGGAACCAGGTTGCTTCGGTGCCGAGGATCCGCTGTCCGTTATGGGCGGCCTGCGAGCTGCCGAACATGATCCCGGCGGTCAGCAGATTCGGGGACGCGAGAGCCACAGCGGCAACGAGGATGCTCAGCTTCCAGGGCCAGCTCACGGATTTGCGTGTGGCCTGCCAGGCGACCAAGAGGGGGACGAACGTAAAAACGAATCCGTAAAACATCCCCACCAGGATGCCCGCCCCAAGATTGCCCTGGACCTGGTTGCGGATAACATTCGCCCACCAGACCGGGAGGATGGCCGCAAAGGCAAAGTAAGCGATAGCGAGGACCACCAGCACCACCGCAACGAGGATGATCCGCGCAGCCCAGTTCGCATTTTTCGCGGGCGATTCCTGTGCATCTGATCTCATGCGTCTCATCATGTCAGAATCCTCCTCGAACGCCCGTGGAGTTGTGCCTATACTTTCAGCGGCGGCTTGTTTTCCAGGCCCCGTTGACATTGGTGATTGACCCGATGAAAGGCCCCTGATGAGCAACATTCCCGAAGACCTGTCCTACACCGCCGAGCACGAGTGGGTATCCGCACCGGGCGCCGACGGCGTGGTCCGGGTGGGCATCACCGACTTCGCGCAGGACGCACTCGGAGATGTTGTCTATGCCCAGATGCCGGAAGCCGGCACCAAAGTCACCGCAAACGAAGTCGTGGGCGAAGTCGAATCCACCAAGAGCGTCAGCGACATCTATGCTCCGGTCAGCGGCGAAGTCGTGGCACGCAACGAATCCCTCGATACCGATTCGGCCTTGATCAACTCCGATCCGTACGGCGACGGCTGGCTGATCGAGATCCGGCTGGCAGAAGCGGACGCTGTGGAATCCTTGCTCAGTGCATCCGAGTACGAACAGCAGGTAGGCTGAAGCTAACGGGTTCATCCGGGCCGGCCAACGGGCGTCTTCGCACGTCAGTGGCCGGATCGGGGCCCGGCATCGGATCCGCGAGGCGGATCCGTCAGGGCAAAAGTTGATTGCAGGCGTGAGAGCTGCAGCGAAAGAGGAGGAATCCATGGTTGGCCACGAACAGGACCCTGCCGAAGGCGAGTACGGCACAGGTGCGGCCAGGGCTTCGGAGACCACCTCGATCCATCTCACCCCCGTCTCCGACGAACCCACCATCGCCCCCAAGCTGTCTACGGACGAGCATTCATCCGTGGAGGCGCTGCCGGCCGGTTCCGCGCTCCTGGTGGCCCACAGCGGCCCGAACGCGGGTGCCCGCTTCCTGCTTGACACGGATACCACCACGGCCGGCCGTCATCCTGACGCCGACATCTTCCTTGATGACGTCACCGTCTCGCGGCGCCACGTCGAGTTCCGCCGCACTGCGCGGAGCTTTGAAGTGGTGGATACCGGCAGCCTCAACGGCACTTACGTCAACCACGACCGCGTGGACAGTGTTGAGCTAAAGTCCGGGAACGAAGTCCAGATCGGCAAGTTCCGACTCACCTTCTACCTGAGCCCTGCCCGCGCAGCAGGCCGCGCCTGATCCCGGGACACTTGCCTGTGGCAATGGCACAACCGGAACGCCGGGGGCCCCAAGTTTTGAACATCGGGGAAGTCCTCGCGCAACTCAGCGGCGACTTTCCGGGTATGACCGCGTCGAAAATCAGGTTCCTCGAGGAAAAGGGACTGATTAATCCGCGCCGTACTCCGGCCGGATACCGGCAGTACTCGGACAGTGACGTTGAACGTCTCCGTTTTGTGCTGGCACTGCAGCGGGACCAGTACCTTCCACTGAAAGTCATCAAGGACTACCTTGATGCGATCGACAGGGGAGAGCGGCCCGAGAACCTGCCGCCCGGCGTCGTGGTTTCGCCGCGGATCGTTTCGGATGAATTGGCCGTGGAGCTTCAGAACCGCGGCCGGAAATTCAGCGAGGAACAGCTGCGGACCGAGTCCGGCGCCAGCATTCCGCTACTCCAATCGCTGCTGAGCTTCGGGCTGATCAGCCACAGCAACGGCAAGTTCGACGAGCACGCCCTCCAAGTGGCCCGTGCCTGCGTGCAACTGGAGAGCCACGGCCTTGAACCGCGCCACCTGCGGCCGTTCCAGGCCGCCGCGGAACGTGAATTCGGACTCGTGGAGCGCGCCGTTGCGCCGCTCGCGTCCCGGCGCGATTCCGCGTCACAGGCGCGGGCTGCTGAAGCGGCCCGCGAAATCAGCGACCTCTGCCTGGTCCTGCACCGGGCACTGGTCCAGGACCGTATCTCACGTATGGACATCTGATGATCGAAGTGGAGATCGTAGGCGTTCGTATCGAACTGCCGTCCAACCAGCCGCTCGTTCTGCTGCGCGAGATCCACGGCGAACGGCACGTGCCCATCTGGATCGGGACTCCAGAGGCAAGTGCCATCGCCCTGGCCCAACAAGGGGTAGTGCCTCCGCGCCCGATGACCCACGACCTCCTGGTGGATGTGGTGGAGTCACTGGGCCATTCGGTTGTCAGCGTCAACATTGTGGCCGTTGAGGACAACATCTTTTATGGCCAGCTCCAGTTCGAGAACGGCACTACCGTCAGCTCACGGGCATCGGACGCCCTCGCGATCGCGTTGCGGGCCAAATGCCGCATCTGGTGTGCCGACTCCGTAATGGATGAAGCCGGAGTCCGTATCACCGAGCATGACGAGGGCGAGGACACTGACCCGGGCCCCACCGTGGACGAGGAGCGCGAACTGCGGCGCTTCCGTGAGTTCCTGGACGACGTGGAGCCCGAAGACTTCGACGGCTGAGGTCACGTTAAGGTTAAAGTTGAGCCTGAAAGTTCCGACACGCCTGCGCCAAGCGGCCTAGATCTTTGACCTTGGGGCGCAGCGGGCCTAACGTCGAAGGTATCAAGCTCCCATTGCTTACAGCAGCCGCGCAAGTCACACTGTAAAAGTACGACCCCCGCGAAATTACATGCATGGACTTCATGCGTGCACAGGCTGATGCAGTGGTCCCCGGGAGCTTATGACAAGGAGGATCCAGGTGAGTCCCAAAGGCGAAGCAGGCGGGCTGAAACAGCCCACAACGGCTGGTGTGGCTGTGCCCGCGAGCGGTGCCCAGGGCCTCCTGTTTACCGAAGACCTTCCCGTCCTGGACGAGGACGCCGGCTACCGCGGCCCCACGGCTTGCAAGGCTGCCGGCATCACGTACCGCCAACTGGACTACTGGGCACGCACCGGGCTTGTTGAGCCCGCAGTCCGCGGAGCCGCAGGCTCCGGCTCGCAGCGACTCTACGGCTTCCGGGACATTCTGGTCCTCAAGGTAGTCAAGCGGCTGCTGGACACCGGCGTTTCCCTTCAGCAGATCCGCACGGCGGTGGAACACCTGCGCGAACGCGGCGTGGAGGATCTGGCACAGATCACGCTCATGAGCGACGGCGCGAGTGTCTACGAATGCACGTCCGCTGACGAGGTCATCGATCTTGTCCAGGGTGGCCAAGGCGTTTTCGGCATCGCCGTGGGCAGGGTTTGGCGCGAAGTCGAGGGCAGTCTGGCCTCCCTGCCGAGCGAACACGCCGTCGAACAGTCCTTTCCCGACGACGAGCTGAGCAAGCGGCGCGCTGCGCGCAAGATCGGCTGACACAACAGGCTGACACAATACCAACAGAAGAGGCCACCTCCGGCGGGGGTGGCCTCTATTGTTGTCCGCGGAATCCTTGGCTGCAGCGGAGCTGCGGCCAAGGGGTTAACGCTGGGTACGGTTCCGCAGGCCGCTTCCGGTCGCGAGGAGGTTGACCAGGAGGGCGTCGAACAACGCAGCGGATGTCTTCGCGGATTCGCCGGGCCAGTGGTGCACCGGGTGGGCCGCGCCCTGGATCTGCTGCCAGTTCGCCTGTTCAGGGATGCGCGGGCTCAACAGCAGGTCACCGAACATCGATTCCATTTCCGCGAGCCGATAAGTGTGTTCGGAGGAACCCGTGCGCACGCGGTTGGCCACAATGCCTGCGGGGGACAGGTTCGGCGCGAATTCCTGCTTGAACAGCTGGATGGCGCGCATGGTCCGTTCCGTTCCCGCCACCGAGAACAGTCCCGGCTCTGCCACGAGCGCCACCTTGTCACTCGCGGACCAGGCCATCCGGGTCAGCCCGTTCAGCGACGGCGGGCAGTCAATGAGGACCAGCTCGTAGCGGTCGGCGCCAGCCAGGACCGCGGAAAGCCTGCGGAGGTCCCGACGGCCAAGGTCCGGGCGGTCGTAGATGCCGGTGTACGCCGAACCCACGGCGACGTCCAGCACGGCCGGTCCGGATCCGTTGGCATGCGCCCGTGCCGTCCAGGAGCTGCCCGCGACATTGTCTGCCAGTTTGGCCCGGCGGGGGCTCTTGAGCATCCTGCCGATGTCCAGCTGGTCGCCGGCCTGGACGCCCAGGGCAGTGGTCGCGTCCGCATGGGGATCGAGGTCCACCACCAGTGTGGGGATGCCCGCGGCAAGCGCCGCAGACGCCAATCCTGTGGTGACGGACGTCTTGCCGACTCCGCCCTTGAGGCTGCTGATGCTGACTACTTGCACTTGTGAGACCAAAACCTAACGCCGGCTGCCGTGTTGGGGGTAATGTTTGCTCCGGCACTGCCGAAGCCGGCGGCTCGAGCCGCCTTACTCATCATATGTGGCTGCGCCGGTGAATCCCGTCTTATGGGGACGCGGCATGGCACGGCGATGGTATGGGTGGCCGGTTCTGCCAGCCTCCGTCGATGCACGCGGGACATGACGGAAGCTTCTGTGACTGTGGCCACAATGATTTGTATTTCTGAGCGCGGGTCTTAGACACTGTGACCACTTACCGATACACCCGCAATGATGCAGGAGAATTATGTTTTCCAAGATTCTGGTGGCCAACCGCGGCGAAATCGCGATCAGGGCCTTCCGTGCCAGCTACGAGCTGGGCGCTAAGACCGTTGCTGTCTTCCCCAATGAGGACCG
This sequence comes from Pseudarthrobacter sulfonivorans, assembly GCF_001484605.1. Lineage (NCBI taxonomy): Bacteria > Bacillati > Actinomycetota > Actinomycetes > Micrococcales > Micrococcaceae > Pseudarthrobacter > Pseudarthrobacter sulfonivorans. The sequence goes on along the minus strand of NZ_CP013747.1, from coordinate 604,092 downwards.
AAACTCGATCCACCGCCAGAAGGCCGATGAGGCATATCTGATCGGCGAAGTGGGGCATCCCGTCCGGGCCTACCTGGATGTTGCCGAAGTGGTCCGCGTCGCCAAGGAGTCCGGCGCCGACGCCATCTACCCCGGCTACGGCTTCCTTTCGGAAAACCCCGACCTGGCCCGCGCTGCACAGGAAGCGGGCATCACCTTCGTTGGCCCGCCGGCTGAGGTGCTTGAGCTGGCCGGCAACAAGGTGGCAGCACTGAAGGCTGCCCGTGAGGCCGGTGTTCCGGTCCTGAAATCGAGTGAACCCTCGAAGGACATGGATGAGCTGATCGCTGCAGCCGACGAGATCGGTTTCCCCATCTTCGCCAAGGCCGTCGCCGGCGGCGGCGGACGTGGCATGCGCCGCGTCGACACGAGGGAAGCCCTTCCCGAGGCCCTGCAGGCCGCCATGCGCGAAGCCGATGCGGCATTCGGTGACCCCACCATGTTCCTGGAGCAGGCGGTGCTCCGCCCGCGCCACATCGAGGTGCAGATCCTGGCCGACGCCGAGGGTAACGTCATCCACCTCTTCGAACGTGACTGCTCCATCCAGCGCCGTCACCAGAAGGTCATTGAGATCGCCCCCGCGCCCAACCTGGACGAAGGCATCCGCCAGGCCCTTTACCGTGACGCGGTGAAGTTCGCCAAGGCCCTGAACTACGTCAACGCCGGAACCGTGGAGTTCCTGGTGGACACCGTCGGCGAACGCGCCGGCCAGCACGTCTTCATCGAAATGAACCCCCGCATCCAGGTCGAACACACCGTCACTGAGGAAGTGACGGACGTTGACCTGGTGCAGGCACAGCTTCGGATCGCTTCCGGCGAGACCCTCGCGGACCTGGGCCTCTCCCAGGAGACGGTCCAGCTCAAGGGCGCAGCGCTGCAGTGCCGCATCACCACCGAGGACCCGGCCAACGGGTTCCGGCCCGACGTCGGGAAGATCACCGGCTACCGCTCCGCCGGCGGTGCCGGTGTAAGGCTCGACGGCGGCACCGTGTACTCGGGTGCCGAAATCAGTCCCCACTTCGACTCCATGCTCGTGAAGCTGAGCTGCCGCGGCCGCGACTATCCGGCCGCCGTGGCCCGCGCACGCCGGGCACTCGCGGAGTTCCGCATCCGGGGTGTGTCCACCAACATTTCCTTCCTCCAGGCCGTGCTCGACGATGCTGACTTCATTGCCGGCAACGTCGCCACCAACTTCATCGACGAGCGTCCCCAGCTGCTGAAGGCCCGGGTCTCCGCCGACCGCGGCACCAAGCTCCTGACGTGGCTGGCCGAAGTCACCGTCAACAAGCCCAACGGCGAGCTGAAAGTGCATTCGGATCCGGCCGCCAAACTCCCCGCCGTTGGGGATCGGCAGGCCGCACCGGGATCGCGCCAGCGTCTGCTGGAGCTTGGCCCTGAAGGCTTCGCCAAGGCCCTGCGTGAGCAGACCGCCGTGGCCGTCACCGACACCACCTTCCGCGACGCCCACCAGTCCCTGCTGGCCACCCGCGTGCGTACCCGGGACCTCGTGGCTGCCGGTCCCGCGGTCACAGCGCTCCTGCCGGAGCTCCTGTCCGTTGAGGCCTGGGGCGGCGCAACCTACGATGTGGCCCTGCGCTTCCTCGGCGAGGACCCCTGGGACCGCCTGGCTGCCCTGCGGAAGGCGCTGCCCAATGTCTGCCTGCAGATGCTGCTGCGCGGCCGGAACACGGTGGGCTACACGCCGTACCCGGAAGAGGTGACGGTTGCTTTCGTCAACGAGGCCGCCGCCACCGGCATCGACATCTTCCGCATCTTCGATGCCCTGAACGACGTGAACCAGATGGCACCCGCCATCCGCGCCGTCCGGGCCACCGGCACTGCGGTAGCCGAGGTAGCACTGTGTTACACCGGCGACATGTTGAACCCGGACGAGAAGCTGTACACGCTGGACTACTACCTGGAACTGGCTCAGCGGATTGTGGACGCCGGCGCCCACATCCTGGCCATCAAGGACATGGCCGGGCTGCTCCGCCCGGCAGCGGCCGCCAAGCTGGTGGCCGCCCTGCGCGAACGCTTCGACCTCCCGGTCCACCTCCACACCCATGACACAGCAGGCGGCCAGCTGGCCACCCTGCTGGCGGCAGTCGACGCCGGCGTGGACGCCGTTGACGTTGCATCCGCCTCGCTGGCCGGGACCACCAGCCAGCCGTCCGCCTCCGCCCTTGTGGCGGCGCTGGCGCACACCCCGCGGGACACCGGCTTGAGCCTTGACGCAGTCAGCTCCCTTGAGCCGTACTGGGAAGCGGTGCGCCGCGTCTACGCGCCGTTCGAATCAGGCCTCCCGGGCCCCACCGGCCGTGTCTACCAGCACGAAATCCCGGGCGGCCAGCTGTCCAACCTGCGCCAGCAGGCGATGGCGCTCGGCCTGGGGGAGCGGTTTGAGGCGATCGAGGACATGTACACCGCTGCGGACCGCATACTGGGCCGCCTGGTGAAGGTCACGCCGTCGTCCAAGGTGGTGGGCGATCTCGCCCTGCACCTCGTAGGTCTCAACGCAGATCCCGCGGACTTCAACGAAAACCCGCAGAACTACGACATCCCCGACTCCGTCATCGGCTTCCTGTCCGGTGAACTCGGCGACCCGCCCGGAGGATGGCCGGAACCGTTCCGCACCAAGGCGCTCCAGGGCCGCAGCATCAAGGTCCGCGACGTTGACCTCAGCCCCGAGGACAGCGCCGCGCTCAAGGGTGATTCCAAGACCCGCCAGGGCACACTGAACCGCCTGCTCTTCGAGGGTCCCACCAAGGACTACCTCAAGAGCGTGGAGACGTACGGCAACATTTCCGTGCTCGACACCCGCGACTACCTCTATGGCCTTCAGCGTGGTGCGGAGCACGAGATCCAGCTGGAGAAGGGTGTCCGGCTGATCGCCTCGCTGGAAGCCGTTTCCGAGCCCGATGAAAAGGGCATGCGCACGGTGATGTGCACCCTGAACGGCCAGTCCCGCCCCGTTGTGGTCCGTGACCGCTCCGTGGTGAGCAACGTCAAGGCCGCAGAGAAGGCAGACCCGGCCCAGCCCGGCCACGTTGCCGCGCCGTTCGCCGGCGCCGTCACCGTGACCGTTACGGCCGGTGACACGGTCAACGCCGGTGACACGGTGGCCACCATCGAAGCGATGAAGATGGAAGCCTCCATTACGACGCCGGTGGCAGGCAAAGTCTCGCGGCTCGCCATTTCAGCGGTGGAGCAGGTGCAGGGCGGGGACCTCCTCCTGGTCGTCGAGTAGACCCTACAAACAACGCGGGGTCACTTCACGCCCATCCGAGTGCATCGGGGGGCGGGAAGTGACCCCGCGTTGTTGTTTGCTTGGGACGGATATCCGCTAGCCGCGCGGCGCGCCGTACATTTCCTCGATGACTGTCTCGAAGTCCTTCATCACCTGGGCCCGCTTCACCTTCATGGACGGCGTCAGGTGGCCGGAAGCTTCCGTGAAGTCCGAAGCGACGATCCGGAATGACTTGATGGCTTCCGCCTGCGACACCGAGGCGTTGGCATGCGTGATCAGGTCCTGCACAGCGGCCTTGACCACCGGGTTCTCGACGGCTTCGTCGAGCGTGGTGGTGGCCGGCAGTCCGTGCCGCTGGAGCCAGCCCGGCAGGGCCTCCTGGTCCAGGGTCACCAGGGCGCCGATGAACGGCCGGTTGTCACCCACCACCAGGACCTGGGACACCAGCGCATCCGCCCGGATCTGGTCCTCCAGCAGGGCCGGAACCACGTTCTTACCGCCGGCCGTGACGATGATTTCCTTCTTGCGGCCGGTGATCCACAGGAAGCCGCTCTCGTCGAGCCGTCCGATGTCGCCGGTGCGGAACCAGTCATCGGCAAACGTATCCGCCATCAGGTCATCGCGCTTGTAGTAGCCGCGCATCACACAGACGCCCTTAGCCAGGATCTCGCCGTCTTCGGCGATCCTGACGGAGTTGCCCGGCAGGGGCTTCCCCACGGAACCGATCTTGATCAGGGCCGGCGTGTTGACGGAGATTGGGGCGGTAGTCTCGGTCAGGCCGTAGCCCTCGAGCACTTGCAGGCCGATGCCCTGGAAGAAGTGGCCCAGTCGCTCTCCCAGTGGCCCGCCGCCGGACACGGCGTGGGCAACATGCCCGCCCATGGCGGCACGTAGCTTGCCATAGACCAGCTTGTCGAACAGTGCATGGCGGAGCTTCAGCCCCAGGCCAACGTGCCCTGCCTGCCTGGCCTTGGAGAAGGCGATAGCGGTATCCGCGGCCCGGTGGAAGATGGGGCCCTTGCCGCCGTCCTCGGCCTTTGTCAGCGCCGAGTTGTAGACCTTCTCGAAGACCCGCGGAACAGCCAGGATAAACGTGGGCTCGTAGCTCTGCAGGTCGGCAAGCAGGTTCTTGATGTCCGGGGTATGCGCCACGGTGGTTCCGGCGGCCATGGCCAGGACGGAGATGAAGCGCGCGAACACGTGCGCCAGCGGCAGGAACATGATGGTCTTGGCGTTCTCGTGCACAATCTCGCCGATGATGGCCAGGGCGTTGTCGGAGAGCTCAACGAAGTTCCCGTGGGTGAGTTCGCAGCCCTTGGGCCGGCCCGTGGTTCCTGACGTGTAGATGATGGTGGCGATGTCGTCCAGGTTGGCGGCACTGCGTCGGGCCTCAAGGTCGGCGTCGCTGACGTCCCGTCCGGCCTCACGGACGGCGTCCAGTCCGCCGCCTTCGAGCTGCCAGACGTGCTGGAGGGCGGTGAGGCCTTCCGAGGTGGCAGCCTGCCGGATGATGTCCTCATGGTGGGCGGCCTCGCCGAAGGCGGCCACCGCCCCTGAATCGCCGAGGTTCCAGGCAACCTGCGACGGCGAGGAGGTCTCGTAGATGGGCACCGAGACGGCGCCGGCGAACCAGATGGCGAAGTCGATGAGGGCCCACTCGTAGCGTGTGCGGGACATGATGCCCACCCGGTCGCCGGCTCCCACGCCGCTGGCCATCAGGCCCTTCGCAAGGGCTTGGACGTCCGCAAGGAAGTCTGTGGCGGAGACGTCCCGCCAGGCGCCTGCGGAGTCCAGCCGCGAGAAGAGCGCCGGGTTGCTGGGCTTGGCTGCCTGCCGAAGCACAAGATCGGTGATGTTGGTTTCCGGTGGGACAACAACCAGGGGCGGAACACTGAATTCGCGCACTATAGCTCCTTTGATATCCATAGACCCGCACAGGGTATGCCTAAAGACTAATACGCCTGCAACTTGGCCGTGCAGAAACAAACCTACTGGCCAGTAACATATGAGTCAAAGAGGAGTGGGGTGGCCATGGGCCCGGCCTCCGGCGTTGCCCGCCCGGCGCGCCCTAGAATGAAGCACTATGTACGTAACGCCCCCTGGCGAGCCAGCCGCTCCGCTCCGACGTCCGGCCCCCTGGCGGCGGCGGCCGCTGGCCTCGAGGGCCCGGCCCAGACGGACGGAAACGTTCCGCGAGCACCTGCGGCTCGGGCGCAAGGGACTGGCAATCGGCATTGATATCGGCGGCACCAAGGTCGCCGCCGGCGTAGTGGACGCCGACGGAAGGATCCTGAGCGAGGCCCGGCGGTCCACCCCCGGCAGCGACCCGCGCGCGGTGGAGCAGGTCATCGTAGAGCTCGTGGACGAACTCGGGGCCGGCCACAGGGTGTGGTCAGTAGGCATCGGTGCGGCCGGTTGGATGGACCTGGACGGCGGAACCGTGCTTTTCAGTCCGCACCTCGCCTGGCGCAACGAGCCGTTGCGGGCAAACCTGCAGCGCCTGCTGCGCCGGCCTGTGCTGCTGACGAACGACGCCGACGCCGCGGCCTGGGCGGAATGGCGCTTTGGTGCGGGGCAGGGCGAGGACCGGCTGGTCTGCATCACCCTCGGTACCGGCATCGGCGGTGCCATGGTGATGGACGGGCGGGTGGAGCGCGGCCGGTTTGGTGTAGCCGGTGAATTCGGCCACCAGATCATCATGCCCGGCGGGCAGCGTTGCGAGTGCGGCAACCGGGGCTGCTGGGAGCAGTACGCCTCTGGCAACGCCCTGGGCCGGGAAGCGAGGATTCTGGCGCGCGCCAATTCGCCGGTTGCCCAGGAACTGCTGGCCTCCGTCGGCGGTGACGCCGAGCAGATCACCGGGGCCATTGTCACTGATCTGGCACTCGCCGGTGACGCGGCCTGCCGCGAACTCCTGGATGAAGTGGGCGAGTGGCTGGGCCTGGGATTGGCGAACCTGGCGGCAGCTTTGGATCCGGGACTGTTTGTGATCGGCGGGGGACTCTGCTCGGCAGGGGACCTGCTGGTGGAGCCCGCGCGCAAGGCGTTCGCCCGGAACCTAACGGGCCGGGGCTTCCGTCCGGCGGCCGGCATCGAACTGGCAGCGCTCGGACCAAACGCGGGGCTCATCGGGGCGGCCGATCTGTCCCGCGTCAGCAGCCGCATGCGGTGAGGGACGGACCTTAGACGCGGGCGCCGTCGTCGTTCTCGTCTTTTTCCTGGGGCAGCTTCATGATGAGGTAAACCACGGCAAGGATGAACACCGCCACCATGCCCACAATCGCCAGCAGCGGCGCTGACCGCCAGAACATTACGGCCAGGAGCAAGGCAACGGGCGCACCAATTGCGCCAAGCCACGCAAGCATGGTCAGGGGATCCGTACCGGCAAGGCTTGGCGGTTCTTCGGGAACGAAGTCCCCAGGGTCGTCCTCCGCAGCGTAGTCACGCGGGCCGAAGGCGGGGCCGCCCTGGCTGTCAGCGCCGGTCCGTTCGCCGGCGTCGGCCTGCCCGGTGGCACCCGGCGTCGCCGCCTGCCGTTCGGCTGCGGACAGTTCGGTGGGGGCTGTTCCCGCCAGACCCAGCGGATCAAAGTCGCGGAACGTCGCGGACCTGCCGGACCCGGCCACGGCCTCCGGGCCGGCCGGACCAGGAGTTTCAGGGTCAATGCCCGTGGCGTCAGGGCCCGGGGAGGCGGCGATGTCCGGGTCCGCTGTGCCGGTAGGGGTGGCAGGTTTCTCTTCGAGCCGGGCCACGAGGTCCAGCCACACAGCGTCGTCCTGGTTTGCGCTCTGGTCCGGCGAGCCGGAGTCGGGCCTATTCATGGGCGGTGCCCTCCTGGACCTGGGCTGCTGCCGTGCCGGCAACCACCGCCCGGATGAAGTCGGCGGACCCCTGGAAGATCTCCTCGGCGTCGTTATCCAGTGTTGCCACGTGGTAGCTGTTCTCCAGGGTGGTCAGTGTGAGCGGAGCGTTGGTCAGGCCGCGGCGCAGCGCTGCCACACTCGTGTCTGAAACCACGTGGTCCACAGTGGACCGGAAGACCCGGACAGGCGCGGTGATGCGGGGGAGCAGCCGGATGGTGTCCTTGAACATCTTGTTCAGCTCATGGGCCGCGGCTACGGGCGTTCGCGGGTAGGCGCCCTCGTCCATCCCGGGCTTGAGGATGTCGTTGGCAATGGCCGGGGTGCTCTTCAGGACCAGTTTCAGGATGCCGGCCAGTGGAGCGCGGGGATCATCAATCACCAGTCCGGGGTTCACCACGATCACCCCCGCCACGGGCCGGGTGGCGGCAATTCTCAGGGCCAGGGCACCGCCCATGCTCAGCCCGGCGACGAAGACGTGGTCGCAGCGGGAGTCCAGCTCCAGGTAGGCGTCGTCCAGGGCGCCGTGCCACTGCGGCCAGCGCGTGCGCGCAAGGTCCTGCCAACTGGTGCCGTGCCCGGGCAGCAACGGCATGCGTACGGCGAAGCCGGCGTCGGCAAGGGACTGGGCCCACGCGCGCAGCCCGTGCGGACTGCCCGTGAATCCGTGTGAGAGGACCACCCCGATCCGGGCTCCATCGCCGTTGACGGTGCTGCTGAAAGGGCTGTGGTCCGGTACGCCGGTCATGAAGTCTCCGAGGTGGTGTGAGGTGTGGCCGCGGTTCGGGCTGACGGTGCAGTGCTGGGTGCATGGGCAAGGAAGAAGGCGCTGGAACGGGCAAAAATCTCGGGCGCATCAACATCCAGGGTGGCCACGTGACCGCTGTTGTGCAGGTCCACTACCTCCACCAGCCGTGGGCCCAAACGCTGCCGCAACATCAGGAGTGAGGTGGCCGGCACCACGACGTCCGACTGGGACTTGAAAACCTGCACCGGGGCGGTGACCTGGTGTAGCCCGCGGGTGGCTGTGCCGAAAAGCTTCTTGAGCTCGTGCACGGCTGCCAAGGGAGTCCGTGAGTAGTCGCCGTCATTGGTGACGTCCGCCGTCGGCTGTTCCTCCTGAATGGGCAGCGTGGTGCGTTGGAAGTACTTGAGAACTCCGATGACCCGCACGCGGCGGTCGTAGAAGCTGAGGCCGGGATTCACCAAAGAGACCCCAGCCACGGGATGCCTGGCGGCAGTCAGCAGCGCAATGGCGCCGCCCATCGAGAGGCCGGCCACAAAACACTGCTCTGTCCGGGCGCTCAGCTGCAGGTACGCCGATTCGAAAGTCCCGTACCAGTCACGCCAGTTCGAGCGGGCGAGCTGCCGCCAATCCGTACCGTGGCCGGGCAGGAGCGGCACCGACACGGCGAATCCTTGGGCGGCGAGGTCCTCTGCCCAGGGCAGGACGCTGAGCGGGCTGCCGGTAAAGCCATGGCAGATGGCAATCCCGGTAGTGGCATTGGGTCCGTGGCCGGGGTAGCTGAAAGCGGCAGGCCGGGGCGCGATGCTGCTTTCTGTCATAACACCATCGTGTCATTGTTCTCGACAAATCTCACTAGAGTAGGGTTGCACTGGAGTGCCCGCCCGGCCAGACGAAGGGCCGGCCGGCCGGCTTCCGGAGAGGTTCGTCACGTGTTCTATTGGGTCATGAAGAGGATCTTCCTGGGGCCGGTGCTGCGGCTCCTTTTCCGCCCCTGGGTCAAGGGTCTGGACAATGTTCCAGCGCAGGGCGCGGCAATTATCGCCTCAAACCACCTGTCTTTCTCCGACTCCATCTTTATGCCGCTGATGGTCCGCAGGCCGGTTGTTTTCCTGGCCAAGTCCGAGTACTTCACCGGCGCCGGCATCAAAGGCAGGCTGACGGCCATGTTCTTCAGGCTCACCAACCAGCTGCCCATGGACAGGTCCGGGGGCGCGGCATCGGCTGTTTCGCTCAACGCCGGCATGGATGTCCTGACAAGCGGGGGACTGCTGGGCATCTACCCTGAAGGGACCCGCAGCCCCGACGCTCGCCTCTACCGGGGCAAAGTGGGCGTCGCCAGGCTGGCCCTGCAGGCTGGTGTGCCCGTGATTCCCGTGGCCATGATCGGCACGGACAAGGTTCAGCCCATCGGCAAGCGGATGCCGAACATCCGGCGCATCGGCATGATTTTCGGTGCGCCCTTGGATTTCAGCCAGTACGCAGACCAGGCGGAGGACCGGCTGGTCCAGCGCAAGGTCACCGACGAAATCATGTTCGAGCTGATGCGGCTATCCGGCCAGGAGTACGTGGACGAGTACGCCGCCGTGGTGAAGCTCCGCCTTACGGGCGCAGCAGCCACCGAGGCTGGGGGGGCCACCGCGAAACGCGCCGATCCTGACGGCGGCGCTGAGGGCACTGATGCCGAGGGTAAGGACCCGGCAGCGGGCTGACTGTGACGCCGCTCTCGGTACGCGTGACGGTCAGGTGTCCTGAAGCCAGCCGCGCACATTAGTCTTAGATAGTGACTGAGCTATCTGCAAAACCTGCCTTTTCGCTGTCCAGCACCGCCCAGAGCGGAGCAGCCAATTATCCTGGCCTCGATGATTGGCGTGACCTTCCCGTTTCCCAGCAGCCAAGCTGGCAGGACAAGGACGTTTTCGACGCGTCTCTCGGGGAGCTTTCCGTGCTCCCGCCGCTGGTTTTCGCCGGCGAAGTGGACGTTCTCCGGGAACGGCTGGCGGCTGCAGCGGAGGGCAAAGCCTTCCTGCTGCAAGGTGGCGACTGTGCTGAGACCTTTGAAGCGGCAACAGCGGACAAGATCAGCGCCCGGGTCAAGACCATCCTCCAGATGGCAGTGGTGCTCACCTACGGCGCAGCGATGCCAGTCATCAAGATGGGCCGAATGGCCGGCCAGTTCGCCAAGCCCCGCTCTTCCAACGACGAGACCCGCGACGGCGTGACCCTCCCGGCGTACCGCGGCGACATCGTCAACGGCTACGAGTTCACCCCCGAGTCCCGTGGCCATGACGCCGCCCGGATGCTCAAGGCCTACCACACGTCCGCCTCCACGCTGAACCTCATCAGGGCCTTCACACAGGGCGGCTTCGCGGACCTGCGCTCCGTGCACCAGTGGAACAAGGGCTTCACCGAAAACCCGGCGCACGCCCGTTACGAATCCCTGGCCCGTGACATTGACCGCGCCATCAAGTTCATGGCCTCCTGCGGGGCTGATTTCGAAGCACTCAAGCGGGTGGAATTCTTCGCCAGCCACGAGGCCCTGCTGCTGGACTACGAGCGCGCACTGACCCGCATCGATTCGCGGACCGGATTCCCGTATGACACCTCGGCGCATTTCCTCTGGATCGGGGAGCGTACGCGCGAGCTTGACCACGCGCACGTTGACTTCCTCTCACGCGTCCGGAACCCCATTGGCGTGAAGCTGGGCCCGTCGACAACCGGCGACGACGCCCTCCGCCTCATCGACAAGCTGGATCCCGAGCGGGAGCCGGGCAGGCTGACGTTCATCACGCGTATGGGCGCGGGCAATATCCGCGAGAAGCTTCCCGCCATTGTGGAGAAGGTGACCGCCTCCGGCGCCAAGGTTCTCTGGGTCACCGATCCGATGCACGGCAACACCGTCACCTCGCCCAACGGCTACAAGACCCGGAACTTCGACGACGTCATTGACGAAGTGCGCGGGTTCTTCGAAGTCCACCACGCTTTGGGCACGGTTCCCGGTGGCCTCCACGTGGAGATGACCGGCGACGACGTCGCCGAATGCCTGGGCGGTGCCGATCCGGTGGACCAGGAAGCGTTCCTCGACAAGTACGAGTCGGTCTGCGATCCGCGCCTGAACCACATGCAGTCCCTGGAAATGGCGTTCCTGGTGGCCGGAGCACTGGCCAAGCACTGAGCGCTCTACTCGGAGTCGGACTTCCGCAGTGGTGTGGCCTGCAGACCGCCGGCTACACCACTGTCAGGGTGACGACGGAGCCTTCAGACACCTTTTTCTTCACCGGGTCCTGATCCCGTACCGTGCCGAAGAAGCCGCCGAGGATATTGTTCACCCGTACCTCGAAGCCCAGCGCACGCAGCGCTTCTTCGGCTTCCTTGGCTTGTTTGCCGATGAAGCTGGGGACTTCAACGAGCTTGGGTCCGTCGGAAATGGTCAGCGTCACCGTGCCGCCCTTGGTCAGGGTGCCGGTCGCAGGCGACTGCGCGGCAACCGACCCCTTGGGCACGTGCCTGTCGTTGACTTTGTCCTTCGCGACATCGGCGTTGAGGCCGGCCGCCTTAATGGCGTCGACGGCGGCGTCCTCCTCCAGCCCGACGACTGACGGAACGGGGATCGGCTGCGGGCCCTTGGAGACGGACAGGGCTACCGGAGTGCCATGGCGCGCTGGGGTTCCTGCGGCGGGATCCTGGGCCAACACAACGCCGGCGGCAACGGCGTCATCAAATTGTTCAGTAACGGTACCTAGCGCCATTTCGGCCTGGTTCAGTGCATTTTTAGCGTCGTCAAGTGTTCCGCCGGTCAGTTTCGGGAGTTCGAACAGTTGCGGCCCCTTGGAAACAAACAGGGACACGAGCTGGAACTTCCTGGTCTCTGTGCCGGCAGTCGGGTCGGAGCCCACAACGAGGCCGGACGGAACGTCGTCGTCAAAGACATCGTTGGTACGCGACTGGAACCCCGCCTCGCTCAGCAGTTGCTGGGCCTGGGCCACTGACTTGTTGGCGACCGCCGGAATGGTGCCCGGCGACCCGGGGCCCATGCCGAAGAACCAACCGGCTCCTGTGGCAAGCAACGCGATGATGACCAAGACCACCACCCAGAGGGCGCCGCGGCGCCGCGGGTTCCCCTCCCGCAGACTCCGGACAGGGGTCGCCGCAGCCCGGGACCTTGCCTTCTCGTCCTCCCTGTCGAGCTTGCGGCGGGCGCGTTTGCTGAGGGGGATCGCTGCCGGAACGGCGTCTTGAGCATCTGGCCTGTAGTGCGCTTCCGGCCGGAACTGTTCGCCTGGCCGGTAGTCGGCGTCGGGCGGATACAGGGCATGCGGAGCGTGCGGTGGGTGCTGTGGCTGCGGCCGGGAGAAGGACGACATCACGGCGGTGGGGTTGTTGGTGCGGGCGATGATCTCGGTCTGGTTTTGCTGGCCTTCTTGGGTCGCGGCAGGCGGCCTGAGGTCCAGTTCGGCATCCGTGAGGTTGGTCCGGATGTGGCGGAGTTCCTGCAGCAGGGCGTTGCCGTCCACCGGGCGGTTCTCGGGATCGTTTGCGGTGCACCACTGGACGAGTTCATCCACCTCGGCGGCGAGGCCAGGCACCAAGGCCGACGGCGGACCGACCGTTTCATTCACGTGCTTGTACGCAACCTGGATGGGGACCTCGCCGTCGTACGGCTGCTGGCCGGTCAGCATCTCATAGAGCATGATGCCCACCGAATAGATATCACTCCGGGTGTCAGCCTGCTTTCCCAGCACAAGCTCGGGGGAGAGGTAACCCACCGTACCGATCAGCGTCCCGGTGCTCGTTGACGTCGTTACCGCCCGGGCCAGTCCAAAGTCGCCGATCTTGATCCGGCCGTCGTCGGCAATCAGGACGTTCTCCGGTTTCACATCCCGGTGGATAAGCCCCGCTGCATGGGCCGCGCCGAGGCCCTGCACTACCGGATCAATCAGGGCAAGGGCCAGGCGGGGAGGCAGCGCACCTTTGGATCTGATGACGTCCCGGAGGGTGTGACCCTTGATGTGTTCCATGACCAGATAGGCCGTCTGGCCGTCGTTACCCTGGTCCAGGACTCCCACCACATGGGCGTGGGACAGCTTCGCGGCGGCTTTCGCCTCGCGGCCCAGCCGGTCCAGGAACGTCTCGTCGGTGGCGAGGTGGGGATGAAGGACCTTCAGGGCAACATCGCGTTCCAGCCGAAGGTCCGTTGCCAGATATACGGTGGACATGCCGCCGCGCGCGAGTTTGGAGCGGACGGCGTAGCGGTTGTCCACCAGCGTTCCAACGAGACGGTCTGACACTTGTTCCTGCACCCTACGATACTAATCCCGCATGGAAAAGGGTCCGAACCGACGTGCGGTCCGGACCCTTATCGTTACTCCCCGGGCCGGCTTCAGCAGGCATGGGGGACAGTGGCGCGGTGGCTCTTTAGCCGAAGTTCTTCTGGTGCGCCTTGATGGCAGCTACGTAGGCCTTGGTGTCGTCGTACATGCCGTATTTGCTGACAGAGTACTGGCCCTGGTAGTACCCCGCAATTGCTGTGTCGAGGTCCTTGCTGGTGGCGATAAGCCGTTTGATGATCGCCACGCCGGCCGTCGCGTTGTCGTAGGGGTCCAGCAGATTCAGCTTCCGCCCTACGAGGTCTGAGGCCCACTGCCCGGAGGACGGGATGACCTGCATGGTGCCGATCGCGTTGGCAGGTGAAACCGCACGCTGGTTAAAGCCGGACTCCTGGTGCGCGAAGGCCAGGGCCAGGGTGGGGTCCACTCCCAGCTGGCGTGCCGTGTCAGCCACAATTGCGCGCATCTCGGCCCGGGACGGTACGGGAGAGGCGTTCAGCAAGGCCTTGTTCTCGTTGGCAGAGCTCACAACGGCAGCGGGGTAGGTGAAACCCAGGAAGGAGCTCGGCACCAGCGGGGCGGCGGGGGCCGCCGGGGCCGCCGGGGCGGCCGGGGTGGACGAAGCGGGCTGAATGGAGGCGCCGGGAATCACCAGCTTGTTGCCGGGGTAGATGACAGTAGTCATGCTCAGCTGGTTGGCCGCCAGAATGTCCGAGAGCTTGACGCCGTGCCGGGAGGCGATCGCGGACAGGGTGTCGCCGGCCTTGATCGTGTATGAACCGCCGGGAGCAGGCGCAGCAGGCGCGGGAGCCGGCGCTGCGGGAGCGGAAGAAGGCTGCACGGCCGAAGCCGGTGCGGCCGGGGCTGCGGGAGCACCTGCGCCGACTTTGATCTTCTGGCCGGGGTAGATGATGGAGCGCATGTTCAGGCCGTTCCAGCTGAAAACGTCCGACAGGCTGACATTGTGCCGGGCCGCGATGGCGCCGAGCGTATCGCCGGACTTTACGGTGTAGCTGCCTCCGGCGTTGGCCGGAGCGGCCGCGGCAGGGGCCGCAGGAGCCGGGGCGGGGGCGGGGGCGGGGGCGGAACCCGTGCCCGACAGCTTGATCTTCTGGCCGGGATAGATGATGGTGTTCGGCTGAAGGTTATTGAGCTTGAGGACCTCGTAGGTGTTCAGTCCGAATTTGCCGGCGATTCCGCTGATGGTGTCGCCCCGGGCGATGGTGTATTCCGCGGGAGCCGCCGGCTGCATGGGCTGGAAGGCAGCCGGAATGGTGGTGGAAACCGAGGCCGCCGGGATCAGGGCAGCCTTCGCATCGGCCGCCTGGGCCTTCATCGCGGCGGCAAGGGTTGCCGGGATAGCGCGGGCAGGGGCCTCCGCGGCGGCAGGTTGGGCGAGGGCCAACGACGACAGGACAACCGCAGGAAGCGCTGCTGTGGTGACAGCGATCATGGGCAGGCTCTGCCTGGAGGGCTTTGGCGAGCGGGACGTCGTCATGGAAAGAATCCTCTTCTTCAACTGCCGGGGCGGGAGATGCGATGTGACTATTGATACTAGTGTTACTTAAGTTATTGATGTTTCAAATGTGATCTATGTGAATCTCTCACGAAAGTTCGCATAGCACAAGAATTCCGCCCCACGCAGAATAAAGAGTTTTATGGAGTGTCGCGTGATTCGCGGCAGTGGCGGCCAATCCCGACTAGGCGGCAGGGCTCCGGCCGTGGCAACCTTGATCCGTGAGTAACGTAGAAAGCCTTGTGGGCGAGTGGCTGCCCCTGCCGGATGTCGCGCAGTTGTTGGACGTTTCGATTACGAGAGTCCATGGCCTTATTGATGAACGCGCTTTGGCGGCCCTGCGGGTCGGGGAGCGCCGGATACGTTCAGTTCCGGCCGCGTTTATCCTGGACGGCCAGGTTGTCGACAGCCTCAAAGGGACCATTGTGGTCCTGGCGGACGCCGGCTATTCCGACGAGGATCTCATCGTCTGGCTGTTTACCCCCGACGAGTCGCTCCGCGGCCGGCCGATTGATGCATTGCGGGAAGGCCGCAAGACGGAAATCAGGCGCCGGGCCCAGACCCTGGCCTGGTAAGCAGCACAAAGGGCCCGGACGACGCCGGGCCCGCGGACGTGGCCAAGACGGGCGCCAACGTCAGGATGCGCGGCTGACCGTCGCTTCCGCCAGCTTCCGCAGGGCAGTCTTGGGCAGTTCTTCCAGCGGCAGCTGTTCCAGTGCGTCATACGCCGCGGCGCCAAATTCGTTGATCAGCACTTCAGTGGCCTGAAGTGCCCCCGACTCTTCGATGATCCGGCGGATCTCGGCCACATCGGCGTGGCCCAGGTCAGGGCTGCCCAGCTTCGCATCGATAAACGCCGATTCTGCGGTTGATGCCTGGCCCAGCGCGAGGGCAATGAGTACGGTCCGCTTGCCTTCGCGGAGATCGTCACCTGCCGGCTTGCCCGTGGTGACAGGGTCCCCAAAGACGCCCAGGACGTCGTCGCGCAGTTGGAACGCCTCGCCCAGCGGCAACGCGAAGGCCGAGTAGCCCCGGAGCAACTCGTCCGGAGCGTCCGCCAAGGCGCCGCCAAGCGCCAGCGGGTGCTCAGTGGAATATTTGGCGGACTTGAACCTGATGATGGACTGTGCCCGTGTCACTGCTCCGGCCCGGTCCCGGACAGGACCGGCCACTTCCTCGAGGATGTCAAGATACTGCCCCGCCATCACCTCGGCACGCATGAGGTTGAAGATCAGCCGTGCCCTGCTGCCTGCAGCGGCCTGTGCGCCGATGTCCGTGAAGGCCTCCTCGCTGAACGAGAGGCAAAGATCCCCGGTGAGGATTGCGGCTGCATGCCCAAACCGCTCGCTGTCCAGAGCCCAGCCCTGCGCGTGGTGCAGCTGGCTGAAGCGGCGGTGCACGCTGGGGCCGCCCCGCCGCGTGTCCGAGCGGTCGATGATGTCGTCATGGATCAGGGCAGCTGCCTGGAAAAGCTCCAGGGCCGATCCCGCCGTCACGATTTCCTGGGCCGCCGGCTCGCCGCCCGCGCCGCGCCACCCCCAGTAACACATCAGCGCACGGAGCCTTTTGCCGCCGGTCACCAGGTTCGAAATGGAACCCATAATGGGATCGATATCGGGTGAAATGGCGGCCATCAGGGATTGCCGCGTGGTGAGGAAGTCTGTCAGCTCACCGGCAACGGCGGCGACGAATGCAGTCTGCTCAATCCTTAGCTGCTCCGAAACGCTCACTTGGCTGACTCAGCAGCCACGTTGGCGCCGATGGTGAACGTGGAGACACCGGCCGCTTCGACGGCGGCGATGTTGACCGTCTCGGAGTCGTTCCGGACGAAGTCCTTGGAAGCAACGGACCCCACTGCATCGCCGGGGACGGCTTTGAATCCCTGCGCCTCCAGGTGCTTTGTGTAGAAATCCACGACGGCGGCAGTCGGGGCATTGATGCTTGCCACGAGTGCCGCGGTGGCGGGCGTGGAGGTCTTGTCAAAGCTGCTCGAAATCACCGTGGCGCCGGGCATCAGGGGAAGCAGTGTTTCCGGGAACCCCGCGACGATTGTCCCAACAGTGGCGGACGTTCCCGGCGACGCCGTCGGACTGGCGGACGCGGTGATGCTGGCGCCGCCCGACGCTGGTGAGGAGGTAACTGGGGAGGATGATGTCACTCCGGGTTCCGCGGGGCTGCAGGCGGCGAGGGTCAGCAGAGCGCCCGCGGCCAGTGCCGCTAATCCTGTTGGCTTAAGACTTCTCATGACGGTCACAGGGACTGTCCTCCTGGTGTTGATGCCGGATTCAGCCTCCAGTTTAGTCAGTACCAACCGATACAATTGCCGGTGTGGGGCCTGAGCGGAACAACCAGTACACCGAAGCGGGTCTTCGTGAGCTCCGGCGTAACTGCATCATGCACGTGGACATGGACGCCTACTTCGTCTCCGTCGAGCTTCGCACGCGGCCGGAACTCCGCGGCAAACCGGTGATCGTTGGATTTCCCGCCGACCGCTCAGTGGTCCTCTCGGCGTCGTATGAAGCACGCGCGTTCGGGGTGAAGTCCGCCATGCCCATGCTGGTGGCGGCCAGGATGTGCCCCAAAGCGGTCATCATTGAACCGCGCCACAAGCTGTACTACGAGGTTTCCGCCCAGCTGATGGAAATCTTCGAGTCCATCACCGATCTCGTGGAACCACTGAGTGTGGACGAAGCCTTCCTGGACGTCGGCGGCGCCATCCGCCGGTTGGGACCCCCGCGCGTCATCGGCGAATTGATCCGGCGCCGGGTGGCTGCCGAACTGGGCATTACGGCCTCCGTGGGCATTGCAGCCAGTAAGTTCGTGGCCAAGATTGCTTCCACGCGTTGCAAACCAAACGGGCTGTTGCTGATTGGACCCGACGAGACAGTGCCCTACCTCCACAGCCTGCCCGTCGGGGCCTTGTGGGGAATCGGCGCGAAGACTACGGACGTCCTTGCCCGGATGGGCATCCGGACGGTGGCGGACGTGGCGGCCACGCCTGTGTCCTCCCTTAAGAAAATGCTGGGTGCCACCGGTGAGCACGTGTACCGGTTGTCGTGGGGGATCGATCCGCGGCCCGTGACCCCCGTGAGGCTCGAGAAGAGCATCGGGGCTGAGGAGACGTTCGCCGTGGACACGGGCGATGACGCGCTGATCGCCCGGGAATTGCTGCGGCTTTCCCACCGGACGGCAGGACGGCTGCGGAGTTCGGGGATGGTGGCACGGACGGTGGCGTTGAAACTCCGCTACGCCGACTTTTCCACCATCACCAGGAGCCGCACTGTGCACACACCCGTTGACAGCGCCCAGCTGATTTATGCCGTGGCCATCCAGCTCCTGGAATCATTGGGGAGCCGTCCCATGACCGTGCGGCTTGTTGGCATCCGGGCCGAGCAGCTCGAAGACACCGCCCACACGTCCCTTCAGCTGAGCCTTGACCGCCGGGATGACAACTGGCGGGCAGCAGAACAAGCCCTGGACGAGGTAAGCCGGAAATTCGGAAGCAAATCCGTCCTCCCCGCCAGTCTGCTGGATTCCGGAAACGGGTCTTAGCAGGGCGCCGGCACCTTGCCTGCGAGTTTCAGGGAGGTGATGGCCGTCTTTCAGAACGGCCCCCGACAAACTATCCTTATATGTACATAGTTTTCAGTTATTGCCGGACTTCTTGGACATGCTGCAGTTCCAATGGCCCGCATGCCGGTGTTCGCCTTCCGCCATCGTCGGCGGGGCGGGAACCTCCCGGGCATGTCGGTCGTTATCGGAGCAGTAGTACGGGATGGGACCAGCCCGGACGTTGGCCTACTTAAGGAGGTCGTGATGCCGCTCTCGGAGCACGAACAGAAGCTGCTGGAGCAGCTGGAGAAGCAGCTGCACGAGGACGATCCGAAGTTCGCGAATTCCATGGGTTCGGACCCTGGGCGAACGTGGTCCACCCGTCACATCGTGATTGGGGTGCTCTGCGCCCTCGCGGGGATCGCCCTGCTCCTGGTCGGCGTTACAGTCCAGAACATCTTCGTGGGTGTCCTGGGCTTCGTGGTTATGGGCGCGGGTGTGTACTTCGCCACAATGCGTAACGCGTCCGGCGGCAAGCAGCGCTCCGCACCTGGCACTGGTAAGTCCGGGAAGCCCCGGAGTTCCTTTATGTCCAGCCTGGAAGAACGCTGGGACGAGCGTCGCCGCGACGAATCCTAAGGCAGCGCCTGCAGGAACGGTTCCACGGCGATAGGCCGTGCCGTCCTCCATTTCCCTCCCCTCGGTCAGGATGACCGCAGCAGAAGACCCGCCCCGGCGGGTCTTCTGCTTTTAACCCGGAGGCAGGTAGCGCCGGGGGTCTGTTTGAGTGCTCAAACCGGCACCTACTCCTACGTGGTTGGGGAGCCCGGGGACCGTGGATCCGCCGCCGGCGTCAGATGAGAGCCCGACGGCGGCCAGGCGCCGCCGTCGGGCAGTTATGGTTCGCGCCGAAACGGCGCCGGGCCCTCCACTTCCATCCACCGCCTGCTCCCGCGCCATTTGGGGGACAAAGGCCTGAAATGGGGGAATATTGGCCTGATTTGCGTTGACTGTGGTGGAAAGTGGAGTAATGTGGAGGACATAAGAGGGTAGTTGCAACACAGGGGATGTGCAGTTCCTGACGGCAGACAGGCGGTGGGCCAGTGTTTCTGGGCACACACTCGCCACGTCTGGACGAAAAGGGCCGAATTATCCTCCCTGCGAAGTTCCGTGAGGAGCTTGCCAGCGGGCTTGTTCTCACCAGGGGACAGGAACGTTGCATCTACGTCTTCAGTGAGCAGGAATTTGCACGTGTCCACGAGCAAATGCGGGAGGCGCCCATTTCCTCCAAGCAGGCCCGGGACTATATCCGCGTCTTTCTCTCTGGAGCCTCGGACGAGGTACCTGACAAGCAGGGGCGCATAACCATTCCGGCCGCGCTCCGGGAGTACGCAGGCCTCGGCAGGGAACTGGCCGTTATCGGTGCAGGAACCCGGGCCGAGATCTGGGATGCCCAGGCCTGGAACGAGTACCTCGCGGAGAAGGAAACCGCCTTCTCCGAAACCGACGACGCCATTCCGGGGATCCTGTGATCACCTGAACGGCCCGGCGGACGCTTCTTGAACGAGATCTCCAGCCGCCCATCGAACAGTCAACCTGGCTCACTTCCCCGGAGCCAGGCCGGCCGGACGATAGGCGCGGATGGGGATCTGGCTCAAGAAGCAGCACCACCAACACCCACGGCAGGAAAGGACGAAGGCATGAACGATGACCCGAAGCCAACGTCCGAACGCCATGTGCCGGTCCTCAAGGACCGGTGCATCAATTTGTTGGCCCCCGGCTTCGAAGCGGCCCGCCTCCGAGGTGAGACCCCCATCGCGATTGACGCGACCCTCGGCATGGGCGGCCACTCCGAAGCCATGCTGGAGCGTTTCCCGGATCTGCACCTGATCGGCATCGACCGTGATGAGGAAGCCCTGGCACTGGCAGGGGAGCGGCTGGCGCCTTTCGCTTCCCGGACTGACCTGGTCCACGCCGTCTACGACGAAATCGCCGACGTCCTCGAAGACCTGGGCGTGGCACAGGTTCATGGCATCCTGATGGACCTGGGCGTTTCATCCCTGCAGCTGGACGAGCGTGAGCGAGGCTTCGCCTATTCCTTTGACGCCCCGCTGGACATGCGGATGGACATCAGCCGCGGCCAGACCGCAGCAGATGTGGTCAACAACTACAGCGAAGAGGATCTCGTCAGGATCATCCGGAAGTGGGGCGAGGAGAAGTTCGCCGGCCGGATCGCCAACAGGATTGTCGCGGCGAGGACAGTTAAGCCTTTCGCCACCACCGGGGAACTCGTGGAACAGATCCGCTCCGTGGTGCCGGCGGCAGCCGCCAAATCGGGCGGCCACCCGGCCAAACGGACGTTCCAGGCACTGCGCATTGAAGTGAACGAGGAACTCGACGTGCTGGAGCGCGCTGTTCCGGCCGCCGTGGCAGCAACGGCCCTGGGCGGACGCATTGTGGTGATGTCTTACCACTCCCTCGAGGACAAAATCGTCAAATCAGTTTTCCAGGCTGGCTCCAAATCCTCCGCGCCGCTCGGATTTCCGGTGGAGCTTGAGGAACACAAGGCGTTCCTCAAAACCCTGACCAAGGGCACCGAGGTACCCACCGCCGTCGAGATTGCAGAAAATCCGCGCGCAGCCTCCGCCAGGCTGCGGGCCGTGGAACGTATCAGAGCCAGGAGAGAAGCATGAGCACTGCCGCCGTCAAGAACTTTCCGGTCGTCTCCGGCAGTAGCGCCCCGGCGATCAGGTCGCTTCCTTCTGGCACCGGCCGCAGGGAACGCACACCCCTGTCTGTGGTGCGTTCCGCCCCCAAGAAGCGCCGTGCGCCGTTTGTGGTGATGTGTTTCGCCCTGCTTGCTGTTGCGCTCGTAGCCGTGCTGGTCCTGAACATCTCTGTCTCTACCTCCCAGTACCAGCTGGTGGAACTGAGGGGTAAGCAAAGCACTCTGACCAAGCAGAACCAGGACCTGACACAGCAGGTCCAAAACTTCGAGGCGCCCCAGAACCTGGCGGCAAAGGCCTCAGACCTGGGCATGGTGGCTTCGACCGTCAAAGGCCAGATCGACCTCTCCACCCTTGCCGTCACGGGCAAGGCAACTCCGGCGGTGAAGGGTGGCGCGGCTGGATCGGTTATCCCTGCTCCAGCCGTAGAGGGAGTGCTCACCGTGGTTCCCCCGGCAACGAAGTGGGAGGCGCTGAGGAACCGTAAACCGGCTGGCGAGGAACCGGCCCCTGCTGCGGCCCCTGCACCGGACCGTGCAGCGGCACCTGCCGCTGCAGCATCGCCGGCTGAAGCGCCCGCACCACCGGCGCGTGCCGTGGAGCTCCACGGCGGTTCGGTTCCAGCACCCGAACAGAAGGTGCCCGGGTCTAACCGGTAGCCGCTGAAGGACAGCCAGTCAGGTAATAAACAGGCAACAAGGCGAGCAGCAAGGGAATCACGGTGGCGCAGAGGACGGGCAAGGCAAAAAGCGGCAAGGCCCCTAACGCCACCAAGCGGCTGCGCCTCGGCCTGGGCATTATGCTGACGCTGCTATTAGTGGTGGGCGGCAAGCTCTTTTTCGTCCAAGGGCTCGACGTCGGCGGGATGGCCGCAGCTGCGCTCGATTACCGGATGCGCGAGACTTCCCTCCCCGCCGAACGCGGCAGCATCCTTGGCGCCAACGGGACGGTCCTGGCCAACAGTGTGATCCGCTACAACGTTGTGGTGGACCAAACCACCAACACGAAGACAGAGAAGTTCTGGCGCCTGGAGGAGGGCGCGGACAAACTTGTTGAAGTCAGCCGGGAGCAGGGCATCAGCGAACTCGCGGCTGTCCTGGGCATGGACGCTGACGAACTCAGGAACGCCGTGACGGGCGAATCGAAGTACCACATCGTCGCTAAGGACCTGAAGCCGGACGTTGAGCTCAGGGTCTCGGATCTCAGTATTCCCGGCATCGTCACTGAGGGCGTCAGCAAACGCGTGTACCCCAACGGTTCCGTGGCCGGCGGTATTATCGGCTTCCTCCAGGACGGCAACACGGGCCAGGCGGGGATCGAGCAGACGCAGGATAGGCTGCTGCGCGGGAAGGACGGCAAGCGGCTCTTCGAGATCGGTGCCGACGGTCTCCGGATTCCGGTCGGCGTGGATGAGCTGACACCGCCGGAGGACGGCAAGGACGTCAAGCTCACGCTCAATTCCGATCTCCAGTATTTCGCCCAGCAGGCCATTCAGAGCCAGTCAGACAAACAGGGCGCCGAGTGGGGTGTCATCACCGTGATGGATGCCAAGACCGGTGACATTGTCGCGATGGCGGACACTAATGCCCCGGATCCGAACGATCCCGGACGGGTGGCTGCCAAGGACCGCGGCGTGCGCTCCGTGACCGCAGCGTATGAGCCCGGCTCGGTACAGAAGATGATCACGGCCGCGGCCTTGATTGAAGAAGGAAAATCCAGCCCCCTGGATACGTTCACTCTCGGACCGTCGTACACCGTGGACGGCCAGACCTTCACAGACGCCTTTACCCATGGCACCGAAGAGCGCACGCTCGCCGGAATCCTGGGTTGGTCAATGAACACCGGCACCGTGGCGGCCGGGTCACGGCTGACCAAGGAACAACGGTACGACTGGCTTAAGAAATTCGGCATCGGCGAAGCCCCGGACATTGGATTGCCGGCTACGGCCTCCGGCATTCTCACACCGGCGGACCAGTGGGACGGCCGCCAGGAATACACGGTGCTGTTCGGGCAGGGCGTATCGCAGTCCACCCTGCAGACGGTCCGAGCCTTCCAGACGATCGCCAACAACGGTGTGATGCTCCAGCCGCGCCTGATTGACGCGTACGTTTCACCGGACGGAACAGAGGAGAAAGTCGCCCCGCAGCCTTCCCGCCAGGTGGTGTCGGACGGCACCGCGCAGCAGGTCCAGGACATCCTGGAAAGCGCAGTTACCGAAGGCCAGATCAAGGACGCCGCGATCGACGGATACCGGGTGGGGGCAAAGACCGGTACCTCTGAATCGCCGTGCGACGACGGGAAGTCAGGGTTCTGCGGCTACACCGCTTCAATTGTGGGGATGGCACCGATGGATGATCCCCGGTTTATTGTTGAGGTGGTGCTGCAGCGGCCCAAGGGCAATATCTACGGCATTACGCAGGGGCCCGTGTTCCGTTCGGTCATGAGCCAGGCACTGCGCACCTACAACGTCCAGCCGTCCACGGGCGAACCGGCCAGGCTGCCGCAGTACGCCAAGTAGCATCAAGCCAGGCAGCAGTTCCCCCCACGCCCGCAGCGGAAGCAGTCTCCCGCGGGCATGATCCACTAGCACCACCATCGGAGATTCCCTTGTCAGAGCAGAACGCATCAGCCAGCAACGCGGGGCCGGCAGGGGAACCGGCCCCCGCGCGGTTCAGGCCTACGGCAGTTGCTGCCGTCAGCCTGGACACGATCGGCGACGCGATCGGTGTGCAGGTCCCGGGCGCCTCCGCTGCCGTCAGCGTCACGGGAATTTCACTGAACTCGCGAACCGTGGAGCAGGGCGACCTCTATGTGGCGCTGCCTGGTGCTTCCCGCCATGGCGCAGAGTTCGTGTCGCAGGCGGTCGGCAGGGGAGCGGTGGCAGTCCTGACCGACCACGCCGGCGCACGCCTTCTCGCGCTGTCTGCGGATACCGCCGTCCCCGTCCTGGTGGTGGACGGACCGCGCAACGTGGTGGGGCCGCTGTCCGCCATGATCTACCAGAGCCAGCCAGCAGCTGGGCGGACGCCGCGCTTGTATGGTGTGACGGGAACCAACGGCAAGACCACCACCACGTACTTCATCAACGCCTTGCTTAGTGCGCTCGGGCAGCAGACCGGCCTGATCGGAACCATCGAAATCCTGGCCGGCGGAGAACCGGTTCCCAGCCTCCTGACCACGCCTGAGTCACCGGATCTCCACGGCTTGCTCGCCCTCATGCGGGAACGGGGACTGGACGCCGCGTCCATGGAAGTCTCCTCCCACGCCGTATCCTTCCAGCGGGTGGACGGTGTGCTCTTCGACGTTGCCGGTTTCACGAACCTGACGCAGGACCATCTGGATCTGCACGGCACCATGGAGGACTACTTCGCCACAAAGGCGGAGCTGTTCACGCCCGGCCGTGCCCTTAGGGCTGTGGTGACGGTCGACGACGAATGGGGCCGCAGGCTTGCGGCCACCGCAGGGATCCCGGTCACCACCCTCTCGATGACACCCGGCGGAGCTCCCACCGACTGGACCGTAACGTCCACCTCCGCGCGTGGGCTGGGTACCGGCTTCAGCCTGCAGGGACCCGACGGCGTTACCCTGAATGTCCACACCGGCCTGCCGGGCACTTTCAACGTGGCCAACGCCGCGCTGGCCACGGTAATGGTCATGGCCAGCGGGATGGACGCCGCCACCGTGCAGGCCGCCCTGGACCACCACGACCCCTTCACCGTCGCGGTACCGGGACGGATGCAGCTCGTCTCCGACGAACCGGCGGCCGTCGTGGACTTCGCCCACAACACTGATGCCCTGGCACGGGCACTGGAAGCGGTTAGGTCGCCGCTGCCCGGCTCCCGGGTGATCGTCGTTTTCGGAGCCACCGGACAGCGCGACCAGGGCAAGCGTCCCGCCATGGGCGCCGTCGCCGCAAAGATGGCCGACATCGTCATCGTCACAGATGACGACCCCCACGACGAGGACCCTGCGGCCATCAGGGCAGATGTGCTGGCGGGCGCACGGTCAGCGAGCGAACAGGAATCTCCGGAGTGTGTCATCGAAGAGGTTTATCCCCGCGACGCCGCCATCCGGCGCGCCGTGGAACTGGCCGGTCCGGCCGACACCATTCTTGTGGCCGGCCGCGGCCATGAGGTCTGGCAGGAAGTCAAGGGCGTCAATCTTGCACTGGACGACCGTGTGGAACTGCGGAACGCCTTGACAGCCAGGGGATTCACCGTTCTCCGAGACGACCGGATAGAGTCCTAGACCGAGATGATTGCACTTACTGCGGCGGAAATCGCCGATATCACACACGGACGCCTGGACGCCGATCCGGGGATCACGCCCCTTTCGGTGGTCACCGATTCGCGCGAGGCTGCCGCCGGGTCGCTATACGTGGCGAAACCTGGCGAGCACGCTGATGGCCACGACTTCGTTGCCGCCGCCTTCAGCCGCGGTGCGGTGCTGGTCCTCGCCGAGCGCCCCGTAACGGGCCCGGACGGCGTCAACTATCCGGCCGTCCTAGTAGAGGATGCCGTGCTGGCCATGGGTGCGCTGGCCGCCGAAGCGGTTCGTCGGATCCGCCTGGCCCGTTCTGCCGCAGGCGACCCCCTGACCGTCATCGGGATCACCGGTTCCGCCGGGAAGACCACCACGAAGGACCTCCTCGCCGGCATCCTCACGCAGCAGGGCGTCACTGTTGCCCCGCAGGGGTCCTACAACGGCGAGGTGGGCGTACCGCTCACCGTCTTCCTCGCCGACACCCAAACGCGGTACCTGGTGATCGAGATGGGCGCCACAGGGATCGGGCACATCCGCTACCTGGCCGACATGGTGAGGCCTGACATCGGCGTCGTCCTCGGCATCGGCACTGCCCACGCCGGGGAGTTCGGCGGCGTGGACAACATTGCCCAGGCCAAGGGCGAACTGGTGGAGGCCCTCGCCGCCGGCGGCACCGCCGTCATCAACCTCGACGACGACCGTGTCGCTGCCATGCGCAGCCGCACCGGCGCCACCGTGCTGGGCTTCTCGGCCGAAGGACGCCCTGACGCGACCGTTCGGGCCGAGAATCCGGACACAAACGCTGAGGGCAACCCGGAATTCGAGCTCGTCCTGCCCGGCGCCGAAACAGGCCTGCACGTCAGCAGCCGCCTCATCGGCGCCCACCACACCGGCAACCTCCTCGCCGCAGCAGCGGCCGCGCACGCGGCCGGAGTGTCCGGCAAGGACATCGCCGCATCGCTGAGCACACAGTCAGCAGCCAGCCGTTGGCGGATGGAACGCACTGAACGTGCTGACGGCGTGACCATCATCAACGACGCCTACAACGCCAACCCGGAGTCCATGCGGGCGGCCCTGCGCACGCTGGCCGACCTTGGCCGCGGACGGCGCACCTGGGCCGTCCTGGGCGCCATGCTGGAACTGGGACCAGATTCGATCCGTGAACACACCGTTGTGGGCACCCAAGTGGTCCGCCTGAACATTTCCCGGCTGGTCGTCGTCGGCCGCGAAGCCCGTGCACTTTACGTTTCCGCCGTCCAGGAGGGTTCCTGGGGCGACGAATGCGTCTTTGCCGAAACCGCCGAGGACGCCTATGCGCTCCTGAACGCCGAGCTTGAGCCCGGCGACCTGGTGCTTTTCAAGTCGTCCAACAGCGTTGGACTGCGGCACCTGGGCGATCGGATAGCATTACCCCCACAATCCACGGAACCCACCGATGAAGGGAGCGAGCTGCTGTGATTGCACTACTTATCGGCGCAGGACTTGCCCTGCTGTTTGCCTTGGTGGGAACGCCGCTGTTTATCCGCTTGCTTGTCCGCAAGAGCTACGGCCAATTCATCCGTGATGACGGACCCACGTCCCACCACACCAAACGCGGCACTCCCACCATGGGCGGCACCGTGGTGGTGGGCGCGGTCCTGCTCAGCTACGGGCTGACCCACCTGATTATGTGGATGATGAACCCGGACTCGGCAGGCCCCTCCGCCTCGGCCCTGATCCTGCTCTTCCTGATGGTCGGCATGGGGCTGGTGGGCTTCCTGGACGATTTCATCAAGATCTCCCGCCAGCGGAGCCTTGGCCTGGACGCGAAGGCCAAGCTCATCCTCCAGGCCGCGGTAGGCATAGCCTTCGCCGTCCTGGCACTGAACTTTCCCGACCCGGACGGCCTGACGCCGGCCTCGACTAAAATCTCCCTGGTCCGCGACATTCCCTGGCTGGACCTGGCCTTCGCCGGCACGGTGGTCGGCGCAATCCTCTTTGTGCTCTGGTCCAACCTGATCGTCACCGCCGCGACCAATGGCGTGAACCTCACTGACGGACTGGACGGGCTGGCTGCCGGTGCATCGATCATGGTGTTCGGTGCCTACACGCTGATGGGCATCTGGCAGAACAATCAGGCCTGCGGGTCACCGCGCGAGGCCGGCAGCGGCTGCTACTCCGTCCGGGACCCCCTGGACCTGGCGCTCCTGGCCGCCATCCTGAGCGCCGCCCTCGTGGGGTTCCTCTGGTGGAACACCTCCCCGGCGAAGATCTTTATGGGCGACACCGGGTCGTTGGCCATCGGTGGTGCGATCGCCGGTTTCGCCATCCTCTCGCGCACGGAACTCCTGTTGGGACTCATCGGTGGCCTGTTCGTTCTGATTACCCTCTCCGTGATCATCCAGGTGGGCTACTTCAAGGCCACCGGCGGTAAGCGCGTCTTCAAGATGGCACCGCTGCAGCACCATTTTGAACTCCAGGGCTGGGCAGAAGTCACGGTAGTGGTCCGGTTCTGGATCCTGGGCGGCCTCTTCGTGGCCGTGGGCCTGGGTGTCTTCTACGCTGAATGGGTTGTGCTCCTGTGACTGTCTCCACCCGCCTGCAAAACCTGGTCAGCTGGGACTCTGATTGGGCGGGGCTGCGCGTTGCAGTCACCGGCATCGGAGTGTCCGGATTCGCCGCGGCAGATACCCTCATCGAACTCGGGGCCCGGGTGGTGGTGGTTGACGCCGCCACCAGCGATACAGCCAAGGCACAGGCGGACACCCTGAAGATCGTCGGCGCCGTGGACGTGCTCCTGGGCGAGGACGCCGTCAACCGGATCCCCAAAATCGATGGCAGCTTCCCCGAACTCATCGTGACCTCCCCGGGCTGGCGGCCAGACCAGGCACTCCTGGCGGCCGCTGCACGCGCGCACATTCCGGTCTGGGGCGACGTCGAGCTTGCCTGGCGCCTGCGTGTCCGGGCCGGGCACAAGACCACTGACTGGCTGACCATCACCGGCACCAACGGCAAAACCACCACGGTGGGGCTGACCGCGTCGATGCTGCAGGCCGCGGGACTTAAGGCCATCGCGGTCGGCAATGTGGGCACCCCCATCCTGGACGCCCTCCGCGACCCCGTGGAGTACGACGCCTTCGCGGTTGAACTATCCAGCTTCCAGCTGCATTGGGCTGAAACGCTTTCGCCGGTGGCCAGCGTCTGCCTGAACGTGGCTGAGGACCACGTTGACTGGCACGGTTCCTACAATTCCTACCTCGCGGACAAGGCCAAGGTCTATGCCCGGACCCAGAAGGCCTGCATCTTCAACGCGGAACAGATCGAGACCGAACGGATGGTTGAGGACGCGGACGTTGTGGAGGGCTGCCGGGCCGTCGGCTTCACCACACTCACGCCGGCCATCAGCATGCTCGGCGTGGTGGAGGGCCTGCTCGTGGACCGCGCGTTTATCGAGGAACGCAGGGACAGCGCCGCCGAGCTGGCATCGATGACCGACCTGGGGCAGTTTGCACCCAGGCATATGGTGGCGAACGCCCTGGCGGCTGCAGCCCTGGTCCGGGCCTACGGTGTGGATGCGAAGGCCGTGCGCCAGGGCATCCAGGACTACGTGCCGGGGAACCACCGCATCCAGCCGGTCGCCAAGCAGAACGGCGTACTCTGGGTCAACGATTCCAAGGCCACCAACCCGCACGCAGCAGCCGCGTCACTGGCCACCTTTGAAAACGTCATCTGGATCGCCGGCGGCCTGTCCAAGGGCGTCAGCTACGACCACCTGGTCCGGGACCACGCCGCCCGGCTCAAGGCTGTGGTACTCATCGGTACGGACACCGCCGCGCTTGCGGAGGCCTTGCAGCGACACGCGCCGGATGTCCCCGTGATCACGACGCCGCCGGGCGACACTGAAAATATGCAGACTGCCGCAACGGGCGGAGCCACCACGGACAGCTCGCCGGATTCCGGTGCGGCCGTGATGTCCCGGGCCGTTGCGTCAGCGGCGCAGCTGGCGGCATCAGGCGACACCGTGCTGATGGCCCCGGCAGCTGCTTCCATGGATCAGTTCTCTTCCTATGCTCACCGCGGCGACGCCTTTATTGAAGCTGTCCGCGAGCTGGTGGAAGGGCAGGCCCAGACCGGCGAGGAGTAACAATGGTCAGCACGCCCACCCGGTCGCCGGCCCCCCGGCCGCGCGCCGGGAAACCCGCTTCTCCCGTAAAGTCCACCATCACCCTGCCGGACCGGATCCGGGACTCGTACCAAGCCTTCTGGTCCACGCTGGAAGGAACCGGCACCTCCAAGAACGGCTCAACGTATTACCTGATCCTTGGTTCCACGCTGGCCCTGACCGCCATCGGCATCATGATGGTGCTG
The DNA here is from genome assembly GCF_001484605.1 of Pseudarthrobacter sulfonivorans. NCBI lineage: Bacteria > Bacillati > Actinomycetota > Actinomycetes > Micrococcales > Micrococcaceae > Pseudarthrobacter > Pseudarthrobacter sulfonivorans. The sequence continues at coordinate 574,470 of NZ_CP013747.1, read as the reverse complement.
TCGGCCTCCAGCGTCGAATCCATCGCTGCCGGAAAATCGCCCTACGGCGACGCCCTCAAGCAGGGAATGTTCGCCGCCATCGGCATCTTCACCATGTTTGTCCTCTCCCGCATCAACGTGGTCTGGCTGAAGCGCCTGGCCTGGCCGGGACTGGGCGGGGCCCTTGTCCTCCTGGTCCTGGTGCAGCTGATCGGAGACGAAGTCAACGGCAACAAGAACTGGATCGACCTGGGCGGCATCACCTTCCAGCCGTCCGAGGCATCCAAGCTGACTCTGGCGCTGTGGATGGCCACCGTCCTGGCCAGGAAAGGGAAGCTGCTGCGGCGCTGGCCCCACGTGCTGATCCCGGCCGTGCCGCTGGCGGGCGGGGTCATCGGCCTGGTCCTGCTGGGCAATGACCTGGGCACGGCCATGATCATCATGATGATCACTGCTGCCGCCCTCTTTTTCGCCGGAGTACCGCTGTACCTGTTCGGGTTCGCCGCTCTGGCCGCGGCCGCCGGCACGGCCGTCATGGCCATCACCAGCTCAAACCGCATGTGCCGCATCACCTCGTGGTGGACAGGCCAGTCCTGTGCCGACGGCATTGACGCCAACTACCAGGCCACCAACGGGCTCTACGGGCTCGCGTCCGGGGGCTGGTTCGGGGTCGGCCTGGGCCAAAGCCGGCAGAAGTACAGCTGGATCCCGGAAGCCCACAACGACTTCATCTTCGCCATCATCGGCGAGGAACTCGGCCTGGTGGGCACCGTCGTCGTGCTTGTCCTTTTCGCCATCCTCGGCGCCGCCATCTACCGCGTAGTGGTGGCGCAGGAGGATATGTTCCACCGGGTGCTGGCCGGCACCATCATGGTGTGGCTGCTGGGGCAGGCCACGGTCAACATGGCCGTGGTGACAGGGCTGATGCCTGTGATCGGCGTGCCGCTACCGTTCATTTCCTACGGCGGTTCGGCACTGCTGATGTCGCTCTGCGCCGTGGGGGTGGTGCTGTCGCTCGCCCGCGAACAGATGGCGCCTGCCCTCAGGCCGAAGAAACTGCTCAAATTCGGCGCCAAGAAGGCCGGGGGAGCCGCTGGCCGCAAACCTGCTGGCCGGAAACCGCCGGCACGACAACCGTTGCCCGCAAGACCGCCAGCCCCACAACAACCGCAAGAAAGCGTACGTAGCACCAGATGACTTCCCAGAACCTGTCCATTGTCCTGGCGGGCGGCGGAACCGCCGGCCACATCAGCCCCCTTCTGGCCATCGCGGCCGCCCTGCGTGCCGCCGCGCCCGGAGCGAGGCTGCTCGCTGTGGGCACGCCCGCCGGCATGGAAACCCGGCTGGTGCCCGCCGCCGGCCTGGATCTGGCCACCATCGACCGGGTGCCGTTTCCGCGGAAACCTTCCGTTGACCTCCTCAGGCTGCCCGCACGGCTGGCCGGGGCGGTCAGGCAGTCCGGACGCATCCTCGACGACGCCTCGGCTGACGTCCTGGTGGGCGTCGGCGGCTACGTCTGCACACCGCTGTACCTCGCCGCCCGGCGCCGGGGAATCCCCATCGTGATCCATGAGGCCAATACCAGGCCCGGCCTGGCCAACCGGGTGGGATCGTTCCTGACCCGTCACGTCGCCACCGCCTTCGACACCACGCGCCTGCGTCACGCCCGCCATGTGGGCATGCCCATGCGGACCGAAATCTCCAGCCTGGACCGTGACGCTGCCCGCGCCGCCGCGCGCGAAGAACTGGGCCTGGATCCCACTTTGCCCACGCTGATTGTGACCGGCGGTTCCTCCGGCGCCCAGAGCATCAACCGCGCAGTCGCAGCCTCCGTCCAGGACCTTGGCGCGGCGGGGATCCAGACACTCCACATCACCGGCCGCGGCAAGACGGTTTTGGGGCCCGACGGCGGCCCGCTCGCCGCGCCGGGCTACCGGCAGCTGGAGTACGTGGACGGCATGGAACGGGTGTACGCCGCCGCGGACGTGCTGCTGGCGCGGTCCGGCGCAGCCACCGTCTGCGAAGTGGCCGCCGTGGGTGTACCGGCAGTGTTTGTCCCGCTGCCCATCGGCAACGGCGAGCAGGCGCTCAACGCGGCGGGGCTAGTGAACGCCGGTGGCGCACTCCTGGTCCAGGATAAGGACTTCACCGCGCAGTGGGTGGCCAGCAAGCTCATCCCCCTGGTCACCGACCCCGGCCGCCTGGCCACCATGGCCGCCAGCTCGCGCCGCCTCGGCATCAGAAACGCCGATCAGCGCATGGCTGATCTTGTCCTGGAAGCGGTATCCGCATGATCCCCGCAAACATCCGCAGCCAGGAGTCCCTGGGCCGAGTCCATTTCATCGGCATCGGCGGGGTGGGAATGTCCGCCGTGGCCCGCATCATGGTGGCCCGCGGCGTCGCCGTCAGCGGATCGGATGCCAAGGACCTTCCGGTGATGGCGGAGCTGGCCGCCGCCGGCGCGAGGATCGCCGTCGGATACGCCGCCGCCAACCTGGGCAATGCCCAGACCGTGGTGGCCGGCTCGGCGATCCGTGCGGACAACCCCGAACTGGTGGCCGCGCGTGCGGCCGGCCTGCCCGTGGTGCACCGCTCGGAGGCACTGGCGGCCACCATGGGGGACGACCTCGTGGTGACCGTGGCAGGCACCCACGGCAAGTCCACCACCACCTCCATGATCACCGTCCTGCTCCAGGGCGCCGGGATGGATCCGTCGTTTGCGATCGGCGCCAACGTGCCTGCGCTCGGCGTCAATGCCGCCCACGGCACGTCAGGGGTCTTTGTGGCCGAAGCGGACGAGTCCGACGGCTCTTTCCTGAACTACCGGCCAAAGATTGCGGTGGTCACCAATGTCGAACCCGATCACCTGGACCACTACGGCACGGCCGAGGCCGTCTACGAGTCCTTCGACCGCTTTACGGCGCTGCTTCCGGCCGACGGCGTCCTGATTGCCTGCTCTGATGACGCCGGCGCCGCAGCCCTCGCAGAGCGCACGCTCGCGCGCGGCAACACCCGGGTGGTGCTGTACGGCACCTCGGAGGGGTCGGACCTGGTGCTGCACGACGGCGGCCCGGGGGACGTGGCGGTTTCCTCACCCGCCGGGCGGTTCGCCCTGGACCTGCAGGTCCCGGGCAGGCACAACGCGCTGAACGCCGCCGCCGCCGTCGCCGTCGCGCTGGAGCTGGGCGTCGACGTCGAAGCTGCCGCGCGTGCCCTGGCGCACTTCTCGGGCGCTTCGCGGCGCTTTGAACTGAAAGGGGAGGCTCGCGGGGTGCGCGTCTATGACGACTATGCCCACCACCCCACCGAGGTCCGGGCCGCCCTGACGGCTGCACGGTCCGTGGCCAGCGGGCACCGCGTCCATGTTTTGTTCCAGCCGCACCTGTTCTCCCGCACCAGGGAGTTTGCCAGGGAGTTCGCAGATGCGCTGAACCTGGCAGACACCGCCCTGGTCCTGGACATATACCCCGCGCGCGAAGATCCCATCCCGGGAGTCAGCAGCCAGCTCATCGCCGAGCACCTGTCGCCCGGCGGACGCCTGGTGGAGCCGGGCGGGGCGGTTGCTGCCCTTACGGACGCCGCCGGGCCCGGCGACATCATCCTGACCGTCGGGGCAGGGGATGTCACGGCCTTCGGACCGCAGATCGTGCAGGCTCTCGGTGGGTAGTCCGCGCCGGCCCACCTACGCTTCGCCGGGCAGGCGGCTGCCTTCCGCGCCGGCGGAACCGGACGTCATCTCGGCCTCCAAAAGCGCCCCGGAAGCGGACACCCCGTCTTTGCCCGGCCGCAAAAATGCGAAGGACGCCGGCCGCAACCGGTCAGCGGACAAGGTATCAGCAGACAGGGCGCCGGCAGACAAGGCACCGGCAGGCAAGACGCCGGTGGGCACCGGCAATGTGCTGGCCTTCCCGGAGCCGCCCGGAAAACGCCTCAAGCGGAACATCATGGTGACCCTGGGCACTGTCCTGGCGTTGGTCTGCGCGCTGCTGGCCGCGGCAATCTTTTCGCCGGTACTCGCCGTAGGCACCGTCTCGGTCTCCGGGACCCGGCTCGTCACCACGGAAAAGGTGCAGGCCGCACTGGAACCCCTGAAGGGCAAACCCCTGCCCCAGATCAGCGATGAGGAGGTCAGCCGCCTCCTGGCGCCGCTCGTCCAGATCAAGTCCGTCTCAACCCAGGCACGCCCGCCGTCCGGGTTGGTGGTCCAGGTTTTGGAGCGGGTCCCGGTGGCCCTGGTCAAGCAGGGGGAGCAGTACCAGTTGGTGGATGTGGACGGCGTGGTCCTGGCCAGCCCTGCGGACCCGGCCGCAGTTGCCCTGCCCGTGATCGACGGCGGCGCCGGAACCATCGGCAAGGACCTCTTCCAGGCCACCGCGGCGGTCCTCGGTGCACTCCCGCTGGACGTGCTGTCGAAGCTGTCCAACGCATCCGCCCAGTCTGTGGACGCCGTGGAGCTCAAACTGGTGGACGGTCAGACCATCATTTGGGGGAATGCGGGGGAGAAGGAGCTCAAAGCCAAGGTGCTTGAAGCCTTGCTCAAAGTTCCCGCGGACCCGAAGAACCCCGTCCGTGTGTACGATGTGAGCGCGCCGCGGCATCCGGTGACGCGCTGAACGCTTTATTTACCCGGTATTCCCGCGACACGCGGCTCCGGTTATTGAATGTCCGAACCATAGGAAATAGCGTTCCAGACATGAGTTACTTGACATAACTATAACCTTCAACTCGAAGGTTAAGGTTCGAAGCTTCAAGCCCGACTCCACAGTTTTCGCAATAGGACACGAACAAGGGACACGTAACGTGGCAGCTCCGCAGAATTACTTGGCCGTCATCAAGGTCGTCGGCATCGGCGGCGGTGGCGTGAACGCAGTCAACCGCATGATCGAGGTCGGCCTCCGGGGCGTTGAATTCATCGCCATCAACACAGATGCCCAGGCGCTGCTGATGAGTGACGCCGACGTCAAACTCGACGTCGGACGTGAGTTGACCCGCGGGCTCGGTGCAGGCGCCAACCCCGAGGTGGGCAAGCAGGCTGCGGAGGACCACGCCGACGAAATCGAAGAGGTCATCCGCGGCGCGGACATGGTGTTTGTGACCGCCGGCGAAGGTGGCGGCACGGGCACCGGTGGCGCCCCTGTGGTGGCGCGCATCGCCCGGTCCCTCGGAGCGCTGACCATCGGTGTGGTGACGCGCCCGTTCACGTTCGAGGGCCGCCGTCGTGCTGGTTCTGCAGAGGCGGGCATCGACGCCCTCCGCGACGAAGTGGACACGCTGATCGTCATCCCGAACGACAGGCTTCTGTCCATCAGCGACCGCAACGTCTCCGTCCTGGACGCTTTCCGTTCCGCTGACCAGGTCCTGCTGTCCGGTGTCCAGGGCATCACGGACCTCATCACCACCCCCGGCCTGATCAACCTCGACTTCGCGGACGTCAAGTCCGTGATGCAGGGCGCAGGCTCCGCGCTGATGGGCATCGGCTCCGCCCGCGGTGAAGACCGTGCGGTGAAGGCTGCCGAGCTCGCCATTGCATCGCCGCTGCTGGAAGCCTCCATCGACGGCGCCCATGGTGTCCTGCTCTCCATCCAGGGCGGTTCCGATCTCGGCCTGTTCGAAATCAATGAAGCTGCCCGCCTGGTCCAGGAGGTGGCCCACCCCGAAGCCAACATCATTTTCGGTGCCGTGATCGACGACGCACTCGGTGACGAGGCCCGTGTCACGGTCATTGCCGCCGGTTTCGACGACGTCAAGGCCACCTCTCCCTCCATGGACCAGTCGCAGCCGCAGGTTGCGCCGCAGCGGCCCGCAGCGTCACCCGCACCGGCTCAGGCCCCCACTTCGGGTGGCAGCCACCAGCACAACGTCCAGCCGGTCCACGCCGGAGTCGGCGCGTCAGGCCTGAGCAACTGGGGCCAGCAGCGCCCGTCGGCGGTCCCCGCCGATTCAGGTTTCGACGTCGACCTGCCCTCGGTAGTGGAGCCGGACCTCTCGGGGAACCGCGCCGATGACCTGGATGTCCCCGACTTCCTGAAGTAGGGCCCGGGTTGTTCTATTGGCGGGCCGAAGTTGCGGCTGGCGTGAGTGTGGCGTTCACAGACACGCAGGCCGGTAATCTTGCCCTGCACGTCGGGGACAATGCCGCTGATGTTCTCCAGCGCCGGGAGGCGCTGGAGAACGCTGCCGGCCTGACCCGTGGTTCCCTCCGGTTCATGGAGCAGGTCCACGGGACTGCGGTGGAAATGATGGAGCCGGCCACGCCAGCGCCGACCGCCGATGCCATGGTGTCGCGTGGGTTGCCGATTGCGGTGATGGTGGCCGACTGCATCCCGGCAGTACTCGTAGGGGAAGGACCAAACGGTCCGGTCCTCGCCGCCGTGCACGCAGGCCGCCCGGGGATAGAAAACGGCATTCTCCCGGCGGCAGTGGAGCGGATGCGCTCAGCCGGGGCCACCGCCATCCGTGCCTGGCTGGGCCCGTCAATCTGCGGGCGGTGCTATGAGGTGCCCGCCGAACTGCGCGCCCAAGTAGCTGCCCAGGTGCCGGCGACGTGGGCTGCCACGTCCTGGGGCACGCCCGCACTGGATCTCCCAGCAGGGGCGAAGAGCCAACTTGAAGCTGCCGGCGTCGTCATCGAATATGCGGGTCCGTGCACGCTTGAAAACCAAGAGCTTTTCTCTTACCGCAGGTCCAATACCACCGGGCGCTTCGCGGGACTGGTGTGGTCGCATGAATGAGGGCACTGTGGAGGACAACGCCGAACGGATGGCTGATCTGGCGGAGCGCATCGCCGCCGTGCAGCGTCGTATTGATGCGGCCGTCCAGGATGCAGGCCGGGCGGGGGAACTGCCCACGCTGATTGTGGTCACCAAGTTCCATCCGGCCGCCGACATCAGGCGCCTGGCTGCCCTCGGCGTCCGCGACGTCGGCGAGAACAGGGATCAGGAAGCCTCCTCGAAGGCGGCCGAACTCGCAGGCCTCGGACTCAACTGGCACTTCGTCGGGCAGCTGCAGAGCAAAAAAGCGAAATCCGTAGTGAAGTATGCCCATGCGCTCCACTCCGTGGACCGGCTGGCCCTGGTTGATGGCCTTGAGCGTGCCATCGCCGCGGAACAGGAGCGGACGGGCCGGGAAGCCCTGGAGTGCTTCATCCAGGTCAGCCTCGACGACGACGCCGGCGCGCATCGCGGCGGCGTGGCCGCGGCGGAGGTACCACTCCTGGCCGAACGGCTGGCCGCTGCGGCAGGACTGGAACTGGCGGGCGTTATGGCTGTCGCTCCGTTGGGCACCAGTCCTGAGGCGGCGTTTGAAAAGCTGGCAGCCATCTCGGCGGCCTTGGTAGCGGAGCATCCCGGCGCAACCGCCATCTCGGCGGGCATGAGCCAGGACCTGGAAGCGGCCATCCGTTTCGGTGCGACACACCTGCGAATCGGTTCCGATATTCTCGGATCGCGTCCTGACGTGGGGTAGCGTCGATCCCATAGGAAGTGAATGGCGGGGGATTCAAGGCTGTCAAGTCATTGGGCGGCCCGCCTACGGACACGATTAGGAGTCGACCATGGCCGGCGCTCTGCGCAAGACAATGATCTATCTTGGGCTCGCCGATGGCGATGAACACTACGAGTCCGAGCACACCACAACACGTAAGGACGAGGACGATTCGATGGAAGTTGACCGCGAGGAACGCCGTGCACCGGCACCCGTCCGCGACGTCAGCCGCGAGTCATCACACGCCCCCGAAGAGGAATACCGCGCACCAGTGACCCCCATCAAGCGTGCGGCCTCAAGCCGCGAAGAACCGTCCGGGCTTCGGCAGATCACCACGATCCACCCGCGATCCTACAATGACGCCAAGCTCATCGGTGAGAGTTTCCGGGACGGCATCCCGGTCATCATGAACGTCACCGACATGGGCGAAGCGGACGCCAAGCGTCTCGTTGACTTCTCGGCCGGCCTGGTTTTTGGTCTCCGGGGCAGCATCGAACGCGTCACCAACAAGGTTTTCCTGCTGTCACCGTCGTACATTGAGGTCATTGGCGATGACAAGAAGGTCAGCGAGACCCAGGCCAGCTTCTTCAATCAAAGTTAGCCCTGAGCTTATTCCGGATGCCAGACAGGTACACCTGTCTGGCATCTGTGCTGAAATAGACAAGAAACATTGGCAGGGCACCGCGGTATCCGGAATGGACATGGAGATATGAGTTAAGTCATGGGAATTGTTTTCGGACTTGTCTATATCGCCCTTTTGCTGTTCTTCGTGGCGCTGATCATCCGGCTGGTCTTTGACTGGGTCCAGATGTTTGCCAGGGAATGGCGTCCGCGTGGTGTTGCCCTCGTGGTGGCCCACACGGTGTACTCGATCACCGATCCGCCCCTCAAGGGGCTCCGGAGGCTGATCCCGCCGTTGAGGCTCGGCGGGGTGACTTTGGACCTCGGGTTTCTGGTCCTGTTCATCGCCGTCAGCATCGCGATGGCGGTCACCAGGGGTTTCGCGTAATCTTCGACAAGACCTAGCGGCGCAGGCGAAGTTCCTGGAATTGGAACTCCCTCTGAGCCGCGAAGAAATCTCCGGTTTGACACCCAGTGTTGAATTAGAGGAACCAGACAATATTTAGGTACCGTAGTTTTGACGGCCGGAAGGCCTACTGACTAACTAGACCAATGAGGTGACCAGATGGCTTTGACGCCAGAAGACGTTGTCAACAAGCGCTTTCAGCCGACCAAGTTCCGCGAAGGGTACGACCAGGATGAAGTTGATGACTTCCTGGACGAGATCGTTGTGGAACTCAGGCGCCTGAACCAGGAGAACGACGAGCTCCGCAAGAAGCTTGCAGAATCAGGTTCCGGTGTGCCGGCCAGCTCCGCTGCGTCCGCCCCGGTGGTCGAGAAGGTTCCCGTACCCGTCAAGGCTGACAAGGTTGAGACCCCGGCGAAGGCCGAGGTCGAGGCGAAAGCTACCGACGCCGCCAAGAAGAAGGAAGCCGAGCCGGTAGCACCTGTTGCGGCCGTCCCGGCTGCTGCGCCCACCGCAGCCAACGGAAGCACGGTTTCAGCCGAGTCCGCTGCCGGCCTGCTTGCCATGGCGCAGCAGATGCACGACCGTCACGTCGCCGACGGTCAGTCCCAGAAGGACAAGATCATCGCAGAGGCCCAGATCGAGGCCAGCAGCCTGGTCAACGATGCCCAGGAGAAGTCCCGGAAGATCCTCGGTGCCCTCGAGCAGCAGCGCTCCGTCCTGGAACGCAAGGTAGAGCAACTCCGCGGCTTCGAACGCGACTACCGCTCACGCCTGAAGGCCTACATTGAAGGCCAGCTGCGCGACCTTGACGCCCGCGGTTCCGTGGCGGCACCTGAGGTTGAAGCGAACTAGTTCGTCAAGCACGTATTCTGAGAACCGGTGGCTGAGGATTCCTCGGCCGCCGGTTTTTAGGATTTAACATCGGTTTTACAAAATGAAAGCACCATGACTGACCACCTCGCCGCTGACGCCGCAAACCCTTCTCCTTCATCAGCCCGCCCCCGGCGGGCACTCCTGCTCTCGCTCTTCGCCGGTTTTGCGGTCTTTGCGTACGTCCTGGACCAGCTGACAAAACTCTGGGTGACGTCCTCGATGGTGGAGGGTGAACGCATCCCGGTGCTTCCGCCGCTCCTGCACTGGTACTTCATCCGCAATTCCGGCGCCGCATTTTCGATCGGTGAAAATGTCACGTGGGTGTTCTCCATCATCATGGCCGGCGTCTCCATCGCCATTCTGTTCCAGGTGCGCAAGCTGGGCTCGGCCTGGTGGTCGCTGGCACTGGGTCTGCTCCTGGGCGGGGCCCTGGGCAACCTGACGGACAGGCTCTTCCGGGAGCCCTCGTTCGGCATGGGGCACGTGGTGGATTTCATCCAGCTGCCCAATTTTGCGATCTTCAATATCGCCGACTCCGCGGTGGTCTCGGCGGTGGTCATCATCTGTATCCTCACGCTGAAGGGGATCGCCCTTGACGGTTCACGCCACGTCGCGGCGGCACGGAAAGAGGCGGCACAGCCGAAGGACACGGACGGTGTCTGAGCGTGTGGTGGTCGCCGACGAATTCGGCGGAACGCGGGCGGACGCAGGGCTCGCCAAGCTGATGGGGATTTCCCGGTCAATGGCCGCGACCCTCATTGCTGAAGGCAACGTGGTGAGCCGCGGCAAGAAACTCGGAAAGTCCGCGCGGTTGGTTGCCGGCGATGTCCTGGAAGTGACGGTGCCTGAACGACGGGACCCGCTCGAAGTGGTGGAGGAAGTTGTGGAAGGCCTGAAAATCCTGCTGGACGACGACGAATTTGTCGTGGTGGACAAGCCGGTGGGCGTTGCCGCGCATCCGTCGCCCGGCTGGGTAGGGCCCACCGTGGTCGGCGGTCTCGCCGGAGCCGGCTTCCGGATCTCGACGTCGGGTTCCCCTGAGCGGGTGGGGATTGTGCACCGGCTCGACGTCGGCACGTCCGGGGTGATGGTGGTGGCCAAAACGGAGCGCGCCTATACGGCCCTGAAGCGGGCCTTCAAGGAGCGCACCGTGGAGAAGGTGTACCACGCGGTGGTCCAGGGGCTCCCGGATCCGCTGGAGGGCACCATCGACGCACCAATCGGTCGCCACCCCGGACACGACTGGCGCTTTGCCGTGATCGAAGACGGCCGGCCGTCGATCACGCATTATGAGGTGCTGGAGGCTTTTGGCAAGGCCACGCTGGTGGAGGTGCACCTTGAGACCGGGCGTACACACCAGATCCGTGTCCATTTCTCTGCGTTGCGGCACCCATGCGCCGGAGATCTTACCTACGGGGCGGATCCTCGGCTCGCCGCCACCCTGGGCCTGACCCGGCAATGGCTCCATGCCCGGCAGCTCGGCTTCGACCACCCGGCAACGGGGGAGCGCGTGACCGTTACCAGCGAATACCCGCAGGACCTGGCCTTTGCCCTCGAAGTCCTGGAGTCCGGGGAGGCCTAGCGGCTGGGTCGCTGGGCCCTTGGCAGTCCGCCAGCGCTTAGAATGGTGCGGTGACTTCCAGCAATGCCTCGTTCGTCCATCTCCACAACCACACCGAATACTCCATGTTGGATGGCGCAGCCCGCCTGGGTGAGCTCTTCAACGAGACTGAACGCCTCGGGATGCCGGCCCTGGCCACCACCGACCACGGGTACCTTTTCGGGGCTTTCGATTTCTGGAAGCGCGCCACGGACCAGGGGATCAAGCCGATTATCGGCGTCGAAGCCTACGTCACCCCCGGCACCGCACGGACGGACAAAAGCCGTGTCCGCTGGGGCGAGGAACACCAGCGCAAGGACGACATCTCCGGCGGTGGCTCCTACACCCACATGACGCTGCTGAGCTATAACAACGTCGGCATGCGCAACCTCTTCCGGGCCTCGTCCATTGGCTCGCTGGACGCAGTCTTCGGCAAGTGGCCGCGTTTGGACCGTGAGCTCCTGAACACATACTCCGAAGGCCTGATCGCCACTACTGGCTGCCCTTCGGGGGAGGTCCAGACCCGGCTGCGGCTGGGCCAGTACCGCGAGGCCGTGGAAGCCGCCTCGGAATTCCGGGACATTTTCGGTGCGGAGAACTATTTCTGCGAACTGATGGACCACGGCCTGGACATTGAACGCCGGGTCACGGGGGACCTGCTGCGGCTGGCCAAGGACCTGAACCTGCCGTTGGTGGCGACCAACGACCTGCATTACACGCACGAACACGACGCCAAGGCGCACGAGGCCCTGCTTGCCATCCAGTCGGGTTCCACGCTGCTGGAGCCATCGTATGACAACGGCGGTTCCCGCTTCGCGTTCTCCGGCAGCGGCTACTACCTCAAATCCCCGCAGGAGATGCGGGAGCTGTTCAGGGACCACCCGGATGCTTGCGACAACACCCTGCTGATCGCCGAGCGCTGCGATGTCTCGTTCAACACCGGTGCTAACTACATGCCGCGGTTCCCGTGCCCGCCGGGCGAGGACGAGACATCCTGGCTGGTCAAGGAAGTTGCCACCGGACTGGAATACCGGTACCCGGGCGGTGTCCCGGACAAAGTCCGCACCCAGGCTGACTACGAGCTCGAAGTCATCACCTCCATGGGGTTCCCGGGTTACTTCCTGGTGGTGGCCGACTTCATCAACTGGGCGAAGAAAAACGGCATCCGCGTCGGGCCGGGCCGTGGCTCCGGAGCCGGCTCCATGGTGGCGTACGCCATGCGCATCACGGACCTGGATCCGCTCCTGCACGGCCTGATCTTTGAACGGTTCCTCAACCCGGACCGTGTGTCGATGCCTGACTTCGACGTTGACTTCGATGATCGTCGGCGGTCCGAGGTCATCGACTATGTGACCCGGAAATACGGCGACGAGCGCGTGGCCATGATTGTCACGTACGGCACCATCAAGACCAAGCAGGCGCTGAAGGACTCCTCCCGTGTGCTGGGTTACCCGTTCAGCATGGGCGAGCAGCTGACCAAGGCGCTCCCGCCGGCCGTGATGGCCAAGGACATCCCGCTCGCCGACATCCAGAACAAAGACTCAAAGCGCTACGGCGAGGCCGGTGACTTCCGCCAGCTGATCGCAACTGATCCCGAGGCCGCCAAGGTCTTCGAGACGGCTCTCGGCATTGAGGGGCTGAAACGCCAGTGGGGCGTGCACGCCGCCGGCGTCATTATGTCCTCGGACCCCATCATCGATGTCATCCCGGTCATGCGGCGCATCCAGGACGGCCAGGTGATCACGCAGTTCGACTACCCCACCTGCGAGGGCCTGGGCCTGATCAAGATGGACTTCCTCGGCCTGCGGAACCTGACGATCATTTCCGACGCCCTGGAGAACATCAAGCTCAACCGGGGCCTGGACCTGGACCTGGACAGCCTGGCCCTGGATGACGTGGCCTCCTATGAACTGCTGGCCCGGGGCGACACCCTGGGCGTGTTCCAGCTTGATGGCGGCCCCATGCGCTCACTGCTGAAGCTGATGAAGCCTGACAACTTCGAAGACATCTCCGCAGTGCTCGCGCTCTACCGGCCAGGCCCGATGGGCGCCAACGCGCACACCGACTACGCGCTGCGCAAAAACGGGATCCAGGAAGTCATTCCGATCCACCCCGAACTCAAGGAACCCCTTGCTGAAATCCTCGGTGGAACTTACGGCCTGATCGTCTATCAGGAGCAGGTGATGGCCGTAGCCCAGAAGCTCGCGGGCTATTCCCTCGGGCAGGCAGACATCCTGCGGCGCGCCATGGGTAAAAAGAAGAAATCCGAGCTGGACAAGCAGTTCGCCGGATTCTCCCAGGGCATGCAGGACAACGGCTATTCCATGGCCGCCGTCAAGACCCTGTGGGACATCCTGCTGCCGTTCTCCGACTACGCCTTCAACAAGGCCCACTCCGCCGCCTATGGCGTGATCTCCTACTGGACCGCCTACCTGAAGGCGCACTTTGCGCCGGAATACATGGCTGCCCTGCTGACGTCGGTCGGTGACGACAAGGACAAATCGGCAATTTACCTCAACGAATGCCGGCGCATGGGAATCACCGTGCTGCCGCCGGATGTGAACGAATCCGCGCTGAACTTCACCCCGGTAGGCACCGACATCCGCTTCGGCATGGGCGCCATCCGCAACGTAGGGGTCAACGCCGTCGAAGCGATGGTGGCCGCGCGCGAAAAGGAAGGCGCCTACACGTCCTTCAAGGACTACCTCATGAAGGTCCCCGCCGTGGTCTGCAACAAGCGGACCATTGAATCCCTGATCAAGGCCGGAGCCTTCGATTCCCTCAACCACCACCGGCGTGCGCTGGCGATGATCCATGAAGAGGCCATCGACTCCGTCATCACCCTCAAACGAAACGAAGCGATCGGCCAGTTCGATCTCTTCGCCGGTTTCGAGGAGGCCGAATCCGAAGCGTCGCTGAGCATCGAGATTCCCGACCTGCCGGAATGGGAGAAGAAGGACAAGCTCTCGTTTGAGCGGGACATGCTCGGCCTGTATGTGTCGGACCACCCGCTGCAGGGCCTGGAAGGACTCCTCAGCCAGCACGCGGACCAGTCCATCACCTCGATCATCGGCGAAGACGGGCCGCACGACGGCGCCATCATCACCATCTCCGGCATGATCACCTCGCTCAGCCGCAGGATCGCCAAGGCGAGTGGCAACGCCTATGCCCGTGCCGAAATCGAAGACCTTGGCGGCTCCATGGAGGTGATGTTCTTTGGCCAGGTCTACGGCCCCATCGCCTCGGTCCTTGCCGAGGACCTGATCGTGGTGGTCAAAGGCCGCCTGCAGCGGCGGGACGATGGTGCCGTGACGCTGAACTGCATGGAACTCTCCGTTCCGGACCTCAGTGAAGGAACCAACGGCCCCGTGCTCATTTCGATGCCTACCCACAAGGCAACCGAGGCTGTTGTCACCGAACTGGGCGATGTGCTTCGGAACCATCGGGGGAACTCGGAAGTCCGGCTTCACCTGCAGGGGGACACCCGGACGGAAGTCATGGGCCTCCCCGTCCATCTCAGGGTCAACCCCAGTCCGTCATTGTTCGGCGACCTGAAGGTGCTCCTGGGCCCAACCTGCCTGGATAACTAGGTCCCGTTAGTCAGATCTCGTAGTCCAGCGGGACCGGCTGGCCATAGCCGCCGGCGTGGTACAGGAGCGGCGAACCGTCGTCGCCCACTTCGCCCTCCACAACTTCAACCACCACCACGGCATTGTTCTCGAAGGAGAGCCGCATCTGGATCTTGCCGATCAGCCAGCCGGCGACGTCTTTGAGGATCGGGACCTCGTGCGGGCCAACTTCCCAATGGTCCCCGCCGAACCTGTCCTTGGTACGCGCGAAACGGTCCGCCAGCGCCTGGTTTTCCAGGCCCAGCATGTGGACGCCGAGGTGGGTAGCGTTGGCCACGGCCGGCCAGGAACTTGAACTGCGGGCCATGTTGAAAGTGAACCGCGGCGGCTGTGCGGAAAGTGACGCCACGGACGTGGCGGTAAAGCCGTAGGGCTCGCCCTGGTAGTTCACGGTGATGATGGCGACCCCGGCAGCATGCCGCCGGAACATTTCCTTGAACGTGCCCTCGAACGGCGTTTTGTCTGTCATCTTGAGATTTGCTCCCTGAAAAGCAGGCTGAAATGGACTCTTCCTTAAGGGTATTAGTCCCCGCCGGACAGGGAGCAATCGCTTGACCCGGCACGTCATCTGTTCAGACTGCCCACGTCATCGAACCGGCCACACCCTACATTTGTTAAGGTTTGTTTCATGAGAGAACACATCAGCCGCCGGTCTTCCCGGCTGCCGTGGAAATGGTTTGCCGCTGCTGCCGCCGGTGGTGTTCCCGTCGGCCTCCTGTGGTGGCTGCTCGCCCCAGGGGGGATGAACCTGATCACGCGCAACCCCGCCCTGGCCGACGGGACCAATCCGGAGGTATGGCTGCTCAGGGACCTCACCCTTGCTGGGCTTTGTGTGTTCGCAGGGTGCCTGGTGGCCGTCTTCCTGACCGATATAGGCGGCCGCGATGCGCAGGCGGCCTTCCTCCTGGGCCTGGCCGGCGGACTGGGCGGCGCCCTGATCGCGTGGCTGACCGGCGTGCTTGCGGGCCAGCTGTGGGGCGGCCCCGCAGATACGTCTGTCAATGCCAGCGTCGCGTTCTCGCTCCGGTCCCTGCCCGTGCTGATCCTGTGGCCGGCCGCGACTGCCACGTCCGTGTTTGTCCTGAGCCTGATAAACCTGCTCAGGAGCGGGCCCGGGAGTGCGGGCATGCCGGTAGCCGAAGGCAACGCGCCCGGCGCGTAAAATGGACCGGTGACCACATCTCCTGAACTTCCTGCCACCCCGCCTGCCGCCGCTGTCAGCTTCCGGACGGTCGACCTTCGGGGCAGGGGTCTGACACTTGCCGGTTTGCGCGCCGCTGTTCCCCGCGCCCGGCAGCACACCATGGCGGATGCGGAACAAAAAGTGCTGGATATCATCAAAGCCG
The DNA here is from genome assembly GCF_001484605.1 of Pseudarthrobacter sulfonivorans. Taxonomy (NCBI): domain Bacteria; kingdom Bacillati; phylum Actinomycetota; class Actinomycetes; order Micrococcales; family Micrococcaceae; genus Pseudarthrobacter; species Pseudarthrobacter sulfonivorans. The sequence goes on along the minus strand of NZ_CP013747.1, from coordinate 558,531 downwards.
TCCGCGAGGACGGCTTCGCAGCCCTCAGCGACCTGGCACTCCGTTTCGACGGAGTCCAGCAGGTCCACCCCCGCGTCCCGGCAGCCTCGTTGGCCCGGGCGCTGGCGGAGCTGGATCCGGCTGTACGCAGCGCGCTGGAAGAATCCATCAGCCGGGCCCGGCGCTTCGCGGACGGGCAGCGGCCGCGGGATCTCGACGTCGAACTCGGCGATGGTGCGCTGGTGAGCCAGAACTGGGTGCCGGTATCGCGGGTCGGCCTGTACGTCCCCGGCGGCCTTGCCGTCTATCCGTCGTCGGTCATCATGAATGTAGTCCCGGCGCTGGCTGCCGGAGTGCAGTCCATCGCCCTGGCATCGCCGCCGCAGAAAGATTTCGGCGGCCTCCCGCACCCCACGATCCTCGCGGCAGCGGCCCTGCTCGGCATCGACGAGGTCTACGCCATCGGCGGGGCCCAGGCCATCGCTGCGTTCGCCTACGGCGTGCCGGCACATGACGTCGGGCCGGCGCTGGAGCCCGTTGATGTAGTCACGGGTCCGGGGAACATTTTTGTGGCTACGGCGAAGCGCCTGGTCAAGGGTGTGGTGGGAATCGATTCCGAGGCGGGGACCACCGAAATCGCCATCCTGGCTGATTCAACGGCGCAACCTGCCCTGGTGGCGGCAGACCTGATCAGCCAGGCCGAGCACGACCCCCAGGCAGCTTCCGTGCTCATCACGGACTCGGAGGACCTGGCCGCGGCAGTCCGCACCGAACTGGACCTGCAGGCGGCCGGCACCAAGCACTCCGCGCGTGTATGCGAGGCGCTGTCCGGCCCGCAGTCGGGAGTTGTCCTGGTAGAGGACCTGGCACAGGGCATCGCCGCCTGCGACGCCTACGCCGCTGAACACCTTGAAATCATGACCGCTGACGCGCCGGCGGTAGCTGCCCGGATCCGGAACGCCGGGGCGATCTTTGTGGGGGACTACAGCCCTGTCAGCCTGGGCGACTACTGCGCCGGCTCCAACCACGTCCTGCCCACCAGCGGGACCGCGGCGTTTTCCTCCGGACTGAACGTCACCACTTTCCTGCGCGCCATCCAGGTCATCAACTACAGCCGGGCCGCGCTGCAGGAAGTCAGCGGCCACATCGTGAGCCTGTCCGGTGCCGAGGACCTGCCGGCGCACGGTGAAGCGGTCACGGCGCGCTTCCGCGAGGCCAACTGACGCAGCAGGCCTGCGGGGCAGGCAGCAGGCACCACTACATGTGGTAATTACAGGATTGTTATTCCGCTACATGTAGTCGTAAACTGAGAGGCGGAGAGGTCCGCCGGGGCCGGAAACATCGGCGCCGGAAGACATCGAGGGAGGGGACACCATGTACTGTCCATTTTGCCGCAATCCGGACTCCCGTGTTGTGGACAGCCGCATGGCAGATGACGGCTCGGCCATCCGCCGCCGCCGGCAGTGCCCGGAATGCGGCCGCAGGTTCACCACCGTGGAAACCACCAGCCTTTCGGTGATCAAACGCTCCGGAGTGGGCGAACCCTTCAGCCGCAGCAAGGTCATCAACGGCGTGCGCAAGGCATGCCAGGGCCGGCCGGTCAGCGAAGACGACCTGGCGCTCCTTGCCCAGGAGGTGGAGGAGCAGATCCGTGCCTCAGGCGCGGCCGAGATCGACGCCCATGAAGTCGGCCTGATCATCCTTGGTCCGCTGCAGAAGCTTGACCAGGTGGCCTACCTGCGTTTTGCCAGCGTGTACCAGGCCTTCGAATCCCTTGAGGACTTCGAGACCGCCATTGCCCTGCTCCGCCACGAGTCCGTGGAAGAAGGCACGCAACCCGCGGCGGGGCTCGCGAAGAGCTCCGAAAAGAGCCCCCTGTAAGCTCCGGGTGGTGGCCGCGGAGGGGAAGCCGCCGCCACCACCGGCACCGGCTGCCCCTCGGCGCCGGGCAGCCACCGGCTATTTTGTGAGCTTGTGCTTAATGGCAATTTCGACGGCGGCACCGACGATCCCGGCCTCATTCTTGAGTTCGGCCGGCACGATCCGGGTGCGCAGTTTGAGGTGCGGCAGGTATTCGTCTGCGCGCTTGGAGATGCCACCGCCCACGATGAACAGCTCGGGCGAGAACAGGAATTCCACGTGCGAGAAGTAGCGCTGCAGCAGCACGCTGTATTCCTCCCAGCTCAGTCCGTCCCTTTCGCGGGCCACGGCTGAGGCTTTGCTTTCGGCGTCAAAGCCGTCGATCTCCAGGTGCCCCAGTTCTGCGTTGGGGACGAGGCGGCCATCGAAGATGAATGCTGAGCCAATTCCGGTGCCCAGGGTGATCACCAGGACAGTGCCATCCACCCCCTGACCCGCACCAAAGCGGGCCTCCGCCAGCCCGGCGGCGTCGGCGTCGTTAATGACCTCCACCGGGCGGCCAAGGCGTGCGGTCAGCAATGCATCAATGTCGGTGTGGAGCCAGGTCTTGTCCACATTGGCCGCCGAATGGACCACGCCATGCTGGATGATGCCGGGGAAGGTGACGCCCACGGGCGAATCCGCGGCCGGGGCCTCCGGGCGGCTTGAAAGCTCGGCAACCACCTGCGCCACGACGTCGGCTACGGCCTCAGGGGTGGCGGGCTGGGGCGTAGGCACGCGGAACCGCTCACCCAGCAGCTTGCCTTTTTTCAGGTCGACAATGCCGCCCTTGATTCCCGTACCGCCGATGTCAATGCCGATCAGCGGGGCGTTCTTGTGCGACTTCTCGTCCTTCTTGGCCAATGTTGTTCCGTTCGTGGCAGGGCGGCAGGTCGGCCGGGCGGCTGACCGGAAAAAATTTCAGGGGAGGGTGAGGATTTCGGCGCCGGATTCTGTCACCAGCAGTGTGTGCTCAAACTGGGCGGTCCGCTTGTGGTCGCGGGTGACAACTGTCCAGTCGTCCTCCCACATGTCCCATTCGATGGTGCCGAGGGTCAGCATGGGTTCGATGGTGAACACCATGCCGGCCTCGATGACTGTGTTGTAGGCCGGCGCTGCGTCGTAGTGGGGGATGATCAGGCCCGTATGGAACGCTTCGCCCACGCCGTGGCCGGTGAAGTCCCGCACCACGCCGTAGCCGAAACGCTTGGCGTAGGACTGGATGGCCCGGCCGATCACGTTGATCTCCCGGCCGGGAGCCACGGCTTTGATGGCCCGGTTGAGGGATTCCCGGGTGCGCTCCACCAGCAGGCGCGACTCGTCGTCGACGTCGCCCGCCAGGAAGGTGTGGTTCGTGTCGCCGTGGACTCCGTTGATAAAAGCAGTGATGTCGATGTTGAGGATGTCGCCGTCCTGGACCACGGTGCTGTCCGGGATGCCGTGGCAGATCACTTCATTCAGCGACGAGCACAGGGACTTCGGGAACCCGCGGTAGCCAAGCGTGGACGGGTAGGCCTTGTGGTCCAGCAGGAATTCGTGACCCACCTTGTCCAACTGGTCGGTGGTAACGCCGGGCCTGATGTGCTTGCCCACCTCAACGATGGCCTGTGCGGCGATCCGGCTGGCGATCCGGATTTTCTCAATGGTCTCGGCGGATTTGATCTCGGAGCCGGTGAACTTGGCCGGGCCGGGCTTGCCTACGTATTCCGGGCGCGGGATGGACGCGGGAACGGGGAGCTGCGGGCTGACGGTTCCGCGGGTAAGGGTGCCGGTGGGTGCAGTCGAGGCTAGGGAAGGCATAGATTGATCATATAAGGCACCGCATTAGGCCAAGTAACTGGAAGCCCCAAGCTGTCCGCATCCACGTTTAAGTTACGTGGATCACGGCAGGGCCTGGCCAGCTGGAACGAGGAGGACCGATGACTGAGTACTGGTACAACGTGAACACCCATGAGGTGGAAGAGGACGCACTCTCAGACTGGAGCCAGCTGATCGGCCCCTACAAAACGCGGGAAGAGGCCGAACACGCCCTCGAAAAGGTCCGGGCCCGCAACGACGCGTGGGAGAAGCAGGACGACCAAGACTGATGCGCGAGGGGCCCCTGGCGAGCTTGGGGAGCGCGTCAGTCGCTAGAAGGAGTGCTCCGGTCCGGGGAACTGACCTGTTCGGACCTCGTCGCCGTACGCCTTCGCCGCGTCACTGAGGGTAGTGCGCAGGTCGGCATACTGTTTGACGAACTTCGCCATCTTGCCGCCGCGGAACCCGGCCATGTCCTGCCACACCAGCACCTGCCCCGTGGTGGCGTTGCCGGCGCCGATCCCCACCGTCGGCACGCTGACCGCCGCGTCAACGGCGGCCGCAGTGTCCGCCGGAACCATTTCCATCAGGACGGCGAACGCCCCCGCCTCCACCAGCGCCACGGCGTCGTCAATCAATCGCTGGGCGTCATCCCCGCGGCCCTGGACCCGGTATCCGCCCAGCGCGTGTTCACTCTGGGGGGTGAAGCCGATATGGGCCATCACCGGGACGCCGGCCTGGACCATGGCCCGGACGGTTTCCGCGTAGTATTTTCCGCCCTCGATCTTGACGGCATGGGCCAGCCCCTCCTTGAGGAACCGGACACCTGTTTCCACACCCTGCTGCGCCGAGACTTCATAACTGCCGAACGGCAGGTCTGCCACCACCAGGGCCCGCTTGGCGGACCGCGCCACGGCGCGGCAGAGGGGCAGGAGTTCATCCACCGTGACCGGCAGGCTGGTCTCGTTGCCGAATACGTTGTTGGACGCCGAGTCGCCTACCAGGAGGACCTCGATGCCGGCCTGGTCGAAGATCTCCGCGCTGTACTGCTCGTAGGCGGTCAGCATGGCGAAGCGTTTGCCGTCCCTCTTGGCCTGCTGCAGGTGGTGGATACGCACCCTGGGTGCGGGCTTCGCGTTCACTTCCGACGACGGCGGCTGCACCGGTGCAGGTCCGTTTCCGTAAGGTGCGTGTACTTCAGCGGACGCGCTTGACTCAGAGCTATTGGTTGAGGCCATGGCAAGAGCGTAATGCGGCAGCAGCAGTCCTAGCCACCGCAGACGGCCCGGCGGACCGTGATCCGCGTCATATTCACGTGCCCGCCAAGGGCATTTATTGCCACCTGTGGGCGCGGCCGTCAATGGTTGCTGTGTAAACGATGTGTTACGTGCGGCGCCGTCGCCCGCATTGGAGCCGATTGCTTAGTAAAGTGAAGGTGAACTGCTGCCGGCTGCCGCTTCCGCGGACCCGGGGCATGAACGATTGACCGAGAAGAGGCCATCATGGACCGCCAGCAAGAGTTTGTCCTGCGCACAATCGAGGAGCGCGACGTACGGTTCGTACGTTTGTGGTTCACCGACGTCGTAGGTTCACTCAAATCGGTGGCGCTTGCCCCGGCCGAGGTTGAAGGTGCGTTTGAGGAAGGGCTCGGTTTCGACGGCTCAGCCATCGAAGGCCTGGCACGCGTGTTTGAGTCGGACATGCTGGCGCAGCCGGATCCGTCCACGTTCCAGATCCTGCCCTGGCGTGGCGAGACCGAACAGACCTCGCGTATGTTCTGCGACATCCTGACTCCGGACGGCGAACCGTCGGCCGCGGATCCGCGCAATGTCCTCAAGCGCACGCTGGCCAAGGCTGCGGACATGGGGTTTACGTGCTACACGCACCCGGAGATCGAGTTCTACCTCCTCAAGTCCCAGCAGCCCGGGCCCGACGGTGCTCCGGTACCCGTTGACGAGGGCGGCTACTTCGATCACGTTCCCGGAGGCGTGGCGCAGGATTTCCGCCGCACGGCCGTGACCATGCTGGAATCCGTGGGCATTTCGGTTGAGTTCAGCCACCATGAAGCCGGTCCCGGCCAGAACGAGATCGACCTGCGCTACGCTGACGCCCTGCAGACCGCGGACAACATCATGACGTTCCGCACGGTGATCAAGGAAGTGGCCCTCCAGCAGGGAACCTACGCCACGTTTATGCCCAAGCCTTTCACCGACCACCCCGGCTCCGGGATGCACACGCACTTCTCGCTCTTCGAGGGCGACACCAACGCTTTTTACGAGGCGGGCGCCGAATTCCAGCTTTCCAAGACGGCCCGCCAGTTCATCGCAGGCATCCTGAAGCACGCTCCCGAGTTCACGGCTGTGACCAACCAGTTCGTAAACTCCTACAAGAGGCTCTGGGGTGGCGGCGAAGCGCCAAGCTACCTCAGCTGGGGCCACAACAACCGTTCGGCGCTGGTGCGGGTCCCGCTGTACAAGCCCGGCAAGGGCCAGTCGGCCCGCATCGAATACCGCGGCATCGATTCGGCAGCGAACCCCTACCTTGCCTACGCCGTCCTGCTGGGGGCCGGGCTTAAGGGGATCGAAGAAGGCTACGACCTGCCCGCCGCAGCAGAGGACGACGTCTGGTCACTGAGCTCCGCCGAGCGCCGTGCCATGGGCCACGACCCCCTGCCCGCAAGCCTTCACGATGCCATCCGGTCCATGGAGGACTCCGAACTGATGCCCCAGATCCTCGGCGAGCAGGTCTTCGAGCACTTCCTGCGCAACAAGCGTGCCGAATGGCAGGACTACCGGCTCCAGGTGACGCCCTACGAACTGCAGCGCAACCTCGGCATTCTCTAGGCGGCGGTGAGCCTCGCACGCCGCCTCATCTCAGCCGGCTTCAGTGACCTGGAGAAGGGTGAGCGCTTCCTTGCTGCCCCGGAACTGGATGGCCTGGACCCGGACAGGATTTTCGCCGGCCTGCAAATGGCCGCCAACCCCGACACCGCACTGCAGTCACTGGTGCGGCTGATCGAAAAGCACCCCGGTCTCCGGGAGCTGGCCGCGGCCGATCCGGAGACAAGCGAGCCGCTCTACCGGGTGCTCGGGGCCTCCGAAGCGTTGGGGGAATTCCTCATCCGGCACCCTGAACACCTGGACGCCTTCGACGTCACGGCCAGTCCCGAGCCACTTCAGGCAGACCCGGAACAACTCCGCTCTGTCCTCCTGAAATCCGTCCGCGCGGAACCCGGGTCAGCACGGCCCGTGGCGGGAATGACCGGAGCCGACGCCTATGCCGCGCTGCGGTCGGCCTACCGCCGCGGGGTGGTGGACCTGGCGGTCAAGGACATGTGCGCTGCTGACCCGCTGGACTTTATGCCCGCCGTCGGAGCTGAACTCGCTGACCTGGCAGGGGCCGCGATCGAAGCTGCGCTGGCAGTTTCCCGTGCCGAGGCTGCTGAGCAGTTCAGCGCCGGGGAGGTGGCCGCCGTTGGCCTGGCCGTCATCGGGATGGGCAAATGCGGAGCGCGGGAACTGAACTATATTTCCGACGTCGACGTCATCTACGTGATCGACGCCGGCGACCTGGACGACGCCCGTGCCAGCACTATCGGCACAGCCTTGGCCACCGGTATTTCCAGGGCGATCTCCTCCGTGGCACGTGAACCTGGGCTCTGGGAAGTGGATGCCAACCTGCGGCCGGAGGGCAAGTCCGGCCCACTGGTCCGAACTTTGGCCTCACACGAAAGCTACTACGCGCGCTGGGCAGAGAGTTGGGAATTCCAGGCTCTCCTGAAGGCGCGGACCATCGCCGGTGACAAGGACCTGGGGGAACGCTACGAAAAAGCGGTGGCCCCATTGATCTGGAGCTCCGCGGGCCGTGAAGGGTTCGTGGAGTCCGTGCAGGCGATGCGCCGAAGGGTTACCGAGCATATCCCGGCGGCGGAGGAACAGCGGCAGATCAAACTCGGCCGCGGCGGCCTCCGGGACGTGGAGTTCACCGTGCAGCTGCTCCAGCTGGTGCACGGAAAATCCGACGAAACCATTCGGCGCAGGGATACCACCGCAGCAATAGCGGCACTCTCAGCCGGAGGCTACATCGGCAGGTCCGACGCCGCCGCTTTCGATCACGCGTACCGGTACCTTCGCCTCCTGGAACATCGCATCCAGCTGTTCCAGCTCCGGCGGACACACCTGATGCCCGTCAGCGAAGCGGCACAGCGCGCCCTCGCAAAGGCAGTGCTTAGCCCCTTCTCCAATGACAGGCCGCCGCCGGCTTCGCTGCTGGCCACCTGGCAGAAGACCAAACGCTCTGTCCGCGAGCTGCACGAACGTATTTTCTACCGTCCGCTGCTTAACACCGCTGCCAAACTCAGCAGCGAGGACGCCAGGCTGACGCCGGAGGCCGCCCAGGGCCGCCTCGCCGCGCTGGGCTATCGTGACCCGCGGGGCGCCATGCGGCATATCGAGGCGCTCACCGCCGGTGTCAGCCGGCGGGCAGCCCTGCAACGCCAGCTGCTGCCCATCCTGCTGGACTGGCTCGCCGAAGGTGTTGATCCCGACGCCGGGCTGCTCGCGTTCCGGCGCGTCAGTGAGGCCCTTGGCACCACCCACTGGTATCTGGGCATGCTCCGGGATTCCACAGCGGCGGCTGAACGGCTATGCAACGTGCTCTCGAACTCACGCCTGATTGCGGATCTTTTGGAGGTTTCGCCGGAGTCGGTGGCGTGGCTGGGCACCAACAAAGACCTCGTGCCGCTGGGCTTCGAAGCCCAGTGGCAGGAGATCACGTCCAAAATGTCGCGCCACTCGGACCCGGAAAACGCCATCAGGCTGATCCGGCTCATTAGGCGCCGGGAGATCCTCCGGATCGCGATCGCCGATTCTGCCGGGCTTCTCAACCAGGACCAGGTGGGCGCGGCGCTGGCTGACACCGACCGGGCAGCGGTGCTGGGCGCGCTGCGCGTGGCCGAAGGCGTCGTCTCTGCTGCGGGACCGCTCAAGACCGCGATATTGGTGGTGGCCATGGGCCGCCAGGGCGGCCGCGAGATCGGCTACGGCTCCGACGCCGACGTCATGTACGTGCACCGCGCCTTGCCGGGCTATACGGACGAGGAAGCGCAGGAACAGGCGGCCCGGATTGTCGCCAAGGTCTCCAGCCTGCTCACGCAGCCGCTCAAGCCGGCCATCATGGCCGAGCGGGTGCTGCAGATGGACGCGGATCTTCGGCCCGAAGGCAAGAACGGGGCCATGGTCCGCTCGCTCGATTCGTACGCCGAATATTACCGCCGGTGGTCGTTGATCTGGGAAGCGCAGGCGCTGCTGCGTGCCCGGCCCATGGCGGGCGACGATGCCCTGGCCGAGGACTTCCTGGCCCTCATCGACCCCATCAGATACCCGGAGTCGATTTCGGAGCAGGACGTCCGGGAGGTTCGCAGGGTCAAAGCGCGGGTGGAAGCGGAGCGGTTGCCGCGCGGGGCGGATCCGGCACGCCACGTGAAGCTTGGCCGCGGAGGACTGAGCGACGTCGAGTGGCTGGTGCAGCTCCTTCAGCTCCAGCACGCGGCCAAGCACCCGGAACTGCGGACCACGTCCACGGTGGAGTCCCTGGAAGCGGCGGCTTCACTGGACCTGCTCACCGGGCCTGACGCGAAGCTGCTGGCCGACGCGTGGCGGCTCGCCAGCCGGATCCGGTCCGCCAACGTCATCTGGAGCGGCAGGGCGTCGGACACGCTGCCGTCCGCCCGCGGGGACCTTGAGGCGGTGGCCCGCTGGTGCGGCTACGAACCTGGCAACGCGGCCGCCCTGGAAGAGGACTACCTCCGCCTGAGCCGGCGGGCCCGTGGGGTGTTCGAGAAAGCCTTCTACGGCCATTAGCGGCTGCCTGAGGTTCTCCCGGAAGGCAGCAGACAGGTGCCGCGGTGCGGTGCTAGGTTGGGGGCCATGGCTACGCAAATCTACCTGAACCTGCCCGTGAAGGATCTGAAGCGGTCCGTCGATTTCTTTACCGCCCTTGGCTTCTCCTTTAATCCGGACTACACCGATGAAAACGCGACCTGCATGATCATCAACGACAACGCGTTTGTGATGCTCCTCGTGGAGGGTTTCTTCAAGACGTTCACCTCCCGGGACGTGGCCGATGCCACCACTTCCACCGAGGCCATCACGGCTTTTTCTGTGGACAGCAAGGAAGCCGTGGACGAAACGGTACGCAAGGCGCTGGCCGCCGGCGGCACCCCGTCCCAGGAGGTCCAGGACTACGGCTTTATGTACAACCACAGTTTCCAGGACCCGGACGGCCACCTGTGGGAAGTCATGTGGATGGACCCTGCCGGCCCATCGGCCGAGGGTGGGGCTCCCGCCGGATCCGACGGACAGCTGACCTGAAAACCCGAGTTGATTCCGTCTGGCTCATTGCCCTGGATGACCTCAGTGCGGATGCGCTTGCCATCCAGTTGGGTGAGGTGGCAAACATTGAGCTGGGTCCAGGGCAAAGCAACTTCGTTGGTGACCCGCTTCGCATGGTCCTGGCGGGACTGGAGGAGGATTCGCGGTTCCCTTATGTCGTGGAGGCTGCGGGCTACGCTGTGGGCGTGCTGACCCTCCAGGCCGGTGCCGCGCGCCTGGCCGGCTGGCCGGACGAGGATTCTGCCTGGCTGTTGCGGGGTTTCCTGATCGACAGGCGCCACCAGGGGCAAGGCCTCGGGCCGCTGGCGGCAACGTCCGCGGTGGAGGCGGCCGCGAAACTGACCGCCAGGCGCGGAACCCACGAGGCCGGCGTCGTGCTTTCCGTCAACGAAGCCAATCCGACCGGGTTGTCCGCGTACAGGACCGCCGGCTTTGTGGACCAGGGGCAGTACCTGGGCGGCAGTTCCGGACCGCAACGGATCATGTACCGGAGCTTCACGGGATAATTCGTCCAGACACGGCGGCCGGGCATTGCCTCCGGCTCCACATTGATCGATCATGTGGATTGGCGGTGTTCTTCAAACCTTGTTGGGGGGAAGGCTTGAAAAGTCTTCGTCTCGGGGAGCACATGTCAGGGGGCTGGCTTCTGGTCTCAGCACGTCTGGAGTCAGCCCCCACCTTAAGGACAAAAAAGTCCGCCCGGCCTGCAGCATTGACGCTGGCAGCCCGGGCGGACTTTTTGGCGGACTGAACGGGTTCAGCCGCGGATCTGGCTAGACGCCGTAGTAGAGCTCGAACTCGTACGGGTTCGGGCGCAGGGACAGCGGGCGGATCTCGTACTCGTACTTGTACTCGATCCAGGTGTCGATCAGGTCCTGGGTGAACACGCCACCGGCCTGCAGGAACTCGTTGTCCTCGCGCAGGGCTTCCAGTGCCTCTTCCAGCGAGCCCGGAGCCTTCGGGATGTCCTTGGCTTCCTCGGCGGGCAGCTCGTAGAGGTCCTTGTCGATCGGAGCCGGCGGTTCGATGCGGTTGCGGATGCCGTCAATGCCGGCCATCAGCTGGGCAGCGAAGGCCAGGTACGGGTTGGACGAGGGGTCCGGAGCGCGGAACTCGATGCGCTTGGCCTTGGGGTTGGAACCCGTGATGGGGATACGGATACCGGCGGAGCGGTTGCCCTGCGAGTACACCATGTTGACCGGAGCTTCGAAGCCCTTGACCAGGCGGCGGTAGGAGTTCACCGTCGGGTTGGTGAAGGCGAGGACGGCCGAGGAGTGCTTCAGCAGGCCGCCGATGTACCAGCGGGCCATGTCGGACAGGCCGGCGTAGCCCTTTTCGTCGTAGAACAGCGGCTCGCCCTTGGTCCACAGCGACTGGTGGCAGTGCATGCCCGAACCGTTGTCGCCAAAGACCGGCTTCGGCATAAACGTCACGGACTTGCCCCAGGCGTCGGCCGTGTTCTTGACGACGTACTTGAACTTCTGCAGGTCATCTGCCGCGTGGGTCAGGGTGGTGAACTTGTAGTTGATTTCAGCCTGGCCGGCGGAGCCTACCTCGTGGTGGCTGCGCTCGACCTCGAGGCCTGCCTCGTCCAGGGCGATGCACATGGCGTCGCGGAGGTCAGCCTGCTTGTCGGTGGGGGAAACCGGGAAGTAGCCGCCCTTGATGGGGGTCTTGTAACCGAGGTTTCCGCCGTCTTCTTCGCGGCCGGTGTTCCAGTGTGCTTCTTCGGAGTCGATCTTGTAGAAGCTGCCCTCGGGGGAGGACTGGTACTGGACGTTGTCGAAGACGAAGAATTCGGCTTCCGGAGCGAAGAACGCGGTGTCGGCGATGCCCGTGGAGGCGAGGTAGGCCTCAGCCTTTTCGGCCACGCCGCGGGGGTCGCGGTGGTAAGGGTCTCCGGTGCGGGGGTTCACGATGGAGAAGTTCAGCGCAAGCGTCTTCTCCATGCGGAAGGTGTCCAGGAACGCTGTGGTGACGTCCGGGATCAGCTGCATGTCCGATTCGGCGATGCCTTGGAAACCGCGGATGGAGGATCCGTCGAAGAGCTGGCCGTTGACGAAGAAGTCCGCGTCGACGCTCTTTGCCGGCACGTTGAAGTGCTGCTGCACACCCGGGAGATCGGTGAAGCGGATATCGACGAATTTAATATCTTCGTCCTTGATGAACTTGAGGACTTCGTCCGCAGTCTTGAACATCTATGCTCCTTACGCATATGTAATAACTGGCTGGCAAGCCAACTGATCCAGCGCAATCCAAAGGGCAGGGAAACCAAGTTTCCCTGCTTGGCAGGTATTGCTTGAAACTGCTATCAGCCTATGGACACGTCATTTCCCGTCAGTGTCCACATTGTTTCGGGCAGGTTACAGAATGCCCTGATCAGGTTACAGAATTGTCCTGATCAGGTAACGCTATCCGGTGTCCAGAGTGTGGTCCAACGGTTTCCACTCTGTGGTCGGCGGTGAGTCGGTAAGCTTGGACGGTGGTAGATCGCAATGACATTGGCTCCTGGCTCAGCGGACCGGACACGTCCGGCATCTCAAAGTACCCGGGGGAGCGCCTGGGGTTGCCCGAATCCGGTTCCGGTTCAATCGCCAGGGCGGGCAGGCGCATCCTCGCCATCGTCCTTGACTGGGGGATTGCCTTGCTGATCAGCAATTTTGCCTTCGGCGGTGACTCCTGGGCCACGTTGGCGATTTTCGCCGCGGAACAGATGCTGCTTGTGGGCACCCTGGGTTATAGCATCGGCCACCGCGTGGCCGGGATCCATGTGCTGCGGCTGGGCGGCGGGCCCGCGGGTCCAATGGCTGCCATGGTGAGGTCGCTGCTGCTGTGCCTGGTGATTCCCGCCGTAATCTTCGATCCGGACCAGCGGGGACTGCACGACAAGGCGATGAATACCATCCTCGTGCGGCGCTAGCAGTAATCAGGAACCCGGCGGTGCCGGTTCGCCGGCACCTGACGCCCCCGAACACCTGACGGCCCCGAACACAAGACGGCCCCGAACACCTGACAGCCCCGAACACCTGACAGCCCCGAATACAGGGCAGTGCGCCGTCAGACCCCCGCTGTTTCCTTTGTCGCGGCAGGAACGGCCGTGCCTGCCGTCAGGTGGCCGCGCTTTCCGGCCCAGCGTTCGAACGCGATGGTGGCGAACGGGAACACTGCAGACAGTCCCGCGAACAGGGCCACAACGAAGGGCCACCGCTGGAGCCGCCACAGGGCGAGGGCGGCGACGCCGTAGCCCACAAACAGCGCGCCATGGATAGGTCCGGCGATCTCCACACCCAGTTCGGTGGTCTTGGCGACCCACTTGAAGTACATGCCCGCCAGCAGGGCAGCCCAGCTGAAGGCTTCGGCAACCGCCAGGATGCGGAAGGCGCGGATAACAAGGGTTCTCACGGGAATCGTCATGTAGCTATTTCCAATCAATGTACCCGCCTGGTTCGGCGGCGTCCGGCAGACAAAAACCGCCCTGGTTCCGGCAAAGCCGGAACCAGGGCGGTTCAAGGGTCTTAGCGTCCGCGGTTGGGGCGCGCTTTGTAAGGGTCGATTCCCTTGGGAATCGGGAGGCGGTTGCCCAGCGAGGAAATGCGCTTGGAGACGGCATTCACCTCAAGCTTGGTCAGTTCGTTCTTGAGCTTGCCCATCTTCTTGGCTACCTGGCTGATGGGAACCTGGCCCTCGCCCTTGCCGCTTTCGATCATGTGGACCGTGACGTTCGGGAGGATGCGCGCGAGGCGCTTGCGCTCGGCGTCGAGCATTGGCTTGACGCGGATGGTGGGGCCTTCGCTGACCAGGACGACGCCGGGACGGCCGACGGCGCGGAACACGGCGTCCTGCGTGCGCGGGTTGACGGCAACCGGCTGGTCCTCGGTGATCCAACCGCGCTTCAGCGTGCCCAGTGCCGCGCCGGAGGCTCCGGGCTGGTTCTCAATCTGGGCGAACGCGGCGCGTTCGGCACGACGCGAGAGGATCAGGGTGGCGCCGAGGAGGCCCAACGGAATGCCGATCAGCAGGCCGGTGATCCAGTTTTCCAGCCAAAAACCCACCAGGAAGCTGACAGCCACAACACCCAGGAACACCAGCAGCATCAGCCACGGGACCATGGGATCATGGCGGCGGGTCATGTTAAAGACTTCGCCGATCTGCTTGAGCCGGCTGGGCTTCTTGACCTTTGCTTCTTTTGGCTTGCGCGAGAAGAGGCCACGCTTCGGGGCGTCAGAGGCCGCCGGAGTGCTGTTACTGGAATCAGGGGAGTTCGCCATAGTTCCTCAATTCTACGTGATTTATGCCTGAGGGCCGGACGCCGGAGAATGTCCGGTGCCGGCCCTCAGGGATAGCAAACTACGGCTTAGGCGCGGGCTGCCAGCAGTGAGCTGGCTTCCTGGCGGGTGCTGCCGGAGGACTCGATATGGGCGAGTTCGGCGGGGATTTCCCAGCCCTTCTTGCGCATCGCGGTGGCCCAGAGCCGGCCGGCCCGGTAGGAGGAACGGACCAGCGGCCCGCTCATCACACCGAGGAACCCGATCTCGTTGGCCTCGTCCTGCAGGTCCACGAACTCCTGGGGCTTGACCCAGCGGTCCACCGGCAGGTGCCGTTCGGAGGGGCGCAGGTACTGGGTGATGGTGATCAGGTCACACCCGGCCTCGTGCAGGTCCCGCAGGGCTTCGGAGATCTCCTCACGGGTCTCGCCCATGCCCAGGATCAGGTTGGACTTGGTCACCATCCCGAGCTTGCGGCCCTGGGTGATGACATCCAGGGACCGGTCATACCGGAACGCGGGCCGGATGCGCTTGAAAATCCGGGGCACGGTCTCGACGTTGTGCGCGAAGACCTCCGGCTTCGACTCGCAGATCGCCGCGATGTGCTCGGGCTTGCCGGAGAAGTCAGGGATCAGCAGTTCGACGCCGGTGCCCGGGTTCAGCTCGTGGATCTTCCGGACCGTCTCGGCATACAGCCAGACACCCTCATCGGCCAGGTCATCCCGGGCCACCCCGGTGACCGTGGCGTAGCGCAGCTGCATGGCCAGGACCGACCGGGCCACCTTCGTGGGCTCGAACATGTCCACCGGGGACGGCTTGCCCGTGTCGATCTGGCAGAAATCACAGCGCCGGGTGCATTCGGACCCGCCGATCAGGAACGTGGCTTCCTTGTCTTCCCAGCACTCAAAAATGTTCGGGCAGCCGGCCTCCTCACACACCGTGTGCAGGCCTTCCTTCTTGACCAGGTTCTTGAGCTGGACATACTCCGGACCCATCTGGACCTTCGCCTTGATCCACTCCGGCTTCCGCTCCACAGGTACTGCAGAGTTGCGCTGCTCAACGCGCAGCAGCTTCCGGCCTTCTGGTGCCAGTGTCACAGGAGTGCTCCCTCAGGGCTTGAAACGAGTGCTTCTTCGTGCTTGCGAAATTCTTCCACGAACCGGTCCGCGATATCGCTCGGGGCGATGTTCCTGGCGGTTTCGATGGACATGGTGGTGACGCTGGCGTCGGTGATGCCGCAGGCGATGATCTGGGCATAAGGCGCCAGATCATTGTTGCAGTTAATGGCCACGCCGTGCATTGTGACCCCGTCCAGGACGCGGATGCCGATGGCTGCAATCTTCCGGTCCGGGCCCTTGCTGTCCGCCGTGATCCATACTCCGGCGCGTCCCTTGATCCGCTCTGCGCTGATGCCATAGTCGGCCATAACAGCGATCATGACGGCTTCGAGCCGCTCAACGTAGTCTCGGATGCCTGACCGGTTCTTCAGCTTGAGGATCGGATACGCGACCAGCTGGCCGGGGCCATGCCAGGTCAGCTTTCCGCCGCGGTCCACCGCCACGACGGGCGTGCCGTCCAACGGGCGCTCGTGCTCTTCTGTCAGCTTGCCTGCTGTATAGACGGCGGCATGTTCAAGGATGAGGACGGTGCTGGGTGCCTCGGCGGCGACGACCTTGCCGTGGATCCCGCGCTGCAGGTCCCAGCCGCGCGTGTAGTCAACGAAGTCCGGGGCGAGACCCACCTGTGAAAACTCAAGAGTCATGCCGTCCAGCTTAGACCCCGATCCGTGAGGGGTCCGGTTATAGTGGCGGACCTCTCATGCGACCGGCGGATCCAGTGGATGCCCATCGTCTGTGGATAACTTCTGCAGGTAATCCCGGATTCCGCTAGACATGAGTCATGGATGATTTCACTGCCCCCGTGGTTCCCGGGTTCCTGGTGGGCCGCGTGTTGGGCCGCGGCGGAAGTTCAACTGTGTGGCTGGTTACGGACGAAAGGTCCGGCCGCGAGTTTGCGCTGAAATGCCTCGGTGTAGGGCACAGCGGCGCGACCGGTCCCGGCGAAGGCAGGGAAACCGGGGCCGACGCCGAGGAGGCCATCCGCCGTGAAATCCGCATTCTTTCTGTCCTTGACCACCAGCACCTCATCAAAGCCCACGACGCCCTCCGTCTTCGCGAGCCGGCCGGATCAGCAGTGACGACCGGAGGGACAATAGGGCTGCTGCTGGATTACGCGCCCGGCGGTTCCCTCGGAGAGCTGGTCGGAAGCAGGGCCAAGCTCACCATCGGGGAGACGGTCACCGTGCTCACCCCTATTGCCCAGGTACTTGGCTACCTGCACGGCCAGGGGTTCACCCACGGTGACGTATCGCCCGGGAACGTCCTCTTTACAGGCCATGGCAAGCCAATGCTGTCCGACGTCGGCATCGCCAGGATGGTGGGTGATGTTTCGGCAGTGCCGGACCATGGCACCCCGGGGTTCATGGATCCGGCACCGGTGGACGCCGTGAGGGCGGGGCTGCAGCCGGAACGCGACGTTTACTCGGTGGCGGCGCTGGGGTGGTACTGCCTTACGGGCCAGCCGCCACGCCGTACCGCCGACCGTCCGCCTCTTTCCCTCCTGCTCCCTGACGTTCCAGTCGAGCTGGCCGCGGCCCTGGAGGCTGGCCTTAATGAGGACCGGCGGCTCCGGCCCACGGCTGTTGAGCTGGCGACGGCGGTCTACCGCAGTGCCCCACCGTTGCCGGTGGACCTCGCCTCCTCCGTCCACGCCACGGTTATCCCGCAGCTGCTGACGCGGCGCCCCGTCCCGGAACATCCCGGCGGCGCGCTGCGGAATGGTCTCCGGGCCTGGCGGCGCCGGATCTCGACGTCGCGTTGGTCCGGGCTGGTGGGGGTGCGGCAGGTCCTTCCGTTCCCGGCTGGGGAGAAAGCGGAGATGCCCGTGGTGCGCGCACCGGAGCCCCGGGCAACAGAGGCCAGCGCACCTGAGGCCAGCCGCGTCGCCGCAATGGTCCAGGCTGTCGACGGGGAAAAGCCGGCGCCGCGCGGCAGGCATGCCGTGGAATCTGGCCCGAACGATGAAGAACAAATCCTCGGGGCGAAGCGTCGGACGGTGGCGTCGCAGAAGGTGGTGGGCCCCGGACCAAACCGGCGCGGCGGGCGGGTGGGGATGGCCGGACGCAATCGGGGCACGGTGCTGCTGGCGGTGGGAGCCGGTGCCATCGTGGCGGGAGCCATCTGGGCCGCTGGCGCCTTTGGGCCGGAGGGGCCGTGGGCGGTGCCCGCCGGACCAGGGGCGGTCGCTGCCAGTGCCGGCGACAGGACCGGCGCACGGGCAGAAGCGGAGAGTGCGGAGACCGGCGAGGGTGTCACCGGCGAGCTGGACACCATGCTCGCCGCCGCAGGAGTCCCGGCCGACGCCGCGGCCCAGCTGGACTCGGCGGACCCGCTCGAAGCAGTCAGGGGATTGGCCGCCGTGAGGTCCCTGGCCTTCAGTTCCGGCCGGCTGGAGCTGCTGGATCTGGTTAATGCCCCAGGATCGGCGGCCTCTGCCACGGATGCAGGCCTTAAGGCCGAGTTCCAGGAGTCAGGCCACGTCCTGGCCGGATTCACGAGCTCCGTAGCGGATCTGCAGATCCAGCCCGGCAGTCCCTCCGGCCAGGTTGTTGTCAGTGTCACGTCAGCCACGTCGCCCTATGAGGAAAGGGACGCTTCCGGAGCGATCGTGGCGGCCGGCGCCCCTGCAGCCGCCCAGAACCTCCGGCTGGTGCTGGTCTCCGTTGACGGCCGCTGGCGGATCACGGACGTCCTTCCCGGGACCTGACTGGTTGCCTCAGCACGTTGCCTCAGCCTGTTGGCTCAGCCCATTGACTCAGGCTCAGTGCTTGCCGGCCACCCAGGCAGCGGCCTGGGCCAGTGACGGGTGCTGCCACTGGAAGCCGGCTGCTTCCAGTGCCGCCGGTTCCATCCGCTGGCTGGGAAGGATGAGTTCATCGGCCAGCTGACCCAGGACCAGGCGCAGGGCCGGCGAAGGCACCCGGAAAAATGCCGGCCGGTGGAGCGCGGATGCCAAGGCGCCGACCAACGCGTTGACGTCAGCGCTTTCGGGGGCGCAGACGTTGACCGGTCCGTGGAGCCCGGAGTCAGCGAGGAACATAAATGCTGCGGCGACGTCCGGAAGAGTGATCCACGGCCAGTACTGCCGGCCGTGGCCGAGTGGACCGCCCACCCCGAGGCGAAGCAGCGGCAGCAGCCGGCCCAGCGCGCCACCTGCAGGGCTGAGAACAACACCGGTGCGTGGTGTGACCACGCGGACGCCGGCCGGCGCCCGATGGGCGGCGGCCTCCCACTCGACGCAGATACGTGACAGAACACCCGAGCCAGGCGACGCGTTCTCCCTGAGCTGGGCGGACCCGGAATCGCCGTAGTACCCGGACGCCGACTGGCTGATAAACGTGCGCGGCGGGTCGTCAAGCGTGGCCATGGCCGCGGTCAGGGTGCCGGTGGCTGCCAAGCGCGAAGTCATCAGCTCGTCGATCCGTCGTCTGGTCCAGGGTCTGTCCCCGATCCCGGCACCGGAGAGGTTGACCACTGCGTCCGCGCCGGCCAGCGCCGCCGGATCCAGGCGGCGCGCTGCGGGGTCCCAGCGGATTTCGGCCGCGGACGTGGGCTCGCGTCGGACGAGAGTGGTCACGTCATGGCCGGCCTCTCGCAGCGTTGCGGACAAATGGGTCCCGATCAGCCCTGAGGCCCCGGCAATGACGATGTGCATGATCCATCTCACCACGGCCCGCACGCCGTCGGTACCTCCCCGGGACCGTACCGGGAGTTGACTATGATCGAACGATGACTTCTTCGAGCTACTTCCGGTTTCCGCATGTCCACGGCGATCTGGTCACGTTTGTGGCAGAGGACGACGTGTGGATCGCGCCGCTCAGCGGCGGCCGCGCCTGGCGGGTTTCGTCACTGCAGCTGCCCGCCCGCAATCCGCGGTTTACGCCTGACGGCAAACGGCTGGTCTGGACTGTCGTCCAGGGAACCGCCCCGGAAGTGGTCTCGGCGGAGGTGGACGGCGGTGGCTACCGGCAACTGACGTATTTCGGCCACGCCACAACCAAGGTCAAAGGCTTCACGGCAGCCGGCGATGCAGTAGTGACCAGCGCGTTCCGCCAGGCTGAAAGCCGGCATACCTACGCTTACAGCGTCCCGGTCGACGGCGGGTCGGCTGAGGAGCTCCCCTTCGGACCGGTCGAATCCGTGGCCTTTGGTCCGGAAGTGGGGGACGAGCGGCCGGTTGTCCTGGCCAGTGTGCTCTCCCGTGAACCGGCCTGGTGGAAGCGGTACCGCGGCGGTACCGCGGGCAAGCTCTGGATTGACGCCGACGGAAACGGGGAGTTCGAGCGCCTGGTTCCCCACCTCGACGGAAACCTCGCAGATCCGATGTGGGTGGACGGGCGCATCGTGTTCCTGTCAGACCACGAGGGTTACGGAAACCTGTACTCGGTGCTGCCCGGCGGCGGCGATCTTCGACGGCACACCGACCACGAGGACTTCTACGTCCGGCACGCGTCCACCGACGGTGGGCGTGTCATCTTCGAATCCGCCGGTGAGCTCTGGATCCTGCACGATCTGTCCTCTGCCGCGGTACGGCTGGACATCTCGCTGGGTTCCGCGTCGCAATCGCGTCGCCCGGGCTTGCTGAAAACCTCCAAACATCTGGGCACGGTGGTGCCGGATGACAGCGGCTCCGCCAGCGCAGTGGAGGCCCATGGCACCCTTCACTGGCTCCGTCACCAGGACGGCCCCTCCCGTATCGTCGAGGCCACCCCGGGTGTCCGGGCACGGCTCCCCAGGCCGCTCGACGGCGGCCGCCTCGCTTACGTCGCCGATCACGACGGCGTGGAGGCGATCTACATCAAGGAGATTGCCGCGCAGGTTCCCGACACTGTGGTCCCTGCCGTCACGGCAGCCCCGGCTGCCGTGCCCGCTGCAGCCGCCCGGGACCAATCGGAAGCGCCACTGCCGCGCCCGGTTCCCGCGGCGGCATCGTCCGCACCGGTGACTGCCGACGTCGTTGTTCCGGTGCCTGATGACTCCCGGGCCGATGTCTCCCCGGCCGACGCCGCCCACGGCCCGTCGGAAGCCGCCGCCAAAGCAGGACGGTCCGGTCTGCCGACCCGCATCGCCTTCCCGACGCCGTCACGCGCCAGCGCCCTGGAAGCGAGCCCCGATGGCCGGTGGCTTGCCGTGGGGACCTCCTTCGGGGATGTCTATGTGGCGGACACAACCACCGGTGTGCTTTCCCTCGTCACCAGCATCGGCGAGGGCAGCATCGCGGAACTCGCGTGGTCTCCTGACTCCCAGTGGCTTGCCTGGTCCGAACCTGTCACCTCGTTCGGCTCCCGGAGCCGGCTCCGGCTGGCCAATGCCGCGGACCTGGCGGGCGGCATTGTCGAGGTCACTGACGGCCGTTTCTGCGACGGGTCCCCAAGCTTCACGCCGGACGGCAAGTTCCTGGCCTTCCTGTCCAACCGCAGCTTTGATCCGGTGTACGACGGCCACTCGTTCGACCTGTCCTTCCCCAGCCCCATCAAGCCGTACCTGGTGGCACTGGCTGCCACGACGCCGTCGCCGTTTGGCCCCGCTGTTGACCTGTCCCCTGCCGCAAACACGGACAGCGCGGACACCACGGACGCAGACACCGCGGCAGGTCCCGCGGTCCGCGTGGATCCGGCCGGGCTGGCCCACCGTGTCATCGGCGTTCCGGTGCCCCAGGGCAACTACACGTCACTCACGTCAACGGAGGGTGCACTGCTATGGCTGGACTGGGCCCTGGCAGGCGTCACCGGCGACGGCAAAGCCAGCCAGGAAGACAAGGACGCCCGCCCCAGCCTGGTCCGGTTCGACCTGGCCCGCCGGAAGTCCGCCACGCTGGTGGAAGCCCTGGACAGCTACCGGCTCTCCGGCGATGGCAAGAAAGTAGTGCTGGTCAACGACAAGCAGGTCAGCGTGGTTCCTTCTGCTGCCAAAGCCGATGAGGAATCCGGCCAGCTGGTCAAGGTGGACCTGGGCCGCATCCGCGTGATGATGGATCCCCTTAGCGTCTGGGGCCAGGCGTTCGACGAAGCCTGGCGCCTGCAGCGCGATTTCTTCTGGGCCGAAGACATGGCAGGACAGGACTGGGAATCGATCCACAAGCGGTACCGTCCGATCGTTGACCGGTTGGGGTCCCACGACGACCTGGTGGACCTGCTCTGGGAGCTGCACGGGGAACTGGGGACCTCGCACGCCTACGTCCGGCCCGCAGCCGTCACGGAAAACGGCAGCAATGGCCAGGGACGGCTTGGCGCAGACTTCACATTCACACCCGCGGGCTGGGAGATCACCCGCATCCTGGCCGGCGAGTCCTCGGACCCGCTGGCCACCTCGCCGCTGACCCGGCCCGGTGCTGCCGCCATGGCCGGGGACGTAGTACTGGCTATCGACGGTGTGCCGCTGTCCGCCACGGTGAGCCCCGCTATGCAGCTGGTGGGCGCCGCCGGACGGGCTGTGGAGCTGACATTACGCAACGGAGCCGGGCATGGAGTCGAGGCAGGGGAGCAGCGGAGGATCGCTGTGATCCCGGTCAAGGACGAGGAGCGCCTGCGCTACCAGGAGTGGGTGGCCGCGAACCGCGGGATCGTCCGGGAGGCCTCCGGCGGCCGCTTCGGTTATTTGCACATCCCGGACATGATGGCCAACGGCTGGGCGCAGCTGCACCGCGACCTGGACACCGAAACTGCCCTGGACGGACTCATCGTGGATGTCCGGCGGAACCGTGGCGGACACACGTCCCAGCTGGTTGCGGAGCTGATTGGCCGGAAGGTCACTGGCTGGAGCATGCCCCGCGGCGAACGTCCGCGGACCTACCCGCACCACGCGCCGCGGGGTCCGGTGATCATCCTCGCCGATGAATTTGCCGGGTCCGACGGCGACATCATCACTCAGGTCTCCAAACTGCGGGGGATCGGCCCGGTGGTCGGCACGCGCACGTGGGGCGGTGTGGTGGGGATCGACAACAGGTTCTCCCTGGCCGACGGTACCGGCGTGACCCAGCCGCGGTACGCCACCTGGTTCGGTGGCGGCGTGGGCTGGTCCGTGGAAAACTACGGCGTGGATCCCGACATCGAGGTGCTCTACCCGCCGCACGCTTATGCAGCCGGCAGGGACCCCCAGCTGGAATACGGGATCGGTGCGCTCAAGGAAATGATCCAGGAGCTGCCCACGGACAAGCCCCCGGTCCGCGAGGGCTACCGCCGCCTCAAGCCCGCACCGCTTCCGGCCCGCCGGCACGGCGAATAAGGCCGGCCCGGCGCCACAGAACAAAGAAGGCCCTGCCCCTCCCGGTTAGTCCGGGCGGGGCAGGGCCTGCTCTGTCTCAGGAGCGGTCAGCGTCCATAGCGAACGCGGCAGCCACCGGAGCGGATCAGGATTCCAGGGACGCGTCCAGGGTGATCTCGATGCTGGCCAGCGCGCCGGAAACCGGGCAGCCGGTCTTGGCCTCGCCGGCGATCCGCTGGAACTCATCTTCGGAGATGCCGGGAATCTTTGCGGACATGGTCAGGTGGCTCCCGGTGATGCCGGTGCCGGGAACGAACGTCACGTCGGCTTTGGTGTTGACTTCTTCCGGAGCATGTCCGGCCTGGGCGAGCATATTGCTGAACGCCATCGAGAAGCAGCTCGCGTGCGCTGCGGCGATCAGTTCTTCCGGGCTGGTCTTGCCCTCGGCCGCTTCGGTGCGTGCCTTCCAGGTAACCTCAAATGTGCCCAGGCCGGAGCTGTCCAGCGTGGTCTGACCCGACCCCGTCATCAGGTCGCCGTTCCATACTGTGTGCGCGGTGCGTGTTGCTGCCATGTCCACTCCTCAAAGTCGGTTCGAACCGGGACCGGCCGTTGCCTGGCCCCGCCGGTTCCAATCCTAGGGATTGAGCGGCGGCCGTGCACAGGGTGTCCGCTCTCAGTGGATTGTGACTGTGCAACCCAGCCGCCTGGCGGCTTCGTGGCGGTCACCGCTTGGCCGTTAAACAGCGACGGCGCCGCACCCCACAGAGGGGGAGCGGCGCCGTCGTGAGTGGTTCAGCCGGCGTTCAGTTCCACAGCGTGGCGATGGCCACGTTGAGCAGTGCAAGTCCGCCAACTCCGTGGGCCAGACCCTTGCTGATGTCTTCGCCCTTTTTGTATTTGCGGCGTCCGATGAAGGCCAGCACGCCAACGGCCAGGGCGATCGCGAACTTGATGCCCAGCTTGAAGTAGTTCGCGTCCATGTCCAGGGCCGGGATCAGGCCCATCAGCACAATGCCGGTGATGAGCTGAAGAGCTGCGCCGTCGAACTGCCGGGGGTGGACCGTGGGGGTTTTCATGTTCCCGATCCAGATGCCGACGATCATGGCGGCGCCGACGATGTGCAGGAAGACCACGATGTTGTACACGATAATCATGCGACCAGTCTACGCAGGGGTTCTACATCATGTAGTAAGGCCGGCCGCAGAGTTTCTGTGTCGGCGGAGACAGCGCTGCGCCTTAAACCGCGACGGCGGTGCACGCCTTCCGGTGGTTTCCCACCGGCGCGTGCACCGCCGTCGTGCGGTTCTGGCCTGGGGCTAGAGTCCCAGGTCGGCCTCGAAGGCGCCTTCCTCAAGGCGGGCCTTCAGGGTCTGGAGGAAGCGGCCCGCATCCGCGCCGTCCACCAGACGGTGGTCGTACGTGAGGGACAGGTACATCATGGAGCGGATGGCGATCGAGTCGTCACCGTTCTCATCGGCCACCACCACGGGGCGCTTGACGATCGCGCCGGTGCCCAGGATGCCGACCTGAGGCTGGTTGATGATCGGGGTGTCGAACAGGGCGCCGACCGAACCGATGTTGGTGATGCTGAACGTTCCGCCGGACAGTTCGTCCGGGCCGATCTTGCCGTCGCGGGTGCGCCCGGCAACGTCGGCGATCTTGGCTGCCAGTCCGGCCAGGTTCAGGTTGCCGGCATCGGTGACGACCGGAACCAGGAGGCCCTTGTCCGTGTCCACTGCGATCGCCAGGTGTTCGGCGTTGTGGTACGTGATTTCCTGCTTGTCCTCGTCATAGGCAGCGTTGAGCTTGGGGTGCTGCTTGAGGGCCTCGGCCACGGCCTTGGCAATGAACGGCAGGAAGGTGAGCTTGACGCCGTTCTGGGCCAGGAACGAGTTCTTGGCCTTCAGGCGGAGCTTGGCCACCTTGGTCATGTCCACTTCATGCACCTGCGTGAGCTGCGTGGAGGTTTCGAGGGATTCGCGCATGCGGCGGGCAATGACCTGCCGGATGCGGGGAGCCTTCTGCGTGGTGCCACGCAGGGAGGAGGCTGCCGGACCGGCCGGAGCGGCGGACGGCTTGGCCGGTGCAGCTGCGGGGGGAGCGGCCTTGGCTTCTGCCGCGGCGAGGACGTCCTGCTTGCGGATGCGCCCACCGACGCCGGTGCCGGACAGTGATGCGACGTCAACGCCGTGCTGGTTGGCCAGTTTCCGGACCAGGGGAGTCACGTAGCCGGACTCGCCGCCGGCGGCAGGCTCGGCCGCGGGTGCCGGGGCCGTAACGGGAGCAGGTGCCGCTGCCGCGGCAGGTGCCGCCGGAGCCGCCTCTGCCTTGGGTGCTTCGGGTGCCGGTGCCGCTTCGGGTGCAGGCGCGGCGGCGGGTGCCGGCGCTGCTGCTGGTGCCGGTGCGGGGGCTGCAGGGGCTGCCGCGCCGGAGCCGATGACGGCGAGGACGGCGCCAACTTCGGCGGTTTCGTCTTCGTTGACCCGGATTTCCTGCAGCGTTCCCGCGACGGGGGACGGGATTTCGGTGTCAACCTTGTCCGTGGATACCTCGAGCAGCGGTTCGTCCACTGCAACGGTGTCGCCCACGGCCTTCAGCCAGCGGGTGACAGTTCCTTCGGTGACGCTTTCGCCCAGTGCCGGGAGGGTGACGTCGTGGCTTTCGCCGTCCGAAGCTGCGGGTGCAGCCGCTGCGGGAGCTTCTGCAGCCGGTGCTTCTGCGGCCGGGGCCTCTTCAGCCGGTGCGGCCGGGGCTTCCTCGGCCGGTGCTGCTGCTTCGGGGGCTGCGCCGCCGCCGGAGCCGTCGCCGATACGGACCAGGGGAGCGCCTACTTCGGCGGTCTCGTCTTCGGCTACGAGGATTTCCTCGATGATGCCGGCAATCGGAGAGGGGATTTCGGTGTCTACTTTGTCGGTGGAAACCTCGAGCAGCGGTTCGTCCACCTCTACCCGGTCACCTACCTGCTTGAGCCAGCGGGTGACGGTTCCTTCGGTGACGCTCTCACCGAGGGCGGGCAAGTTAACGGATTCAGACATGTCGTCCCCGTTCTCCTTATTGATCTTTTGTGCGGATGATGGCTGGCTTGTTCGAGCTTAGTGCACCCGGCGGGTCACGCCGGGTGCACCAAGCCCTGTTGTCTTGCTGTGCTGCTGGCTGTAATTAGCCGTGTAGCGGGCGACCGGCCAGGGCCATTGCGGCCTCGCCGAGTGCCTCGTTCTGCGTCGGGTGCGCGTGGATGAGTCCGGCAACATCTTCCGGGTAGGCTTCCCAGTTGACGATCAGCTGGGCTTCGCCGATCTGCTCGCCGACGCGGGTGCCGATCATGTGGACGCCAACAACCGGGCCGTCTTTTTCGCGGACGAACTTGATGATGCCGCCCGTGCCCAGAATGGCGCTCTTGCCGTTTCCGGCCAGGTTGTATTCCGTGCTTTCAACCCTGTCTTCGCCGAACTTCTCCTTGGCGGCCTTCTCGGAGTATCCCACCGAGGCAATCTCGGGATCGCAGAAGGTGACCTTGGGGACGTTGATGTCGTCGACAACCACGGGCTTCATGCCGGCAATTTCTTCGGCGACGAAGATGCCCTGCTGGAATCCGCGGTGTGCCAGCTGCACGCCGGGAACGATGTCGCCGACGGCGTAGACGTTGCCGACGCCGGTGTGGAGGCGCTCGTTGGTGATGACAAAGCCGCGGTCAATGGTGACGCCCGCTTCTTCGAACCCCAGGCCCGCCGTGGACGGTCCGCGTCCGACAGCCACCAGCAGAAGGTCCGCTTCGAAGGTCTTGCCGTCCACCAGGGTGACCTTGACGCCGTCGTTGTCCTGCTCGACGCCCTGGAAGAAGGTGCCGGTGTTGAACTTGATGCCGCGCTTCTTGAACGTGCGCTCCAGGACCTTGATGATCGAAGCGTCCTCGTTGGGCACCAGGGACGGCAGGCCCTCAACGATCGTGACGTCCACGCCGAAGGACTTCCATACTGAAGCGAATTCGACGCCGATGACGCCGCCGCCCAGGACGATGACGCTCTTGGGCACGTAGTCCATCTTCAGGGCTTCGTCAGAGGTGATCACGCGGCCGCCGATTTCCAGGCCCGGAAGGGAGCGGGAGTAGGAGCCGGTGGCGAGGACGATGTTCTTGCCCTTGTAGGCCGTGCCGTTCACGGTGATGGTGTCCGGGGCGGTGAGCTTGCCTTCGCCCTCAATGACGGTGATGCCCTTGCCCTTGATCAGCCCCTGCAGACCCTTGAACTTACCGGCAACGATGCCGTCCTTGTAGGCGTTCACGGCGGTCATGTCGATGGACTGGAGCTCCACGTTGACGCCGTACTTGGCGCCGTCGCGGGCGTGGTCGGCAACTTCTGCGGAGTGCAGCAGGGCCTTGGTGGGGATACAGCCGTTGTGCAGGCAGGTGCCGCCCAGTTTGGCCTTCTCAACCAGACCAACGGTCAAGCCAAGCTGTACGGCACGCAGGGCTGTGGCGTATCCGCCGCTGCCGCCACCTAGTACCAGGATGTCGAATTCTTGCGCAGTTGCCTGATCGGCCACTTAGACGCTCCCTCGCGTGAACGATGACGCGATCGTGCGCATCATCTGGTCTTGGAACTTGTACTGCCGTGATTATGTCAGCAGGCAGGTTCTCGTGCATTTGTGACTACCGGGGTTCACCTTAGCGAACCCCTCATCCATGCTCCACCTTGGCGCCGCCTTTGTGGGGCGCTTGTGTCGAGTGTCACGCGGCCATGTGGCCAAGGGATCACGGCCGGTTCTGCGGTCGCAGGTCAACGGCCGCGTGACAACTCAAGGGCGCAGGTCAGGGTTCCCCCGGGGTTAGGCGGCAGCCGCCAGGATGTCCTCCACGTATGCAACCAGTGTGCGGACCGTGCAGCCCGTGCCCTGCTTGTGGGTGTAGCCGTAAGGGCTTCCGTTGTTGAAGGAGGGGCCGGCGATGTCGATGTGCGCCCAGGGGATCTGCTCCCCGTCTTTGCCCTTGCCCACAAACTCGCGCAGGAAAACAGCCGCGGTCATCATGCCGCCGTGGCGCTCACCGATATTGGCGAGGTCGGCCACCTGGGAGTCGATGCTCGGGCGCAGTTCCTCCGGCAGCGGCATGGGCCACACCAGTTCGCCGGCACGGTCGGCGGCGGCCTTGAGCGGTCCGGTGACACTGTCAGAGCCCATCACGCCGGCGGTCCTGTTGCCGAGGGCGATGAGCTGCGCACCGGTGAGGGTGGCGACGTCGATGATGGCGTCAGGGTATTCGAGGCTCGCCGCGACGATGCCGTCTGCCATGACCAGGCGGCCCTCGGCATCGGTGTTCAGCACCTCAACGGTCTTGCCGCCGAACATGGTAAGGACATCCGCCGGCCGTGAGGCCGCACCGGAGGGCATGTTTTCTGCGATGCAGAGCCAGGCGGTCGCCTTCACCGGCAGGCCAAGTCCCGCGATGGCCAGCACTGTATTAAGGACGACGGCGGCGCCCGCCATATCGCTCTTCATGTCACCCATGCCAAGGGCCGGCTTGATCGAAATTCCGCCGGTGTCGAACGTGATGCCCTTGCCCACCAGGGCGATTTTTGCGGTGGCCTTTGCGGGGGCGTATTCGACCTTCACCAGGCGGGGCTGTCGCGTGGACCCCTTGCCCACGCCCATGATGCCGCCGAAGCCTTCTTTTTCGAGGCGCTTTTCGTCCCAGACCGTGACCTTAATAGGCAGGCCTTTGGACAGTTCCTTGGCGGCCTCGGCGAAGGATTCGGGGTAGAGGTGGCTGGGCGGCTGGTTGACCAGGGACCGCGTGGCGTTGACGGCTTTGCCGATCAGGCCTGCCCGCGTCAGAGCAGAGCGCAGCGCATCATTGGCGGTAACGTCCGTGTAGATCACTGCGTTGCGGACCGGATCCTTCAGCCCGTCGTTGGACGACCGGTACTCGGTGAACGAATAGGCTCCCAGGGCGGCACCTTCGGCGACCGCCGCAACGTCGGCGACTCCCGCCGTCGGGAGCGCGAGGACAACGGTGGGCAGGCCGCTGAGCTGGCGGACGGCGGAACCTGCGGCGCGCCGCAGGGCCTCTTCGGTCAGCGGGCGGCCAGCGGCCACCTTGCCGACGCCGGCGAGGACCAGGACCCCGGAACCCGTTTCCGGCAGGCCGGGCAGCCGGACGACCTGGTCAGCGGCGCCGGTGACGCCCAGGACCTTCAGGGAGTCTGTGAGCGCTTCAGCCGATTTTGCGGTCAGCGGATTCTCAAGCAGGACGGGGCCGTCCGATCCCTGTCCCACGCCGATGACAACGGCGTCACTGGGGGTCCTCTTCAGGTCCTTAGCGAGGGTACTAAGGTTGATTTCAGTATTCTTGACCACGGGGTAAGTCCTCAATTCTCGAATAGGCTGTTCGCGCTGGTATGGATGTCAGGCGCTCGGCCATGGAAATCCGGCGGCCGTCCGATCGGGACGTCGCCGGGGTGCCGGTAAACCCGTCCGGCGGGCCATTCACGATCGTAGCCGCTGCGGGCCGCGGCAGCGGAATCTCCTGAGACCTGCGCCACACCCGCTGGCGGAATTCAGAGGTGCCTGGCCGCGTTGTACAAGATATTCACCCGACTCCTTGAAAGGACGACGCCGTGCTTGAACGGATTTCCGGTTCCCTGCTGGACCCCGATGCGCTCTATGCGAGCAACATCGAGCTGTTCCACAGCCCGGCGCTCCGCGGGCTGAACCTGGTGATGGGTTTCACCGGCTTCGCGGATGCCGGCCACGTGGTGAAGCAGATCAATGTTGAGCTCCTGGACACCCTCGACGCGGAGACGGTGGCGGTGTTCGACGCCGACCAGCTCATCGACTACCGGTCGCGGCGGCCCCACATCTCCTTTGTGGAAGATCACTTGCAGGACTATCAGCAGCCGAAGCTGGCGCTTTACAAGCTGACGGACGGGCTCGGCAGCCCCTTCCTGCTGCTGGCCGGTTTTGAACCCGACCTTCAATGGGAGCGGTTCGCGCGCGCCGTCGTCGGCATTGTGGAAAAGCTGGACGTAAACCTCGTGACCTGGATCCACTCCATTCCCATGCCGGTGCCGCACACGCGCCCGGTGGGTGTGACCGTCCACGGCAACCGTCCGGAACTGATCGAGGGCATCTCGGTCTGGAAGCCCACCGTTGACGTTCCGGCGGCCGTGGGCCACATCCTGGAGCTGCGGCTGATGGAAGCCGGGCGCAATGTTGCCGGCTACGTGATCCACGTTCCGCACTACCTCGCTGAGGCGGAATACCCGCCGGCCGCCGTAGCCGGACTCGAATTCCTCGGTGCCGCAACGTCCCTGATGTTGCCGGCGGACCGGCTGCGCGAAGCGGGCCGGGAAGTGGGCCGCCAGATCGCCGAGCAGGTGGCCGCCTCCGAAGATGTCCAGCAGGTGGTCACCCGGCTGGAGGAGCGGTACGACGAGAAGGCCGAAGGCACCGTCCGGCGCTCCCTCCTGGCCGATGAAAATGACGAACTGCCCAACGGGGACGAGCTGGGCGCGGCAGTGGAGGCTTACCTGGCCCGCGAGAACCCGCACCCGTAGCCCGCCACACGGCGTCCGCCTGGCAGACGCGTGCCCTGGTCCGGGCAGCAGCCCGGGCATAATGAGGGGGTGACTGCACCCCGAGCCTGGCTGATCTGGACCATCGGCATCTTCGCCTACCTTGTGGCCGTCTCCCAGCGCACGTCATTCGGTGTGGTGGGACTTGAGGCCACCGAGCGGTTCCATGCCGGCGCGTCCGCCATCTCCTTCTTTACGGTGCTGCAATTGCTGGTCTACGCCGGCCTGCAGATCCCCGTGGGCCTGCTGGTGGACAGATTCGGCTCGCGCGCCATGATCGCCGGTGGAGCCGTCCTGATGGGTCTTGGCCAGCTCCAGTTGGCCTTCGCCGACACCATCCCCGGCGGTGTGGCGGGGCGGGTTCTGGTGGGCGCCGGGGACGCCATGACCTTTATTTCCGTGATCCGCCTGATTCCGTTGTGGTTCGCGCCGGCCAGGGTTCCCCTGGTCACCCAGCTGACGGGCATGTCAGGCCAGCTCGGGCAGCTTTTCAGTGTGCTTCCCTTCGCCTTTGTCCTGCATTCCTTCGGCTGGACCTCCGGTTTCCTGATGCTGGCGGGAATGGCGGGCGTGGCGGTTGTCCTGGTGCTGGTGCTCTTGAAGGACCATCCGCCCGGTGCGCCCGCGCCGCAGGCGCAGCAGGGGTTGAAAGCCACGGGCGCCTCGCTCGCGCGGGCCTGGCGCCAGCCGGGTACCCGGCTGGGGATGTGGAGCCACTTCACCATCCAGTTCAGCGGCACGGTCTTCGCCATGACCTGGGGATATCCGTTCCTGATCTCGGGGCAGGGCCTGGATGCCGGAACCGTGGCCGGCCTGATGACCCTGTACGTTGCGGCGGCGATGGCGGTGGGCCCCTTCATTGGGCAGTTCGTCTCCCGTCACCCGCTTCGCCGGTCAACGATGGTCCTGCTCATCGCCGGCGCCACGGCCGCTGCCTGGGCCGCGGTGCTGCTGATGCCTGGCCGTTCCCCGCTATGGCTGCTGGCGTGCCTGGTGGTCGTCCTGGCCATCGGGGGGCCAGGATCGATGATCGGGTTTGATTTCGCGCGGACGTTCAATCCGGCGCACAGGATCGGTACCGCAACGGGCATCGTGAATGTGGGCGGCTTCATCGCGGCCCTCGTGGCCATCTTCCTGATCGGCCTGGTGCTGGACGTCCTGCTGGCCATCGGCTATTCCGGCGGCGTCCTGTACGGGCTGGAACCGTTCCGGATCGCACTCAGCGTTCAGTTCCTGCTGCTGGGCTTTGGCGCCGCCATGACGATTGTCTGTCGGCGCAAAGTACGGCGCCAGATGGCAGCGCAGGGTGTTGTGGTGCCGCCGCTCCTTCGGGCCATGGCGCAGCAGCGGCGGGCGAACCTGGCCCAACGTCGCCAGCCGTCCGAGTCCAAGGACCGCGCGGACAAAGACTGACACCTTTCCTGCACAGGCAGGTTATTCACATACGGTAAGTTGGCGCTTCACCGCGGCTCGCGCTGGGCCAAAGCTGGAACCATGAAACCTTCAGAACACCTGACCATCCGAGGCCCTGAAGACATCCTCGGGTTCATTCCGCATTCCCTGGGCTACTGGCCGGCCGACAGCCTGGTTGCGATGACCCTGCAGGGGAACCGGCTGGGAGCGACCCTGAGGCTGGATCTTCCAGGCCCGGAATCCCTCGCGGACCCGCGGGACTACGCACGCACGGTGCGCGATTATCTCCTGGCTGACGAGAATGCCGATGCCGCCCTGCTGGCCTGTTTCACCAACGACGGCTGGATGGAACCACCTGGAACATACCGCGGGCTATTGGATGCACTCCAGACAGTCCTAGGGGCCGCGGGGATGCCGGTGCGGGACGCCTGGTATGTCGGCGACGCCTTCTGGCGTGATGCTTTTTGCACCGATCCGTACTGCTGCCCCTCGCCGGGCCGGTCGGTTCAGGCGATCCGGGACAGCATGCTTAATGCCGAGATGGTCTTCCGCGGCAGCAGCGTCGGGCCCGCGCCGGAAGACGGGGCGCATCCTCCACCCCTGCTTTCCGGCGAGGAACGGGCAGCCGTCCTTGCCTCTGAGGCCACGTGGGCGGCACAGCTGGACCGGCGACGGGGGAGCAGGGAACAGTTCGGCCAGCTGATGGTCCAGTGGGAGGTCCTGCTGGCCAACGAGCCTGGGCCTCTGCCCGTCAATGACGTTGCCTTCCTACGCGCGTCGCTCCGGGTCCCCGCCTGGCGTGACGCCGTCCTGGTGATGGCCGCCGCCGGTCAGGCGGCTGCCCTGGCGGGTGCCGAGATGTTCGGCATCTTCGATGTCGGCTGCATCCTGGCTCCGGTGGGGCCCGTACTCCCGGGGCCCTTACCATCCGGACTTCCAGCGTCGGGAGCCGGACTGACAGGACGGGAGCCTGCCGGAACGGGTGCTACCGGACCCGGCACTCGCAGCATGCAGGGCATTCCAGGATATGGCGAAGTCCTGTTGGGACTGGACCCGGTGGTTCCTGCCTGGCACACCCTTAACAGCCTGGACGAAGTGCTGGAACAGCTGTCGGCGTGCGGCGGGCAGGCCGGTGCAGCCGCGCTGACCGGGCGTGGGTGGATCGCGTGGTGCAGGGGGAGGGGCTCCTACGCTGCTGCGTACCTCGGCCGCGCCCTTGACGAGGAGCCAGGCTACCGGCTCGCCGAACTCATGCTTGAGCTGGTCCGGCGCGGCACCCTCTGCGGCTGGGCTGCACGGAAGGAGGCCGCCTGGCGGAAATTCGAACCGGATGCAGCCTGACCGGATTCCGCCTGGCCGGTTTGGATGGGGGCAGCCCTGAGGTCGGGTTTGGGAAAACCGTGAGACAATGGTTGCCGAGACCCGGTTGGGTCCGTGAATCAAGTGCATGTGATGAAGCCCAGTCGGGAACATTACAGCCGCCCCGGCAGTTCTACTTGTAGACTCTGCCGGCCGTGGTTGCACCTGATATTCATCACGGACTTGACAGGGTCATAGTGGTGTTGCCCGTATGGTGATTCCACAGACCGCCGCTAGAAAGGTTTTCTGTGACCCCGTCTTCCGCGAAGAAGGAACCCGCCGCCCAGGACGATTTGTCCCCTGAGGCGAAGCAGGCTGCAACGAACGCCAAGCGAGCAGCGACGCGGGCAGCCAACAAAGCCATCAAGGATGCCTCCGGTGATACCGGTTTGGACGGCAAGCCTGAGCCCAAGAAGCGCGGGCCCAAGCCCGGCGCCAAAGCCGCTGCCGAAGCAGCCGGAAAATCAGCCCGCGGCGCATCGGACGATGATGAGGACGTTGAGGAGGACCTCGACGACATCAACATCGCCGATGACAGCGAGATCAACGCCGCCAAGGCCGCATCAGCAGCCACGGGCAAGGGTTTTGTCTACTCGGATGCCGATGATGACGACGCCCCTGTCCAGCAGGTGATGTCGGCCGGCGCCACGGCTGACCCCGTCAAGGACTACCTCAAGCAGATCGGTAAGGTTGCGCTGCTCAATGCCGAGCAGGAAGTCGACCTCGCGCTCCGGATCGAAGCCGGGCTCTTCGCCGAAGAGAAAATCAACGCCGACGACGGCTCGATGGACCCCAAGTTCAAGCGCGAACTTGAGTTCGTCATCCACGACGGCAAGCGCGCCAAGAACCACCTGCTCGAAGCCAACCTCCGCCTCGTGGTCTCGCTGGCCAAGCGCTACACCGGCCGCGGCATGCTGTTCCTGGACCTTATCCAGGAAGGCAACCTGGGCCTGATCCGCGCTGTCGAGAAGTTCGACTACACCAAGGGCTTCAAGTTCTCCACGTACGCCACGTGGTGGATCCGCCAGGCCATTACCCGCGCCATGGCAGACCAGGCCCGCACCATCCGCATCCCGGTGCACATGGTTGAAGTCATCAACAAGCTGGCCCGCGTGCAGCGCCAGATGCTTCAGGACCTGGGCCGCGAACCCACGCCCGAAGAGCTGGCCCTCGAACTGGACATGACTCCGGAGAAGGTCGTCGAGGTCCAGAAGTACGGCCGCGAACCGATCTCCCTGCACACCCCGCTGGGTGAAGACGGTGACTCCGAGTTCGGCGACCTCATCGAGGATTCCGAGGCTGTGGTTCCCGCCGATGCCGTGAGCTTCACGCTCCTGCAGGAACAGCTGCACTCCGTCCTGGACACCCTGTCTGAGCGCGAAGCCGGCGTGGTGGCCATGCGTTTCGGCCTGACCGACGGCCAGCCGAAGACTTTAGACGAAATCGGCAAGGTCTACGGTGTTACGCGTGAGCGCATCCGCCAGATCGAATCCAAGACCATGTCCAAGCTCCGCCACCCGTCACGGTCGCAGGTGCTGCGGGACTACCTGGACTAGATCAGGACTCAGGCAGCGCGGGTCCCCTTCGGCCCATCATCTTCGGATCGATGGGTGGAAGGGGACCCGCGTTTTCCTGTCTGGGGCTTCATAGCAAGAGATAACGACAAAAGAGGACCCCTCCGGCTGGAGGGGTCCTCTTCGAGGTGTATCAGGTTGTGGTGCGCCTGGTCAGTCGACGGACACGGGAGCCTTCTCGTGAAGCCTGCCCGTCTCGTCGTGCCAGTCTGAGCTCAACGGCCTCAGCGTAGCCTCGATTGCACGGGCATGGTGGCCGCAGAACAGCAGCTCACCGCCGGAGGACTCGAGTACAACGCGGACATATGCCTGAGCCCCGCAACGATCGCACCGGTCCAGTGCGTTGAGTGTGCGGTCTGCCACTGCTGTTGTCATGTCGGCCTCCTTAGTAGATCTGTACGTCTATATAACCAGTATTCCTACCAATCCCATCGCAAGGACGGGTCAAGTTCGCTGTCCGCGTAGCCACAAGAATTGATCAAGCCGCCAGGTTTCGGTCACGGAAGGATAACGAGTGGCCTCGCCCACAGCCCGGGGGAAGTGTGGCAGCCCTCCGTCCGCTGCCGCGCCGACTAGGCTTGATGGAGCGCCCGCAGCGCCAGCCGTTCCGTCACTGAAGGAGTTCACAAACCCGTGGCACCAAGTTCTGATTACACCGCCCGGCACCTTTCTGTCCTGGAAGGCCTCGAGGCCGTCCGCAAGCGCCCCGGCATGTACATCGGTTCCACCGATTCGCGCGGGCTGATGCACTGCTTGTGGGAGATCATCGACAACTCGGTGGACGAAGCGCTTGCCGGATTTGGCCACGACATCAAGATCATCCTGCACGCGGACAACTCGGTGGAAATCCACGACGACGGCCGCGGCATCCCCGTGGACATGGAACCCAAGACGGGACTCACCGGCGTCGAAGTGGTCTTCACCAAGCTCCATGCGGGCGGCAAGTTCGGCGGCGGGTCCTACACGGCCTCCGGCGGCCTGCACGGCGTGGGCGCCTCCGTGGTGAACGCCCTGTCTGCGCGCCTGGACGTTGAAGTGGACCGCGGCAGCAAGACCTACAAAATGTCGTTCCGGCGCGGCGAGCCTGGGCGCTTCAAGGACCAGGGATCCAAGCTGGACCCGTCGGCGGTGTTTGCGCCGTTTGTGGACGGCTCGGTGCTCGATGTGGTGGGCAAGGCGAAGCGTGGTGTGACCGGGACCCGGATCCGCTACTGGGCGGACCGCCAGATTTTCACGCCGGACGCCAAATTCTCCTACGACGAACTGGCCGCACGGGCACGACAGACCTCCTTCCTGGTACCGGGACTCAAGCTCACCGTCCGCGATGAGCGCAGGCTGCCCGGAACCCCCGGTGAGGCAGCCGGCCACGAAGAGGTGTTCCACCACGACGGCGGCCTGTCCGAGTTCGTCGAGTTCCTCGCCGCCGATCCCGCCGTCACCGACGTCTGGCGGCTGCACGGTTCAGGAAAATTCAAGGAAACCGTGCCGGTACTCGACGAACGGGGCCACAGCCAGCTCGCCGAGGTTGAACGTGACTGCGAAGTGGACGTGGCTCTCCGGTGGGGCATCGGCTATGACAGCACCGTCCGCAGCTTCGTCAACATCATCGCCACCCCCAAAGGCGGAACCCACCAGTCGGGCTTCGAGCAGGCCCTGGTCAAGACGTTCCGGAAAGCAGTGGAGGCCAACGCCCGCAAGCTGAAAGCCGGCAACGACAAGATCGAGAAGGATGACATCTTCGCCGGCCTGACAGCTGTCCTGACGGTCCGGCTGGCCGAACCGCAGTTCGAAGGCCAGACGAAGGAAATCCTGGGCACCTCCGCCGTCCGCGCCATCGTCTCGAAGGTGGTGGAGCAGGAGATCACCGCAAAGCTGAATTCGGCCAACCGGAACGACAAAGCCCACTCAGCGCTGCTCCTGGAAAAAATCGTCAGCGAGATGAAGTCCAGGATTTCCGCGCGGGTGCACAAGGAAACCCAGCGGCGCAAGAATGCCCTGGAAACCTCGTCCATGCCCACCAAGCTTGCCGACTGCCGGACGGACGACGTCGACCGTTCCGAACTCTTCATCGTGGAAGGCGACTCCGCACTGGGAACCGCCAAGCTGGCGCGGTCCTCGGACTTCCAGGCGCTGCTGCCCATCCGCGGCAAGATCCTGAACGTGCAGAAGGCGTCAGTCGGGGACATGCTGTCCAACACGGAGTGCGCTGCGCTGATCCAGGTAGTGGGTGCGGGATCCGGACGCAGCTTCGACATCAACGCGGCCCGGTACGGCAAGGTCATTCTCATGACCGACGCCGACGTCGACGGCGCCCACATCCGGACCCTGCTGCTGACACTCTTCTTCCGGTACATGCGCCCAATGATCGACGCCGGACGGGTCTATGCTGCCGTGCCGCCGCTGCACCGGGTGGAGGTCATCAACGCCGGGCAGAAAGCCAACGACATGATCTATACCTACTCGGAGGCGGAACTCCATGTGCTCCTGGGCCGGCTGGCCAAGGAAGGCAAGCGCTACAAGGAACCGATCCAGCGGTACAAGGGCCTGGGCGAGATGGACGCCGGACAGCTTGCCGAGACCACCATGGACCCGCGGCACCGGACGCTGCGCAAGGTGGGGATCGAGAACGCCAAGCATGCCGAAGACACGTTCGACCTGCTGATGGGATCCGATGTTGCCCCCCGCAAAGACTTCATCATCGCCGGCGCCTCCAGCCTGGACCGGGAGCGGATCGACGCCTGACGTCCGGGTCGGCACAGCCCTGTGATGGCTAGGCCGGCGTCGGCACAGCCCCTGCCGGGGTTTCAGTCCAGACGGCGGTTCCATCCACGGCGGCGGTTCAGCCCAGCAGGCCCGGCACGATCAGCAGGGCGGTGGGCACGGCCAGGAGCAGGGCGGAGCCGGCAAGCACCAGCCCGCGGGCGGCGGCAGGCAGCTGCGGCTCAGGGGACAGCAGCCGGCTGACCCGGGAGATGGTGGTCCGGGCAGAACCTGAGACGGCGACGGTTGGCGCCTCAAGCCCGTCCAGGGCAAGGCCGGGGTGCGCGGACGGTATGGCGGCGGCCGCCATGCTTCCCGCCATCCCCGCCCCCATCCCTGCCGTCATACCTCCGGTGGGTCCGCTGGCAACAATGGCGATCGCCTTGATGAGCGTGGCCTTGCTCTCCGACTTCAGCGCGACGTCGTCCGCCAGCATTTCGATGAGCGAGTTCACCGCCTCCTGAGCGAGGCGGGTGGTGGGCAGCCAGGGGAGCGCCTGGCGCCACGCCGCAAACGCCCAGAGCAGGAGATGGTGGCGCTGGTTGAGGTGGGCATTCTCGTGGCTCAGGACGGCCCGTAACTCAGCCGGCTCCAGCGCGGCCATCAGGCCGTCCGAGAGCACCGTGACGGAGCGGGCCCCGCCGGGCAGGCAATAGGCGACGGGTGAATCGTGGCTGATGACCACCGTGCGGGCCGCGTCGACGGACGGGGCGGCCAACAGGGCCAGGAGTTCCCGGTGCCTACGCCGTTGCCGTTCGATCTTGTAGTAGGTCAGCAAGAGGGTGAAGACCAGGTGAGCGGTGAGCAGCGCCGCGGCGGACAGGGCGAACAAATGCCAGAAGCCCAAGGCCGTGGTGGGCGCGTTGAACAGGACCATATCCGCCAGCCCGCGAAGCCCGGAGATGAGGTTGTCACCGATCGGTTCGAGCCCGTAGACCAGCATGGCGCCGATCATGGACAGCCCACCCGCAAGTGCTATTGCCTGCCACAGCAGCATGGCCGTGAACGGTGACCGGGCAGGCCACGAGGCACGGGAAAGGAGGATAGGCACTGGCCACGCCAGGACTATCGCTAGGACCGCCAGCAGGTACGAGGTCCAGAACATGGTCCGCTAGATGTGGCCAAGCAGTTTGCGCAGTGTTTCCGCTTCACTGTCCGTCACGGAGCCGATGAAACGTGCCAGCACGGCTTCACGGTCAGGCGCTGAGCCCAGCACTTCGTGCATCAGCTCCGCCGTGTGGTCTTCCCTGCTGGAAACGGCCTGGTAGCGGTGCGGCCGCGTACCGCGTTCCCGCTCCACAAGGCCCTTCTTCTCGAGCCGTGAAAGGACGGTCAGGACCGTGGTGACGGCAAGCTCCTTGCCCTCATGCCCGGCAGCATCCCCTTTTGCCTCGGTGGTTGTTGCCAGTCTGTCGCGCAGGGTATTCGCGGTGGCTGCTTCGTGGCCCGCCCAGAGCAGATCCATCACTGCCCGTTCCAGTTCGCCAAGACTTGCCATTGCGATACATCCTTCGATTTCCCCGCACCGGACCGTCGACGGCCGCGGTGACTGCACCAGCGCTACATATACAAGAACAAAGTTACCTGTTTTTCGCTTGAGTTTCTACGTACGGTAGAACACTCGGCGCGCCGCGGCCTTGTGGGCACCACTTCCACATGGAACTGTTGGTTTACAGTGCCCGCCGCATTGTTCTACACTCTGTAGAAGTCAAAGTTCTACGAAACGTAGAAAAGTTGCACCGCCAACCCGAGGGACTGCTGTGGAAGCTCTGGAAATCGCACGCTGGCAATTCGGCATCACCACCGTCTACCACTTCATGATGGTGCCTCTCACCATCGGACTGGGCCTGGTGGTGGCCGTGATGCAGACGCTCTGGCACCGCACGGGCAAGGTGGAGTACCTCCGGATGACCAAGTTCTGGGGCAAGCTCTTCCTGATCAACTTCATCATGGGCGTGGCCACCGGCATTGTGCAGGAGTTCCAGTTCGGCATGGCCTGGAGCGAGTACAGCCGCTTCGTTGGAGACGTGTTCGGGGCGCCGCTGGCGCTGGAGTCGCTGCTGGCCTTCTTCGTTGAGTCCACGTTCCTGGGCCTGTGGATCTTCGGCTGGAAGCAGCTGAAGCCGGCCATCCACCTGGCCTGCCTCTGGGTGGCCGTCGTGGGATCGGTGTTCTCCGCCTACTTCATCATCGTGGCCAACAGCTGGATGCAGCATCCGGTGGGCGCGGAGATTATTGACGGCCGGCCGGTCATGACGGACGCCTGGGCTGTGTTCACCAACAACACCGCTCTGGTGGCCTTTCCGCACACCCTGATGGGAGCGCTGGCCGTTGCCGGCGGCTTCCTCCTCGGCATTGCCTGGTACCACCTCTGGCGAAGGCGCACCGACGGTATCGACACCGTCGGCGCCGACGGGAAGGTGATTCCTGGCGAAGCAGCCATCCCCGGACGTGACCGGACCGATTACAAAGTGTGGATCCGCTCGTTGCGGATCGGGGCCGTCGTCGCCATGATCTCCTTCGCCGGCACCGCCCTGACCGGCGACCTGCAGGGCAAGCTGATGTTTGAGCAGCAGCCCATGAAGATGGCCGCGGCTGAAGCCGCCTGCCACGACGGCACCGGCTTTTCCGTGCTCAGCGTCGGGAACCTTGGCTCCAAGAACTGCGACGAGATTGTGGCCCTGATCGAGGTCCCGGGCATCCTGTCCTTCCTCGCTAAGGGCGATTTCACTACCGAAGTCAAGGGCGTCAATAGCCTCCTGGACCAGTACAAGGCCGACTACGGAACCCACCTCCCCGACAGCCCGATCTACGGCGAGCGGGCCGGCCAGGAGATCGAGTACGTCCCGGTCATGGAAGTCACCTACTGGGGCTTCCGGATGATGATCGGCTTCGGCGGGCTGGCTGCGCTGGCGGCGCTCATCGCGCTGTGGGTGACGCGGAAGGGCACCGTGCCAGCGTCGCGGTGGCTGATGCGCCTGGCGGTGTTCGGCATCCTGGCCCCGTTCGGCGCCAATGCCGCCGGCTGGATCTTCACCGAGATGGGCCGGCAGCCGTTTGTGGTGGCACCCAACCCGGACCTGAACGGCATCGACCAGGTGTTTATGTTCACCGCTGCGGCCGTCTCACCCGGAGTCTCCGCCGGTGAACTGCTGACGTCACTGATCGTCCTGACCGCCGTCTACGCCGCGCTGCTTGTGGTGGAGGTCAAGCTCCTGGTCAAGTTCATCCGGGGCGGCGTGGTATCCGCCATGCCGGAACTTGCACACACCCCCGCCGACGAAATCGGGGACGCCAACAAGGGCCCCGGCACTGGTAAGCCCGCCGACGACGTCCTGGCATTCGCCTACTAAGAAGAGCAGAGGATACTCGAGCATGGAACTGCTTCCCACCATCTGGTTCATCGTCATCGCGGTGCTTTGGACCGGCTACCTCTTCCTTGAAGGCTTTGACCTCGGCGTCGGAATGCTGATGAAGCTGTTCGCGCGGAACAACACTGAGCGCCGGGTGCTGCTGAACACCATCGGCCCGGTCTGGGACGGCAACGAGGTCTGGCTGATCACGGCCGGGGCCGCAACGTTTGCGGCCTTCCCGCTGTGGTACGCCTCGCTGTTTTCCGCCCTCTACCTCCCCCTGCTGGTGGTGCTGGTTGCCCTTATCTTCCGTGCCGTGGCGTTCGAATACCGCGGCAAGGGTGACACGGACAAATGGCGGTCGCGCTGGGACTGGGCCATCGCCCTGGGCTCCTTCTTTGCCGCCTTCGGTGTCGGCGCCGCCCTGGCCCTGACCACCACCGGCCTGCCGCTGAACGCGAACGGTGACCGCGTCGGTGGCGCATTCGCGTGGTTCAGTGGTTACGCCGTGCTGGGCGGGCTGGCAGTGGTGGGATTCTCCCTGCTGCACGCGCTGGCCTTCCTCGCATTGAAGACCGACGGCGACATCCGCCACCGTGCGCGCCGCTGGTTCGTCCGGCTGCTTCCGGTCCTGCTGCTGCCCCTGGCCGGCTGGGCACTGATCCTCCAGTTCCTGGAGGGCAAGCCGTGGACCTGGGTGGCCGTGATCGTGGCCGTGGTGGCCGCAGCAGCGGCGTGGTTCCTGGCTCGGCGTGGATCCGAAGGCAGGGCGTTTATGGCGATGGGAGCCTTCCTCCTCCTCGGCAGCGCGTCCATTTTCGGCGCCGTGTTCCCGGTGGTGCTGCCCTCCACCCTGGACCCTGCGTTTGACCTCACCGTTGCCAACGCGTCGTCGTCCGATTACACGCTCGGGCTCATGAGCGTGGTGGCAGCCGTTGGCCTGCCCCTCGTGATCACCTACCAGGCGTGGACCTACTGGGTATTCCGGCGGCGTGTCAGCGCGTCCCAGATCCCCGCGGCGCACAGCATCCTGCCGGCCATTGCCGTCCGGGCATTCACCACGAAGGGCTGACCGGCACGTGCGCCCGGACTTTCCGGCCGGACCGGCCACCCGTTCCGCCATCTACTGGCTTGGCCTGCTGGCGGCGCTTAAGGCGCTGTCGCTGGTTCTGATGGGGCAGGCCG
Source organism: Pseudarthrobacter sulfonivorans (assembly GCF_001484605.1). Taxonomy (NCBI): domain Bacteria; kingdom Bacillati; phylum Actinomycetota; class Actinomycetes; order Micrococcales; family Micrococcaceae; genus Pseudarthrobacter; species Pseudarthrobacter sulfonivorans. Next base: position 516,663 of record NZ_CP013747.1, on the reverse strand, counting down.
TGGCTGCCATGCTGGCCGGCTTGGCCACCGGGAACGGGTCCTGGCCCGAGCAGTTGCCCTGGGGCTTGGCGGGCGTTGTCCTGAGGTCCGCCACCGTGTGGGCCCAGGGCATCGCCGCGCGCCGCGCCGCGCTGGGCATCAAGGAAGAACTCCGGTCCGAGCTGCTGGCCCGGGCCCTGCGGAACGGTGCGCGCAGCACCGGCCCGGCCGACGGCGGACTGGCCGTGCTGGCTACGCGCGGGTTGGACGCGCTGGACAGCTACTACACGCAGTTTCTTCCCGCACTGGTGAACTGTGCCGCGATCCCGTTGCTGCTCGGGGCGCGCATCCTGTTCACGGACTGGGTCAGCGCGGTGGTGATTGTCCTGACGGTTCCGCTGGTCCCGCTGTTTATGGTGCTGATCGGCCGCTACACCGAGGACCATGTCCGTGAGGCGCAGGAAACCCTGACCCGGCTTTCCGCCCACATGCTGGAGCTGGCCAAGGGCCTGCCCGTCCTGGTGGGACTGGGCCGTGCCACCGCGCAGCGCAAGGCCCTTGAGCAGATCTCCGAGGAATACCGCGCCAGGACCATGGGGACTCTGCGCACCGCGTTCCTGTCCGCACTGGCGCTGGAACTGATCGCAACCATTTCCGTAGCAGTGGTTGCCGTATTCATCGGCGTCCGCCTGGTGCACGGCGACATGCCGCTTGAGGCCGGCCTCCTGGCGCTGATTCTTGCGCCGGACTGCTACCTGCCGCTGCGCGAGCTGGGCACCGCCCACCACGCCAGTGATGACGGCCGGGCGGCCCTGGCCGAGACCAGGAAGGTCACTGAAGCACCCGAGCCGCAGCCGCTGCCCGCACAGGGACGCGAAGCTGCCGCGTCCGACGGCGGCAGCCGGGGTTCCGTGCCCGGGTCCGGGGGAGTGACGGTCACCGACCTCAGTGTCACGTACTCCGGACGGACCGCTCCCGCCGTCGGGCCGTTAACGTTCACTGCCCCGCACGGGCTTATCACCGCCCTGGACGGTCCCAGCGGCGCCGGCAAAAGCACCGTCCTTGGCGTGCTGGCCGGGACCATCGGGGACGGCGGCGGAACCACAGTTTCCGGCCGCCTCTCCGGCCTGGCACGCGACGCGATCGCCTGGGTCCCGCAGCATCCGGTGATGGTGGCGGACTCCGTGCTCGAGGAGGTCATGCTGTACCTCGGTGGCGGAAGGGGCTCAGATACTCCGGCAGCAGCCGAGGCGGCCACGGATTGTCTGGCCGCTGCGGCTGCCGGGCACCTCGCCGGCCACCATCCGGCCGAACTTAGCCCGGGTGAGCTGCGGCGCGTTGCGCTGGCGCGCGGCCTGGCCCGCATCAGGTCCGGTGCCACCTTGCTGCTTCTCGACGAGCCCACCGCACACCTTGACGGCGTGTCGGCGGCGCTGGTGCAGGACTCGATCCGTGCGCTCCGGGGCCAGGTCACCGTCATCCTGGTGGCCCACGACCAGCAGACCCGCGAACTGGCTGACCACCTGGTGCCTGTTTCCACCCACGGCATCACAGCCCCCTCCGACCGAGCTGTGCTGTCAGCAGGGACAGGGCCGTCCGGAACCGTGTGCGACGGAACCGGGGCCAGCGTGGAGCAAGAACACGCCCCGGAAATTTCCGGGCGTCGCCCGGCGAGGACGCAGACGCCCGCGGCCGGGGATTCCCGGCCCGGCGGGACTGTCCGCCTGCTGGCCGGCCTGCTGGCACCGGTGGCTGGCCGGTTCACCGGCGCCGCCGTGGTGGGGACTTTTGCCGCCCTTTTCGCCGTTGCCCTGTCCGGCCTCTCCGGCTGGCTTATCATCAGGGCCAGCGAACAGCCGCCCATCCTGTACCTGCTCACTGCCATCGTCGGTGTGCGGTTCTTTGGGATCGGGCGTGCCGTCCTGCGCTACTGGGAACGGCTCCTGCTGCACGATGCCGTGTTCGGTGCCCTCACCCGCCTGCGCGGCCGGCTCTGGGAATCACTGAGCCGCAAGGCACTCTCACTCCGGCGGCTCCTGCAGGGCGGCAACGTCCTGGGTACGGTGATTGACGACGTCGACACCGTCCGGGACCTTCTGCCGCGGGTCGTGCTGCCGCCGGCCACGGCGCTCGCCGTGGCCGGTTCAGCGCTGGTGGCAAGCGCCCTCGTGGCGCCTGCCGCTCTGCCGGCCGTTGCCTTGGCAGCAGCCGTCAGCCTGTTCGTGGCGCCGGCCGCCGCCCTGTGGGGGGACCGCCGCTCGGCCACAGCGGAACAGCGCCTGCGGGCAGGCGTCCTTCGGCGCACGTCCGCTGCGCTGGATGCCCGGGCGGAGCTGCACGCGAACGGCATCGCTGCAACAGTCCTGGACGCGCTGCGCGCCGAGGACCGCCTGGCCACCCGGGCATCGCAGCGTTCCGCCTGGGCCGAAGGCCTCGGCCAGGCCATCACCATCGCCGCCTGCGGCACCGCCGCCTTGGCTGCTGCCGTGCTGACCGCACCCCAGGTGCTGGCAGGATCCATGGAGCCCGCCACCGCCGCGGTTGTTGTCCTGCTGCAGCTTGCACTCGTGGAACCGTACGCGGCGATGACGACGGCGGTGCGCCAGTACCCGGCGCTACGCAGCGTTATGCGCCGGGTCGGTGAGTCAGGGGTGCTGGATGGCGGCGCCACCGAAACCGGGGCCGGCGACGGCCTGCATGCTGTCCCCGCCCGTTCCGGTGCCGCCGCGGGGGTTGAACTGGAAGGCGTCGGGGCGGCCTGGCCCGGCGGGGAACCCGTGTTCTCCGGGGTCTCCGCAACGGCCGGACCGGGCACGTGGCTGGCGGTCACCGGACCGTCGGGCGCGGGGAAATCCACACTGCTCGCCGTCCTGCTGGGATTCCTGCCGGCCGCGGGCCGGGCCGCGGTGACCGGGACGGCGGCCTGGTGCCCGCAGGAGGCACACCTGTTCGATTCGACGCTGCGGGGCAACCTGATGCTGGGCGTCCATGCGCCGCCTACCACTGATGCGCCTGCCGCCGGTGAAGCCGAGCTGGAAGCGGCGTTGGCCGCCGTCGGCCTCAGCGCCCTGGTGTCGCGGCTGCCGGCGGGGCTGGACACCCGGATCGGGCCGGGTGGTTCCTTCCTCAGCGGCGGCGAGCGGCAACGGCTGGCCGTGGCGCGGACCCTGCTGACGGGGGCCGAGGTTATCCTGCTCGATGAGCCCACGGCTCATCTGGACGCACAGTCGGGACGGGAAATGCTGGCAGACCTCCGCGCCGGCCTGAAAGACCGCACAGTGGTCATGGTCACCCACAATCCGGCCGACATCCAGCCGGATGACGCCCGGCTGGAGCTCTCGGCGGTGTCCCGGACGGGCACGGCTGCTTCGCTGGTGGGTTGAGTCCCCTCAGCCGTCCACATCGTGGAGGTGATGGACGACGTCGTGCAGGAAGTACTGGGCCAGCGTCAGGACCGTGAATTCGGAACCGTTGCTGCGCAGGCCCCGCCGTCCCCACTCTGACTCCCGCACGCCGGCGAAGGACTCGGCAATCTGCTTGCCCTCGGCCGTCAGTTCGGCGCTGACCACGGCGGGATCGGCATTGGCGTAATCCTTGTCGACTGCCGTTTGGTCCTGGTCCCAGTTCTCAAACCGGGCGCCGTCGGCGTCGAGCATAAGGTTCAGCCGCTGGTCGAACAGCGTGAAGACGTCGCGGACGTGGCAGGCATATTCCAGCGCCGACCACGTCCTGTCATCCGGGCGTTCTGCAACGTCAGGCCGGCGGAGGACGGCCCGCCAGCGCGGGAGCATGTTTTCCACGCTGCCCGGCACCGTGGCCGGTGTGGCGGTGGAAGCGTCGAAGGAGCACTCGGGGCACGGCCGGGAGAGGACCCAGGTCCAGTCCTTTTCATCAGGAATGATAGGCATGGCAGCAGTCTAGGACGGATCGCTCCAGGCCATGGCCGGACCCACCGCGTCCACTGCCTGGGACAGCGGAATCCCCGAACCGTCCCGCCGGCCGTGCTCCTGCGGCAGCGACCTGGCAATACCGGCGAGCGATGAGGCCTTCGCGGGTCCGTGCCCGGCCCACGCCAGCAGCAGCGTGTCTTCGCCCTTGAGGAACCTGTGTGCGCGAACGCCGGCTGTTGCACGGCCCTTGGCAGGGTATTCGGCGAAGGCCGTCACTTTCGCCGCACCCGGAGCGGTGCCCGGCAGGGCGCCGTTCGTGCCGGCAATGGTGACCACCACGGCGTCGTCGTCGGCGGCGGCGACCGCCCCGAAGAACAGCACCTGGTCCCCGGCGCCGAGCTTGATACCCACCATGCCGCCGGCCGTCCTGCCCTGGGCACGGACGTTGGCGGCGCTGAAACGGAGCAATTGAGCCTCACGGGTCAGGAACACCAGATCGGTCTCCTCAGACCCGGCCGGCGCCACACCCACCACCTCGTCCTTGTCCTTGAGCGCAATGACTTCCCAGTCCTCGCGGTTCAGGGGGTAATCGGGCTGGACCCGCTTCACCACACCCTGGGCGGTGCCGATGGCCAGGACTTCATCCAGCGGGGCGAACGCCACCAGCGCTTCACCCTTCAGCAGCGTGATGAAGTCCTTGGCCGGAACACCGCCTGCGAGGTTGGGCAGGCCGGACATCGGCGGCAGCACCGGCATGTCCATGACCTGAAGCCGCAGCATCCGGCCCTGTGAGGTGACCGCCGCTATTTCCCCGCGGGCCGAGGTCTTGACCACTGAACGGAAAACGTCGTGCTTGGCCCGCGGCCCGGACTCGGCGAGGGGCTCCTGGTTGGACGTGCGCGCGATCTGGCCCGACGCCGTCAGGATGGCCCAGCAGGGATCGTCCGAGATCTCCAGGGCGAGCGGCGCGGCCTGGCCTTTGCCGTTGGGGGCGGCCGCCAGGGCTGCGGCCACGGTGGGGGACACGGCCTCGGATTCGAGCAGGACCGTCCGTCGCGGCGTGCCGTATTTTTCGGCGATTTCGCCGAGTTCGGAGGACACAAGTCCGCGCAACCGCTCCTCGGAACCGAGGATGGCTTCCAGTTCCGCGATCTCGCGGCGCAGCTCCTCCTGCTCCTTTTCAAGCTCGATCCGGGAGTACTTGGTCAGCTGCCGCAGCCGCAGTTCCAGGATGTAGTTGGCCTGGATCTCGGAAAGATCGTAGATGGACATCAGCCGGACCCTGGCCGCCGCCACCTCATCCGAGGAGCGGATGATCTGGATGACCTCATCGATGTCCACGATGGCGATCAGGAGGCCCTCCACCAGGTGCAGGCGGTCCTTCTTCTTACCCAGCCGGAACGACGTCCGCCGGCGCACCACGTCGATCCGGTGCTCCACGTACACGGAAAGCAGCTTTACCAGGCCGAGGGTCTGCGGCTGGCCGTCCACCAGGGTCACGTTGTTGATGCCGAAGGAATCCTCCATCGGCGAGTAGCGGTAGAGCTGCTGGAGCACGGCGTTCGGGTTGAACCCGTTTTTCAGCTCGATGACCAGGCGCAGGCCATGCTGGCGGTCCGTCAGGTCAACGATGTCACTGATCCCGGTCAGTTTCTTGCCATTGACGGCGTCCTTGATCTTCTCGATCACCTTTTCGGGGCCCACCATGTAGGGAAGCTCGGTGACCACCAGGCCGGTGCGCCGGGCCGAGAGCTGCTCGATCTCCACCTTCGCCCGGGTCTTGAAGGAACCGCGTCCGGTGGCGTAGGCGTCCCGGATGCCGTCCAGGCCTACGATCCGGCCGCCTGTTGGCAGGTCCGGCCCCGGTACAAAGCGCATGAGGTCATCGAGGGTCGCGTCCGGGTGGGCGATCAGGTGCCGCGCGGCGGAGATGACCTCCACCAGGTTATGCGGGGCCATGTTGGTGGCCATCCCGACGGCGATACCCGTGGCGCCGTTGACCAGCAGGTTGGGGAACGCGGCCGGGAGGACATCCGGCTGGGTCAGCTGGTTGTCGTAGTTGGGGACAAAGTCCACCACGTCTTCGTCGAGGTGGTCGGTCAGCGTCAGGGCTGCTGCCGCGAGCCTCGCCTCCGTGTACCGGGGGGCCGCCGGACCGTCGTCGAGGGAGCCGAAGTTGCCGTGGCCGTCAATCAGCGGCAGGCGCAGCGAGAAGTCCTGGGCCATCCGCACCATGGCGTCATAGATGGCGGTATCGCCGTGGGGGTGGAGCTTGCCCATGACCTCGCCCACCACACGGGCGCTCTTGACGTGGCCGCGGTCCGGACGCAGGCCCATCTCACTCATCATGTACAGGATCCGGCGCTGGACCGGCTTGAGCCCGTCCCGGGCATCAGGCAGGGCCCTGGAGTAGATCACCGAATACGCATACTCCAGGAAGGAGCCTTCCATCTCGGACGTGACATCGATGTCCACGATGTTCTCGACGAAATCCTGGGGTGCGTCCCCGGCAGGGGCTGGGCTTTGGCGGCGGGCCATGGGGCTGGTGGATCCTTCTGGGTTACGGGTGGTGCTGTGGTCTGGGCGCAGGTGTGGAGGATAACTCCGGGCACACGGCCTGCGCCGTCAGTTTGTGGTTAGGCTAAGCCTATGGTGGATCAGCCCGGGGACGGCGAATATCCGGAACATTGGGAAGCCGATGTCGTGCTCCGTGACGGCGGCACAGCCCATCTGAGGCCCATCCACCCCAGCGATGCGGACGCGGTCCAGGCTTTCCACACCGGGCAATCGCAGAACTCAATCTACATGCGCTTCTTCGCATTCAAGGCCCGGCTGTCCAGCAAGGAGCTCAAGCGCTTCACCGAAGTGGACTACAAGGACCGGGTTGCCCTGGTGATCACCTTCGGCGGCGAAATCCTGGGGATCGGCCGCTACGACAGGCTGGATGACCCCCTCGAAGCCGAAGTTGCGTTCAACATCGCCGACGCCCACCAGGGCCGGGGCATCGGCTCAATCCTGCTCGAACACCTTGCCGCAGCCGCCCACGAAAACGGGATCCGCCGCTTCAGCGCCGAAGTGCTGCCCGAAAACCGCAAAATGCTGATGGTGTTCGCCGACGCCGGCTACGACGTCAAACGCCACTTCGACGACGGCGTGGTGAGCCTGGAGTTCAACATCGACCCCACCGAAAAGTCCCGGGCGGTGATGGAGTCACGCGAGCACCGCGCCGAGGCGAGGAGCGTCCGGGACCTGCTGGCGCCGTCGTCCATTGCAGTCATCGGCGCGAGCCGCAAGTGGGGGACCGTGGGGTACCAGCTGCTGGAACACGTCATTGAAGGCGGTTTTTCCGGGCAGGTCTACGCCATCAACCCGGAGGCGCTGGAGCTCGCCGGAATGCTGTCCTTCGGCCGGATTTCCGAGATCCCGGAGCCGGTGGGCCTGGCCGTGATCGCCGTCCCGTACGAGGAAGTGGCCACCGTGGTTGACCAGTGCGCCGCGGCCGGGGTCAAGGGACTGGTGATTGCCTCCGCGGGCTTCGCGGACGACGGCGAACGCGGCCTCACCCGCCAGCGCAACCTGGTCCGCTATGCCCGGGCCAACGGCATGAGAGTGATCGGGCCCGCGTCCCTGGGGATCGTGAACACCCATCCCGACGTGAAACTGAACGCCTCCATGGCGCCCTCACTGCCGCGGCGCGGGGGCCTGGGCCTTTTCAGCCAGTCGGCGGCGATCGGTGTTTCCCTCTACGCGGCGTCACACCGCCGCAGGCTGGGCCTGTCCACGTTCCTGTCGGCAGGCAACCGCGCGGACGTCTCCGGCAACGACATGATGCAGTTCTGGGAGGACGACGCCGACACCGCCGCGGTGGGCCTCTACCTGGAGTCGATCGGGAACCCCCGCAAATTCTCCCGGATCGCCCGGCGGCTCGCCCGCACTAAGCCCGTGGTGGTGGCGAAATCGGAAACCATGGGCCTGCGGCTGCCGCCCGGCCACGCCGTCCGGACCACCCAGGCGCCCGCCGGTGCGCTGGACGCCATGATGCGCCAGGCCGGCGTCATCCGGGTAGAGACCATCGAACAGCTGATGGACATCACCCAGATAGTGTCCGGCCAGCCGCTCCCGGCGGGCCCAGGGCTGGCCATCTTCAGTAACTCCCTCGCGCTGGGCAAAGTGGTGGCGGACAGCGCCGAGGCCCACGGCCTGACCGTGGATGGCATCATCACCGACGTGGATCTCGACGCCGGCATGTCCCTGGCGCTGCCGGCCCTCCGCCGCAGTCTCCAGGACACCCTCGCGTCCGACGCCGTCAATGCCGTGGTGGCTGCTCTGCTGCCGGTGCGAGGCCTGACGGTGGACCATATCGCCGAGGTCCTGGCCGAATGCTCGGCCGCCGCCGGGAAACCGGTGGTCGCGGCCTTCACCGGGATCCTTGACCCCTCCATCTACGTGGAGGGCATGGTGGGGGCCGAACAACGGACAGTGCCGTGCTTCTCGAACGCCGGTGCGGCTGTGGCTGCGCTCGCGGCCGTGGTGCGCTACGCGGAATGGGTGGCGCGGGACCCCGGCCACTTTGTCCAACCCGACGGCTGCGATCCGGAAGGCGCACGGATCCTGCTGGATCAGCTTCTGCGCGATGTCCACGGGGAGCAGCTCAAGACCCTCGATCCGGGGTCCGCGGCAGAGCTGCTGGCGCACTACGGCATTGCGGTGCTCCCGTCCGCCGGTTTCGACTCAGAGGACGAGGCGGTTGCTGCCGCCGGCAGGCTGGGCTGGCCGGTCGCGCTGAAAACCACCGACCCGGCGCTTCGCCACCGCCTGGACCTGGGCGGGGTCCGCCTCGACGTCGAGGATCCGGATTCCCTCCGCCGCAACATCGTGCAGATGCGGCGCTCACTGGCACCCTACGGTTCGCCGGCCCTGGAGGTGCAGTCCATGGCCCCGGTGGGGCAGGCGTGCACGTTCCGGGCCATTGAGGATCCGCTGCTTGGACCGGTGGTCTCCTTCGGGCTCGCCGGGGACGCGGTCAACCTGCTGGATGACTGGGCACATCGCGTTCCTCCGCTGTCCGCGGCCGACGTGAAAGACTTCATTCGTGGGCCCCGGGCCGCCCGCAAACTCTTCGGCTACCAAGGCCTTCCCGCCGTGGACATTGACGCCCTGGAGGAAGTCGCCGGGCGGTTGGCCTGGATGAAGGACAACCATCCGGAAATCGCCCTGGTGGAATTCAATCCGGTCCTCTGCGGAACCCGGGGCGTGTCCATCCTGGCCGCAGATATCCGGATCGGCAACGCAGCACAGCGAACCGACAGCGCCCGCCGGGCCATGCTGGGCTGACCGCGGTTAGCATGTCCCCGGCCGATCTGTGAAAATGGGGGGATGAGCTCACAGCCTTCCCCGTCGACGCCTTCCACCTCCGGCAGTGACAGCCAGGCAACCCGCCCCCACAGCTCACACAGCCACACGCCGCAGGGCCAGAGCCTGGACGGTGCGCTCCAGAAGGCTGGTTTCTACCCGCGCCTGGTGGCCGACGTCGTTGACGACGCCCTGGACGGCCGCGAATGCGTGGCCCACCTGGTGCACCTGGAAACCCACTTTGACCGGGCCGAAGTCCGCCGCCACATCACCGTGCTGGTCCTGACCGCAGACATGCTGGTGATCACCCACGTGGACGACCAGCAGCTCGATGAGGCCGGCGAACAGATCGTGGCCCAGATTTCCACCGAATCCGTGCCCGTCGCGCAGATCCGCTCCGTGGTCCTGAGCTACATGTACTCCCAGCCGCAGGACTACAAGCCCTCGGATCCGGTCCGGGAAGTCACCCTCGCCATTGCCTGGTCCGGCGGCCAGCGGCTGGACATGGGCCCCGCCAGCTGCGGAGACCCGCAATGCGAGGCAGACCACGGCTACAGCGGCACCATTGCCCAGGAGGACATCGTCCTGCGGATCAGCGCCGAAGCCGACGGTCCGCAGGCCGTCCAGGACGCCAAACTCTTTGCCCGCGCCCTGCGGGCCGTGAACACCGGCTCCACGGCTCCCGTGCCGCACGCCGGCCAGACGCTCCAGCCCCGGCCCCGGACGGGTGTGTTCGGAAACCGGCTCAGCCGCGGGCACCAGCAGCGCTGAGATGCCGGACCAAGGGAAAGCAACAGTCTCCTCAGCCTCTTCCGCAGCGGTTTCCCACGGGGCCGCCCCGCAGCTGAGCATGCCGCCCGCGCCTGCCTTTGGCCGGCGGTCCATCGGGGATGTCCTCACCAGCGCGGCGGCCAGCCTCGGGGTAGAAGGTTTCACGAACTCCCTGGGCCTTCCGCCGGCGTCGCGCGTCTGCGTGGTCCTGGCCGACGGCCTGGGCCGGAACCTGCTCAAACAGAAGTCTGCCCACACACCCTTCCTGCGCTCCGTGATGCAGTCCGGGCAGGGGGAAGTTCCCGTCTGGCTGGACTCCACGTTCCCCTCAACCACGGCCGCTGCCCTGGCCAGCTTCGGCACAGGACTCCCGCCCGGCCAGCACGGAATGGTGGGCTATGACGTCCTGGACCCTGACCAGGACAAGGTCGTCAACATGCTCGGCAACTGGGATGCCAAGGTGGACCCCGCTGAGTGGCAGCCGTTTCCTACCGTCCTCGAACGGGCCGCCGAATCAGTTAATGTGACCACGGTCAGCCTGCCGCAGTTCGGCAACTCGCCCATGACGCAGGCGGCCCTCCGTGGCGGGAATTTCGTCTCTGCCGTGACGGCCCACGCGCGCACAGAAGCCGCCGCCGAAGCCATGGACACAGCCGGCAAGTCCCTGATGTACTTCTACGTCAACGAACTCGATAAGGCCGGCCACCGGCACGGTTGCCAGTCCGAACAGTGGGAACACCAGCTCGAAGAGCTTGACGCAACCGTCAAACGGCTCCACGCGTCGCTCCCGGCCGGGACCACCGTCCTGCTCACCGCGGACCACGGGATGCTCGACGTCCCGGAACAGCAGCGGATCGACTTCGCCGCGGACGCGTCGCTTGTTGACGGCGTGCGGCATACGGCGGGGGAGCCCCGGATGGTCCATCTCTACCTTGAGGATGCGGCAGACGCCGCGGGCCGGGCGCGATTGCTGGACGCGTGGCGTGCCCGTTTCGGCGACAGGATCTGGGCCTTTACCCGGGAAGATGCCATCGCCGCCGGACTGTTCGGGACACTGCGCCCGGCCGTCGGGCCCCGGATTGGCGACATCATGATTGCAGCGCGGGACGCGCTGGCCCTCTACGACACCCGCCGCGGGCGGCCAGCCGCCATGGAGGTGGTGGGCCAGCACGGCTCGCTGACCAAAGCGGAACGCGAAGTACCGCTGCTGTGCTTTAAGGCCGAAGGCAAGCCACGGCGACGCTGAGGCGTCAGTCCCGCTTGGTCCCGAAGACGATCTCGTCCCAGCTGGGAACCGTGGACCGCTTCGGTTTTGCGGGCTGCCGTTCAGGCTGGTCCGCGTCATGGTCGTGGTGCTGGCCCGATCCTGCGTCGTCGGTGCCGGCCGCGTAGGCTGCCCGGCGCGGGCTGCCGCCGCCCAGCAGTTCGTCCAGGCCCACGTTCGGCGCGGGACGCCCCGGAGCTGTCTCGCCGGGGGCACCCTGCCCTGCGGGACGAAGCGGGGACGCCACAATGGTGACTTCCCTCGTGTCGGTACTGACGCCGTCGTGCAGTTTCAGGACGTCGTCATCCTCGGAGTCCCGGTGTGGCGGGATGAGGCTCAGCCGGGACAGCATTGACGGCCGAGCATCACGCTTGCGGGTGAGGGGATCGGCGGCCGCGGCAGGCGCGGCGTCGTCCTGCGCGGTGGACTCGGCAGGTGCTGCCTCGCGTGTTTCGGGCTCCCGGTACTTCTGTTCCCTGGAATCCGGTTCAGGGACCACCTCAGAGGGACGTGGATGGGCAGCGGGCACGCCGTGCGTCAGCAGCAGCGCCAGGGCGTCGTCCGCGTCTTCGTCGACACCCAGACGCTGGCCGCGGCGTGAACGGAGCATATCCAGGAGACCGTCAGATTCCCTGGCCTGCGGGACGGCCTGCGGGCCGGTCGAATTTCGGGCGGCCGCTGCTTCCGCGTCGGTTTCAAAGTCAAACGGGCGGTCCGAGACGGCAGTGAGGCGGCGGGCCGGAACGGGACCATCCAGCGGTTCCAGCTCACTGAGCTGCTGGGCCCAGCGGTTGCCGTTCTGCAGCGATTTGCGGGCCGGACTGAACGTCCACTGCGCAGGCGGCTCTTCCCCGATGCCGGAGGTGCCGTCCTTTTTGGCTTCAAAACGGGCCACCACGGTCCAGTTGCCGTCCTGGCGCCGCCACGAATCCCACTCCACCGTGGAAGGTTCAATCCCGTGGGCTGAGAGCCGGTGGTTGACCATGTCGTGCAGGGAAGCCGGGTGGTCGCCGAAAATGGAGCGGTAGGTGTCATGGCCGGGGGAAGGCAAAGCCACTTCCACCTTCCGCGCCTGTTGCGCTACGTACTCCCGCTCGGCAAGGACAGGGCCCTCATACCGCTCGACTTTTGCGAGGGGAAGCCCGGAAAGCTCAGCCACCTCCGCTGCGGTGGCACCGCTGCGGATCCGAGACTGGATGTCCCGCGGGGACATGGCAATGGGCGCAGCCGCGGAAGCCGTCTTCGCCGAAGACCGGCTGGCCGTCCGCAGTGCTTCATCGATCGGCAGCTGGAACATCTCGCCGCCGGCACCGCTCAACAGGAGATGCTCCCCGTCGTCGTGTACGCCTACAAGCCGTAGATCCTGCATACAAATCCTCCACCCTGGCATTACTATCAATCGAAACTCTGCCACTGACCGGCACCCTTTTGGGTTAGGAGCAAGGGCGCGCCGCGATATTCCGGCACTTTCGGACGCCAGTGCGGTCAGCAGCGGGGGTTTGCGCAGTGCCAGCGGACCGCACCCGCGCGGAAGTCTGGATTTTGCCGCATGCATGCGGAAGGATGAGCCCACGCCGGGCACAAACATGAGGTGTCCGGTGTTGTCAAGGGTGTCACCCGCTGACCGGAAAGGAACGGAGTTAAGCCGAGATGGCCACCGACTACGATGCGCCGCGAAAATCCGAAGAAGACCTCACCGAGGATTCGCTGGAAGATCTGAAAACGCGGCGATCAGATAACCCGACGGCTGCGGTTGATGTGGACGAAAGCGACCTCGCCGCAGGCTACGAGCTTCCCGGGGCGGACCTGTCCGGCGAGGAGCTGCTGGTTCTGGTGGTGCCTCCACAAGCGGACGAGTTTACGTGTTTCTCGTGCTTCCTGGTCCGGCACCGTTCGCAGATTGCGCGGGAAAAGGACGGCCACTTCTATTGCAAGGAGTGCGAGGGCTGATCCGGGGTGCCTATTTCCGCGAAAGCGCGGCAGCGAGTTCCTCGGGCCGCCTGGACGACGTCAGCCAATAGGGGGTCCGGTCAGACGGGTCCGTGATTTCGATCCGCACCACCGGGTCGATCCAGCCACGGATGCACAGGTAGGCGAGGCCATTGAGCCGGGTCCCCCGCTGGGCCGTGGCGTCTTTGCCGTGGAACGCTGCCGCCTCGCCGACGAAGCGGCGCTCAATGGTGGCGCGTCCTACCGTCAAGGCGTCACTGGTGACCAGGATCGTCGGAGTGGACAGCACGAGCAGGACAGCCATGATCGTGAACAGGACGCCTGCCGCCGTATAGCCCGCAACCATGCTGATCGGGGCGAAAACGAGGATCCCGGCACCGGAGATCCCCGCCGCGATGATCCAGATCCAGACGTTCGGCCACAGCCTCTCCCGGAAAACTGCCGGGGTGCCGGCGGAGGGGGCGTCAGGGACGGGCGCGGTGGAGCTGGATTCGGGCATGTCACCAGCTTTCCACCTTTGGCTGGCTATTTCATCTTGGGTTCATCCTGTCTTGGCCTGCGGCGTCCCGTTGAATCTAGGACGGAACTGCGGCTGGGCGTTAGAGTGAGTGACTGTGACTGACGAACTTGCCACTGTTGAAACCGTTCCTGACAATGAGCTCGCCGGCTCTGCACCGGATGCCGCCCCAGCCTACGGGGCCCCGACGCTGCAGGTGCAGCTGAAAATGCTCGACGCCGGGCTGGAGGCACCTTCCTATGCCCACCCCGGCGATGCGGGAGCTGACCTGCGGACCAGGGAAGATGTGGTCCTGGCGCCGGGGGAGCGGAAGCTGGTGGCTACCGGTGTTTCCATCGCGCTGCCGGACGGGTTTGTAGCCCTGATCCACCCTCGCTCCGGCCTGGCCACGAAGCATGGGCTGACTATCGTCAATGCGCCCGGCACTGTGGATGCCGGTTATCGCGGGGAAATTTCCGTGACCCTCCTGAACACCGACTCCAGGAACGCCATCGAGCTGCGGCGCGGCGATAGAATTGCACAGATGGTGATCCAGCGGGTGGAATATGCGCAGTTTGTCCCCGTCAACGAATTGAGCGAATCGGTGCGGGGAGCCGGCGGATTCGGATCCACCGGCGGCTTCACCTCGCCAAACGCCTGACACAGCCGACGGCGGCAACCAGCGTTGGTTGCCCGCGGCAGCAAGACTTCCGACGGTACCCACCGGGCCCGGCGAGTCACTTTCACAACTAAGGAGACAAACCCCATGGTTTTTGGGCTCGGCAGGAAATCAAAGAAGGAACATCCGGCCGACCCGGACGAATCCCAGGCCTCAGTGGAATCAACGGATTCCGCTGACACGGCCTCGGTGGACACCGGGCGTCGGGTCTCTGGCCCCTTTGATGTTTCCGAGGTCTCCAGCCGCGAGGGATATGTTGACCTCGGCGCGCTGCTGATTTCCCCGAGCGAGGGGCTCCAGCTCCGGCTCGAAGTTGAGGAAGCCACCCAGCGCGTGGTCGCTGTGACCATGGACCTGAACGGCTCCAGCCTTCAGCTGCAGGCGTTTGCTGCTCCCAAGACCGAGGGACTGTGGGACGAGATCCGCGAACAGATCGGTCAGTCCGTGGGAAGCCAGGGCGGGCAGGTTGAAGAAGTCCAGGGCGGCTTCGGAACCGAACTGATCGCCAAACTGCCCGCCGGTGCACAGGACGGCAGCCAGGGCTACCGGGTGGCGCGCTTCATCGGCATCGACGGGCCGCGTTGGTTCCTGCGCGGCGTCCTGGGCGGCGCGGCAGCGATGGAGCGCGAGGCTGCGGCACCGCTTGAGTCCCTTTTCCGCAAGATTGTGGTCATCCGGGGCGACAGCCCCATGCCGCCCCGGGACCTGCTTCAGCTGCGGCTGCCCAAGGATGCCAGCGTCACCCCGCCGCTTGGTGCCCCCGAATTCAATGCCCCCGAGTTCAAGGGCCCCGAACGTGGTCCGGAAACCACCCAGATTGGCTGATTCCCGCCAAGGTCCCCCGGACTCCTCCCCGGACGCGGGGATGCCGGTCAGCCGGCTGCCGGAACGGGGGAGGGTGGTGTGCCAGGGGCACATCGAATCGGTCACTTACATGCCCGCGGACCGGAACGCGGCATTCACCGCCATTGTCTCGGACCCCGACATTCGCGAGACGGGCGCCAAACCGGCCCAGGGAACGGGTGGCCGCCTGCGTGTTGTCTGGCTGGGGCGGCGCAGGGTGCCGGGCATCGAGGCCGGGACCGTAGTCCGCCTTGAGGGCATGCTGTCCCAAAGCCAAGGCCTGCCCACCATGTTCAATCCACGCTATGAAATACTTTCCCGCCAGGAGAACGAATGACCTCGCCCCAGCAGCCCGAGCCGTCCAAACAGCCCGAGCCGTCCGCGGTGAAGGGACTTGCTGAGGGCTATGCAGCCAAAGCCGGCCTGCACCGCACGCATGACGGCCGGATCGATGTCCTCAAGAGCGCCGGAGGAATCCAGGGTATCGCCGAGAGCATTGTGCCCGGCCTGGTCTTCCTGATCGCCTTTACCATCACGCGGGACCTGACGCCGTCGCTGGTGGCCGCGCTGGCCTCCGCCGCGGTGTTTACGGTGGTCCGCCTCGTCCAGCGGCGCCCGCTGACCCAGGCCCTCGCCGGCGTGGTGGGCGTGGGAATCTCGGCCTGGCTCGCGAACACTACGGGCAAGGCCGAGGACTTCTACCTGCCGGGCTTCTTCACGAACACCGCCTACATCCTCGCCATGGTGATCTCCATCGCGATCAAGTGGCCGGTGGCCGGCCTGCTGTTCGGGATCATCCGCAACGAAGGGCTGGACTGGCGCAAGGATCCCGCGCGGCTTAAGGCTTACCGCCTGGGCACGTGGATCATCGTGGCGGTCCTGGTACTTCGGCTGATCGTTCAGGTTCCCCTGTACCTGATGGGCGAGGACGGACTCGCCGCCCTGGCCACGACCCGCCTGATCATGGGGGCGCCGCTCTATATCCTCGGCGTCTGGATCGCGTGGCTTGTCACCCGGCCGGTACCGGCGGACGCCGACGCCCCGACGTCGGATCACCCGCCGAAGCCGTCGTCCTCCGGCGTCTGAGTTTCGGCAGGCTGCACGCCTTCGGGCTCATGGGAGGCCTCCTCCGGCTCCTCCGTTGATTCGGGCGACAGCAGCGCACGCAACTGATCCTCGGCCGCGATAGTGGTGACGAAAAACAACTCGTCCCCGCCATCAATGACGTCATCCCGGCTGGGAGTGATGGGTGCGTGGTCCCGGAGGATTGCCACCAGCGTGGCGTCCTCGGGCCAAAGGATGTCGCCCACCGTCAGGCCAATGACGTGCGAATCGTGCGGCACCGTGAACTCCACCAGCGAAGCGACGCCGGTCTGCAGCGTCAGGAGCCGGACCAGGTCACCGATCTCCACCGCTTCCTCCACAAGCGCGGTCATCAGCTGGGGGGTGTTGACGGCAACGTCCACGCCCCAGGAGTCGTTGAACATCCAGTCGTTCTTGGGGTTGTTGACCCGGCCCACCGTGCGGCCCACCCCGAACTCGGTCTTGGCCAGGAGCGAGACCACCAGGTTCACCTTGTCGTCGCCCGTGGCTGAAACAACGACGTCGGCGTCCTCCACCTTCGCTCCCTGCAGGGTGCTGAGCTCGCAGGCGTCGCCCACGAGCCAGTGCGCGCCGCGCAGCCCGCTGCGTCCGATGACCTCAGGCTTGAGGTCGATCAGCAGGATTTCGTGCTTGTGGGCCAGCAGTTCCCTGGCGATCGATGACCCGACGCTGCCGGCGCCGACGATAACAACTTTCACTACAACTCCTTGGCGGGTGCTTTGGCCAGAATCTGGGCGACCTGGGAACTGCGGTCCACCGGCAGCATGGCGTGGACTGTGTCGCCGTCCTGGTACGAAGTCCCGGTTTCCGGAAGCATGCCCTCGCCGAACCTGGTGAGGTATGCCACCCGGATGTCGGCAGCTTTTTCGACCTCGCTGATCCGGTGGCCGATCCAGCCGGCGTCGAGGTCCACCTCGGCGAGGACCAGCCGGCCGGAAGGCTCGCGGAAGTCGCCGGCGAGATGCTGTTCGGGCAGGATGCGGCGCAAGACCTGGTCTGCGCTCCACCGGACGGCGGCCACGGTGGGGATGCCGAGCCGTTGATAGATTTCTGCCCGGCCGGGATCGTAGATCCTGGCCACAACGTGGGGGACGTGGAAGGTCTCGCGCGCCACGCGGGTGGCCAGGATGTTGGAGTTGTCACCGCTGGAAACGGCCGCGAAGGCGTACGCCTCTGCCACGCCGGCCTGCTGGAGGGTGTCCCGGTCGAAGCCCACGCCGGTGACTTTCCGGCCCGTGAAGCCCTGCCGAAGCCGGCGGAACGCGCGGTCGTCCTGGTCGATGATGGCGACGGAATGACCGGCGTCCTCCAGCGTGTGCGCCAGAGTGGCCCCTACCCGGCCACATCCCATGATCACGAAATGCGCCACCGTATCTCCTCAACTTCCGTAGCCTGTTGCTGCTGCTAGAACTCTACCGGCCGCGCGCGTGCTGCATCCGCCCGGACGCCGTCATGACATGGGCGGGGAATCAGACTAGCTTTGTGGAGTGCTGACTATATTGAATGCCGTGAAACGGGTGCTGGTGGGCAGGCCCTTCAGGAATGACAGGCTCGCCCATACCTTGCTCCCCAAACGGATAGCACTTCCGGTTTTCGCTTCCGACGCACTGTCCTCGGTGGCCTATGCCCCCGATGAAATCCTGCTCACCCTGGCCCTGGCCGGCGTGAGTGCGGTGGCCTTTTCGCCGTGGGTGGGCCTGGCCGTCATGGTGGTCCTCCTGACTGTGGTGGCGTCCTACCGGCAGAACGTGCACGCCTACCCTTCCGGCGGCGGAGACTACGAGATCGCCAATGAAAACCTGGGCAAGTTTTCCGGGCTGACTGTGGCCTCGGCGCTCCTGGTGGACTACGTCCTGACGGTGGCCGTCTCGATGTCCTCGGCGGCCACCTACCTCACCACGGCGGTCCCGTCCCTGCATGGGCAACAGGCCCTGTTCGCCACAATCGGCGTCGTAATCCTTGCCCTCGTTAACCTCCGCGGCATCAAGGAAGCCGGCAGCGTTTTCGCCGTCCCCACGTACATTTTTATGGCGGCGATCCTCGGCATGACAGCGGTGGGAGTCTTCCAGGCCGCGACAGGACAGCTGGGCGAAGCACCGTCGGCGGCCTTCGAGATTGTGCCGGCTCCCGGTTTCGACGAAGGGCTGGTGGGCCTGGCCGGCGCCTTCCTCCTGCTCCGGGCGTTCTCCTCCGGCGCCGCCGCGCTGACCGGCATTGAGGCCATCAGCAACGGTGTGCCGAACTTCCAGAAACCGAAGAGCAAAAACGCGGCCACCACGCTGTTGCTGCTCGGCGTCATCGCCTCGTCCATGCTGGCCGGCATCATCTTTCTGGCCAACGCCACGAAGGTGCACATTGTGCTGGATCCGGCGACGGAATTCCTGATGAACGGCCTGCCGCTGCCGGAGGATTACATTCAGAGTCCTGCCATCAGTCAGATCGCCCAGACCATCTTCGGCCCGGGATCAATCCTGTTCTTCATCGTGGTCGCCGCCACCGGAGTGATCCTGGTGTTCGCCTCGAACACCGCCTTCAACGGGTTCCCGGTACTTGGCTCCATCCTCGCCCAGGACGGCTACCTGCCGCGCCAGCTGCGGACCAGGGGAGACCGCCTGGCGTTCAGCAACGGTGTCCTTGCCCTGGCCGCCGGAGCGTTGGTCCTGATCCTCGCGTTCAACGGCGACGTCACGAAACTGATCCAGCTCTACATCGTGGGCGTCTTTATTTCCTTTACCCTCAGCCAGCTGGGCATGATCCGGCATTGGGGGAGGCACCTCAAGCTCGCCAAGGACAAAGCCACCCGACGCCGGATGGTGAAGTCCCGCACCATCAACAGCATCGGGTTCGGCATGACGTCCCTGGTGCTGGTGATCGTGCTGATCACCAAGTTCCAGCAAGGCGCGTGGATCGCGCTGCTGGCCATGTTTATCCTGTTCCTGATCATGTGGAGCATCCGGGCACACTATGACAACGTGGCCAAGGAACTGGCCGTGGACGAGGACTCCTCGCCGCGGGCCCTGCCATCAAGGGTGCACGCGGTACTGTTGGTGTCCCACGTGCGCAAGCCGGTGTTGCGTGCCCTGGCCTACGCCCGGGCGTCGAGGCCGTCGCGGCTGGACGCCATCACGGTGGACATCAACGCAGAGGAAACCGCGCACACGGTTGCCGACTGGGAAAAGCTGGAGATCCCCGTGCCGCTGACCGTCCTCGCCAGCCCGTACCGGGAAACCATCACGCCCATTATGGAATACGTCAAGAACATGCGCCGTGATTCCCCCCGCGACCTGATCGTGGTCTACATTCCCGAATACGTGGTCGGTAAATGGTGGGAACAGCTGGTTCACAACCAGACAGCGCTGCGTATCAAAACCCGGCTGCACTTCGAACCTGGCGTGATGGTGGCCAGTGTCCCGTGGCAGTTGAAATCGTCCGAAGAAGCCAAAAACATGCAGGATATCCGATGAACCCCCAGACCCAGAGCCACCCCGCAACTGCCACGGCAGCCCCCACCGAACTGGTGCTCGACGTCGGCCCGGTGGCCCACGGCGGCCACTGCGTGGCCCGGCACGAGGGCAGGGTGATCTTTGTCCGGCACGGCATCCCCGGCGAAAAAGTCCGTGTCCGGCTGACCGACGCCGGTGAATCAGCCAAATTCTGGCGCGCCGACGTGGTGGAAGTCCTCGAAGCGTCCCCGGACCGCGTGGAGCACTTCTGGCGTCCGGCGGACTCCCTCCGCGCCTGGGCCCACGGACATCCACCGGTGGGCGGAGCCGAATTCGGCCACATCTCGCTGGCCCGACAGCGCACGCTCAAGTCGGCGGTACTGGCCGAACAGCTTCAGCGCCTCGCCGCCGTCGAACGCCTGCCCGACGGGCTGGACCTCGGAAACCTCGTGGAGGCTGTGGAAGCGGGCGGGCCGGATTCCAGCCAGGAGACTGAGCCAACGTACGACGCCGGCACTGGCCTGGGGTGGCGGACGCGCGCCAGCTTCTCGGTGACTCCGGGCGGCAAACTTGGCATGCACGCGCACCGTTCCGACCACATCATTGCCGTCCGGGAGATGCCGCTCGCAACGGAGCGCATCAACCGGCTGCGCTTGTGGGACCTCGACCTGACCGGCATCGAACGCGTGGAGGTGGCAGCGCCGTCGAACGGTTCCCGCCCACTGGTGCTGCTGGCTCCTGCACCCGGCACCAAGCCCAAGCGGCTCAGTGCCATCGCGGCCCAGCTTCCGGACGACGTTTCCGTGGCCACGTTCGACCCTCTGACCGGGGAAGTCGCGCAGCTGCGTGGCCGGACCTGGGTCCAGGAGTCGGCAGCCGGCCACGACTACAGGGTTACGGGCGCCGGTTTCTGGCAGATCCACCGCGACGCGCCCGGGACGCTTGTGGGAGCCATCACAGAATTCCTCCACAATGGCGGATTCCTGGCGCCGGGTTCCGTGGTGGCCGACCTCTATGCCGGGGCCGGGCTGTTCACGGCTCCCTTGGCTGACGCGGTGGGGGAGACCGGGTCCGTTCTCTCGGTGGAAGGTGCTCCGGGAACCAGCCGGGACGCCCGCAAGAACCTTCACGGTGCTCCGCAGGTGGAGATCGAACACGGCCGGGTGGAACGAGTCCTCCGCCAAAAGCCGCGGAATTTCGATGCCATTGTGCTGGACCCGCCCCGGGCGGGCGCCGGGAAGCCCGTGGTCAGCCAGCTGATCGCTGCCGGGCCCCGCGCCATCGCCTACGTCTCCTGCGACCCGGCATCATTTGCCCGGGATGTTGGGTACTTTCAGCAGGCTGGCTGGTCCCTGGCGGGCCTGCGGGCCTTCGATCTCTATCCGCACACGCACCACCTGGAGACGGTGGCGTTGCTGACGCCGGGTCCGTGATGCTACTAGGATGGCCGTAGTAATCCCACGTCGCGCCCCGTATTCACGGCTGACCTCCTGCAATTTGTGTGGCCAGCACTAATTAGGCCTGCCTAACTAGCAAGCGGTCTACCGCGCGACAAAGATGAAACTGTTGCGAGAGGAGTCCTGCGATGAGCACTGTGGACAGCTTCGGTTCAAAAGGCAAACTTAATGTAGCCGGAACCGAATACGAAATTTTCCGGTTGAACTCCGTTGAAGGTGCAGAAAACCTTCCGTTCAGCCTCAAGGTATTGCTTGAAAACCTGTTGAGGACCGAGGACGGCGCGAACATCACGGCCGATCACGTGCGTGCCTTGGCTGGCTGGGATCCTGATGCCCAGCCCAATACAGAAATCCAGTTCACGCCTGCCCGCGTGATCATGCAGGACTTCACCGGCGTCCCCTGCGTGGTGGACCTGGCGACAATGCGTGAAGCGGTCAAGGAACTCGGAGGCGACCCCAAGCGGGTCAACCCCCTCGCTCCTGCGGAAATGGTCATTGACCACTCCGTGCAGATCGACGCTTTCGGTAACTCCGGCGCACTGGAGCGCAATATGGAGATCGAATACCAGCGCAATGGCGAGCGTTACCAGTTCCTGCGTTGGGGCCAGACCGCATTCGATGACTTCAAGGTTGTTCCCCCGGGAACCGGCATTGTGCACCAGGTCAACATCGAATACCTGGCCCGCACGGTCATGACCCGCGAAATCGACGGCGTCCTCCGGGCCTACCCGGACACCTGCGTCGGCACCGACTCGCACACCACCATGGTCAACGGCCTGGGTGTCCTGGGCTGGGGCGTTGGCGGCATCGAAGCCGAAGCGGCCATGCTGGGACAGCCTGTCTCGATGCTCATCCCGCGTGTTGTGGGCTTCAAGCTGACCGGGTCCATTCCGGCCGGCGCCACGGCCACGGACGTGGTGCTGACCATTACCGAGCAGCTGCGCAAGCACGGTGTTGTGGGCAAGTTCGTGGAATTCTACGGCGAAGGTGTCGCGGCCGTGCCGCTGGCCAACCGCGCCACCATCGGCAACATGAGCCCCGAATTCGGCTCCACCGCCGCAATGTTCCCCATCGACGACGTCACATTGGACTACCTGCGCCTCACCGGCCGCTCGGACGAAAATGTGGCACTCGTGGAGTCCTACGCCAAGGAGCAGGGCCTCTGGCACGATGCTTCCCGCGAGATCAAGTTCTCCGAGTACCTCGAGCTGGACCTGTCCACGGTTGTTCCCTCCATCTCCGGCCCCAAGCGTCCCCAGGACCGCATTGAGCTGACGGATGCCAAGGAACAGTTCCGCAAGGACATCCACAACTACGTCGCCATCGAAGACGGCAGCGTGGACGAGTCCTTGGACGAGTCCTTCCCCGCATCGGATGCGCCGTCGTTCACGCACGCCGACTCGCACACCACCGAGACCAGCCGTGTTGTGTCCGCAGCGAACGGCGCCCACGGGCGTCCGTCCAACCCGGTGCACATCAAGACTGAAGACGGCCGCGAGTTCGAGCTGGACCACGGAGCGGTATCCATCGCCTCGATCACGTCCTGCACCAACACGTCCAACCCCTCGGTGATGCTGGCCGCAGCCCTGCTGGCCCGCAACGCCGTCGACAAGGGCCTGACCTCGAAGCCGTGGGTCAAGACCTCCGTGGCTCCCGGGTCCAAGGTTGTCACCGACTACTACAACAAGTCGGGCCTCACCCCGTACCTGGAGAAGCTCGGCTTCTACATCGTGGGCTACGGCTGCGCGACGTGCATCGGCAACTCCGGCCCGCTGGACGCCGAAATCTCCGAGGCCATTCAGGCCAACGACCTTTCCGTCACCGCGGTGCTTTCCGGTAACCGCAACTTCGAGGGCCGGATTAACCCGGACGTGAAGATGAACTACCTGGCCTCCCCGCCGCTGGTCATTGCTTACGCCCTGGCCGGTTCCATGGACTTCGACTTCGACACCGATTCCCTGGGCAAGGACGAAGCCGGCAACGACGTCTTCCTGAAGGACATCTGGCCCAACCCGGTTGAGGTCCAGCAGGTCATCGATTCCTCGATCGACAAGGACATGTTCGCCCGCGGCTACGAGGGCGTCTTTGACGGCGACGCACGCTGGAAGGCGCTCGACACCCCGGCCGGCGACACCTTCGCCTGGGACCCGAACTCCACCTACGTCCGGAAGCCCCCGTACTTCGATGGCATCAAGGCGCAGCCGGAACCCGTACAGGACATCTCCGGCGCACGCGTGCTGCTGAAGCTGGGCGATTCGGTCACCACCGACCACATCTCCCCGGCCGGTTCCTTCAAGTCGGACACCCCCGCCGGCCAGTACCTGCTGGCCAACGGTGTGGAGCGCAAGGACTTCAACTCCTATGGCTCACGCCGTGGCAACCACGAAGTCATGATCCGCGGCACGTTCGCGAACATCCGCATCAAGAACCAGATCCTGGACGGCGTCGAAGGTGGCTTCACCCGCGACTTCACCCAGGCTGACGGCCCGCAGGCATATGTCTACGACGCCGCGCAGAACTACCAGGCAGCCGGCACCCCGCTGGTGGTCCTGGCGGGCAAGGAATACGGTTCCGGATCCTCGCGTGACTGGGCAGCGAAGGGCACCGCCCTGCTGGGCGTCAAGGCCGTCGTCGCCGAGAGCTACGAGCGTATCCACCGCTCCAACCTGATCGGCATGGGCGTCCTGCCCCTGCAGTTCCCGGCTGGAGAGTCCGCAGCCACCCTGGGCCTGACCGGCACGGAAACCTTTGCGGTTGAGGGCGTCACCGCCCTGAACGAAGGCACCACGCCCAAGACCCTCAAGGTCACCGCCACAGCAGAAGACGGCTCCGCCAAGTCCTTCGATGCAGTACTCCGCATCGATACTCCGGGCGAAGCCGACTACTACCGCAACGGCGGCATCCTGCAGTACGTCCTGCGCCAGATCTCCGCCAACTAGCCGGAATCTGAACCCACGCAGTACTCTTTCGAAGCCCCGGCCGGTCACCGACCAGCCGGGGCTTCGGCTTTGCATTTTCCGCGAGGCGTTAGAGTTAACAGGCACGTCTACCACCCGAAGGAGGGGTCATTGGGAATCTTGGACACCATCCGGAATCCGCAGGACCTGAACCAGCTGTCTCAAGGGCAGCTCGAAAAGCTGGCCGCTGAGGTCAGGAGTTTCCTGATCACCAATGTCTCCCAGACAGGTGGACACCTCGGACCGAACCTCGGCGTTGTGGAACTGACCCTGGCCGTGCACCGCATCTTCGATTCGCCCCGGGACAGCATTGTGTTCGACACGGGCCACCAGTCCTATGTGCACAAGCTCCTCACCGGCCGCCAGGACTTCAGTACCCTGCGCCAGCAGGGCGGCATGTCCGGCTACCCGTCCCGCGCCGAGTCCGAGCATGACATCGTGGAAAGCTCCCATGCTTCCTCCTCCCTCTCCTGGGCGGACGGCATATCCCGTGCCAGGCAGCTCACCGGCGAGTCGGAGCGATACACCGTCGCCGTCGTCGGAGACGGGGCGCTGACCGGCGGCATGGCCTGGGAGGCCATCAACAACATTGCGGCGGACAAGCGCCGCCGCGTGGTGATCGTGGTCAACGACAACGGCCGCTCCTATGCCCCCACGGTGGGCGGCTTCGCGGACTACCTTGCCTCACTGCGCCCCACCATCGACTCTTTCCG
Source organism: Pseudarthrobacter sulfonivorans (assembly GCF_001484605.1). Taxonomy (NCBI): domain Bacteria; kingdom Bacillati; phylum Actinomycetota; class Actinomycetes; order Micrococcales; family Micrococcaceae; genus Pseudarthrobacter; species Pseudarthrobacter sulfonivorans. The sequence goes on along the minus strand of NZ_CP013747.1, from coordinate 491,765 downwards.
CGCCGCCCCTGCCTATGAGGGCACGCTGGACTGGTGGAAGAAGAAGCTCCAGAACGGCGGCCCCATAGGTCAGTTCACCTACAAGAGCCTGCATGCCATGAAAAAGGGCATCAAGGACTGGTGGGCGCCGCAGGGCATGTTCGAAGACCTCGGCATGAAGTACATTGGCCCCGTTGACGGCCATAACCTGCAGGCCATGGAGCACGCCCTGTCCACTGCCAGGAATTACGCCGGACCCGTGATTGTCCACGCCATGACCGAAAAGGGCCACGGCTACGCCCCGGCCCGGGCCCATGAAGCGGACCAGTTCCACGCCGTCGGCATTATCGATCCGGAGACGGGTGAGCCAACAGGAGTTTCCGGGGCACAGTCCTGGACGTCTGTTTTTGCTGACGAGATCGCGAAGATCGCCGACGAACGCCCCGACATTGTCGGCATCACCGGGGCAATGCTCATTCCCGTGGGCCTGCACAAGTTTGCGGCCAAGCACCCGGACCGCGTGATCGATGTCGGCATCGCCGAGCAGCATGCGCTGACGTCCGCCGCCGGCATGGCTTTCGGCGGGCTCCACCCCGTGGTGGCCGTGTATGCCACCTTCCTGAACCGTGCCTTTGACCAGCTCCTCATGGACGTGGCATTGCACAAAGCCGGCGTCACCATCGTCCTGGACCGGGCCGGCGTCACCGGCCCGGACGGGGCCAGCCATCACGGCATGTGGGACATGGCAATGGTCCAGATCGTTCCCGGTCTTCACCTCGCCGCGCCACGCGACGCCTCCCGGCTGCGGGAAGAGCTCCGTGAGGCCGTGGCCATCAACGACGCCCCCACCGTGGTGCGCTTCTCCAAGGGCACCGTGGGCTCCGAAGTGGAAGCCATCGAACGCCTGGGTGACGGTGTTGACGTGCTGGCCCGCCGGCCGGCCGGTTCCACCGAAAACGACGTCCTGATCGTCAGCGTCGGAGCCATGTCAGAACTGGCCCTGGACGTGTCCAACCGCCTGGGCGCCCAAGGCATCAGCACCACCGTGGTGGACCCGCGCTGGGTGCTGCCCGTGCGGCGTTCCATCATCGCGCTGGCCTCCCACCACCGGCTGGTCATCTGCATCGAGGACGGTGTCAGGGCAGGCGGCGTCGGATCGCGGATCCGGCAGGAAATGCGCGCCGCCGGCGTTGACACCGCCCTGAACGAGGTGGGGCTCCCTGCGGAGTTCCTGGACCACGGCACACGCAGCCAGGTGCTGGAGCGCGTCGGGCTGACGGCCCAGCAGATCACGCACGACGTCGTCGCCCAGGTTCTGGGCACAAAGGTCCCCTTCGCGCGCCCCCTGCCAGGCCAGGAACACCCCACCACCGGCAGCCTGCCGATCCTGTGAGGGAAGAAGACGCACTGAAGTATCCGGCCGCCGTCGGGGATTCAAGCCCGGCGAGGCACACCAGCACCACCCGCGTTCCCGCGGGACTGCAGCCAGGCCAGCTGGTGGTGGCCCGGAACCGGAAATGGAACGGGCAAGCCCACTGGGTGGTCCCGGGGCGGTACCTCGGCGAGGACCGGCACGGCTGGTGGATCTTCCAGGGAACCAACGAATTCTGTTCGCGCCCGGGCGCTGCCTTTTACACAGCATCCGACGCCGTGCTCCTGGTGCCGCGGTCCGGAGACTGGGTGGCCACGTTCTACGACGACGCCCACCCCAGCGGGGTGAGGGTCTACGTGGACCTCGCCGTCGCCCACGAGTGGACGGACATCCGGCCCGCGGTCACCGAGTTCCATGTGATCGACATGGACCTGGACGTGATCCGCATGGCCGGCCGGGGAGTCTTCATCGATGACCAGGACGAGTTCGCCTTGCACCGCACCGCCATGAATTACCCGGACCTGCTGGTGGATGACATCCAAACGGCCGCGGACGAGCTATATCAGGCCGTCAAGGCACAGCACGCACCATTCGACGGAACAGACGCCGGATGGTTCACGAAGGGACGGTCATGAGCGGAATCATCAGGGTCTACAAACGGGACGACGAGGGAGTACTGCACTTCCGTGAAGGCTGGTTCGACGAGGACTACAGCCAGTTTGTGATGAACTACGGTGTGGTTGGCCACCAGAGCAAAACCGAAGAGACCGATGTGGCTGATGCCGCTGCGGTTGAGGGCCTGATGGATGCCTTTGCCGTGCAGTGCGCAGAGGACGGCTTCGGCGAAATCCCCGACGAGGACCAGTTCTGGGTGGTGGCGCAGTTCGCCCTCAAAACCAAGGAGGGCACCGACCGTGACCGCTACCTTGAGGAAAAGGCGAAGGACGCGCTCATCAGCCACCTGGCCTGGCGCGGCCTGGGAACCGTGGAACGCTCGGAGTTCAGTGACTACAAACTGAACATCTTCTGCCTCTGCCCCGACATGAACAAGGCCGTCAGCGCCATCAAGGTGTGCAGCCGCGGCGAAGACCTCGACTTCACCAAGCTCAGCATCGGTGCCGCCCCCTTCAACGATCCGGACAACTTCAAACTCAAGCACTCCGCGAAGCCTGCCAACACCTTCAGCCTCTAGAGGGGAAATCCATGCCTGACTACCGACGCCTGGGAAACTCAGGGCTGACCGTCTCCGTGGTGGGGCTCGGCTGCAACAACCTGGGCCGCGCCAACACGGTGACCGAATCGCAGGCGGGGACTGACGCCGTCGTCCATGCTGCCCTCGACGCCGGCGTGACGCTTTTCGACGTCGCCGACAACTACGGGCGCGAACCCGGTCTCAGCGAGACGATGCTGGGCAAGGCCCTGGCCGGCAAGCGGGATGATGCGGTGGTAGCCACCAAGTTCGGCATGGACGTCCGGGGTGCCAACGGCAACGACTTTGGCGCCCGGGGGTCCCGGCGCTACATTCTCCGTGCGGTGGAGGCGTCGCTGCGGCGGCTGGGCACGGACTGGATCGACCTTTACCAGTTCCACACGCCTGACCCCCTGACTCCCATCGGGGAGACGCTGAGTGCCCTCGATGACCTTGTCTCCAGCGGCAAGGTCCGTTACATCGGACACTCCAACCGCGCCGGCTGGCAGATTGCCGAGGCGGAATTTGTGGCCCGGGCCGCCGGCGGCACCCGTTTCATTTCGACGCAGAACCACTACAACCTCCTGGACCGGCGGGCAGAACTCGAGGTCACCCCGGCGGCAGAAGCCTACGGCCTGGGTGTCCTGCCCTACTTCCCGCTGGCCAACGGCCTGCTGACGGGCAAGTATTCGCCGGGGTCGGCTCCGGCGGGGTCGCGGCTGAGCCATACGCGGACCAACATGGTGCACGACGCCGACTGGGACCAGCTCCAGCGTTTCAGTTCCTTCGCGGCAGTTCGCGGCCTGACCGAGATCCAGGTGGCCTTCTCTTGGCTCGCGGCCCAGCCGGCCGTCAGCAGCGTGATCGCCGGGGCCACCAGGCCGGAGCAGGTCCGCGAAAATGCGGCCGCTGCGGCCTGGGTGCCGTCGCCGGCGGAGCTCGCGGAACTGGATGCGATCTTCCCGAAGGTCCCCAAAGTTGCGCTCTTCTAGGAAACTCGGCAGATGACCAAGCTACTACTGGACGTTGACACCGGGATTGACGACGCCTTGGCGCTGGCCTACCTGGCCTCGCTGCCCGACATGGAGTTTGTGGCCGTGACGGCGTCGCCCGGGAACGTGGACGCACACCAGGTGGCGCGAAACACCCTCGCGATGCTGGAGCTGTGCGGACGCACAGGGGTGGAGGTCGCCGTCGGCGCGTTCGCTCCGTTGAGCATTCCGCTGGTGACCACGCCGGAAACCCATGGACCCCAGGGCATTGGCCACGCCGTCCTGCCGCCGCCGTCGGGGACGGTCTCGGCGCAGCACGCCGCCGACCTGTGGGTGGAGGCGGCCCGTGCACATCCGGGGGAGCTCACGGCCCTGATCACGGCGCCGCTGACGAACTTCGCGCTGGCCATCCGCCGCGAACCTCGGCTGCCCGAACTGCTGGGCAAGGTAGTGATCATGGGCGGCAGCTTCTACCACCAGGGGAACACCACTCCCACCGCCGAATGGAATACGCACGTTGATCCGCAGGCGGCCAAGGAAGTTTATGCGGCCTACCGCGGCCTGCCGGTGGACCGGCTGCCCATTGTCTGTTCACTGGACACCACTGAGCGGATCGAGCTGCGGCCGGAGCATGTGTTGCGGCTCGCGGAGGCGGCCGGCTGCAGTGAGCGGGAGCTGGTCCTGCCGAAGCAGCCTGAAGGGCTCAGGAGCACGGCGGACAGTCCGCTGGTGCGGCACCTGTCCGATGCCCTGCGCTTCTACTTTGAGTTTCACCGTCTCTACGGCCAGGGCTACCTGGCGCACGTCCACGACTACTTCGCTGCCGGTGTGGCCGCCGGGACCCTCGATTACGCAACCCGCCTGGCCACCGTGGACGTCGAGGTTGAATCGCCCCTGCTGATGGGGACCACCGTGGCCGATTACCGGAACCTGTGGAATCACCCGCCAAATGCCCGGATCGTCTCGAACAACAACCCTGAGCAGGCCTTCGGGGAATTGATACGGTCCGTCGGCGGCCTCGCGGCGCGGCTGCGCTGAACGTTCGCCCTACAACGGCGCGTTTTCAGGCAAGTCCACGTCCAGCGCGAGCAGGGCGTTCTCCACCACTTCCATGAGGGCCGGATGGATCCAGTACGGTCCCCGCGCGAGCTGGTGGACCGATACGTCGGTGGCCATCGCCTGGATCAGCGGCTGGATCAGGAGCGAGGCCTCGTGGCCCATGATGTGCGCGCCGAGCAGGCGGCCGCTGGACCGCTCGGCCACAAGCTTGACCACCCCTTCCTCGTCCTCCATGGCCCAGCCGTAGGCAGTGGAGCCGTAGTCCTGGACGGCGGTCACAACGTCTGTCCCGCCTGTTGCCTGGGACCGGGCTTCCTCCTCGGTCAGGCCCACGGAGGCCACCTGCGGATTGCTGAATACCGCAAACGGCACCGCGGTGTAGTCGATGCTCGGGAGCCGGTCCGGGTGTTCCAGGTTGTGCGCCACCACCCGGGCCTCCCGGTTGGCGACGTGCTTGAGCTGGTAGCTGTTGGCGATGTCACCCAGGGCATAGACACCGTCAACGGGTTTGCCGCCGGCGAGGACCCGGAGGTTCACGTCCACGGACAGGGTGTGGTCCTCATCCAGGTCAAAGCCCGCGGCGTCCACACCCAGCCGGTCGGTGTTCGGCACCCGTCCGGTGGCCATCAGGACGATGTCCGCCGCGACCCGCAGCGGTATGCCGTCGTCGTCCGCGAACACCACGGTGACGCTGCCTTCGCCGTTGTCCTCCACTGCCTGGAGCGAGTAGCCAAGCCGGAGCTTCCAGCGGCTGGCCGCAGCTGCGGCGAAGCGCCCGGCGATTTCGGCGTCGTTCCCGCGAAGCAGCCGCTGCGAACGGTTGACCTGGGTCACCTTGGCCCCGAAACCGTGGAACACGGCAGCGAACTCGGCGGCTATGTACCCGCCGCCCACCACCACCCGCTCGGGCGGACCGTCGATGCGCATCACCGTGTCCGAGGTGTGCACCTGCGGCAGGCCAATCCCCGGCACGTCCGGGAGCACGGCCCTTGAACCGGCGGCAATGACCACCCGGTCCGCGGTGAGCTCCACCCCGGAATCAGTGCTGAGCGTCCGCGGACCGGTGAACCGGACGTGCTCCTGGAACAGGTCCACATTCTTCAATTCCTCCGCGCGGTACCGGCGGCCGGACTCGGAAATCGCATCAATCCGGCCAAAGATCCTGTCGCGCAGTTCGTTCCAGCGCACCTTGTCCAGGCTCAGGTCCACACCCAGTAGGGCGGCCTCCCGGGGCGCGGCGGCCAACGATGCCGGGTACACAAACATCTTGGTGGGGATGCAGCCGACGTTCAGGCACGTGCCGCCGAACACGCCGCCGTCGATCATGGCTACTTTCTTGCCGTCCCAGAACGGGGTGATCAGCGAATTGCCGGATCCTGATCCGATGATGGCCAGGTCGTAATGGGGCATTTGTGCCTTTCGGAAGGTCAGGACGGCAAGTGTGACTGTTAGCCAGGAGTGGCGGCTAATTGCAGCTTAGTTTGGCGGGTTCCAGGTTCCGTCAACCGGTCCGCTTCCGGGACACGTTGTGAGGTCCCCGAGTTACACATCGTCCGTGTCCCGCAGAATCAGTTGAAGCCTGCGAACGCACTCCTGGGCGAAGTCCGGCCAGGTGGACCAGTAGTAGGGAACCCCCGACAGTGCGATGGCCAACGCCCAGGCACGAGCGCGCAGCCGTGTGCTTTTGTCGAGGCCCAGTTCCTCGGCGTACGCATGCCTGGCTTCGGCCGGGAGATCCCAGACCGCGGCGTGCTCGCAGGTCGGATCACCGACCGAGAGACCGCCGAAATCGACCACCCCCACCAGCACGCTGTTTCGGACCAGGAGGTTGGAGGGCTTGAGGTCGGTGTGCATCCAGGTGTGCGCCAACCGTGGCTGATCGAGTTCCAACGCCGCTTGCCAGATGGACTGCAGGCCGTCGAGATCCAACTGGAGTCCCTGTATGCCGCGGCAGGCGTCGAGGTTCGCTGACGTCCCGGTGGAGAGATCCCGCAGACTGCCGCCACGGTACGACAACAGTGGCTCCTCCCGCCGTGCGCCCATGAGGTCGATGCTGTGGAGGGCGCGGACAAAGCCAGCCAGGTCCCGGCCGAGCCGGGACAGATCCTGCTCACTTTCCGGGTTCAGCTCTGTACCGTCGACCCACCGGTACACCGACCAGGGGAACGGGTAGCTTTCATCCGGTCTGCCGATTGCCACAGGCTCGGGAATGCCGAGCGGAAGGTGCGGTGCAAGGCGCGGCAGCCATGTCTGTTCCTTGGCCACATCGGCCGCGGTGCCCGACGTCCGCGGCAACCTCACCACCAGATCATCGCCCAGGCGCAACATGCGATTGTCTGTGCCTTCCCCGGCAGGCGAGAGGGCCAGGTGCTCCCAGGCAGGGAACTGGTGATTGATGAGTCGACGGACTGTCTTCTCCTTGAGGTTAACTTCGTCCGTATGCAGGGAGGCCATGTCTCTAACTCAAACACAGGTCAGCAGATCGCGGGGAACCTCTCTGGTCACACCGACATGCAACGCCCGGCTTGACGGGTCCCGGAACCGGTAGACTGATGCCGGATCCGGGCCGGCGCAGACGCCCCCGGCTGCCGCCGAGGTGACATAGGCGGCGTTCCGCACCGCCCGGGCCATCCGGGCGACACAGCCTGCATCCCAGAAGGAACGCCATGTCATCGCCCTCCATCACCCTGCCGTCCCAGACGCCGGCCACCACCCGGAACCGCCGCCTGCTGGAAACCCTCGGCGCGTTGGCCATCGCCGGCACGTACATTTACCTGGTCCTGAACCAGCCCGCGGACATCACCGGCGGCCCCGGCAGCGCGTCGGCCCTGATCGCCCTGTCCGGCTTCCTCGTGGGGGCGGTGCTGCTGATAATCGGCGTACTGCCCACACTGCCTGTGTCCACGCTGGTGCTGATTCCGGTGGCACTGGTCCTGAACATTGTCCTGGGCCAGTTTGTGGGCAGCACCTTGGTGCCCTTCTACCTCGACGCCATCGGCACCGTCCTGATCGCCGTCCTGGCCGGACCCGCCGCCGGAGCAGCCACGGGCGCCCTGAGCAGCATTGTCTGGTCCTTCTTCAACCCCACCGTCCTGCCGTTCGCCGCCGGCGCCGCCCTGATCGGCTTCCTGGCCGGCGTCGCCGCACGCCACGGCCTGTTCCGGCGCTTCTACCTGGCACCGGTGGCAGGGTTCCTGGCCGGCATCATCGGCGGTGTGGTCTCCGCTCCCGTTGCCGCGTTCGTCTTCGGCGGCACCTCCGGCCTGGCCACCGGCGCCATCGTCAGCGCCTTCCGCTCCATGGGGGACACGCTCCTGGCGGCCATCACCAAGCAGGCGCTGATCTCGGACCCCATGGACAAGGCCATCGTTTTTACCTTGGTGGCCGTCCTGGTGTACGCCCTGCCGCGCCGCACCCGCCTGCAGTTCCCGTTTGTCCGGCGGTATCGCGTGCTTGCGGGAACAGTCGCCAACCAGTCGGTTGGCCAGCCCGCCAGCCAGTCCGCCGGCCGGGACACGTGACCCACCCCTGATGCGTCTTCACCCCCTGACGTCGCTGGCGGCTGCCGGCAGCACTGCAGTCATCACGACGGCGGCTGCCAGCTGGCCGCTGTCCCTCACCGTGATCGCCGCGGCCGCGGGCTTGTCGGTAGCAGGGGGAGTGGCCCGCCGGATGCTGCCGGCGGTGGCGGTCATCCTGGTTCCGCTGGTCCTGTCACTGCTGGCCATGCACGGACTGTTTTTTCCGGAGGGCACCACGGTCCTGGCACAGTGGGGCCCGGCGCGCGTCACGGTTGAAGGCCTCCAGTTTGCCCTCAAGCGGGGTGCACAGCTTTCCGCCGTGGTGACGGTACTCCTGCTGTGCTCCCTTACTATGAGCGTTCCGGACCTGGTGGCTGCACTGTCCGCCCGCGGCGTGCGCTCGCGGTTCGCGTTTGTGCTCGCCTCAACGCTGACGTTGCTGCCGGCCATCGGCTCACGGCTGGGCCGGATCCGGCAGGCCCAGGAGGCGCGCGGCCTGGTGATCCGGCCTGGAATTGTCGGGCGCGCAGGCGCGTTCCGGTGGCAGGCGGTTCCCCTGGTGCTGTCCCTCGTGGAGGAAGCCGGCACCCGCGCGGCAGCCTTGCAGGCCCGCGGTTTCGGCAGTTCCGGGCCATGCACCAGCTACCGGGAAGTTCCAGACCCTCCGGCCCAACGGTGCGTACGTGTTGTTCTGCTGCTCGCTGCAGTGGCGGCCATCGCCGCCCGCCTCTGGCAGCCGACGGCGGGTGCTTAGTAATGGCGCAAAGCTCACCTCCGGCCCTGGCTGCGGCTATCGAAGAATTTGTCTTCCCCGGCGAGCAGGAACCGGTTCTGGCGGGACTTGATGTGTCTTTCGCCGCTGGATCGCTGACAGCCGTGCTGGGCGGTTCCGGCAGCGGCAAGTCAACACTGGGACGCCTGCTCGCCGGCTGGTTGCTTCCCGGCGATGGCGGGACACTCGCGGGCTTTCTGGAGCTTGCCGGCAGCCGTCTCCGGTTCACCGGCAAAGCCGCCGATCCGCGGATCGATCCCGGGAGCTGGGGCCGCCAGGTGGGCTTTGTGCCGCAGGATCCCGCCGCCGCATTGTCCACGGTCCGTGCCACGGTGGCCGAGGAGTTGGCCTTCGGGCTGGAAAACGCCGGGGTGGACCGCGAGGGGATGGCCGGCGCCGTCCGGCACACGGCAGCCCAGACCGGCCTGACCCGGCTGCTGGACCGGGATCCTGCCACGCTTTCCGGTGGCCAGCTGCGCCGCCTGGCCATCGGCTGCGCGGTCATTTCCCGCCCCGCGGTTCTCATCATGGACGAACCCTTCGCCTCCCTCGACACGGACGGAGCCGAAGACCTCGCTGCCCTGGTGCGGACCCTCGTCCAGGACGGCACCGCCGTCGTAGTCCTGAGCCAGCGGGCCGACGCCTTCCTGCACCACGCCGATACGTGGCTGGTCCTTGCCGGCGGTACCGTGGCCGCGGCCGGCACGCCGGGAGAAATCGTGGATGCAGGGGCGCTGGAACTGGCGGGCGTGGTTTGCCCCCGCCCGCACACAGGTCTCCGGCCGCTCGCAGGTGCAGGCCATGAATCCGTCGTCGACGGTCCGCCGGCATTGGAGCTGCGTGACGTCGGGTTCACATACCGAGGGACGCAGCGCAGAGGCTGGTTCAGGGCACAACCGGGCCCGACTCCTGACCCGGTCCTGCACGGGCTGAGCCTGGCCGTCAGGGCGGGCGAGATCCTGGCTGTGGCAGGTCCCAACGGCGCCGGAAAGTCCACGCTCCTAAGGCACCTCAACGGCTTGCTCCAGCCCACGGCAGGCAGCGTGCTGGTCAGGGGACGGAACATCGGCGGACAGCCCGCGGGACGCGTGGCCGCCGACGTCGGGCTCCTCTTCCAGCAGCCCAGGGACCAGCTGTTTGAGCGGACCGTGGAACGGGAAGTCCGCTTCGGACTCGAGCGTGGGCAGCCAGCGGCTGACCAGGCGGTACAGCAGGCCCTCGCCGCCGTTGGCCTGGAGCACCTTGCCGGACGGCACCCGGCCGAACTGCCCGCGTCCCAGCAGCGGCTTCTGGCCCTGGCCACAGTGCTGGCCCGGCGTCCCTCAGTCCTTGCACTGGACGAACCGACCGTTTCCCTGGACGGCCATGGGCTGGCCGCGCTGGACCGGGTGGTGCGCAGCACGACGGCGGAGGGCACCGCCGTCGTGCTGGTCACCCACGACCTGGACTACGCCCGGTCCATCGCGCACCGGTTAGTGCGCATCGATGCCGGCCGCCTGCTACCCGCGGACTGATTCCGGGGTGGCTGCATCCGGGCTGACTGATTCGGAGGACTGACCCGTCAGGCCCGACGCGACGCCGGGCGCAAGGAAGCGCCTGCCGTTGACCCGTTCGGAGGCGCCAACACGGTCCAGGTACGGCGTGATGCCGCCCAGGAACATCGGCCAGCCAGCGCCCAGGATCATGCAGAGGTCGATGTCCTCAGGACCGGCCACTACGCCCTCATCCAGCATCAGCCCGATCTCCTCCGCGAGGGCGTCCTGCACGCGGCGCAGCACGTTGTCCCCGGTGGACGGTGACGTGCCGAAGGACATCAGCGACAGGGTGGACTCCGGGATCTCCTGGGAGCCGTCGGCCGCCGGGACCCAGAGCGATTTCACGCCATTCTCGATCAGTTTCTGCAGGTTCGTGGACACGGCGAAGCGGTCTCCGAAAGCGGCGTGCAGGGACTCCTGGACATGCTGAGCAACCGGCAGGCCCACCATGGCACCCAGCGTGAACGGCGTCATCGGCAGGCCCATGGGACGCAGCGAAGTGTCGGCCACCTCGGCAGGGGTGCCTTCGTCGAACGCGGCCGTCACTTCGCCCATCAGCCGCAGCAGGATCCTGTTGACTACAAAGGCCGGCGCATCCTTGACCAGCACCGCGGTCTTCTTCAGGCCCTTGGCCAGCTCGAAAGCGGTGGCCAGCACGGCGTCGTCGGTCTTGGGGGCGCGCACGATTTCGAGCAGCGGCATCACGGCCACCGGGTTGAAGAAGTGGAAGCCCACCAGCCGTTCGGGGTGTGCGAGGTCTTGTGCCATGGCCGTGACGGACAGCGAGGACGTGTTGGTGGCGAGGATGCAGTCCGGCGAGACGATTGCCTCCACCTCGGCGAAGACCTGCTTCTTGACGTTCAGCTCTTCGAAGACGGCCTCGATGACGAAGTCGGCGTCCGCGAACGCTTCCTTGGAGACCGATCCCGTGACCAGCGCCCTGGTGCGGTTGGCTGCGTCCTGGCTGATCCGTTTCTTGCCGAGGAGCTTGTCCACCTCGGCGTGGACGTAGCCCACGCCCTTATCCACACGAGCCTGGTCGATGTCCGTCATCACCACGGGGACCTTGAGCTGGCGGGCGAACAAAAGGGCCAGCTGGCTGGCCATGAGGCCCGCACCCACGACGCCGATCTTGGTGACCGGACGGGCGAGCCTACGGTCCGGTGCGCCGGCAGGCCGCTTGGAACGCTTCTGGACCAAATCCAGGAACGCGTAGACCGTGGCGCGGAACTCGTCTGTCTGCATCAGACCGGCGAGGGTTTCGCACTCAAGGGCAGCCGATTCGGCCTGGGACATGGTCCGGTTGGCTTCGAGGATGTCCAGGACCTTAGCGGGCGCAGGCGAGGCATTGGAGGTCTTGGACTCCACGAACGACCGGCCGGCGGCAACGGCTGCAGACCAGCGCCCGGCAACGGCGGGATCAGCGGGGTCCACGGAGTTGGCCCGCGCCGGGACCACCTCGCCGGTGATGACCGTGGCCGCCCAGGCGAGGGACTGCTCCAGGAAGTCTGCCGGTTCGAACAGGGCGTCGGCGATACCAAGCTGGAAGGCCTGCGGCCCGTTGAGCGTCCGGTTGTTGCTGAGCGGGTTCTCGATCATCACCTTGACCGCGTTCTCGGGTCCGATCAGGCGCGGCAGGATGTAGACGCCGCCCCAGCCGGGGACCAGGCCGATGAAAGCCTCGGGAAGCGCCAATGCACCGGCGCCGGTGGACACCGTGCGGTAGGTGGACTGCAGGGTGATCTCCAGGCCGCCGCCCAGGGCAACGCCGTTGATGAACGCGAAGCTGGGGACGCCGAGGTTGGCCAGCGTGGCATAAACGTCATGCCCGAGCTGCGCCATCCACAGGCCATGATCCCGGTTGTCCAGCGACTTCACCGCGGACAAGTCGGCCCCGGCAACAAGGAAGTACGGTTTGCCGGTCACCCCCACACCCACGATTTCGCCGCGGGCCGCACGCTCCTTCAGCCCCTCCAGGACCGTGCCAAGTTCCACCAGAGTATTGGGTCCCAGCGTGGTGGGCTTGGAGTGGTCCAGGCCGTTGTCCAGGGTGATCAGCGCAAAAACGCCGGGGCTCTGCTGGCCGGGGGCGGCAGGCAGCTTGATGTCCTGGACGTATGAGTGGGTCACGGTTTCGTCGGGGAAGAGCCCGGCAAGCTTGGAGAAATCGGCGGCGCTCATGCGGGGGCTCCTTCGGTGGTGGCTACTGAGTTTGCTTCGTGGACTACTGCTGCGACGGTGCCGCTGTAATCTGTGTATTTCGAGTGACGCGGGTTTTCCCAGATGACGGTGGCGCCCATGCCCAAGCCTATGCACATGGTGGTGATCCCGTACCGGACCGAGGGATCTTCTTCGAACTGCCGCGCAAGCTGGTTCATCAGCCTGACCCCGGAGGACGCGAGGGGGTGGCCCACCGCGATGGCGCCGCCGTACCGGTTCACCCGGGGATCGTCGTCGGAAATTCCAAAGTGGTCCAGGAAGCTGAGGACCTGCACGGCAAAGGCTTCATTGACCTCGAAGAGTCCGATGTCCTCAATGCTGAGGCCGGCGTTTTTGAGGGCCTTTTCGGTGGCGGGCACGGGGCCGATGCCCATGACTTCCGGTTCGACGCCGGCGTAGGCGTAGCTGACCAGCCGCATTTTGACCGGCAGGCCCAGTTCCGCCGCAGCTTCCGAGGAGGCCAGGACGGCGGCGGTGGCGCCGTCGTTCAGGCCGGCGGCGTTGCCTGCCGTCACGCGGCCGTGGGCGCGGAAGGGGGTTCGCAGGGCCGCCAGGTCCTCAAGCGTGGTACCCGGGCGGGGCGGCTCATCAACGCTGTTCACCGTCCAGCCCTGACCCGGCTTGAGGGTAGCGACCGGAACGAGATCCGGCTGGATCTGGCCCTTGGCGTAGGCGGCCTCGAGTTTGTCCTGCGAGGCGACAGCGTAGGCGTCGGCGCGTTCCTTGGTGATGGCGGGGAAACGGTCGTGCAGGTTTTCGGCAGTGTTGCCCATGTTCAGGGCGGCGGGATCCACCAGGCGCTCGGACATAAAGCGCGGGTTCGGGTCGGCGCCGGATCCCATCGGGTGGTTGCCCATGTGCTCCACGCCGCCGGCGATCACGACGTCGTAGGCGCCGAAGCCGATGCCGCTCGCCGTTGTGGTGACTGCAGTCATGGCGCCGGCGCACATGCGGTCGATGGCGAAGCCGGGGACGGTGCGGGGGAGCCCTGCCAGGAGGGCGGCTGTGCGGCCCAGGGTCAGGCCCTGGTCGCCGGTCTGGGTGGTGGCTGCGACTGCGACTTCGTCGATCCGGGCCGCGGGCAGCGTGGGGTTGCGGCGCAGAAGTTCGCGGATGCACTTCACCATCAGGTCATCGGCGCGGGTTCCGGCGTAGATGCCTTTCTCGCCGGCCCGGCCGAAGGGTGTGCGGACGCCGTCAACAAAAACGACGTCGCGGACAGTTCGCGGGGATCCGCTGCTTCCGTGGTGGCTCACGTTTACTCCTCATCGAGACGTTGGCGCCGTCCGGAGGCCAAAGGGCAGCGCTCGGCGGGACGGCAGTGCACACTATGTTACTCGTCAGTAACATAGTGTGCAAGGCTCGGTGAGGGGCGTTTACTCGGGGACTGCAGTTGCCTTGGTTTCCTTGGCCGGCAGCGGTTGCGGGTTGAGGAACGCGTCCGTGAGAAGCGGTGCCACCACGCCGATCTGCCACTCACGCGCACCGAGGGCACGCAGCTCGGCGGCCACTGTTTCTTCGGTAATGCCCGACGGCGGGCGCCACGCCACGCGGCGCAGGTAGTCCGGCGTCAGCAGGTTCTCCACGGGAAGGTTCAGTTCCTCCGCCTTCTCCTGCAGGAGCGGACGGGCGGTGGACAGGCGTGCGGCGGCCTCGGGGTCCCGATCGGACCACACCCGCGGCGGGGGCGGTGCGTTGGTAGGCAGGTGCAGCGGCGGAAGGTCCTCAAGATCGCGGGCAGCGGCGATGCACCGGAGCCAGCGGGGTGCCTCACGCTGAGCCGCACGCCCGTGGAAGCCCTTGGTGCCGAGGAGTTGGGGAACGGTGGACGGCATGGCCTTGGCGGCGGACACCAGGGCGGAATCTGGGATCAGCCGTCCCGGCGCCACATCGCGCTTCTGCGCCAGGGAATCGCGCTCCAGCCACATTTCGCGGACCGCGGCCAGCTGGCGCCGGTCGCGGATCTGGTGCAGGCCCGACGTCTTGCGCCAGGGGTCAACCCGGGGAGGGGCGACTCCGGCGGCAAGGATCGCGGCAAATTCCTGCTCGGCGTATTCCAGCTTGCCGTCGGCCTGCAGCAGTTCGATGAGTTCTTCGCGCAGTTCGGTCAGGACTTCCACGTCCAGGGCGGCGTATCGCAGCCACGGCTCGGGCAGCGGCCGGGTGGACCAGTCGGCGGCAGAATGTTCCTTCGCCAGGCCAAACCCGAGCAGCTGTTCGATGACGGCGGCCAGGCCAACGCGTGGTAGGCCGGCCAGCCGTGCGGCGAGCTCCGTATCAAAGAGCCTGTCCGGCCACATGCCCAGCTCCAGCAGACAGGGCAGGTCCTGGCTGGCTGCATGCAGGATCCATTCCACGCCCTGGAGCGCATCGTTGATGATGGACAGGTTCTCGAACGGTTCAGGATCGATCAGCCAGGTACCGGAGCCTTCGCGCCGGATTTGCACCAGGAACGCGCGCTGGCCGTACCGGAATCCTGAGGCCCGTTCTGCATCAACCCCTGCGGGCCCTGTTCCGGCGGCGATGGCTGCCGCGCACCGCTCCAGCCCGGACTGCGTTTCGATAACCAGCGGCACGCCGTCGCGCGGTGCATCGAGGTCAATGACTACGGGGACCTGGCTGTCGAAGCCTTCCACCGTGATGTGGGGAGTGGTATCAGCAGCCGGAGCGCCGGCCGTGGTGTTTTCCGGAATATGAGGGGTCATGATGCCTTCAGTTTACCGACAAGGGGCAGTCCTAGTTCCGGCGCCGGCGCGGAAGGGCCGTGACGCCGTCGGGCAGAGGGGGGAGGCCGGCGAACGTGCAGACCATGTCTGACCACGCCTCCAGATGGGCAGTAACGTCCGAGGACTCCGGTGTCCAGGAGGCGCGCAGCTCGATATCGATCGATCCGGGCCGGTCGGAAAGTGTTCCAAAGCTCTCCGACAGGACGCGCGTGGCGGTCCCGCCGGCCGCCCGGTAGGGGGCCTTGTGGTTCTCCAGCGCCTCGACCAGCCAGGTCCAGGCGACGGTGCCCAGCATTTCGTCGTTGCCCATTTCGGGCTCAAGCTGGGCCCGGATGTAGGTGACAATCCGGAATTCGCCGTCCCATACTGCTGAGCCTTCGGGGTCGTGCAGCAGGATGAAGCGGCCCGTGGCCAGCTCGGTGTCGTCGTCGTCCTCGGTCCCGGACGCCGCCGCCAGAGCCATGGCGGCGGGCCCGTGGACGGGCGTGGTGCCGCTGCCCGGTCCGGGCGCCATGACCTCGGCCCCGAGTGCCACGGCGAACGGTGCCAGGCGCGCCGGGGCGGGAATTTCCGCCAGGCGCAGTTCACTGCGGCATTGGGCCTTCCTGAGGGTTCCCAAGGCGTGGAGAAAATCCGGGGGAACCTGGGCTAGTGCGTTCACCTTCGCAGATTACGCAACAGCAGGGGGCGGGCAGTGCAGGCTCGCCGTCGGCCGGTCCATGCTATCCGGCTTCCGTGCCCGCGTGGTGGGCCGCGAGTTCCCGTCGGATCGCGGCCACAAAGGCGTCGACGTCGTCCTGGCTGGTGTCGAAGGAGCACATCCAGCGGACTTCGCGGGCGGCTTCATCCCAATCGTAGAACCGGAAGGACTCCCGCAGCCGGTCAGCTATGCCGGCCGGCAGGACGGCGAACACGCCGTTGGACTCCGTCTTCTGTGTGGGCTCCACTCCCTCGATCGTGTCCACCGCGGCGCGGAGGCGGGCGGCCATGGCGTTGGCGTGCGACGCCGAACGGAGCCACAGGTCGCCTTCCAGCAGGGCGATGAACTGGGCGGACAGGAAGCGCATTTTCGAGGCCAGCTGCATGTTCATCTTGCGCAGGAACTTCAGGCCGTGGGCCGCTTCGGGGTTCAGGGCCACCACCACTTCGCCGTACAGCAGCCCGTTTTTGGTGCCGCCGAAGGAGAGGATGTCCACGCCGGCGTCGCGCGTGAAAGCCCGCAGCGGCACGTCCAGGTGCGCGGCCGCGTTGGCCAGCCGCGCGCCGTCCATGTGGAGCTTCATGCCCTTGGCGTGGGCATGATCGGCAATAGCCCGGACCTCATCCGGGGTGTAGCAGGTGCCAAGCTCGGTGGTCTGCGTGATGGACACTGCCAGCGGCTGTGCCCGGTGTTCATCGCCCCAGCCCCACGCCTCGCGGTCAATCAGCTCCGGCGTCAGCTTGCCGTCCGGGGTGGGGACATGCAGGAGTTTGATCCCGCCGATCCGTTCCGGAGCGCCGTTTTCGTCCATGTTGATGTGCGCCGTCGAAGCGCACACCACAGCACCCCAGCGCGGGAGCAGCGACTGCAGGGACAGCACGTTGGCCCCCGTGCCGTTGAACACCGGGAAACATTCGATGCCCGCGCCGAAGTGATCCTCCATCAGCCCCTGCAGCCGTGCCGTGTAGTCGTCCTCGCCGTAGGACACCTGGTGGCCCTCGTTGGCTGCCGCGAGGGCGGCCAGGACCTCGGGGTGCACACCGGAGTAGTTGTCCGAGGCGAAACCGCGGATGGACGCGTCATGCAGCCGGGCGGCGGGATTTTCAAGCCGGGGGGCAGCATCTGCCGTAGTTGTCATTGCTTTGCTCACGTTCTCAGTCTAGGGAGGTCGGGTCCGGCCGGTCAGGGGCCAGTCTGGGGATTTGCGGTCAGGGGGTCAGGAGCAAGCGCCGGCCGTTCAGTTCGGCTGCCGGACGGCTGAACAGTCCGACGACGGCGGCGGCCAGGTCCTCGACGTCGGTGGCACCGGGGAAGGTCCGTTCCGGGTGCGCCTTCCGGAGTTCCGCGTCCACCAGCGCTTTCACCACCAGGACGACGGCGGCGCCGCGCAAGGCGGTGCCCTCATTCGCGGCCTCGCGGGCCAGCCCCTCCGCCATCGCCAGTGTCCAGGTCTCGGCGGCGGCCTTTGCCGCCACGTAGCTGGCCGTCGCTGCTGTGGGCTTGTCCACCGCGGTGGAGGACACCATGGCAAACCGTCCGGCTCCGGCGGCGGCCAGGTCGGCGTAAAAGGCCCGGGAGACATTCCGGAGCGTGGTGATGGCGCCGCGCTCCAGGAAGTCCCAGTCGGCGTCGCTTTGGTCCGTGATGCCCGCAGCGCCGCGCCAGCCGCCCACGAGGTGGATGACTCCATCCATCGCTCCGGCGGTGCCCGCCAGGGTCTTCCGGAGGGCCTGAACGTCAGCGGGATCCGCAAGATCGCACACCAGGGAAGTGACGCCGTCGCCCGCCTGCCGTGCGGCAGCGTCGATGCGCGTGCTGTCCGAGCCGACCGTAAAGACCCGGAAGCCCGCCTGGTGCAACGCCCGGGCCACCGCGATCCCGGAGGGTCCGCTGCCGCCCGTGACCAGGACGTTCAGCCCGAGGGCATTATCCGGAACAGGTACAACGTGCGGGGCGCCGGGTTCGCTCACAGCGCGGACGCTCCGGTGATGCCGGCGGTGGATTCGATGACTGGACGCATTTTCTTCTCCAAGGCTTCGTAGAACATGGACAGCGGAAATTCGTCGTCCAGCACCTGGTCGGTGAGGCCGCGGGGCGGACCGGCGACGGGAAGCGCGTCGGGGCCCTTGGCCCATACTGATGCGGGGTTGGGCGTGAGTGTGGCGGAGATCAGCTGGTACGCGGCAAGCCAATGGGCCATTTTTGGCCGGTCAATGGAGCGCCAGTAGAGCTCGTCGATCGAGGCGCCGAGGGCGATCACCGCGTCCGCCACCTGGTCCCAGTCGATGCTGAGCCGGCTGTCGGTCCAGTGCAGGACGTGGTGCTGGTGCAGCCAGGCGAAGAGCAACTGTCCGCCGAGGCCGTCGTAGTTGCGCACCCGGTTGCCGGTGATCGCGAAGCGGAAGATCCGGTCGAAGATGATGGCGTACTGGACCAGTTTCGCGTGCCGGCGAGCTTCCGGCCCGGCGTCTTCGTCCTGTTCGATCCGGACGGATTCCCGGAAGGCTGTGAGGTCGCAACGGAGTTCTTCCAGCGAATACAGGAAATAGGGCATCCGCTGCTTGATCATGAACGGGTCAAAGGGCAGGTCGCCGCGCATGTGGGTCCGGTCATGGATCAGGTCCCACATCACAAACGTGGCCTCGGTCAGTTCCTGGTCGGCCAGGAGTTCCGCGGCGCCCGCGGGCAGGTCCAGGGAGGTGATGTCTGCGGCCGCGCGCAGGACCCGGCGGAACCGGGCAGCTTCACGGTCCGCAAAAATAGCGCCCCAGGTGAAGGTGGGTGTCGCCCGGACAGCAACGGTTTCGGGGAACAGCACCGCCGAGTTGGTGTTGTAACCGTGGGTGAAGTCCAGGAACCGGATGGGCACAAAGAGCTTGTTGGAATAGTCCCCGGCCTCAAGGCCGGCCACAAAATCGGGCCAGATGACCTCGATCAGTACGGCCTCCACCAGTCGGCTGCTGCTTCCGTTCTGGGTGTACATGGGGAAGATGACAACATGCTGCAGGCCATCCTGGCGCTGCAGCTGGGGCTGGAACGCCAGCAGCGATGCGAGGAAGTCCGGGACGGCGAATCCAGCCGTGGCCCAAGCCTGGAAATCAGCGACGACGGCGTCAAGATAGGCCGCGTCGTGCGGGAACAGCGGTGCCAGTTCGGCAAGCGACTCGGTGATGGCGGCAACCTGCAGGGTTGCCTCGGCGTGATGGCCGGCATCAGGCACGGAGCCGTCCTGGACCTGCAGGGCCTGCAGGGATTCGGCGGCGCTCCTGAGGCGGAGCCAGGCGGGATTTTCGGCGGTGATCCTCGTAGGGGCCACGGTCACGGTGACGGTCATGGTGCGACTGCCTTTCTCATTGCTTGGGGCATCTACGGCGAGCGTAGCAAGCAACCAGAGTCTCTAACTCAAATCGAGCCTGAGCATAAGATACTCTCGGGCTCGAGGCGCCTCGCGGCTCCGCCAGATGTAGGCGGAGCCACGGCTGGCGGACTCAGGACTTCGTGGATTCGTCCCCCGCAGCGCCGCGCGGCACCAGTTTCAGGGACACCGAATTGATGCAGAAGCGCTGGTCCGTGGGCGTGCCGTAGCCCTCACCCTCAAATACGTGGCCCAGGTGTGAATCACAGTGCGCGCACCGTACCTCCACCCGCTTCATGCCGAGCGTCCGGTCGTGGATGTAACGGACGGTGCCTTCGGCGAGCGGTGCCCAGAAGGACGGCCAGCCACAATGCGAGTCGAATTTTTCGTTGCTCCGGAAGAGCTCGGTGCCACAGGCACGGCATTGGTAGACACCCTCAGTATGGGTGTCCACGTACTCGCCGGTGAAGGGGCGCTCCGTACCCGCCTGCCGCAGCACGTGGTATTCCTCCGGTGTGAGTTCCTGCCGCCACTCGGCGTCGGATTTCCGGTAGGCCGGTTCCGCAGCGACGGAATCGGCGGCCGGACCGGGGACGGAATCCGTGGCCTTGTTCTCGAAGATGCTCTTACCAAAGATGCTCATGGTCAGCTCAACGCTCAGGAGTCGCCGATAAATCCCGAACCGGCATACAGGTGGAGCACGGGGAGCCCTAACTGGTCCTGGGCTTTGTTGGCCCAGTCCGTGTGGAACGTATCCGCAACTGCGTGAGGACGGGTGATCACCACTGCCTGGGCTGCGCCGAGTTCCTTGACCTTGGCAACGAGGCCTTTGACGGCCCCACCGTCCACTACCTCGCCCGTTACCCCTGCGCCCAGCCCCTCCAAGGCGGCAAGCGAGACGGCCAGCGTCTCGGCGGCCTCGGCCCGTTGAACGGTGGGATCCGGGGCGTGGGCGGTCAGTTCGCGGAACGCCTTAGCAACGTCCAGCAGGGAGAGATTCTCAAGGAAATCCACCAGCAGATGCCGTTCAGTGTTCCCTGGAACCAGCAGGACAAGGGGAGTGTCCTGCCCGTCCACCAGGCGTTCTATGTTGACGCGGTCGTCCGCGCCCAGGGGTTCTTCGGTCAGGATGACGATTGGATCGCTCATGGCATCAGCCTAGTCGTGCGCACCGGCGCCTGCATCCATTTGGGCCGCACGATGCGCGCGGTGTCATGCGCGCGGCGTCCCCGGGGCCGGCAGAATTCCGATGCCACGTGCCGGACGGAATATGGTCAACCCGTCTGCGGCAGTAAGAATGGTTCCATGGCACCTTCCACGCGCACCTCCACGTTGACGGCGGCAGTTCCGACCCAGGCCGACGGCCGTATGTCGCTGCGCGCCAAATGGGCGCTCGGCGGCGTCATTGGCGGCGGGGCCCTTGCCGGCCTGCTGGCCACAGGCTCCTCCGCGCTGGCGCTTTATTTCGCCCGGCGTGTGATCACCCCCGTCCGGCAGCGGACGGCGGACCAGGAAGTCCTCGCCGTGCTCCGGGAAGGAGGCGGCCGCCAGGTCATCCTGACAGCCACTCCGGAGACCACTGTGGAGGGCGTCTATGGGTTGTTTTTCGACGGCGGGAAGGGGCACGCCCGGATCGGGCGGATCGTTTCCTATTCGCCGGCGGACGGCACGGTCCTGCGCGAAGTGGAAGCCGTCTATGCCGGCGATCTTGATACGGCCCGCCGCGGATGGTGGAGCGGTGCGCTCTACCCGGATCCCGCTGCCGCCGGCTTTGCGGCGGAGGACGTGCAGATCGACGTCGACGGCGGCACAGCACCGGCGTGGCTGGTCCGGGCCGGCGGACCTGCCCGTACCTGGGCAGTCATGGTTCACGGCCGCGGGGCCACCCGCCAGGAGGCCCTCCGTGCCGTAGGCCCCGCCCTCGAACTGGGGCTCACCAGCCTGCTGGTCTCTTACCGCAATGACGGGTTGGCGCCGTCGGCCGAGGATGGCCGGTACGGCCTGGGATCCACGGAATGGCATGACGTGGAGGCGGCCATCGAGTTCGCCCTGGCCAACGGCGCCGAGGAAATTGTCCTCTTCGGCTGGTCCATGGGCGGCGCCATCTGCCTGCAGACGGCCGATCTGTCGCCTCACCGTCACCTGATCCGGGCCATGGTCCTGGATGCGCCTGTTATCAACTGGGTCAATGTGCTGGCCCACCATGCGCAGATCAACCGCATTCCGTCCCTTGTGGGCCGCTACGGGCAGCTGATGCTGGGCCACCCCGTGGGCCGCAGGCTCACCGGCCTGGCCGCACCCGTGGACCTCAAGGCCATGGACTGGGTGGCGCGCGCCGTCGAAGTCCGGACGCCCACCCTGATCATCCACAGCGTTGATGACGAGTACGTCCCCTATGAGCCCTCCGCCCTCCTGGGTGAGCGGAATCCGGACATGGTCACGTTCGAAACGTTCAATCACGCCAGGCACACCAAGGAATGGAATGTCGATCCCGAGCGCTGGGAGAACCTGATCAAGGCGTGGCTCCGGCCCCAGTTGGCTCCGCGGCTTAATCCCGGCCAGAACCGCTAAAGCGTGCGGGTGCCGATGGCGGCTGTCACCGCGGACGTCAGCCGGATGAGGTCGGCCGGCGCAAGCTCAACGTCCAGGCCGCGTTTGCCACCGGAAACCAGCATCGTTCCCAGATTGAGGGCGCTGCTGTCCACCACCGTGGGTGATGACTGGCGCTGGCCCAGCGGCGAGATCCCGCCCAGGACGTAGCCCGTGCGGCGTTCAGCAGCCGCAGGATCTGCCATCGAAGCCTTCTTGGCGCCCAGGGCGGCCGCGAATGCCTTCAGGTCAAGGTTTCCGCTGACCGGCACAACCCCCACGGCCAGCCGGCCCTCCACTTCCACCATGAGGGTTTTGAAGACCTTCTCCGGGGCGATGCCCAGGGCTTCGGCGGCTTCCGTGCCGTAGCTGGCCGCGGAAGGATCGTGGGCATACGGATGCAGCACAAAAGGAACGCCGGCTGCAGCCAGTGCGGCTGTGGCCGGCGTTCCGTTTGAAGAACTTTTGCGTCCCAAAGCGTTCCGTTTCCGGTCAGGGGATCAGGACACGGACCGGGACGTTGCGGCGACCTTGCGCTTGATCCGTCCCAGCATGGCGGTCATGCCGCGCATCCGCAGTGGCGTGATGGCCCGCGTCAGGCCCAGCAGCTCCGGCATATCGTCCGGCACCGCCAGGATTTCGGCGGCGCTGAGTCCGTCGAGCCCCTCGTGGAGCACACCGGCGAAACCCCGCGTGGTAGGGGCTTCCGGTGGCGCCTTGAAGTAGAGCCGAACGGCGTCGGCCGGGCCGGCGTCGTTCTTTTCCGTTTCAATGGTCAGGAACAGCGGCGACTGGCATTCCACCACCTGCTCCAGGAGCTCGGGGTGGTCCTTCAGCCGGTCAGGCAACTCCGGCAGTCCGCGCGAGAACTCAAGCAGCAACTGAAGCCGATCGGGTTCGGTCAGGGCCTGGAAGTCATCGACGATTTCCGCCAGCGCGGCGGGCAGGTCATGTGTAGTCATCTGTTCCAGTTTACGCCGGGACCGTGCCGCGTTCCGTGCCCTTGGCGATGGGAACCCGGACCGCGTTGCCCCACTCGGTCCAGGAGCCGTCGTAGTTCCGGACGGTATCAAAGCCCAGCAGGTACTTGAGGGCGAACCAGGTGTGGCTGGAACGCTCGCCGATGCGGCAGTAGGCCACCACGTCATCGCCCGCGGTCAGCCCGGCCTCGCCCAGGTAGAGAGCCTCGAGCTCTTCCCGGCTGCGGTACGTTCCGTCCGGCGCAGCGGCACGCGCCCAGGGAATGGATGCAGCCGTAGGAATGTGGCCGCCGCGGAGCGCACCTTCCTCCGGGTAGGCCGGCATGTGGGTCCGCTGGCCGGTGTATTCCTCGGGGGAGCGGACGTCAATGAGCGGCTTGCCGAAGTGTGCCAGCACATCTTCCTTGAACGCGCGGATGGGGGCATCGTTGCGCTCCACCACCGGGTAGTCGCCGGGCGCCGGGGAGGTCTGCTCCGTGGTCAGGTCACGGCCTTCGGCGATCCACTTGTCCCGGCCGCCGTCGAGCAGCCGGACATCCTCGTGGCCGAACAGGGTGAAGACCCAGAGCGCATAGGCGGCCCACCAGTTGGACTTGTCCCCGTAGATGACCACCGTGGTGTCGCGGGAGATGCCCTTGGCAGCGGCCAGGGCGGAGAACGCCTCACCGTTGACGTAATCGCGGGTCACATCATCGTTAAGGTCCGTGTGCCAGTCGATTTTGACTGATCCGGGGATATGGCCGGTCTCGTAAAGGAGGACGTCCTCGTCGGACTCGACCACCACCAGCTTTCCGGCCGCCAAGGCGCCGCTTTGGAGGGCGGCTGCGAGCCATTCGGTGGACACCAGGCGCTCCGGGCTGGCGTAGGCGGCGAACTTCTCGTTCTGTTCAACTGCGTAGGACATGGTGATGGCCTTTCACTGAGACACACGGCGGATGCTGTAGAAGGAAAACCTGCCTCCCACACTAGCCACGGCCGGCCGCCCTGTCCGCCCCCTTGTTAACAGTGGGAAATATGGCCTTCGTCACGCCGGGGTCCTTGCCGGCCGGATGGCGGGGGAGGGCCGGGCTGTTGCCGGTATTCTTTCTGGGGACAACCCACCAGCAGAACGGACCACCTTGGTACAGATCGAACAGCTTGCCGCCCGCACTCCGGCGGTTTCGGTGGATGAGCTCCTCAAGGGCTTTTATCCGTCCCCACGGTTTGGCCAGGTCTCCTTCGCCAGCTACCGGCCGGACCAGAACCAGCCGTCCCAGGCGGCGGCGGTCAAAGCGTTGGAAGGATTCGCCGGGGGAGTTGGGGCCGGCGACGGCGACGGCCTGTTCAAGAAGCTCTTCACCAAGAAAAAAGTGGCTGCCAGGGCGGGGATCTACCTCGACGGCGGATTCGGCGTTGGCAAGACCCACCTGCTGGCCTCGCTGTGGCATGCCGCCCCGGGCCCTAAGGCCTTCGGCACATTCGTGGAATACACCAACCTGGTGGGGGCACTTTCCTTCCGCAAGACTGTTGAAGCGCTGAGCCACTACAAGCTGGTGTGCATCGACGAATTCGAGCTTGATGATCCGGGTGACACCGTCCTGATGTCCCGCCTCATGCGTGAACTGGCCGACGCCGGCGTCAAGCTTGCTGCCACGTCCAACACCCTGCCGGGTTCGCTGGGTGACGGCCGCTTTGCCGCCGTCGACTTTGCCCGGGAAATCCAGGTCCTGGCGGACCAGTTCGACGTCATCAGGATCGACGGCGAGGACTTCCGCCACCGTGGCCTGCCCGCCGCCCCGGCGCCGCTGAAGAACAGCCAGCTGGCTGCACAGATGAGGGCCGAGTTCGACGGTAAGACCGTGGCGGAGGACGAATTCAGTTCACTGATCGGCCACCTGGCCGGTGTCCACCCGAGCCGTTACCGGCAGCTCATCGACGGCATCGACGGCGTCGTGTGGCGAAACGTGGAGACCATCACCGAACAGGCCGTGGCGCTGCGGTTCGTGGTGTTGGCCGACCGCCTATACGACAAGGATGTGCCCATCCTGGCCAGCGGCGTCCCCTTCGACAAGCTCTTTACGGACGAGATGATGCACGGCGGGTACACCAAGAAGTATTTCCGTGCCGTATCCCGCCTGACCGCGCTGGCCCGCGAGGGCCAGAACCACGAGCCGTCCTAGGCGGCGGCCGGGGAAGCCGGACAGTCAGTTAAACGCCAAAGGTGCAGGTGCCGCCTCCCGGCGGGACCTGCACCCCCTTGACGTGCTAGGGCAATGCCCTGGCCAAATCCTTGTTACGGAGCCTTGTCAACCGGCGGAACCGGGTTGACTGGCGGAGTCTGCTCGGTGGCAGGCGCTACGCCGGGTGTTCCGTCGTTCTTGTCAACGAGCTTGGAAGCGCCCTCCTGGACTTTGTCCACGTGACCGGCGTACTTACCGCCAGTCTTTGAGTCGACGAAATCGCCGGCTTTCGTGATGCCGTCCTTGATGGCCCGCTCGTTGCCGTGGATGAGACCCTGAGCCTTGCCCTTAAGATCGTCAATCAGTCCCACGAGCACCTCCCTTCAATCGCGGAGCCAGTTCGCTCCTCCGCAACCGATCCTAGCCCTGTCTGCCGGGTGTGCCAAGGGCTGTGACAAATGTTGTCAAGTCGCGGCAGGCCTTTTCGGGCAACAAAAAAGCAGCTCACGGGGAGCTGCTATGTGTGGGCGATACTGGGATCGAACCAGTGACCTCTTCCGTGTCAGGGAAGCGCGCTACCGCTGCGCCAATCGCCCGGAACCGGTAGGCCGGCCATTTCGGATTTATTACTGGGGTAGAGAGCGGACGACGAGATTCGAACTCGCGACATCCACCTTGGCAAGGTGGTGCTCTACCAGCTGAGCTACGTCCGCGTATGAAGTACAGCCTGGCCGGTGGCCTGGAGTACTGCATGAAGCAAGTTTCCTTGCTTGGTGGGCGATACTGGGATCGAACCAGTGACCTCTTCCGTGTCAGGGAAGCGCGCTACCGCTGCGCCAATCGCCCATTTCGTCCGGCGTGAACCGGAATCCATGGTTTTCACCGAGGTGGGTACGGGATTCGAACCCGTGTGAACGGCTTTGCAGGCCGCTGCCTCGCCTCTCGGCCAACCCACCGTGTAAGCTCCGATTCCGAAAAATCTTTGCCGTGACAGTGTCCTGCGAGCGGACGACGAGATTCGAACTCGCGACATCCACCTTGGCAAGGTGGTGCTCTACCAGCTGAGCTACGTCCGCATTTGGGCCGCTGAATCCGTGCCGTTTCGGGCATTTCCTCGCGTTCCAACGAGTAAGAACTCTATAGGAGGTTCAGGGATTCTCCAAATCGAGCGTGCCTCGACGGCGGCGATGCCCCTGGATCCCTGCAATCTAGGGGATTTTTCTAATTACAGGCGTGTAATTCGAGCCTGGCCCCGGCTCGATTTCCATAAACCCCGCCGCGTCGGCTAGCATTCAAAGGCATCGGGGCGATTGGCGCAGTGGTAGCGCGCTTCGTTCACACCGAAGAGGTCACTGGTTCGAACCCAGTATCGCCCACCGAGGAATCTGGTCCGTTTCCGCTCAGCCGAGCGGAAACGGACCTTTTTTGTGTGCCCGCCATTCTGTCAGCCCCTTGTGAAAGAGTCTTTGTATGACTGATCCACTCCTTGCCCACGCCACGGAATATGGCCGCATGTATGCGCGGTCCACCTCCGAACAGTTCTCCGTTCCGTCCATCACCACCGTCATCGGCCAGCAGCCGCACGGACTGGACGGCTGGTTCGGTTACATGGGCGCCAGCAGCCTGGCGAAGGATCCGTTGCTGGCCGATTGCCTGGGCAGTCCGGCGAAAATCCGGCAGGCCGTCAACCGGGCCTCCAAGGCAGCGGAAAAATACCGGGACGAGGCAGCCAAGCGTGGTGACCGCGTCCATAACTACTGCGAGCAGGTTGCGCTCCGTGCCCTGGGCCGGCCCCACACCATGAAGGAAACCCGCGAGGCCCTGGCAGCCAACGGCGAGGAAGGCTTTGCCCTGAGGTTCGATGAGTGGTGGGACCTCTACAGCGTGGAACCCATCGCACCGGAAATCACCGTCTGGAACAAGTCAGTGGGCTACGCCGGGACGCTGGACCTCGTGGCCAGGATCAACGGCCGGATCTGCGTTATTGACTACAAGACCAAGGGCACCACGCGGGACGGCGCCGTCAAGCCGCTGGATGACAAGGTGGTCATGCAACTGGTAGCCGGCATGAAGGCCGAAGAAAGCCTCGTGGACCCGGTGGCCGGGGAATGGGAGCCCTGGAAGTACGGCGAGAACCCGCTCCTGTTGGCGGTGGCCATCGGGGAGACGGAAGTCCGTCCGGTCCGCGCCAACCCCGACGTCCTCAAGCACCACTGGTGGAAGTTCTGCGCCCTGCGCCGGGTCTGGGAACTGTCCGCCGATACACTCGCCGCCGGTTCTGCGCTTCTTCCGGTGGCTCCGCCCGTCTCCTCGCAGGCCCGCAGCGCCTAGGGCCGCACGTGTGCCCGGGCTCCGACTGCCGGGAGTCCGTCTGTCCGGAGTCCCGGGACCTGCGCCCCTGCACCTAAACTGGATAGGTTCCCCGTTAACGCCCACCGTGAGGAAAGACAGCACATGGCCATTCTGAATATCCGCATCATCGGTGATCCTGTGCTCCGCACAGTGGCCGATCCCGTGACGGAATTCGGTCCTGAGCTCGCCAAGCTGGTTGCGGACATGACGGAAACCATGGAGGACGTGGACGGCGCCGGCCTCGCCGCTCCGCAGATAGGCGTCAGCCAGCGGGTCTTCACCTACCGGATCGACGGCGTGGAGGGCCACGTCATCAATCCGGTCCTGGAAAACAGCGAGGACTACCAGGCGGACCACGTTGAGGGCTGCCTGTCCATCCCCGGCCTGGCGTTCCCGGTCCGCCGCTTCCGCGCCACACGCGCCACCGGCGTTGACCTGAATGGAAATCCTGTGGCTGTGGAGGGGGAGGGCATGCTGGCCCGTTGCTTCCAGCACGAGACGGACCACCTGGACGGCATCCTCTTCACCGACAGGCTGGAAGGCGAGGACCGGAAGACGGCCCTGCGTTCCATCCGCAATGCCAACTATGACGCCATTACGGAACGCACGACGACGAAGCGCGCCAAGACGGTCGGGTCCAGTTTCGGGGGCTCGAGCTCTGGAGGCGCGAGCTCTGGTGGGGCCAGCTTCGGCGGCGGCGCCACCACATGAGGGTACTTTTTGCCGGCACCCCCGCCGTGGCCGTCCCGTCCCTTGATGCCCTCGTTGAGGCCGGCTTTGAAATCGTTGCCGTCCTGACCCGTCCCGACGCGCCGATAGGGCGCAAACGGGTGCTGACGCCGTCGCCCGTTGCCGCCCGCGCCGCCGAGCTGGGAATCGACATCATCCACGCCACCCGCGTGGACGAGGCCGTGACGGCGAAAATCGCCGCGGCCAAGCCGGATGTGGCCGCCATCGTGGCCTACGGCGGACTGATTCCGCGCCCCGCCCTGGATGTTCCCCCGCATGGTTGGATCAACCTGCACTTTTCCCTGCTTCCCGCATGGCGTGGCGCTGCCCCCGTGCAGCGGGCCGTGATGGCCGGCGACGACGTCACCGGGGCAGTCACCTTCCTGTTGGAAGAAGGGTTGGACACCGGCCCGGTCTTCGGAACGCTGACCGAGGGCGTTGGCCCGGAGGACACCGCCGGAGCGCTGCTGGAGCGGCTGTCCCGCAGCGGGGCCGTGCTCCTTGCCCAGACGCTGTCCGCCGTTGAAGCCGGGAGGGCAGCTGCACAGCAGCAGGTCGGCGACGTTTCACTGGCCCCCAAGCTGACCATCGATGACGGCCGGCTCGACTGGAAGCAGCCCGCCCTGGCGATCGGCAGGCGCGCCCGCGGCGTAACTCCCGAGCCCGGCGCCTGGACCACCCTGGACGGACAGCGCGTCAAACTCGAACCTGTCCGGCTCCGGCCAGGCGACACTGACCTGCAACCCGGCGCGGTATTCCTGGACGGCAAGAGCGTCCTGGTGGGCACCGGATCCCACGCCGTGGAGCTGACGAGGATCCAGCCTTCGGGCAAAAAGATGATGGCCGCCGCTGACTGGGCGCGTGGCATGGCAACACTGGAAAGCGTGGTCTTCGAATGAGCGAATCCGGCGGTAATGCAGGCGGCACGGGCGGCAGCGGCAGCGGCGCCCCGGGCGGCGGACGCGGCAACAGCGGACGGGGCAAGGGCGGGCCGCGGGATTCCAGCCAGCGCAACGCCCAGGGCCGCGAACGCAACCGCCCCTCCCAGCGGAGCTTCACCGAAAACGCTCCTGCGCAGCGGACCCGCCGGGCGGACCCCGCGCGGCTGGTGGCTTTTGAAGTCCTGCGCGCGGTAGCCGCCGAGGACGCCTACGCCAACCTGGTGCTCCCGTCCCGCATCCGCCATCACGGCCTGGACAAGCGCGACGCCGGCTTCGCCACCGAGCTTAGCTACGGCGCCCTGCGCGGCCAGGGCACGTACGATGCCATCCTGGCCCGCTGCGTTGACCGGCCGCTGGACCAGCTTGACCCTGCCATTCTCGACGCCCTGCGGATCGGTACCCATCAGCTGCTGGCCATGCGCGTCCCGGCCCATGCCGCCCTGGATCAGACGGTTGGCCTGGCCCGCGCCGTCATCGGCGCCGGACCCTCCGCCCTGATCAACGCAGTATTGCGGAAAGTCACGGCGCACACCCTGGAGGAGTGGCTTGAGATCCTCGTGGCCGGTGAAAGCGACGAAACCACCATCGCGTCCCTCCGGTACGCCCACCCCGAATGGATTGTTCGGGCCATGCGCCAGTCGTTGGTGGCCCATGGACGGTCAGCCGCCGAAATCAACGACCTGCTGGAAGCCGATAACGCGGCTCCGGTGGTTAACCTCGTGGCCCTGCCCGGCCTGGGCAGCCTGGATGAAGCTCTGGAGGGCGGGGCAACCCCCGGTGAACTAGTGGAAGGCTCGGCGCTCTCCAGTGGCGGAGATCTGGGCCGCCTCGCCTCCGTGCGGGAAGGCAGCACGCGCGTCCAGGACGTCGGCTCACAGCTGGTGGCCCGCGCCATGGCGGCGGTGGACCTCGATCCCACCGGAAGCCCTGGAGCAGAACGCCCGCACGAAACCTGGCTGGACCTGTGCGCCGGCCCCGGCGGCAAGGCCGCCCTGCTGGGCGCGCTGGCCAACGCCCAGGGTGCCACGCTGCTCGCCAATGAACCGGCCCCGCACCGTGCCAAACTCGTCAGCCAGGCCCTGTCCGCCGTGCCCAGGGATGTCTGGCGCGTCCGGACCGGCGATGGCCGTGACGTGGGCACTGAGCAGCCGGAATCCTTTGACCGGGTCCTGGTGGATGTCCCCTGCAGCGGGCTGGGTGCCCTGCGCCGCAGGCCGGAGTCCCGCTGGCGCCGCACCCCCAAGGACCTCGCGGACCTGGGGCCGCTGCAGCGCGCCCTGCTGAAATCGGCGCTGGACGCCGTCCGCCCCGGCGGAGTGGTTGCCTATGTCACCTGTTCACCCCACCCGGCCGAAACCACGGCAGTGGTCAGCGATGCCCTCCGGAAGCGGGATGACCTGGAGCTGCTGGACGCCGGTGCCGTGCTGGACAGCGTGAGCCTGACCGGGAACCTGGGCGCAGGCCACGATTCCACGGCGCAACTCTGGCCGCACATCCACAGCACCGATGCCATGTTCCTGGCCCTCATCCGGAAGAAAGCCTGACCCGTGAAAGTTTCCCCCATGCCGCAGTGCTGCATCAACCCCAGCATCCTGTCCGCCGACTTCGTCAACCTCGAAGCCGAACTGCAGCGCATCAGCAACGCTGACGCCGTGCACGTGGACGTTATGGACAACCACTTTGTCCCCAACCTCACCTTGGGCTTGCCCGTGGTCCAGCGGATCCAGGCGGTCAGCCCCGTCCCGCTGGACGCCCACCTGATGATCTCCGACGCCGATCGCTGGGCGCCGGGGTTCGCCGACGCGGGGCTGGCCTCAGTGACCTTCCACGCCGAGGCCTCCATTGCCCCGGTCAAACTGGCCCGCGAACTGCGGGCCCGGGGCTCCAAGGCCGGCATGGCGCTGCGCCCTGCGACGGCTGTGGAACCATACCTGGACATGCTTGCGGAACTGGACATGCTCCTGATCATGACCGTGGAGCCGGGCTTCGGCGGCCAGGCGTTCCTGGACTTCACCCTGCCCAAGATCCGCAAGGCCCGGGCAGCCATTGACGGCTCCGGAATCAATGTCGCCCTCCAGGTGGACGGTGGCATTACCGAGGAAACCATTCTGCGGGCGGCCGAAGCAGGTGCCAACGTCTTTGTGGCGGGTTCGGCTGTCTACGGCGCGGAGGACCCGGCAGCAGCCATCGGACGGCTCCGCGAAGCCGGCAGCATCAAGTTACGTGCTGCGTCCGCGGAATAGTCTGGGCCACCTTGTGGTTATGGCAGAATAGCAACACACAATACGTGCTCCGGGGTCGGTGTAAGTCCGAACCGGCGGTGATAGTCCGCGACCCGCGAGCCGGCGCTTTCCCCCTTCAGGGAAGGAACCGGCGGACGGTTGAACTGGTGAAATTCCGGTACCGACAGTTAAAGTCTGGATGAGAGAAGCACGTACAGCTGTATCTGCGGCACCTTTTGGTGCTGCGGCCTTCTGCTGTCGTATACCCCCGGAGCCATCGCGGTTCTAGAGGGAAGGAACGACAACACACATGAACCCCTTGCGATGGCTCTTTGAAGCCAGGATTTCCCATGCTCCGGGAACCGAAGCCACCGGACCGGTGGCCGCCCCATGAACCGGATTGAAATTGTGACGGCTTTCAGTGCCGTCGAAACCGCCGCCATGGACGCCGCGCTGGAAGCAGCCCTGCAGGGCCCGCGCGGAGCGAATCCGCTGGTGGGCGCCGTCGTGATCGATGCGGCCGGCCGCCAGTTGGTGACCGGCTACCACCGCGGCGCCGGCACACCCCACGCGGAAGCCGATGCGATCACCCAGGCTGAGGCCGCCGGGCTGGACCTGAGCGGCTGCACGATGGTGATCACGCTGGAACCCTGTGACCACAGCGGTCGCACGGGGCCCTGCACCCAGGCGATCATTCGTGCCGGAATCACGGACGTGGTCTACGCCGTCGACGACCCGCATGACCCTGCGGCGGGCGGCGCGGCCACCCTCCGGAGGGCCGGGGTGCAGGTCCGCAGCGGGCTCGCTGCCGGCGAATCGTTCGAATTGAACCGTCAGTGGTTCCTCGGAGTGGCCGCACAACGCCCGTTCGTGACGCTGCACATCGCCCAGACCCTGGACAGCCGGATCGCCGCTGAGGATGGCACGAGCCAGTGGATCTCCTCGCCCGAGTCCCTCGCTGACAACCACGGGCTCAGGCGGCGGATCGACGCCATCCTCGTGGGCACGCAGACCGTGCTCGTGGACAACCCCCGGCTGACAGCCCGCGACGCGTCCGGAGCCACAGCCGGCAAACAGCCGCTGCGCGCCGTGATGGGCCTCCGGGACATCCCGGCCGACGCCGCCGTCCGGGGTGATGACGGGAACGTGCTCCACCTGCCCACGCGGGATCCGCGGGAGGCGCTCTCGCTCCTCTACGCGGAGGGAGTCCGCCACGTCATGGTGGAAGGCGGCTCACGCATCCTCAGTTCATTCCTGGCCGCCGGGCTTGTGGACGAACTCATTGTCTACCTTGCCCCCACCCTGCTGGGCTCCGGAACTCCCGCCCTCAACGGACTGGGAATCACCACCCTCGCGGATGCCCGGCACTGGGACTGGGACCCCTCCGACGGCGGCGCCGTCCTGACCCTGGGCCGGGACCTGAGGCTGCACCTCCGTCCAGAACCAACCGAAGCTTTTGAACCACACCTATCCCGCACTGCCGCGGAACCAGCCATGGGAGGCTACTGATGTTTACCGGAATTATTGCCGAACAGGGACAGGTCCTGTCCGTGGAGCGGGACGGCGATGCCAGCGCAACGCTCCGCCTGCGGGCGCCCGGCACCACCGAAGGGCTCGGACTGGGCGGGTCCATTGCCGTCAACGGGGTCTGCCTGACGGCCACCGCCATCGAGGGCAAAGAGTTCAGCGTTGATGTGATGGGCGAAACCCTCGTCCGCAGCACCATCGGCGAACTTGCCGCCGGTGACTCGGTGAACCTTGAGCGCTGCGTTCCCGCCGGCGGCCGGTTGGACGGCCACGTCGTCCAGGGCCACGTCGACGGCGTCGGGCAGCTGCTGGAGCGCGAGGCGCTCGGCAACTGGGAACGCCTCCGGTTCGGCGTGCCGGCCAACCTCGCCCGCTATATAGCGGAGAAGGGCTCCATCGCGATTGACGGCGTCTCGCTCACCGTCACGGCGGTCAGCCCCGCCGCGGAGCCGGAGCCCTGGTTCGAAGTGGGGCTGATCCCCACCACACTGGCAGAGACCGGCCTGGGGGCCAAGGAAACCGGCAGCAGGGTCAACCTGGAAGTGGACGTGCTCGCGAAATACACCGAACGGCTGCTGGCCTTCAGCACCGGCGGAACCACCGGGGGCGAACGATGAACGCCGCCGTTCGGCTGGACCCGGCCGCGGACGCCGGCCCGGTGCCTAGCGTAACCTTCGGACTTGACCCCGTCGAAGATGCCATCCGCGCCATGGCTGCCGGCCGGCCCGTGCTGGTGGTGGACAACGAGGACCGCGAAAACGAAGGCGACATCATCTTTGCCGCACAGCATGCCACCCCTGCCCTTATGGGATGGACCATCCGCTACAGCTCCGGCGTCATCTGCGTCCCCTTGAGCGGGGAGCGCGCCGATGCCCTGGCACTGCCGCCCATGGTGGCAGTGAACGAGGACGCGAAGGGTACGGCGTACACCGTTTCCTGCGACGCGGCAGCCGGTGTCAGCACCGGAATCTCCGCCACGGACCGGGCCCTCACGGCCCGCGTCCTTGCAGACCCCGGCGCCGGACCGGCGGCCGTGACCCGGCCCGGGCATATTTTCCCGCTCCGGGCAGTTAACGGAGGAGTGCGTGAACGCCCCGGCCATACCGAAGCGGCCGTGGACCTCTGCCGGCTCGCCGGACTGGAGCCAGTGGGCGTGATCGCCGAGGTTGTGTACGACGACGGTGAAATGATGCGGCTCGACGGGCTGCGGGGATTCGCCGCTGAACATGGGTGCCCCCTGATCTCGATTGAGGATCTGGTGGCTTACCTTGAAGCAGGGGCCGGGTCTCCCGCCGACAGTGACACCGGGCCGGACGCCCGGGCGGAGTAGAGGAGTAATGATGACGGCTTCCGGAGTTTCGGACGACAGCCACCAGAACGGCCACCACCGGGGGGCATCCGGCAACGGCCGGGCCCACCACCCCGTGAGCGGTGGTCCGATTGTGCAGCTGCCCACGGCATTTGGCGATTTCATTACCCAGGCGTGGACAGACCTGGTTACGGGCGCCGAGCACCTGGCGGTGAGCTCACCCAATCCGCCCAAGGAGGGCGTTGCTCCGCTGGTCAGGCTGCATTCCGAGTGCCTGACCGGCGACGTCTTCGGCTCCTACCGTTGTGACTGCGGCGAACAGCTGGCCTATGCCCTGGAGCTGATCAACGAGTTCGGCGGCACGCTGCTCTACCTGCGCGGGCAGGAAGGCCGGGGGATCGGCCTGGCCAACAAGATCAAGGCCTATGCCCTCCAGGAAGCTGGCTTTGACACCGTGGAGGCCAACGAGCAGCTGGGTCTGCCGGTGGACGCCCGTTGCTACAAGGCGGCCGCCCAGATCCTGGCCGAGATGGGCCTCCACGAGGTCCGGCTCCTGAGCAACAACCCGGACAAAAAGAACAGGCTCGCCAAAGCCGGTGTGAAGGTGGTGGAAATGGTGCCCACCGAGGTGCCGTCCCGTGACCAGAACATCCGCTACCTGCAGACCAAAAAGGACCGCATGGAGCACCGGCTGACGCTGGACACACACGTTGTCACGGTGCCCAGCGGCGCTGTCGACGATTTCGACCACGACCAAAACTGAACGGAACAGATTCACGCATGAGCGGACACGGCGCACCAGATATTGACCTCACCACCCTCAATCCGGCGGAAACGTCGCAGCTGCGGCTGGCCATTGTGGCAGCCAGCTGGCACACCCAGATCATGGACGGACTCCTGGACGGTGCGCTGCGCGCCGCCAGGGACGCGGGCATCAGTGAACCCACCGTACTGCGCGTTCCGGGCGCCTTCGAGCTTCCCGTCGCCGCCGCGCGGCTGGCACCGCACTTTGACGCAGTGGTGGCCCTCGGCGTCGTGATCCGTGGCGGCACGCCGCACTTTGAATACGTCTGCCAGGCGGCGACGTCGGGACTTACCGATGTCAGTGTCTCCACCGGCGTGCCGGTGGGCTTCGGCGTGCTGACCTGCGATACGGAGCAGCAGGGACTGGACCGCGCGGGCCTGCCGGGCTCCAGCGAAGACAAGGGCCATGAAGCGGTGACGGCAGCCCTGGTCACCGCAGTCCTCCTCAAGCAGTACACGTAGCAGCAGGTAGTTGGCAGCGGGCTGCCGGGGCGCGGTGTGTGTTCGCTCACATCGCGCCCGTCATGCAGCGGCCCGAAAGGCGCCCCCGGGCCGGCAGCAAGTAGGCTGTAGGGCGTGAAGAATTTCGAGACGCTGTTCGCTGAACTGAGTGAGAAGGCAGCCACCCGCCCGGCAGGCTCCCGCACCGTCGCTGAATTGGAGTCCGGAGTCCACGGCATTGGCAAGAAAGTCGTGGAGGAAGCAGCCGAAGTGTGGATGGCCGCTGAGTACGAATCCGATGAGGCCACGGCCGAGGAAATCTCCCAGCTGCTCTACCACCTGCAGGTTCTGATGCTCGCTAAAGGCCTGACCCTGGAAGACGTCTACAAGCATCTGTAGCCACTGCTGCACGCGGCGGTCAACAACTGCCTGCCCGTGCCCTGCGTGGCCCGTTTGCCTGATCCACAGACCTCCCAACCAAGAAGGACCCCCATGCTGCGAGTAGCCGTCCCCAACAAAGGCTCCCTGTCCGAAGCCGCCTCCGCCATGCTGTCCGAGGCGGGCTACCGCCAACGCCGCGACACCCGCGAGCTGGTCATGATGGACCCGGACAACGACATTGAGTTCTTCTTCCTCCGCCCCCGCGACATCGCCGTCTACGTCGGCCGGGGAACCCTCGACGTCGGCATCACCGGCCGCGACCTGCTGCTGGACGCCGAGGTGGAGGCCGAGGAACTGCTGCCCCTGGGCTTCGCTGCGTCCACGTTCCGCTTCGCCGGACCCGTAGGTGACTTCGCCGCCGCAGAAGAGCTGGAAGGCAAGCGCCTCGCCACCAGCTACGACGGGCTGCTCCGCGGCTACCTCGCCGAGCGGGGCATCAACGCCAAGGTGGTCCGGCTTGACGGCGCCGTGGAGTCTTCAGTACGCCTCGGCGTAGCTGACGCCATCGCCGACGTCGTGGAAACGGGCAACACCCTCAAGGCCGCCGGGATGGAAATCTTCGGCGAGCCGATCCTCAAGTCTGAAGCTGTCCTGATCCGCCGCACCGGCGATGGCGGAGCCGCGAACGGCACCGCCAAGGAGATTGAAGTCCTGATCCGCCGCCTGCAGGGCGTCCTCGTGGCACGCCAATACGTGCTCATGGACTACGACATCCGCAAGGAACTCGTGGAACAGGCCGCCGCACTGACTCCCGGCCTGGAATCACCCACCGTCTCACCGCTGCGCGACTCCGACTGGGTGGCCGTCCGGTCCATGGTTCCGAAGAAGGAAACCAACCGGATCATGGATGAGCTCTACGACCTCGGCGCCCGCGCCATCCTGGTCAGCAGCATCCACGCCTGCCGTATCTGAGCGTCCCGCCCGGTTCACGCCGCGCCGCAGAACCCACCCGAGAATTCCAGGAGTCCCCATGGCTGTAGCTGTACGAGTCATCCCCTGCCTCGATGTCGACGCCGGGCGCGTTGTGAAGGGCATCAACTTCGAGGGGCTCCGCGACGCGGGGGACCCGGTGGAGCTGGCACACCGCTACGACAATGCGGGCGCCGACGAACTGACGTTCCTCGATGTCACGGCGTCCTCCGGCAACCGCGAAACCACCTTCGACGTGGTCCGCCGCACGGCCGAGGAAGTCTTCATCCCGCTGACCGTGGGCGGCGGTGTCCGCGGTGTTGCCGAGGTGGACAAGCTCCTGCGTTTCGGCGCGGACAAGGCTTCCATCAACACGGCCGCCGTTGCCCGGCCGGACGTTATCAACGAAATCAGCCGGCATTTCGGTTCGCAGGTGCTGGTCCTGTCCGTGGACGCCCGCCGGACCCGCCCCGGGTCCCAGCCCACGCCGTCGGGCTTTGAAGTGACCACCCACGGCGGCCGCACCGGTACCGGGATCGACGCCATCGAGTGGGCCAGGGAAGCCGCCGACCGAGGCATCGGGGAAATCCTGCTCAACTCCATCGACGCCGACGGCACCAAGGACGGCTTCGACCTGGAACTGATCCGGCTCGTCCGGGCAGCCGTGAAAGTGCCGATCATCGCATCAGGCGGCGCCGGGGAACCGGCTCACTTCCCGCCGGCCGTCGTCGCCGGTGCGGACGCCGTGCTGGCGGCCTCGATCTTCCACTGGGGCCCCGACAACATGATGTCCCAGGTCAAGCAGGCAATCCGCGACGCAGGTTTCGAAGTCCGCTAACCCCCCGACTCAGCAACGCGGGGTCACTTCTTGCCCGGTAACCGATGGTTATTGGGCAAGAAGTGACCCCGCGTTGCTTTGTTAGAGGCCGACTTCAGCCGACTGGAGCAGGGCGACGGCGTCCGGCTGGCCTTCGAAAGTAACCAGGGCGTGGCGGGTCCGGCCGTGGGCGTGCATCAGCAGTTCGCCCGGCTCACCAACGATCGCCACCGAAACCGGTGCCCGCTTGGCGACGTGCCGCGGCCCGGACGGGCGCACCAGCACAATGCCAAGGTCGACGCCACGGTAAAGGATGGCTGCCCGCTTGATCAGTTCGTCCCATAGGGCGTCCGAGTAGGCCTCGTCGAGGGCGCGCGGTGCCCAGCGGTCCACAGCCCGGCGGATGTCCTCGGTGTGGACGAAATATTCGATCAGGTTGGAGCTCTCGTCCAAGGCCTTGATGTTCATGGGGGACAGAGCCGGCGGGCCACCACGGAAGGTGTTCACGAGGCCGGTGTAGTCGTCAGCGGTTTTCAGCTTTGCCGCGAGCTTGGCGGTGGCCTTGTCCGAAGCCTTGGACAGGCGCTTGATGATGAGGCCAAGCCCTACGGCAGCCTTGCGTTCGCGAAGGTAAAGGTGCGCGGCAAGGTCCCTGGTGCGCCAGCCTCTGCAGAGGGTGGGGGCATCAGGGCCGGCCGCCAGCAGGGTTTCGGCCAGGACTTCTCGGGACGGTTCGACGAAATGCATCACTTGTGAAACTAGCACGAGAGCAGCGAAGTTGGGCAGCAGAACCGCCAGCCGATAGGTGCCCTTGTTCACACACTGTTTGTATGCCCGTTGGTGCATATTCGGAGGCCGCTGATGAGGCACTAGACTTGGTCTGATGTCTGAGCAGCCCGCCTCCGCCCCCGTAATTGTCCCGGCCCCCGCCACAAGCCCGCTTCCTTCTGCCGTCGCGGCCGCACTGAAGCGTGACGGCGCCGGGCTGGTTGCCGCGGTGGTCCAGCAGTTCGACACCCACGAAGTGCTGATGCTGGGCTGGATGGACGATGAAGCCCTGCACCGCACCATGACCAGCGGCCGGGTCACCTTCTACTCCCGCTCCCGCCAGGAATACTGGCGCAAGGGGGACACCTCCGGCCACGTCCAGTGGGTCAAATCGGTTGCCCTGGACTGCGACGGCGATGCCCTCCTGATCCGCGTGGACCAGGTCGGCGCGGCGTGCCACACCGGCACCCGGACCTGCTTCGAGGGCAGGGACCTGGAAGTCCAGACCGGCGAGGCAGTCTGACCCACGGCCCGGGGCGGATGACCCGCCCCCAGGCGAACACTTTTGGCAGCATAGGACTGGCGCCGTTCCACACCCGGCGACATTTCACCAGGCGACACACAAGAACAGGCGGCGAAGCATAGCCATGCAGGACCTTGGAATCATCAGCCCGGGCCTCGAGGAGTTCCGCGAACTCGCCGGCAGCAGCCGGGTCATCCCCGTCACGCTCAAAGTGCTGGCGGACGCGGAGACCCCTATCGGCCTCTACCGGAAGCTGGCCCAGGGCCAGCCCGGCACGTTCCTGATGGAGTCCGCGGCGGTGGGCGGCACGTGGTCGCGGTACTCCTTTATTGGCGCGAAGTCCCGGGCAACCCTGACCACCAAGGACGGCCAGGCGCACTGGCTGGGCCAGCCCCCTGCCGGCGTGCCCCTGGACGGCAACCCCGTGGACGCCATCCGCGACACCATCGAAGCACTGCGGACCAGCAGGTTTGACGGACTGCCGCCGTTCACCTCCGGCCTCGTCGGCTTCCTGGGCTGGGAGACTGTCCGCCACTGGGAACGGCTGACCAGCCCGCCGGAGGATGACCTCCACCTGCCCGAGATGGCGCTGAACCTGGTCACGGACATGGCAGTGCACGACAACCATGACGGCACAGTGCTGCTGATCGCCAACGCCATCAACTTCGACGGGAGCTCCGACCGCGTGGACGAGGCCTGGGAAGATGCCGTGGCACGGGTCAAGGCCCTCCTCACCCAGATCAGCACGCCCGTGGCCCAGCCGGTTTCCGTACTGGAGCCCGCCGCCCTGGATTTCGCCTCC
This sequence comes from Pseudarthrobacter sulfonivorans, assembly GCF_001484605.1. Classification (NCBI taxonomy): domain Bacteria; kingdom Bacillati; phylum Actinomycetota; class Actinomycetes; order Micrococcales; family Micrococcaceae; genus Pseudarthrobacter; species Pseudarthrobacter sulfonivorans. The sequence goes on along the minus strand of NZ_CP013747.1, from coordinate 452,032 downwards.
AGCGTCGAGGAACGGTGGGACGAACCCTCTTACCTGGCCGCGCTGGATCGCGGCAAGGAAGCCATTGTGGACGGCGAAGTGTTCCAGGTGGTGATTTCACGCCGCTTCGAAATGGAGTGCGGCGCCTCGCCCCTTGACGTGTACCGCGTCCTGCGCAACACCAACCCCAGCCCGTACATGTACATCTTCAGCCTCGAGGACGCCGACGGCCGGGAGTACTCGATCGTAGGGTCCTCACCCGAGGCCCTGGTGACGGTAACCGGTGAAGAAGTCATCACCCACCCCATCGCCGGTTCACGGCCCCGAGGCAAAACGGTGGAGGGAGACAAGGCCCTCGCCGAGGAGCTGCTGGCCGACCAGAAGGAACGCGCCGAACACCTGATGCTCGTGGACCTCTCCCGCAACGATCTGTCCAAGGTCTGCGTGGCGGGAACCGTGGACGTCACGCAGTTCATGGAGGTGGAGCGGTTCAGCCACATCATGCACCTGGTCTCCACCGTGGTGGGCAAGCTGTCCCCGGACGCCAACGCCTACGACGTCCTGAAAGCGACCTTCCCCGCGGGCACCCTGTCCGGTGCCCCGAAGCCCCGGGCTCTGCGCCTGCTGGACGAGCTTGAACCGCACCGCCGCGGCATCTACGGCGGCGTGGTGGGTTACCTCGACTTCGCCGGCGACATGGACATGGCCATTGCCATCCGCTCGGCCCTTCTCCGCGAAGGACGCGCCTACGTCCAGGCCGGCGGAGGCATCGTGGCGGATTCCGTGAACCCCACAGAAGCCCTGGAGACCGTGAACAAGGCGGCCGCTCCGCTCCGGGCCGTGCACACCGCCGGATCGCTGCACAACATTGCGGCGGAATCGCTCCCCGGCACCTCTCACACCAGCGACGCCAGCACCGCCGAGGAAAGCCAGGGCGCCGAATGACGCCGGCCTGGGCCAGGAAATCCACACTGGTACTGCTGATCGCCGTCCTTGCGCTGGCCGTTTTCGGCGCCACCACCCAGACCTGGATCACCGTCAGTCTGGACGCCAACCAGGTGGGCCAGGCCGCGGGGGACCAGAACACCCTGTCGGTCCAGGGCAGCAAGGCCGCCACCGCGGTGACGGCCCTGGCCGTCGTGGCCCTGGCGGGCGGACTGGCAGCATCCATCGCAGGAAAGTTCTCGCGGTGGGTCATCACCGCCCTCATCATGTTGGCCTCCGTCGGCATCATTGCCGCGGCCGCCACGGTGCTGGCTGACCCGCTGGGCGCCGCGCAGGGCTCCATCGCCGCTGCCACCGGGGTCACCGGCGGGAACGCGGAAGTGGCCGTTACCGCCTTCCCGGTCCTCGCCGTCGTCGCCGGTGCCCTGCTGGCGCTGGCCGCGTTGCTGATCATCCCCGCTGGCCGGCACTGGAAGTCGCGGACCAAATATGACGCAGCCACATACGGAGGGCCCGCCGGCAGTACGGCGGCCGCCACCGGTCCTGTGGACGAGATCGACAGCTGGGACCGGCTCTCGCGCGGCGACGATCCCACCTGAACTCCCGCTCGCAGCCAAACGCGAGCAGCCCGCTGGAACCTGAGCCACGTCTGCCGATAGGCAGGTAACGGCCAAAAAATGGCAGAATGTAAGCAGTATTCATCCCGAGGAGATTCACATGAGCAAAGCACCCGCTTCCGTATCGAAATCAGGCACCCGGACCGTTGCCCCCGGCGTCGTTGACCACAGCCAGGAACTTGGCCACGGCAACAGCCCCGCGGCCTGGACCTGCGTGATCGTTATGCTGGTCGGCGCCCTCATCGCGTCCATCGCCTTTGTCATCGCCAACACCCCCATCTTCATCGCCGGCGCAGCCGTGATGGTCCTCGGCCTGATTCTTGGCTACATCATGCGCAAGGCGGGCTACGGCGTCGAAGGCAGCAAGCTGAAGAGCTCCGGCCACTGATGGCGACTGTTCTCGACGACATCAATGCCGGTGTCTGGGAGGATATGGAGGCCAGGAAGCGTCTCGTTTCGCTGGCGGACCTGAAGGACCTGGCGGCGGCCGCGGCACCCGCCCGGGACGCCTGGTCGGCCCTCGGCGGCACCGCGGTGCAGCGGGACCAGCTGAAGGTCATCGCGGAAATCAAGCGGCGCAGCCCGTCCAAGGGCGACCTCGCCAGCATCGTGGATCCGGCAGCGCTGGCAGAGCAGTATGCCGACGGCGGCGCAGCCGTGATCAGCGTCCTCACCGAGCAGCGGCGCTTCAACGGCTCCCTTGCGGACCTGGACGCCGTCCGTGCCCGCGTGGACGTTCCGCTGCTCCGCAAGGATTTCACCCTCGATGAGTACCAGATCTGGGAGGCCCGCGCCCACGGCGCGGACCTGATCCTGCTCATCGTGGCGTCGCTCTCCGACAGCCAGCTCCGGGAGTTCAGCGCCCTCAGCCGCGAACTCGGCATGAACGTGCTCGTGGAGACACACACGGAAGAGGAAATCGAACGTGCAGTGGCGGCTGAGGCGCGCATCATCGGCGTTAACGTGCGCAACCTGAAGACGCTCGACGTCGACCGTTCAGTTTTCGCCTCCCTCGCCGGACTGATTCCGGCCGAAGCGCTGGTCATCGCCGAATCCGGTGTCCGCGGCGTGGACGACGTGACGCATTACGCCGCCAACGGCGCCAACGCCATCCTGGTGGGGGAGGCCCTCGTCAGCGACGCAACGCCGCGTGACCGGATCGCCGAATTCACGGCGGCCGGCGCTGCCGCCATCGCCGCCCGGGCCTAGTCCGGGCACCCGCCGGGCCTGGCGCCGGCGGCACAACACTTCCGAACGACCAACTTGAACAGGACGGTGAGACTGATGGTTGACGCACCCTCAGAAAACGCTGACAACAACGCTGCGGACGCTTTCCTGCAGGGCGGCTCGCTGAAGCACGCCCCGGGGCCATACTTCGGCGGCTACGGCGGGCGTTGGATGCCTGAATCGCTGATCGCCGCCCTGGACGAGCTCGAAGACACCTTTGAAAAGGCCAAGGCAGATCCCGAATTCCTGGCCCAGCTCTCCGATCTGAACAAGAACTACTCCGGCCGTCCCTCGCTGCTGACCGAAGCCAAGCGGTTCTCCGAGCACGCCGGCGGCGCCCGGATTTTCCTCAAACGCGAGGACCTCAACCACACCGGATCCCACAAGATCAACAACGTCCTGGGCCAGGCCCTGCTGGCCAAGCGCATGGGGAAAACCCGCGTCATCGCCGAGACCGGCGCCGGGCAGCACGGCGTTGCCAGCGCCACCGCCGCCGCGCTCCTCGGCCTGGAATGCGTTGTCTACATGGGCGCCGAAGACTGCCGCCGGCAGGCACTGAATGTCGCCCGGATGCAGCTGCTCGGCGCCACCGTGGTGCCCGTGGTGAATGGTTCCCAGACCCTCAAGGACGCCATCAACGACGCCCTCCGGGACTGGGTCAGCAACGTCGACAACACCCACTACCTGCTGGGCACCGCCGCCGGGGCGCACCCGTTCCCGGCCATGGTCCGCTTCTTCCACGAGGTCATCGGCGAGGAAGCCCGCGCCCAGATCCTGGAGCAGACCGGCAAACTGCCCGACGCCGTCTGCGCCTGCATCGGCGGCGGTTCCAACGCGATCGGCATCTTCCACGGATTCCTGGATGATCCGTCCGTGAAGATCTACGGCTTTGAAGCCGGCGGCGACGGCGTGGACACCGGCCGGCACGCAGCCACCATCACCCTCGGCAAGCCCGGCGTCCTGCACGGCGCACGCTCCTACCTCATGCAGGACGACGACGGGCAGACCATCGAGTCGCACTCGATTTCCGCAGGCCTGGACTACCCGGGCGTTGGCCCGGAACACGCCTACTTGGCCGATATCGGCCGCGTCACCTATGAGCCCATCACCGACAGCGAAGCAATGGATGCGTTCAAGCTGCTCTGCCGGACGGAGGGGATCATCCCCGCCATCGAATCCTCACACGCCCTCGCGGGTGCCATCAAGGTCGGGAAGCGCCTCACCGAAGGCAGTGCCGACCCGTCCGAAACTGTGGTCATTGTGAACCTTTCCGGCCGCGGCGACAAGGACGTGGAAACCGCCGCGGAATGGTTTGACATGCTCGACGAGGAGGGCAAGGTCAAGGGCACCAACCTGTCCACCCGCAAGCCCAAGGGCCCTGCCGACAGGGCGGAAACTGAAGCCGTTCCCGCCACAGCTGCCCCTGCCACCAGCGCCGCGGACAACAACGAGGACCAGAACTGATGACTGAACAGACGGCCAGCAAGTCCGCCGCCGCCATCGACCGTGCACGGGACGCCGGGCGCTCAGCGCTCGTGTGCTACCTGCCTGCCGGGTACCCGGACGTCCAGGCCACCATCGACGCCGGCATCGCCATGGCGAAGAACGGTGCCGACCTGATCGAAATCGGCATTCCCTACTCGGATCCGGTTATGGACGGCCCGGTCATCCAGGCCGCCACCACCGAGGCGATCGCCAACGGATTCCGAGTCGAGAGCGTCTTTGACGTTGTCGCCGGCATCACGGCAGCCACCGACGTCGCCGTGCTGGTGATGACCTACTGGAACCCCGTGGTCCGGATGGGTGTGGACGAGTTCTCGCGCCGGCTGGCCGAAGCCGGGGGAGCAGGGCTCATCACGCCTGACCTCATCCCGGACGAAGCATCGGAATGGTTCGCCGCCTCGGATAAGTACGGACTGGACCGCGTGTTCCTCGTGGCGCCGTCCTCCACCCCGGAGCGCCTGGCTATGACCGTCAAGGCAAGCCGCGGCTTTGTGTACGCCGTCTCCATCATGGGCGTGACGGGGACCCGCCAGGCCGTCAGCAGCAGCGCGGAGAAGCTCGTGGCTGACACGCACGCCGCCGGCGCCGAACGCGTGTGTGTGGGACTCGGCGTCTCCAACGCCAGCCACGTCCGCGAGATCGCAGCATACGCAGACGGTGTCATCGTTGGCACCGCGCTTGTTGCCGCCATCCGTGACGGGGGAGTCCCCGCCGTCGCAGACCTCACCCGGGACCTGAGCGCAGGACTCGTCAGGGAAGAAGCCTAACCCCCATGCAGATCCTCCTTCAGGCCGCCGCCCTGGTGCCGGCCAGCATTCCCAGCCCGGACTGGTCCGGCTTCGACATCCCGCTACCGTGGGGGACTCTGCGGATCCACGCCTATGCCCTGTGTATCCTCGCCGGGATCATCGTGGGCTTGTGGCTCACGTCCGTCAGGTGGGCCCGCCGCGGTGCGCCCGAAGGCAGCGTCTGGGACATCGTCATCTGGGCGATTCCCTTCGGCATCATCGGCGGCCGGCTCTACCACGTGGTTTCGTCCCCGGACGCCTACTTCGGGCCCGGCTTCGACGGGACCGGGGACCTGTGGCTCATCCCGCAGATCCAGCGTGGCGGACTGGGCATCTGGGGTGCCGTGGTTCTGGGCGTCCTGGGCGCCTGGATCGGCTGCCGCCGGTCCGGTGTGAAACTCACCGCCTTCCTGGACGCCGCGGCGCCCGGACTGCTGCTGGCGCAGGCCGTTGGCCGCTGGGGTAACTACTTCAACCAGGAGCTCTTCGGCGGGCCCACCACCCTCCCGTGGGGCCTGCAGATTGATGCGGACAACCCCAACTTCCCGGCCGGCATGCCGGTGGATACGCTCTTCCACCCCACGTTCCTGTATGAGTCACTCTGGAACATCGCCGGCGTGCTCATCTTGCTGGCCCTGGACCGCCGATTCCACTTCCGCCGCGCCCGGCTCTTCTGGCTCTACGCCATGTATTACACGCTGGGCCGGGTGTGGATCGAAGCAATGCGGATCGACGACGCCGAACAGATCAACCTGTTCGGGATCACCACCAGGCTCAACGTCTGGACCAGCATCTTTGTCTTTGTGGCAGCACTCATCGTGTTCGTCCTCCTGGGATTGAAGGGCCGCCCGGAACCGGACACTCCCTTCCTGGCGGGCCGCGAGCCGGCAGCAGTCGAGGACGTGGACGCTGCGGGGGAAGAAAAGGCACCGGTCCGCGATGCGGACTCTTCTGTCTCGGATAGTGAATCGCGTGATAATCTCCCAAATAACCAAAATGGTGCCCGGATCCCTTCCACCCCAATGGAAGAGGAACCGGCAGTCCGGGACGGCGACAAGCCCGTACCGGAGTCGCCGGTAACCGGAAGTTCCCGCCACAAGGCAACGGAATCCGCGCCGGAGGCTGGCACGAACAAGTAGGACGCCAGCACGGCAGGGTAGCAGAGTCAACACTCGGAGCGCCCACACACCACAGCGTCGTGGCAACAGGGCCCATCCGGCCAGCAGACAGCAGCTGGCCGGTCAAGTCCGGGTCACGGGCCTGCGTAACTCTTCGTTCAGCAGGCCGGTCTGGCCTACAATTTCCAGTAAATAACACTTTGTTGTGCCCATCACATCGGCGCTTACAAGGCGGGCCAACGGTGTCCCTTCCATACGCACGATCTCGAGGAAGGACGTCTTCAATGACCCATCTTCATAGCCCACGTTGGTCCGAAAAAATAGGATCGCAGGGCCCCGTCTCCCCGTTCAAGCGCTTTGCCGCGCTGCCCGAGGCCCGGGGTCTGTACAACCCAGAGAACGAAAAAGACGCCTGTGGCCTGGCGATCATCGCCACGCTCCGCGGTGAGCCCGGCTACGACATTGTCGACGCCGCGCTGACCGCGCTCCGCAACCTGGAGCACCGCGGTGCCGTGGGTGCCGACGAGGGAACCGGTGACGGTGCCGGCCTGCTGATGCAGATCCCGGACGAGTTCTTCCGCGCCGTCACAGAATTCGAACTCCCCGCACCGGGCCAGTTTGTTGCCGGTACCGCCTTCCTCCCTGCCGAGCAGCGCGAAGCCGACGCCGCCAAGGCCGGCATTGAAGGCCTTGCCGCCGATGAAGGCCTGACCGTCCTCGGCTGGCGCGAAGTGCCCATCGTCGCAGACCTCGTGGGCGCCATGGCCCGCGCCTGCATGCCGTACTTCTCTCAGCCCTTCCTTGCCTCGGCAACCGGCGAGGAACTGGACCGCAACGAGCTGGACTCACGTGCCTGGCGGATCCGCAAGCGTGCCCAGAACAAGTTCGGCGTGTACTTCCCGTCACTGTCCTCGCGTACCATTGTCTACAAGGGCATGCTGACCACGGCCCAGCTGGAGCCGTTCTACCCCGATCTCTCGGACAAGCGTTTCAAGACCAAGCTGGCGATCGTCCACTCGCGCTTCTCCACCAACACTTTCCCGTCCTGGCCGCTGGCCCAGCCGTTCCGCACCATCGCCCACAACGGTGAAATCAACACCGTCAAGGGCAACCGGAACTGGATGCGCGCCCGCCAGTCCCAGCTCGCCAACCCGTTGCTGGGTGACTCCCCGGAAGAGCTGTACCCCATCTGCACCCCCGGTGCGTCAGACTCCGCGTCCTTCGACGAAGTCGCTGAGCTGCTCTGGCTCTCCGGCCGCCCCATCACGCACTCGATCATGATGATGATCCCCGAGGCCTGGGAAAACCACGCCACCATGGATCCGGCACGGCGTGCGTTCTACGAATACCACTCCCTGCTCATGGAACCGTGGGACGGCCCCGCGGCCGTCTCCTTCACCGACGGCAACCTCGTGGGTGCCACCCTGGACCGCAACGGCCTGCGCCCCGGACGCTACTGGATCACCGAAGACGGGCTGATCATCTTCGCCTCCGAGGTGGGCGTGATCGACGTCGAACCCTCCAAGGTGGTCAAGAAGGGCCGGGTTTCCCCGGGCAAAATGTTCCTCGTGGACACCGACGCCGGCCGCATCATCGACGACGAAGAGGTCAAGGCCGAGGTCGCTGCGGCGAACCCCTGGGCCGAGTGGGTCAAGGACAACCTGATTGACCTCAAGGACCTCCCCGAGCGCGAGCACGTGGTCCACACCGCCGCGTCCGTCAACATCCGCCAGCGGACCTTCGGCTACACCACCGAAGAGCTCAAGATCCTGCTCGGCCCGATGGCCCGCACCGGCGCCGAGCCGCTGGGTGCCATGGGTTCGGACACCCCGATCGCAGTGCTGTCAAAGCGTCCCCGGCTGCTGTTCGACTACTTTGTGCAGTCCTTCGCGCAGGTCACCAACCCGCCGCTGGATGCCATCCGTGAAGAGCTGGTCACGTCGCTGACGTGCGCCATCGGCCCGAACGGCAACCTGCTGGACACCAAGCAGGTCCGCCAGCCGCAGGTCATGCTGCCGTTCCCCGTGATCAACAACGACCAGCTCGCCAAGATCGCCAACATCGAAACGCCCGACGGCGACCGCGTGGCCATGAAGGTCCGTGGGCTCTACCGCCCCGAAGGCGGCGAGAACGCGCTGCGTGCCCGGCTCACCGAGATCTGCGAGCAGGTCTCCGGCGCGATCAACCGCGGCGTGCAGTACGTTGTGCTGTCCGACCGTGACTCGAACGCGCAATGGGCCCCGATTCCTTCGCTGCTCCTGGTCAGCGCCGTGCACCATCACCTGCTGCGCAGCGCCAACCGCACCAAGACCGCCCTGGTGGTCGAGGCCGGCGACGTCCGCGAGACGCACCACGTGGCTGTCCTGATCGGCTACGGCGCCTCTGCCGTGAACCCGTACCTGGCCATGGAATCCGTGGAACAGCTCATCACCGCAGGTGACGTTGTTGGGGTCACCCCGCAGGACGGCGTCTACAACCTGATCAAGGGCCTCGGCAAGGGCGTCCTGAAGATCATGTCCAAGATGGGCATCTCCACTGTTGCGTCCTACACCGGTGCGCAGACGTTCGAGGCCCTGGGCCTCGGACAGGAACTGGTGGACGAGTTCTTCGCCGGCACGCATTCCCAGCTGGGCGGCGTGGGCCTGGACGTCATCGCCGCCGAAGTTTCGGCGCGGCACCAGATGGCCTACCCCGAAGGCGGCATCGAACTGCCGCACCGCCCGCTCCTGGGCGGCGGCGAATACCAGTGGCGCCGCGACGGCGAGCCGCACCTGTTCAACCCGGAGACCGTCTTCCGCCTCCAGCACGCCACGCGTGAGCGCCGCTACGACATTTTCAAGGCGTACACCAAGGGCGTGGATGACCAGTCCGAGAACCTGATGACCCTGCGCGGGCTGCTCAAGTTCAAGAACGACCGTCCCGCTGTTCCGTTGGAGGAAGTGGAGCCCGTCTCCAGCGTTGTGAAGCGCTTCTCCACCGGCGCCATGAGCTACGGGTCCATCTCCAAGGAAGCCCACGAGACCCTCGCGATCGCCATGAACCAGCTGGGCGGCAAGTCCAACACCGGTGAAGGCGGCGAGGACGTGGACCGCCTGCTGGACCCGAAGCGCCGCTCTGCCGTCAAGCAAATCGCGTCGGGCCGGTTCGGCGTCACCAGCCTGTACCTGACGAACGCTGACGACATCCAGATCAAGATGGCCCAGGGTGCCAAGCCCGGCGAAGGCGGCCAGCTGATGGCGCAGAAGGTGTACCCCTGGGTTGCCCGGACGCGCCACTCGACGCCCGGCGTCGGCCTGATTTCGCCGCCGCCGCACCACGACATCTACTCCATCGAGGACCTCGCGCAGCTCATCTACGATGCAAAGCGCGCCAACCCCTCGGCCCGTGTGCACGTTAAGCTCGTCTCCGAAGTGGGGATCGGCACTGTGGCGTCGGGTGTCACCAAAGCGAAGGCCGACGTCGTACTGGTCTCCGGCCACGACGGCGGGACCGGCGCGTCCCCGCTGAACTCGCTCAAGCACGCGGGTGTGCCGTGGGAGCTGGGGCTCGCGGAGACGCAGCAGACGCTGATGCTCAACGGCCTGCGCGACCGTGTGGTGGTCCAGGTGGACGGCCAGCTCAAGACCGGCCGCGATGTTGTTATCGCCGCGCTGCTCGGCGGCGAGGAATTCGGTTTCGCCACCGCCCCGCTGGTCGTGGAAGGCTGCATCATGATGCGCGTCTGCCACCTGGACACCTGCCCGGTGGGCGTCGCAACGCAGAACCCCGAGCTGCGGGCCCGCTTCACCGGCAAGCCCGAATTTGTGGTCAACTTCTTCGAATTCCTGGCCGAGGAAGTCCGCGAGATCCTCGCGGAACTCGGCTTCCGGAGCATCGAAGAGGCGATCGGCCACGCCGAGGTGCTGGATGCCCGCGAAGCGATCAACCACTGGAAGGCCGACGGCCTGGACCTGGACCCGATCCTGCACGGGCTCGAGTTCGACGACGACGCTCCGCTGCGCAACATGACCTCGCAGAACCACGAGCTGGACAAGCACTTTGACCAGCGCCTGATCACCATGGCCACGGAGGCGCTGACTGACCGCAGCCCGGTGAAGATCGCGGTGGACGTGATCAACACGGACCGCTCCGTGGGCACCATGCTGGGCCACACGGTGACCAAGACGTTCAGCACGGACGTGCTGGCGCCGGACACCATCGACATCACCCTGACCGGTACCGCGGGACAGTCGCTGGGCGCCTTCCTGCCCGCCGGCATCACGCTGCGCCTCTTCGGTGACTCGAACGACTACGTGGGCAAGGGCCTTTCCGGCGGGCGGATCATCGTCCGGCCGGACCGCACCAACGTGTTCAAGGCCGAAAGCAACGTCATTGCCGGCAACGTGATCGGCTACGGCGCCACCAGCGGCGAGATGTTCCTGCGCGGCCAGGTGGGCGAACGCTTCCTGGTCCGTAACTCAGGGGCCACCGCAGTTGTTGAAGGCATCGGCGACCACGGCTGCGAGTATATGACCGGCGGGCAGACGCTGATCATCGGCCGCACCGGCCGCAACTTCGGCGCCGGCATGTCCGGCGGAACCGCCTACGTGCTGGACCTGCAGACCACGCAGGTCAACAAGGACGCCCTGCAGTCCGGCGAACTCCAGCTCGTTGGACTCGACGCCGAAGACCGGGACATCGTCCACGGCCTGCTGGTGAAGCATGTCGAGGAAACGGAATCGCTCCATGCGGCGCGGTTGCTGGAGAACTTCGACGATACCGCTGCCCGTATTACCAAAGTGCTGCCGCGCGATTACGCGGCAGTCCTGCAAACCCGACTGGACGCCATCGAAGAGGGCCTGGACCCTGATGGCGAAGAAGTATGGGCTCGAATCCTGGAGGTGACCGGTGGCTGATCCACGCGGATTTCTTAAAGTACGCCAGCGTGAAACCCAGCCGCGCCGCCCCGTTCCCGTCCGCATCATGGACTGGAAGGAAGTCTACGAGGCCCAGGAAAAGGGTGTCCTGAAGGCCCAGGCCGGCCGCTGCATGGACTGCGGCGTGCCGTTCTGCCACCAGGGCTGCCCGCTGGGCAACCTCATCCCGGAATGGAACGACCTCGCGTGGCGGGACAAGGGCGAGGAAGCGATTGAGCGGCTGCACGCCACCAACAACTTCCCCGAGTGGACCGGCCGGCTTTGCCCGGCGCCGTGCGAGGCGTCCTGTGTGCTGGGAATCAACCAGCCCGCAGTCACCATCAAGCAGGTTGAAGTCTCCATCATCGACGAAGCGTTCGAAAACGGCTGGGTCAACCCACTGCCTCCGACGCGCCTGACCGGAAAGACCGTTGCCGTCGTCGGCTCCGGCCCGGCAGGCCTGGCCGTGGCGCAGCAGCTGACCCGAGTGGGCCACACCGTTGCGGTGTACGAACGTGACGACAAGATCGGCGGCCTTCTCCGCTACGGCATCCCCGACTTCAAGATGGAGAAGGAGCAGGTGGACCGCCGCGTTGAGCAGATGAAGGTGGAAGGCACCCGCTTCCGCACCGGCGTCGCTGTGGGCACCGACGTGACGTGGGAGCAGCTGCGACGCCGCTACGACGCCGTCGTGGTTGCCACCGGCGCCACCGTCCCGAGGAACCTGCCCATCCCGGGCCGCGACTTTGAAGGCGTGCACTTTGCCATGGATTACCTGGTGCCGGCCAACCGCGTTGTCGCGGGGGAGACGGTGGAGAACCAGATCCATGCCAAGGGCAAGCATGTGGTGATCCTGGGCGGCGGCGATACCGGTGCTGACTGCCTCGGTACGGCGCACCGCCATGGAGCCGCGTCAGTGACCACGCTGGCCATCGGCAAGCAGCCGCCGGCCGAACGTGCCGGGCACCAGCCCTGGCCCACGTTCCCCACCCTCTTCGAAATGGCCAGCGCCCATGAGGAAGGCGGCGAACGCACTTACCTCGCCTCCACCGTGGAGTTCGTCGGCGAGAACGGCAAGCTGACCGGCGTCAAGGTGGCCGAAACGGAATTCGTTGACGGCAAGCGGCTTCCCAAGGCCGGCACCGAACGGATCATCCCTGCGGACCTGGTCTTCCTGTCGCTGGGCTTCACCGGAGCCGAGCCTGCGGGCATCACTGAGCAGGTCAGCGCCGACTTCGACGGGCGCGGCAACGTGTCCCGCGACGGGTACTACATGACCAACACGGAGGGCATCTTCGTGGCCGGTGACGCTGGCCGCGGTCAGTCGCTCATTGTGTGGGCCATCGCTGAGGGCCGGGCCTGTGCGGCCGCCGTGGACAAGTTCCTCATGGGCAGCACCATCCTGCCGGCGCCAGTGGCTCCGACGGACCGGGCCATCGCGGTTCTCTGACAACAGTCAGTTCGCCGCGGATTCACCTCCACAACAACTTAACCAATGCAGGACACTACTAGGGTAGGTATATGAGACGCGCTAAGATTGTGGCCACTTTTGGCCCGGCAATTGCCAGCTTTGAGAACACCCTCGCGGTGTTGGAAGCCGGTGTAGATGTTGCCCGGATGAACATGAGTCACGGTGACTACTCCGTGCACGACAGCACCTACGAGAATGTCCGCAAGGCAGCAGCCCAGCTGAGCAAGCCTGTGGCAATCATGGCTGACCTGCAGGGGCCCAAGATCCGTCTTGGCCGCTTTGTGGACGGCCCCCATGCCCTGGCCGAGGGTGACATCTTCACGATCACCACCGAAGACGTTCCGGGCACCAAGGAGATCTGCTCCACCACGCTGAAGAGCCTCACCGAGGATGTCAACGTGGGTGATGCCCTGCTGATCGACGACGGCAAGGTTGCCCTGCGGGCGATTGAGGTCGACGACGTCAAGGTCGTTACAGAGGTAACCGTCGGCGGGATGGTGTCCAACAACAAGGGCATCAACCTTCCCGGCGTTGCGGTCAACGTGCCGGCGCTGAGCGAAAAGGACGAGGACGATCTCCGCTGGGCCATGCGCCGCGGTGTTGACCTGGTTGCCCTGTCGTTCGTCCGTGACGCCTCGGACATCGTCCGCGTGCACGAGATCATGGACGAAGAAGGCCGCCGTGTGCCGGTCATCGCCAAGATCGAAAAGCCGCAGGCAGTGGACCAGCTGCACGAAATCATCGATGCCTTCGACGCCATCATGGTGGCCCGTGGCGACCTCGGTGTGGAACTTCCGCTGGAGGAAGTGCCGATCGTGCAGAAGCGTGCTATCGAACTGGCACGCCGCTGGGCGAAGCCGGTCATCGTGGCCACGCAGGTCCTCGAATCCATGATCGACAACCCGCGCCCCACCCGTGCAGAGGCCTCGGACTGCGCCAACGCCGTGCTCGACGGTGCAGATGCCGTTATGCTGTCCGGCGAGACCAGCGTGGGCAAGTACCCGATCGAGACCGTCAAGGTCATGGCCCGGATCATTGAATCCACCGAGGTCCACGGCCTGGAACGCGTTCCGCCGCTGGGCACCAAGCCCAAGACCCGTGGTGGCGCCATCACCCGCGCCGCCGTCGAAATCGCCGACCAGCTGGAAGCAAAGTACATCTGTACTTTCACCCAGTCCGGTGATTCGGCACGCCGCCTGTCACGCCTGCGCCCGATCAAGCCGGTGTTCGCATTCACTCCGCTGGAGCACGTGTGGAACCAGCTGGCACTGACGTGGGGCATCCAGCCAGTGCTGGTACCCATGGTGGGCCATACCGACGAGATGACCGCGCAGGTTGACCGCAGCCTGCTGGAATTGAAAGTGGTTAACGACGGCGACCTGGTGGTCATCGCCGCCGGTTCGCCTCCCGGAAAGGCCGGTTCCACGAACATGCTGAAGGTTCACCGGGTCGGAGACCTGGGCGACGCCGGCAGCCTGGGCGGCGACGCTGGTGCGCCCAGGGAAAAGCTCGGTCCCTGGCCGACGGTATAGCAATCTAAAAGGAAGGACCCCTGCCGGCTGGCAGGGGTCCTTTTCTTTGGTCTCCGGGCGTCCGGTGATTGAGCTTGTCGAAATCCCGACAGGCTCAATACATAATCTTTTAGTTGACCTGGTTGATGATGGTCTCGGCGACCTCGCGCATGCTGAGGCGGCGGTCCATGGAGGTCTTCTGGATCCAGCGGAAAGCCTCCGGCTCCGTCAGGCCCATCTTGGTGGTTAGCAGGCTCTTGGCGCGCTCGACGAGCTTGCGGGTGGCGAACTGCTCCTGCAGGTCCGACACTTCGCTTTCGAGGGCCTTGATTTCCTCGTGGCGGGAGAGCGCAATTTCCAGGGCGGGGATGAGGTCCGCCGGGGTGAAGGGCTTGACCACGTAGGCCATGGCGCCGGCATCGCGGGCGCGCTCCACAAGTTCCTTCTGGCTGAAAGCCGTCAAAAGGACCACGGGGGCGATGCGGGCCTTGACGATCTTCTCGGCCGCGGTGATTCCATCCATAATCGGCATCTTGACGTCCATCAGGACGAGGTCCGGCTTGAGTTCCTCGGCGAGCTGCACGGCCTTCTCGCCGTTGTCTGCTTCGCCCACTACGTCATAGCCTTCGCCGCGCAGGATCTCGATGATGTCGAGTCGGATGAGGGTTTCATCCTCGGCCACAATGACGCGGCGCGCCGGCTGGGACGTGGGTTTTGACTCCGTTTGTTCAGTCACGGGATCTCCTTGGAAAGGTACGGCGGGAACATCACCATCTTAGGTGCGCCCGCGGCCGTAGTTTGATCTGCATGGTCTATTGCGGCGTCAGCGGCGCGATTCTGGAATTCAGCCTATCTGCATGTAGAGTAATTCCGCGTACGTGAAGCGATCGCGTTGCTCACAATCAGCTGTGGGCGTACCGGTTTGCACAGCGTATTCCGCGCCCGAGTGGCGGAATTGGCAGACGCGCCGCACTCAAAATGCGGTATCGAAAGGTGTGTGGGTTCGAGTCCCACCTCGGGCACAGTGTTACCGCAGGTCAGCCAGCGATTGACCAGTTCGATGTGGACAAATCTACAGTTTTCGTCGACACGGGCGTAGCATTTTTATGTGGCAAACATCCGCAAACGCCTCAAAAAAGACGGAACGACGTCTTTCATGGTGTGCTGGCGTGATCCCAAAACTGGGGGCAGCCAAGGCATAACAGTGATCACGGAAATCGAAGCGCAGACTCTCAAACGGCTGCTTGATGCAAACGGCCAGTCCTTTGAGATCGCCCAGTCCGCCCTCCTCACAAATCAAGCAAGGGTTCCGACGGTCGCCGAGGTCGTCCAGGAACATATTGACCTGCTTGTTCGACCTTCGAGCGGGACCACCAAGACATATCAGGTGATGCTCGACCTTCACATCCGAAACGTCATTGGCCACATCCCCGCGGACAAACTCGACTACAGGCACCTCAGCCACTGGGTGAAGTCGATGGCGGCGAAGGGAAAGTCGCCGAAGACGATCCACAACGTTCACGGCCTTCTGTCTGCTGCGATGAACACTGCTGAGATGTTGCGGTACATCCCTCGAAATCCGTGCCGCGGCGTGCAGTTGCCAAGTGTCGACAAGGCTGAGGACGAAGCCATGTTCCTCACTCACACAGAGTTCAACATGGTTCTTGATGCCATGGGGGAGCGGTACAAGACATTCACGAACTTCCTGGTGATGACAGGGACCAGATTCGGCGAAGCTACTGCACTGAAAGTGGCCGACGTCGATTTGCTCTCCAAGCCACCAACGGTGCGAATTAACAAAGCCTGGAAACGGGACGGCCAGTCGCAGTACTACATCGGGGCTACCAAGACAGGTGCAGGGAAGCGGACAATCGGGATCAACCCTGCCTTGGTTGACCTGCTGGTACCCCTCGTGGCCAGCCGTCCTGCTGATGAGCTTCTGTTTACGACGCCCAAGGGGCAGCGGATCATCCACAAGCTATTTTGGCATCATTACTGGGTTCCGGCCGTGAGGGCGGCGAAAGCTCAAGGGCTGAAGAAGTCCCCGCGCATCCACGACCTCCGGCACACGCATGCGTCCTGGCTGATCCAGGACGGTGTCTCGTTGTTCACGATCTCGCGACGCCTTGGCCATGCCTCAACCCGGACTACTGAGCAGGTCTATGGCCATCTGATGCCGGAAGCACTGCAGGCCGGTGCTGATGCCACCGAGCGGTCGATCACCGGATTCGTGCGCTGACACGGGAGTCATGCCTGCTGTGATCGGGGTTGCTGGTAGCCGAGCGGCGAGAGACGCCGCCGTGCCCTCGTGCCGATCAACCGTTCCTGCTGCGTTGAACCGGTGTGGACCGGGACCTCTCGCAGACGGGCAATTTCCGCGATGTGCTCTGAGGTGAAGATGATCTTTCCTTTGCCCCAGCAGGCGTGCGGGAACCGGCCGCTGGCTGCGCCTTCCCGAAGCCAGGCTTCGGTGCACCGCATGAGGGCCGCTGCCTCGGCTGGCTCGTAAAACTCAAGGTCCATTGGAACTCCTAGGTGGCGTAGTTCGCTTGGAAGTTCATCGGGCGCTTGCTCGTTCCGGACATGACCAGGTCTGGACGTTGCGCGAACTCACTTTCGTTAACCATGGTTGGACGCTCTGCTGGCTTCATTTGCCTCGGGCCTGGCGCCATCTGAACACTACTTCAGGGTCGCGGAGCAGTCCCCGTCGGCTGTGACCTGGTAGAGCCTTGGAGCCTCGACCACGGTGCCCGTGTATACCCCGATCTTTTTGACCGGAGGGCTTGTCCGGGCCTCCGAAGCCCCGGGTCGCGTCACAACCCAGGTACGAATCCCACCAGTGCGACGGTTGCCAGGCCGGTCTTTCCGACACCGCTCATTTCGAAGGCAGCTTGCCAGCCGTGGTGCAGATTACCTCGCGGCCCAACAAATAGACGGCCAGTGTGGAGGGCGAGTCCGGTCCAAGGAAGAGGAGGCTCACTGGACCTACTGGAATTTGACCACCGATAGGCAGATGACTCTTCGTGTGCAGGCGGCTTGCCCCACGTAAAGGAGTCTCAGCACTAAGCGTGTAACGTCGTGGGGAGTTGATCTTGTGATGGGAGTAGCATGTCCACGGTGCCGATGTCGAGTGGGTGGCGTGCTGGCGCTGTCCGGCCCCCTTCTAACGACAACTTGCGTCTTCATATAGCTGATCTAGAGTCCAGGTTTCCGATCGTCCGTCAGCATCGGAAAGCCTTTGCTGAGTTGGGTTCGCAGATGGTTCACGCCCAGAGATGTTCCGTCAGCGGCCTATACCAGTGCAGCCTCTCTTTGGTTCGGTTCAGTGGAGCCATTGAGGCCGCCTTTGGCCTCACTCGGGAGGTTATGGTCTTCTATAGCCCGTATGCCGACCTTCAAATCAGGGAGTTGGAGGCTGCGAGGAGTGCTATCGGAAAACTCAAACGTGATGTTACTCCGGACATAGTGTTCGTCTGGTCCCCTGATCCGAGGGCGCGACAAAAGCTCGATGACTGGTCCCGAGGCGGTTTCTTAGCGATACCACTTGCAAGCATTGACGACACAGACCCTGTGTCACTGGTGTCGCTACTCCGCGACTACATATACGCTAGGGATCTCTTTTACGAGTCCACGCCCGTTCGTGGGGATCGATTCTTCGGCCGACGCCAATTGATGCAAGCCCTTCGGGACGACGTTAGTAATCAGCGTGTTGCTGGGCTTTTTGGCCTCAGAAAAGCTGGGAAAACTAGCGTCTTAACTCAGTTGGCTGATGATATCTCTACCGAAAACAGAGTGGTCGTCCTCCGAGACTTGGAGAGCCTTCCTTCACCTCCCGATGATCCCATTCCAAGTCTAATTAAAGACCTTCGCTTCGATCTGATTGAGGTTCTTAAGAACCGAAATCTAAATCATCGCCCCTTGAGCCAACTCAGGGGTGATGCAGATATTTCAGACTTCCGTCGTGCCATGCAAAGCGTTCTCCGCACGCTGGAGAAGAGTGGCGTAAGCATCGTTTTGCTTCTCGATGAAATCGAATACTTGACGCCGTCGGATCGTATTGACATTAGCGAGGGGGATATGACGTCGGTATCCCAGTTCTTGGGAGCACTACGAAGCTTAGTGCAGGAAAACCGGAACTTCACTTTCATCTTGTCTGGCCTGACCAGCGCAATTGTCGAGAATGGTCGACTCTTCGGCCGACCAAATCCGCTTTTCTCGTGGGCCAAAACACATTTCTTGGCCCCCTTCGACCGTCATGAAGCCGACGAACTTGCGACATCCGTGGGAGGGAGGATGGGTATTCAGATCGAGCCGGCGGCTCTTGAAAGTTTCTTCGAGGCAACTGGAGGCCACGCTTTTCTCTACCGGAGTCTTGCGTCTGCCGCTGTCCAGCAACTTCCGGTCGACGTTTTCCAGCGCAGAATTTCGCGGCCGGATGTACTCCGAACCATTGATGATTGGAAGAGGTCGGTGGCTGGAAACATAAATGAAATGATGAATTACGTTCGCCGTTATTACCCAATTGAAGCGATAATGCTGGAACTTTTAATAGACGCGCCTGAAGATTTTAGCTCATTAGCGAATGAGAACCCCCTTGAATTACAGCATTTGCTAAGTCTTGGACTAGTCGTGAAAGACGGACATGAGTACCAGGCGGCAACTGTATTGGGGTTGTTGTGACGGCAGAACTGGAAGCTGTCTGTGCGGCTCGTGCAGAGCTCATTTCTAAGAGCCTGTCGCGACACAGGCTGGTATTCGTTCAACTAGGGGCTGCTTTTGACCCTTTGAGAGATGGCATCTGCGTCCAACTAAAGGGCCAATGCGTTTCTATAGACCAGCGCACTGAGTGGAATCAAAAATCATCCTCACCTGGACCACTCATAGTCACCGACTTGGAACGTTGTGTTGAAACGGCGGGTGACGTGCTTGGTGAAGTTAGAGCGATCATTTTTTCGCTACTGGACGATGGAAAAGCAGTATGCCTACTGTCGCGGGCGCCCAGGCTTTCCTATAGACCTGTGCCTGGAAGCTCGGTCTTGGAGGATGCTGCACTTGTGACCTTGCCGCTGCTGGCAGCGTCGGAAATCGAGTGCGGTCCGGGGGAATACCCTAGTTCGGGCTGGCCTTGGCCTGCAGTGTCCTTTGGTGTGCCTTTCGGCACCGAAATTTACGAAGCTGTATTGAGCGAAGTTGGTCAGGGAATCGTTGCCGCGCTTGATCATGCTCTTTTCGAGGTAGACCCCAAGGGCATGGACGGCCTCGAATTTCTTGCTGCGAGGGAGCTCGAAGGATTGCGCGGCTGCGGGATCGTGGCTATCGATGAAGGCGGTCAGCCGTCGCTTGCCCTACCCCAGGAAGCCAAATCTTTGCGGGAGGCATTGGCAGCCCACGTATCTGAAACGGTAGCACCGGCTACTAGTGGTATGTCTCCAAAATAGTTTGCGGGTGTTCTGTTAAACTGGGGGTATGACGAATCCGGCTCCTGCATTGGTGGTTTCTGATGGACAACGTGCAGCATTGGAGGTCCTTTCGAAATCGCAGACGGCGTCCCATCGCGAGGTTCAGCGGGCGCAGGTTTTGTTGATGGCCGCGGAGGGGTTGGCCAATGAATCGATCGCGAAGGTCGCCGGGACGAGCCCGGGGACGGTGAGGTCCTGGCGGGCCCGGTTCGCCGAGGACGGCCTGTCCCACCTGGGAGAGGTGCGTGCCGGGCGGGGCCGCAAGCCGGTCATTCCGCAGTCAAAGATTGACGAGATCGTTGATCTGACGCGCAATTCCAGGCCCGAAGGGCAGACGCACTGGTCGGTGCGGACGATGGCGGCGAAGGTGGGGGTGTCTCCGGCGCAGGTGCAGCGGATCTGGGCGGCCAGGGGCTTGAAGCCGCACCTGGTGGATACGTTCAAGCTCTCCAACGATCCGCGGTTTGAAGAAAAACTCATTGATGTCGTCGGCCTGTACCTGAACCCGCCGGAGAAAGCGATCGTGCTGTGCATGGACGAGAAATCGTCCATCCAGGCCCTGGACCGCACCCAGCCGTCCCTGCCGATGAAGAAAGGCCGGGCGGAAACGATGACCCATGACTACAAACGCAACGGCACCACCACCTTGTTCGCTGCCCTGGACGTGGCCACCGGAAAAGTCATCGGCTCATGCCTGCCCAAACACCGGCACGAAGAATTCCTGGTGTTCCTCAAGACCATCAACAAAGAAGTCCCGCAGGGCCTGGATGTCCACCTGATCCTGGACAACTACGCCACCCACAAGCACCCCGACGTGAAAGCCTGGCTGGCGAATAATCCCCGCTTCCAGCTGCATTTCACCCCCACCTCGTCCTCGTGGCTCAACCTCGTCGAGCGCTGGTTCCGGGAACTCACAGACAAGGCCCTGCGCCGCGGAGCGTTCCATTCCGTACCGGACCTGATCCACAAGATCGAAGAGTATCTCGCCGCCCACAACACCGAACCCAAACCCCTGGTCTGGACCGCGACCGCAGACTCAATCCTCAAAAAAGTAGCCCGCGGCCGCGTCGCCCTCGAAACCATCAAACAAAACTGAGACACACCACTAGTCTGGCCGAGGTCACGAGGGCGCTTTGGTACATCGAGCGAAAGATTCGGCAGGCCTTGCGCGCAGCAGCCATTACGAAGTATTCAAGTGGCTGGAGGGCGTCGGCTGTGGGCGGGCTTCAACCTGAGATACTCCGGCGCGCACAGCTGGACACGAATGTGACAGCCAAGTCGGTCACAGATCTAAGGGATCCCTTGGAGTGGCTGACGCTTGGAGAG
Source organism: Pseudarthrobacter sulfonivorans (assembly GCF_001484605.1). NCBI lineage: Bacteria > Bacillati > Actinomycetota > Actinomycetes > Micrococcales > Micrococcaceae > Pseudarthrobacter > Pseudarthrobacter sulfonivorans. Next base: position 431,193 of record NZ_CP013747.1, on the reverse strand, counting down.
CTTATGGACCTAGTCAGGTCGGAAAAGTTCAACAATCTCGGAATAGAGGCTGCCATTTGGCGAAAATTCCAAGAACAGGTTGTTCCAGTCCGAAATCGCCTAGCGCACGTCCGTATGTTGAAATCTGAGGATGCGGAAGTCGTTAGCATGTGGGCGAAAATGATCCGACTGCGATTTAAGTAGCCTAAGCCAATCCTCAGACCTGCCCATTGGTGCCAGAGAGACTACCTCCTGAAACTGCTCCTGAAGGCTACCGGCCCCCTCAAACAGCTCCAGCCTGACTCCGGCTGAGCCGCCTCTGACCCTGGCCCGTCAGCCGGCCGACCAAAGGAAGTGGATCCGGCGCCAACTGCAAGCGAACCAGCGGGGCAAACCACACTGCCCGAAAACGGAGAAACAACCTCGGATCTGCCTCCCAGCACGCATCGGGGACCTTCATCTCCATGAAAAGGTCAAGGCCGGGCAGCCGCGAGTGTGTCGGTACAGTCGGTCTGAATTTGAGGGCCCGCCAGGGCTGGGGGCCAGACTAGTCCGGATGTGACTCTTAGTGCCACAGATTTCGATACCCACGTGCCCAGATGCATGCGTAGCGTGTCACTCCCTGCTCGCGGTCGAACAGAAATATCGGATGACTGTTTGATCACCGAAAGCCATTCCGAATGCGTCAATGTGGGCGACTACTGCCGTGGACCACGAGGTCGGTTAGATCTGGCGTCGGCTGCGGCCAAAACCTATTCCACAATGTCGAGAATGAGTCGGGCAGCTTCACTTCGTTCCTGAATTTGCCCAGCGTTTGCGAAGTAAAAAACTGCACCCTTTCGAACACTATTTTGAGACACCTCAACGCAGCCGCTCGATACGAGGGCTGACAGTTGCTTTCGGACTGCGCTTGGGCTCAGTCCGATACCCTCGGAGATTTGCTGGCTGGTCGACGGTCCCCTCTTGCTGAGGAAGTGCAGGAGCCGGCTCCGCGTTCTATTCATGAGGAGGTTCGTCATCGCTGCCACTTCCGAGTGAATCAAGGAAAGAATGGAAGGGGTGTAGACCCGTCTGCAATGACCACAATCTACGCCTCGGCAGAGAAGTTGGCTAGATGTAAACGCGACTGGGCACAGGCCTTGTTGGGTCACTCGCCGAAAGTAATACTGGTACCAAAGACGCCGATCTCTCATGGATAACTGTTGGGGGCAGGCAAATCGGGTCATCAGAACGGGCGGCAAGTGGACGCAGGCGAGGTTGCGCGAAACTCCAATGGCGGAAAACGTACGCCGCAGGCGGAGCTCGCCCGAAAACTGAACCTCCTCCTGGACATCGTCGTCGCTGAGCGAGGAACCCCTTTCACATACCGTGAAGTCAGCGAAGCCTTGGCCAAGCGTGGCGTGAGCCTCTCCCGCGCGAGGTGGTTCTATATGAAGGATGGGACGGGACGAATGGTCTCCGATCCCGAACTGCTGAAAGCCCTATCCGAACTATTCGACGTCGACCCGAGTTACCTCCTGGGCGGTGACGGGGCGGAAGTTCCTGAGCGCATAGATGCGCAGTTGGAATTTGTGAAGTCATTACGTGCCGCCAGGGTTAAGACCTTCGCGGCGCGGACACTTGGGGACGTTTCCCCTGAAACTCTTCGAGCCATCACCGAGTACCTCAACGAAGATATCGCCAGGCATCCGGCCGGCGAGGTGTCCGCTGCTAACGGTTCAGAAGATAGTCCAGATGTGCCGCCAGTAGGGCCTTGATGCGCCCGTTGTCCACTGAGTAGCGCGGAGATCGACCATGTCGCCGACCGGGCTCAACGTCGGCATGAACGACGCCAGTTTCTTCAAGCACGAGCAAATGCTTGGCGACGCTGGGCTCCGTCGCGCTGACTGCGTCAACAATGTCGCCCCGAGTCGCCGGGCCGGTGGCGGCTAGGAATCGCAGGATTTCATTGCGGGACCTGTTGCCGAAGGTTGCGATGGCCGCTTCGACGTCGGGTGACCAGGCTTCGTCTTCGGGCTGAGTGATCCTGGGCATGACTTCATTCTTGTCTTTCACGTCCAGAATCTCCAGCGTTGCGCTCTTGACTCTACTTTAGTGAGTGCTGAGAATAGTTAAAGTAGTCTTTAAATATCAAGCGGATCGTCCCAATTTCTGACAGGGACGAGCTCACGCATCCATAATTTCTCTGAATTTCCCTGTCCTGGGAGCCGTCATGAGCGCAACGCCTTTACCCCGTGCAGCCAACGCCGCAGTCGAAACAGTCGACGTCAGCCGAACTGAATCGCAAATGCAGCTGAACACCATTTCGATGGAGCAGATGACTTCGTCGATCAACGAAGTCGCACGATATGTTGGATCGCGTTTGGCCCGGGCGGGACGTGCCTGCGACTTTGATGATGCCCTTCAAGACATCCGCATTGCAGTCTGGCGAGGAGTGGACGATGGCCACTACAGGCAGATACCCGGCGTACGATTTGGCGCCTGGGTTCAGGGGATCGCTGCCCACGTTTGCTCGGCATACACGTCCAAAGCGCGGTCAAGGGAATCTCTGCCGCTTCTGATCGATCCCGGGGATAACGACGAGGGCAATGTCGTCTCTCCGCATGAGATCTTTGGACCAGAAGATGTGGCCGAGAGGGAGTGGGCCGTCAGCATTCTTCAGACAACGAGGCACTATGTAGGCGATGCTGTGTGGGGTGCGGCGATGTCACTGCTACTCGCGGACGACTCGCGAACTCCCGGCTCGTCCAAGGACCGCCGATCCTACCGGCAACTTGTATTCGTCCGGCAGATGGCGATCACGGTGAGGCAGGCGCTGGCGGCTGTTGACGCCGAGGGCCGCGACATCGGGGATGAAGCGAGTTTTGCTGCGCGATGCTTGCCAACTCCCTTGCAGCAGCAGATCGCCCAGAGGGTAGTCCGACTGGAGTTGCGCAGGGAGGAGCGGTCCGACGTGATTGCGGCCATCGCCTCAGACTTCGGTGTGAGTCGGCGCTATGTCGAGGTGCAGATTGGCAGGGTGCGCCGGCTGTATGCGGCCGCGGCGGAGATCAGTTCTCCGTTGGTCCATTTGCGCACTGTGGCCCATCTACGGAACGTGTGAGCGTGCGACGTCATGTCTTGAAGTCGCGTGGGCGGCATGAAGTCGTGAAGGAGGGGCACCATGAATCGCTCCAACGTTCTTGCCCGACGATTAACGGGACCCATGCGGTTGTCTGTCTTGGCGGCCGGTCTGCTGGTCGTTGTTGCGGTGATTGCTGCGCTTCTGTTGACTCCCAGCCCGCCGCGTCCGAATGGCGCCGGCCGGGCTGAAGGGCCGGCGGCATCAGCACCTCCGTCTCGAACGCCCACCGCACGCCCGTCGGAGCCGTCGATAACAGTCACTCCGAATCATGACAACGGCCCACACACGCTCGACTACCGGGCACTATCGGAATCGACAGCCATGGCGCTCCACACCTGGGATACGCGGACGTCAGGCTACACGGAGATTTACGCCCGGGTGCGTGGCTGGTGGATGGTTCTTGCGGACGGGTCGAATCCTCTGAGCGTCTACACGGCGCAGTTCGAAGGGACGGGCATCGATGCCGCGGCCTTCGCGCAGCTGACTTCCCGCCAGGCTCAGCGCAGCTCAAACGTCATGCAGACCAAATGCGATGCTGAACTGGCCAACTATGTGGAGCATCCCGCCCCGTGGGAGGGCCTCCACGTGTGCACGGTGACGGTCAGCGTGACTGACCGCTCGACGTCGGATACGGGATCGGCTACTTACGCGGTCCCCGTGAGCGTCGTGGCCAACTGTCCGCCGGCAGCGTCCGCCCCTGGCGACCGGTGTGCGCTGGTCGCCTTCTACACCGACGCCAGCAGAATCGTCTACTGATGGGCATTCGGAGGGCGGTGCGGGCAGGCGTCGTTACGCGGTCGATAGCTGCAGGCACTCTCGTTGCACTGATCTTGTTGGCTGCTGTTCTAACTGGATCCCTTGCTCTCCTTGGGTCCGGAATGTCCAACGCCGCAGACGTGTGCGTCTGGCCGGATTCATCCGGTGATGTCGATGCCACCAGATCCAACGGTATCGGCCGGGAAGCCCTGACGTTCTCGGGCCCAAATGGGGCACCCATGACGCTCAACGTGCGGCAAAAGGAGGTCGCTATGGCCTATATCTCTGTCGGACGGTCCCTCAAACTGCCTGGGCAGGCAATCCAGATCTCAATCATGATGGCCCTTCAGGAGTCGGGTCTGCGCATGCTTGCGAATCCCGCAGTCCCAGAGTCTTTAGGCTTCCCGAACGACGGGCTCGGGTATGACCATGACTCCATTGGATCTGCCCAGCAGCGGCCCGGCGCCGGATGGGGACGCGTGCAGGACCTCATGCGTGCCGAGTACAACGCGGCCGCCTTCTTCGGCGGACCCAACGGTCCCAACCGAGGCTCTCCCCGGGGGTTGCTGGACATCAGGGGCTGGGAACGGATGTCCCTTGGCGAGGCAGCCCAGTCCGTTCAGGTCTCGGCATTCCCTGAGCGATACGCACGGTGGGAACCGGCCTCCGCAGCAATCATCGCCGCGCTGGCCGGTGACATCACGGTGCCACGCTGCGAAAGTCCTGGTCAGAAGGGCGGCCGTCCAGCGCCGGCCATTCCGGGAGACCTGGATGACCACCGGCGTGCCATTATCGGCTTCGCCCAGCAAGGCTTAGGCGGACGGTACGTCTGGGGAGGCACGGCCTTCAAGGCCTGGGACTGCTCCGGCTACGTGATGTGGATCTACGCCCAGATCGGCAAACAGCTTCCACGGGTCGACCAGTGGGTTGTGGGTGCACCTACGGCGACGCCCGTGCCGGGTGACCTTGTCGTCCAGAACCCAGATGGCCCGGAACACTGGGGCCACGTGGGGATATACGCAGGTGAAGGCCTGATGTACAGCGCCCTCAACCCCAGCGCCGGAACCCTGCTCCATCCCATCGACTGGAACCCCGGCAGCCGCTACTTCAACCTGCTCGGGTGAATTATGCGACTCGGTCGGAAATAGTCCACCAGGGGTCATGCATAGCAATGCCAACGATCCCATGGATAAGGCAACGGCAGGTCTGTGCCTGCCACTACACCTGAACGGAGCAAGTCATGATTTACGCAGTCGTTGACCCTGGAATTGTCCCAAACACGAATTTCCCGTTTTTGGAGTCCCTGAAACAGATTGGCGGCGGCATCCTCGTCGGTGCCTTCATCGTGATAGCGATCGTGGCGGTCATCGGCGCCGCCATGCTCCTTGCCGGCAAACTCAGCCAGTCATCACGCCTTGCCTCGGGCGGCGGCATGATTCTCTTGTGGACCGGGCCTGTGGCTGCGATCCTCGGCGGTATCAACGGCTACATCCTGTGGTCGCAAAGCGCGTTCCAGCTCGGATTTTAGGGGCGCGCAATGCTGCCCGATCTCTGCGCTCCCGGAGCGTGGTGGCCTCCCGGCTGCGGGCTAGTCTCCCAGGCCCAAAACGGCGCATTGTCTGCGTTCAACGCCTTTCTAGCCGGCATTCTGGAGGGCATCGCTTCCTGGCTTTGGTCCTTCATCTCCGGCGCGTTCGGAGCATCCAACGTCGATGACTCCCAATGGGCAGCGGTGCAGGGCCTCACGGGATGGTGGCTTGTTGTCATGGCGACACCCCTCGTCGTCGCCATGATTCTGCAACTGCTGTCGGGTCTCATCGCCCAACAGTCTCGAAGGATCTGGCGTGCCCTGATCGGCGGCCTGATGGCCATCCCCGCTGTAGGAGCTGCGGTCTACCTGATGCGGACGCTGACGCACGTCAGCGACGAGGCATCAACGGCGCTCCTGGAGACGCTCGGTTCCGATCCGTACGTCGTCTTCATGCGCCTCTTTGGCTTCGAGCGGGCTCCCGCAGGATCTGTCAACGAGTGGAAGCTCTTACTTGGGTCGGTTAGCACGGCACCGTCGGCACTCAGCGGAGCGTTGGTGATAACGGTCTTCGCTACCCTGATCATCTGGATCCTCGCCTTCATTCTGATGTGTTCGATGATATTCAGGTCCTTTGCCCTCATCGTCCTCGGAGCCGTTGCTCCAGTGGCCCTGATGATGATGCCGTGGGAGAAGACGAAGTCATGGATGGCACGGTGGTGCGAGGTAGTGGTGGCCCTGCTGTTGGCCAAGCCACTCGCGGCGACCATCCTGGCCGTAGCCGTAAAGCTGTTTTCCGATTCAACCTCCTTTGCCGGGATCGCTGCGGGCGCTGTTGGCATGACTGTCGCCTGTGCGGCGCCGCTGCTTGCGCTCAAGCTTGTCGGCTTCGCTGGCGGTGAGCTGGCCGCAGCAGCAGGCGCTGCCGGCGGCGGCCAAACAGCACGAGCCGCGGCAGGGTTCTCCGGACGCCAACTAAGTCACCAGATCCGAAGCCATCACTTGTTGTTGGGACACGGTGGAGCATCGGGATTCTCACCCGTGCCCTCGACTCCCAGGCCTCTCCCGGCAAGAGTCTCGCGGCCAGCTGCCACCATCCCGAGGCCTTCGGGCGCTCCAGGTTCGGCCGTCGTCAGCTCAACGCAACTTCAGTTGCTCTCCGGGCCCAGAGTGTCGGAGACACCAGCCCGCGCGCCGGAGCGAGCAGAGCCAGGACCAAGCGCCACCGTGACTCCATCCCTTGGGCCTGCTTCTAAGCACGAGCCCGCAACAGTCCAGCCGGTTCCGGACAAAACGAGCCAGGCGCCTGCGGCTCAAAGGCCGCCCGTACAAAAGCAAGAAACAACGACGACGGTGATCCCACCACGGATTGAAGGCCACCATGACTGACGAAAGCGGAGCCCTCAGTCCCGTCAGCTTCCCCCGGCAGGAACGCCACGGAGTCCTGCTCGGACTGCAGTGGTATCAGTTGGCATTCGCCGGCGCCGGAATACTCACGGCATGCTTAGCGTCCGCTGCAGGTGGACCCCACAGACTGTTTTGGACGAGTCCGCTCTGGCTCTCACTGCTGTTCCTCGGGTTTCTGCAGTACGCCAGGATCCCATGTCCAGTGTGGATCCTCACCGCATCCCGATTTGGGGCGAGAAAAGCTACACGCCAAACCACATTCCTGGCATCCCCCGAGAAGCCAGTGATCGCGGGATCGCTGGTGCTCCCAGGCGGGCTCTCCACACTGGTCATTCATCGGACGGCTGGCGGCTGGTGTTTCGTCGTCGACCGCGAGGCTCGCGAGGCATTCGCCGTCATTCGGTGCCGCGCCAATGCCTTTGCCTTGCTTGAAGACGAGGACAAGGCCTACGCCGTGCAGGAATGGTCCCGAGTCCAAGCTAACCTCGCCAAACACCAGGGTGTTGCCCGTATCGCGATTCAGGACTACACAGTGCACTTCCCCGCCTCGGCGCTGGAGGAGTACTACAGAAGACGCGTGGCGGCACGTAAGGCGATGTCGCCGGGAACCGAGTGGGGCGACCGCTCGTACCAGGATCTCGTGTCGGCGGCGGGTACGACGAGCAGCCATGACATTATGCTGACCTTGGTACTCGACACCGCCCGCGCTCGCCGGAGAATCCGCGACGCCGGAGGCGGGGCTGCCGGGATCGAGCAGACTCTGCGGTCGGAGCTGGAGGCGCTGGCGACAGGACTTAAGACCCACGGTGTGAAGGTCGAAGAATGGCTTTCCGACAGGCAGTTCGCGTCAATCCTCCGTGGGGCCTTTGACCCGTCCTCGGTCGTAGCGATCGAACAGCGAAAACGTGACTTTGAGGGCGTTGACCCTGCACAGTCCGGCCCGATGGGCATGGAGGAACACTGGTCGTATCTTCAGACAGACACGGGCTTCCACCAAACGTTCTGGGTTGCAGAATGGCCACGGCAGAAGGTGTTCGCGGGGTTCCTTCACCCACTCGTCTACGTCGGCGGCTTTAGGCACGCCGTCACACAGGTCCTCAGGGCTGTACCCGCGGACCGGGCATTGAGGGACATCCGGTCCGCGCAGGAAGCCCACGAGACCAGACGCCGGATCAACGCGAAGTTCGACCGGCCGACCACGCGCGAACAGCTCGCGGAGGAACAGGAGGTGCAGCAGCGCGAGGAAGAGATCGTCGCCGGCCACGGCGATGTCCGTCAGGCGGCGTACGTAACCATCACCGCCGCGACGCTGGAGGAGCTCTCGCGTTGCCGGCAGGAACTGGAATCTGCTGCTGCGAGCGCGTTCGTCGACCTTCGCCTGCTGGTGGGGCAGCAATGGGCTGCCTTCATCGCGGGCGGGCTGCCACTCGGTAGGGGACTCAAATGAAATCGAAGAGCAATAGGGTCGAGTTCATCTCCGCTGGTGAGACGCGGAGCGCTCGCCGGGAACGTCGTCGTCGGCGTCCAGAAGGTGCCGACGGCGGGCCGAAAGGTTTGTGGGAACGGCTGACGGGTGAACCATCTGAGGATGGCCTGAATGCTGAAGCAGCCAAACGCCGTCGTCAGGGTCCGCATGAGATGGCGGGTCAGCACCGGCTCCAGCCGCCCCTGCACCGCGCCTCCACCATGACGTTTGCGGCCGCGTATCCGTTCCTGACCGAATCGGGCCTTGGGCACGAAGGAACGTACATTGGCTCGGATGTCTTCGGCTCAGGTGCGTTCTCGTATGACCCCTGGATCCTGTACGACAAGGGAGTAATCAGCGGCCCGTCCATAGTGGTCATCGGCACGGTGGGGACGGGGAAGTCGATGTGCGGCAAGTCGCTGGTGGCGCGCTCGATCACGCTGGGCCGTAAGGCTGCCGTGGCCTCTGACCCCAAGGGGGAGTGGGTGCCGGTTGCGCGCGCTGTTGGGGGGAAGGTGATTTCGGTGGGGCCGGGGCGCCGGACGCGAGTGAACCCGCTGGATGCGGGCCCGAGGGCCAGCGATCTGTCCAACGCCCAATGGCAAGCAGTCGTCCGGCAGCGCCGCCGGCAGCTCCTGGTGGCTTTGGTGTCGCTCATGCGCCAGGGGGCGCCGATGCTGCCGGTCGAACACACGGCACTGGACATGGCCTTGACTGAGGCCGTGTCCGCAAACGCAACGCCTACGCTTCCGATGGTGCTTGACCGGCTTCTGGACCCGGCCCCGGAGACACTCAAGCTTGTAGGGCCCGACGGCGGCAGTTCAGTTGCGCACTCACTGCGCCGCACTGTGTCCGGTGACCTCGAAGGTATGTTCGATGCGCCGTCCACCGTGACGTTCGACGCGGACGCGCCGATGATGGTGATGGACACGTCGGGGCTCATCGGAGCCTCCGAGCAGGCGCTGTCGCTCGCGGCCGCCTGCAGTGCCACCTGGCTGGAAGCGGCCATCACCAACCCGGACGGCGGCAAGCGCCTGGTTGTCTACGACGAAGGCTGGCGCATGCTGGCCGACCCGTACATGTTGGTCAAGATGAGCGAACAGTGGCGGCTGGCTCGCACGTACGGCATTGCGAACCTGCTGATCATGCACAAGGTGGCCGATCTCAACGAGATTGGGGACAGCACCAGCGGGCACCGTCAGAAGGCGCTGGGCCTACTGACTGAGGCTGACACTCGCATCATCTATCGGCAGAAGCACGACTCAATGCGCCTGACCAAGGAGGCGCTGGGGCTCACGGCTGCCGAGTGTGAGCAGGTGGAGAACCTACCCAAGGGGGTCGGTCTCTGGAAGGTGGGGAGCCGATCGTTCATCGTCGCCAACAGGGTGACCACAGACGAGCTCGAGGTCTTCACTACGGACCACAGGATGCTGGAATGAAATCCCACCCTCACGATGACGTTCCGCTCGTCAACCTCGGACTTCTCTGCTTGGCCGGATACTTCGCCATATGCGCAGTGACTGAATGGGCCGTGAGCCTGGTAGCGCTGTGGCAATGCGGGACTGAGCTGACGGTTTCGCATAGTCCGTTCGCCGTCGTCGTGCTGGTGACGGGGGATGTGGGCTCCTTCGGCCAGATGCCAGCTGGCTGCGTGATCGACATCTTCATCGTTCGGTTGTTGCTGGGTGCGGCGCTCGCGGTCCTGGCCGCCTGTGCGGTAATTGGTTTGTTTGCTTGGCACGGCTGGCGGCAGTCCGGCGCCTGGCTCCGGCTGGAAATCCTGAGCCGCGAGGGGATTGCCAAACGGGCCGAGATCGCCAGGGAGTTTGGGCGGCGGGCAGCGCTGCGCCGGGGGTATGTGACGAGGCCCGGCTTGCAACGGCTGCGCCTTGCCGATGTGTCGTGGACGCTCGGCACGTCGCGGGGCGTGAAGATCAATGTCTCCACTGAGGAGTCGATGGTGATCCAGGGGGCGCCGCGGTCCGGCAAGGGACTCTTTGTGGTCATCAACGCCATTCTCGATGCCCCCGGTGCGGTGGTCACTACGTCGACCCGGGCTGACAACCTGGCCGTGACGATGAAAGCCAGGGCCAGCGGAGGACGGCCGGTCACCGTGTTCGATCCTCAAGGGATGTCAGGGTTGGGCTCCACGCTCCGGTGGTCACCTGTTCGTGGCTGTGACGACCCGGACATTGCTGTCCGGCGAGCGCTGGTGATCTCGGCCGACACACAGATGACGGGCGAGAATGCTGCCTGGCAAAAGCGTGCCCAGATCGTCCTACAGACACTCCTGCATGCGGCGGCCCTCTCCGGTGAGGGAATCAGGGCGTTTCGGCGGTGGTCCTCCAACCCTGTGCTTGCCGCGGAGGCCTTGGAAGTCCTGCAGGGTCCGCGCGCGGCTTTGGGCTGGCAGTCGGACCTGATGGGGATTCTGGAGGACGATCCCCGGAATACGTCCAACTCCTGGATCGGTGTCTCAGCTGCCGTGGCGCCACTGTCATCCCCGAAAGTGCTCGCCGCCCTGGACCCGACAAATCCGGAAGACGAATTCGATCCCCGAAGCTTCATCCGCGAACGGGGCACCCTGTACCTGATCGGCACAAAATCCGGGGCGGCCGCCGCCGGGCCTTACCTATCCGCGCTTATTGACGACATTGACGCCACAGCCCGGGAGATGGCCTTCACCGCCGCGGGCGGCAGGCTCGACCCGCCCCTGTCGCTCATCCTCGACGAGATCGCAAATCTCTCGCCCTGGCCGGGCCTCCCGGTGACTCTGTCGGACGGCGGCGGAATCGGAATTTCCACCATGGTTGTCCTGCAGTCGATGTCTCAGGCACGCTCAGGCTGGTCCATCGAGGAAGCCTCCACCATCTGGGAATCGGCCATCATCAAGGTCATTTTCGGCGGCGGATCGGACGAGCGCGACCTTCGGGATCTTGCGGCACTGTTGGGGGAGCGTCAGTTCACGTACAGGACCAGGTCATGGTCCTCTCAAGGGCGGCAGGTTGGCGAACAGATTCGCGATTTGCCTGTCATCGCCCTGCACGAGATCCGCAGGCTCCCGCCGGGAACGGCCCTGATGCTGGGGCGCCGAACACGGCCCATCCTGCTTGACCTGCGCGGTTGGCACCAGCGGAAGGATGCGGCAGACCTGGGGCGGTTCAAACAGGAGGCGGAAGAAGCCCTCGCGTTGGGCCATGCCGCGCAGCGTGCGCCTGTCGAGAAGGCTTCCGATGAGACAGTTTGATGACGACGGCGATCCGCTGGCCCTGTTCTTCGACGAACTTGAGCCAAAGCCACAGGATACAACAACACCGACCTACAGGTGGCGGGACCTTGATCAGGATACGGTCAGGAGCGCGTGGACGGAGTTGGACCTGTGGGTCCGGTGGTTCGTCTCCACGTACAGGCTGTCGACATCGGTCGTGCCGGACTGCTGGTGGAGGCACGCTGAACTGGTCGCCGAACTCTACGCACTGCAGAGGGCGGAGCACGCCTCTTACGGAGAATCAGACGCCGGGTTCGGCCCGCTCGGGTTCCACGAACGTATGTCGTTGGCCGTCGAGCGCCTCCGAATCCACACCAAGGCCATCGGCTGTGTGGGACTGCAGGCTCACAGGGAGGCCAAACCACGTGTGATGCCTGTAGGTGATTCAGAGTTCCTTGCTTGGAGCTCTGAATCGCACCAACTGCGCACGACGCCCCAAGGTCATGCGAACAGAACCGGCTGGTCGCATGGATAAGTGTCCGCTACTTGTAGGGGCGGACGCGTACTAAGAAGCAATGGAGGTGGCTGTCGTGGCCCCTGGAGATGCTGCGTCCAACGCGGACAACGGCGCGGGCGGTAAGCGGCTGGATCCCGAAGCGCGCATCATCCAACTGACAGGACAGCTGCATGCCATTCTCGAGGGTGCGATTTCCTCGCCGGGTCGCTGGCATCAACTTCTGGATACGTCTGCCACGCTGTGGCGCTACTCAGGCGGAAACGTGGCTCTGCTTAGGGCCCAGCGCGAACTGCTCGGACTTCAACCGCCCACGCTGGTCGCCGGGTACCGCGAATGGGAGCGGCATGGCCGTTTGGTTCTCAAGGGTGAGCATGCGCTCTGGGTGCTGGCTCCGCGAATGGCACCCATAGGATCGGACTCAGCGGAAATGGCAGGCAGCAACACGGTCGGCGGCAGGGGAGTGGAGGAACCCGGAGCCAGTCCGACGACGACTGACCGGAAGATCGTCGGTTGGCGCGGTCAGGCAGTCTTCGATGTCACCCAGACGGAAGGCGAGCCGATCTATGTGCCGCGTGCCGGCGTCGGGATGGCTGATGTCCCAGCGGGACTCTGGAAGTCCCTGGTTTACGCTGCGGAACGCCGCCGTTTCGCCGTGGACGTCACGGGCAGCCAGCGCTCGATGTCGAGCGGTTTCACTGATTTTGCGGATAGACGGATCCAGGTCGGTGCCTGGCTCGGTCCGGAGGACGCTGCGGCCGTCCTGGCCCACGAGCTCGGACACGCGTACCTTCATGGACCTGACGACAAAGTCGGAGCACTGTATGGCAGCGGGCTGCAGCACCGTGGACTCGCCGAGGTGGAAGCAGAGTCCGTGGCATATACGGTGTTGCGCGCCCATGGCGTAGACCGTGGCACTCAATCATCGGATTATCTCGCCGGATGGGCGGACAAAGTCATCGACGTCGAACGGGCCGGTTGGTCCGGGGACGGGAAGCGGGACGGCTTCCTGACGCGGATGGACATAGCCCGGTCGACTCTCGGCCGCGTGACCGCGACATGCCGCGACATTTTACAAATCACCCAACCCGTCGGTGCGGGCGGAAAGCTGACGTCGCTTCAGGCACCTTCTGCTGCCGCGCAGGTCGATACGCACCCGATCCACGCTTGGCCGCGCCCCACGTCCGCCGACATCCGGGCGAAATGAGCTTCCAGATTTCCAGCCGGACTGGCCGGCTGGAAACGAGAAAGGTAGGCACCAACCATGGGCACCAGAATCCCGGTATCCATTTCCGGCAACCTCGTCGCCGATCCGGAACTCAGCTTCGGAGAGTCGGGGGTTGCCCACGCGAAACTACGTGTGGCCGTAAATCAGCGACTCCAGAATCCGGATGGCTCCTGGCGGGATGGAGAGCCGCTCTTCCACAACGTGTCCGCGTTCCGCGCGCTGGCAGAGAACGTCGCCAACTCCCTGAAGAAGGGGGACCCGGTTGTCGTCGGCGGGGAGATGGAATTCCGCCACTACGACAAGGACGGAGTGCAGCACGAGGCTCACCGCATCGTTGCCGACAACGTGGGGCCCGACCTGCGCTACGGGACGGTCGCATTCCAGCGGACGCCCAAGACGAGCGCCGAGGTGTTTGCTGGCCCCACTGGACCTTCACAGCGGAACTTAGGGCCGGGGGAGGACTGGGGAGCTGCACCGCAGGGAGGACTCTCTTCGGTTCCGGTTGGCGCGGCCCGCGCATCCAATGGGCTGCAGATGTAAGCCTTTAGAACGCATTTGTGCTCTTGCTCTGGACATGTCCAGAGCAAGAGCGGTTCAATAGTAGATACGACGTTCCTGTGGGTCTCTGGACCGCTCGACGTCTGGTCGGTCGCCTCACGTTGGCTGGCCGGTGCAATGACGGGATGACAATGGAAAATCCTTCATTCGTCGTAAATTCAACGCCAGCGGACAGTGCGGCCCAGGCGTTCAGTTCGCTTCGGCTGCCGACACATCTGACATTAGAGCGGCTTGTCGCGGTGGTGGAGTCGATCCGCAACCGTCCGATAACCATCGATGTTGCCGACGGACTCAACGGGGGTTCTGTCTGCGGGCTGTGGCTGTCGACAGACTCGAAAGAAATCATCCTCCATGCGGCCACTCCATCGGCCCTTCATCGCCAACAATTCGTTCTCCACGAATTGAGCCACATGGTCCTGCGGCACGACGAGGTGGGCATTCCCAAGGACTATGCCAGCGTTCTTTTTCCCAACGTTCCCGAGGCGATGGTCATGCGGGTCTTGATGCGGAGCAGTTTTGCCGATCGTCTGGAGGCAGCAGCCGAAACTCTGGCGGATCTCTTTGCAGCCGCCATCCGGGACAGCACGCTTGAACCCCGCTCCTTCGAAAGAGTGTTCGGATGATCCAGGCCATCGCCGCCGCTGTCATCTGGGGATTGGTCCTCTGCCTGTTGCCTGGGGTGAGAGGCCGAAGCGACCACAGCATCGTCGTCGCAGCAGTGACCATTGCGTCTTCACTTACCCTGAACATCGACTCCGTATATGACGTCGGGGACGCCATCCTGGGTGGCCGCAACGTGTTGGACCTGAGCTCCAACATGCTGATGGTTGTCGGTATCTACTTCCTATCTAGGGCGATTCTTCGCGCTGCCGATCCCAGTGAACTGCCCGCGACGCCGGACAGGTTCGGCTTGGCAGTCCTTGGCTTGGTGGTCGTGGGCCTCATTGTGAGCTTTAGCTTCATAGAGGCACCCCAATCGTCGACCAGATTCATGGCGGACTACGGCGGGCAATGGTCTGCGGCCATCTATTCTGCGGTGCAGTTTGTGTACATGGGAGTAGTTGTGGGCGTGACGGGCTACACGTGCTTCAGATTCCGCGGAGACATGACGCGGCCCTACTTCCGCATCGCATTCACGCTGATCGGTGTTGGCTGTGCGCTCGCGGTTGTGCTGGTCCTGGCCGTCCTTGGGATGGACCTCTTCCATCTGCTGGGAGACCTGGGCTCAATGCGCGAATTGTCGGTGGTCTATGACGGCGCCGTGCTCGGCGCCATGATATTTCTGTGTGCAGGGCTGGCACTTCCGCCGGTCGCCCGCCGCTTAACACGAAGGGCCGATGCCCAAACAGAGTCCCTTCTTGTTAGCGGGCTCATGCCGATCTGGGAAAAGACCACCGGCACCCGGACGGAGCTTCGGCTTGAGTCCGGCGTAAACCTAGCCGATCAGGGTGACTCCGCGCGGTGGCGTCTCCACAGGATGCTGGTAGAAACCCAGGACGCGCTGCTCGTTGATCCGCCGCTTGCTAAGTTATTGAGCAGTCATGAATTCCAAGTGCTGGCACAAGCCGAGGACTACCTGGCAGTGCGCCAACGCGCTGGGCCACACGGACGACAGCTATGGGACATCGAGGGGAGGGCAACACTTCGTGGCAGAAACAGTCGACGAGCCTCTCGAAACGCCACAAGCCAAACTCGCTCGCAAGCTCAACCTCCTGCTTGATCTGTTTGAGGCACAGGGGTCAGAACCGCTGACGTATCCGCAGATCAGCCAGCACATGGCACAGCGCGGGACGCCGTTGTCGCGCTCGCGGTGGGCCTACATGCGCAGCGGCGACAGTTCCTTGGCAACTGATGCAGCCTTGCTCCGGAATCTCGCAGAGTTCTTCGGCGTTGACTCGAACTACTTGCTGGACGAAACCAACGAGGTTCCAGATCTCGTCGATGCCCAACTCCAGCTCTTGCGCACAATGCGGGAGGCTCGTGTACGGAACTTTGCTGCCAGGCAACTGCAGGGCATTTCGCCGGAAACTTTGGTGCAGCTTCGGAAGGTAATCGACGAACGGCTGGGAGGCGGGGGACATGATGGTCGTTCGTAGGGTGCTGCTGGGGCTGGCGGCGGCCGCGTTGGTCGGTGGCTCGGCTGCGTTCCTCGGGGCCGCCTACTTCGCGCGACAGGTTGTGGTGCCCAAGACCACGCGGAAAGAGGATCTGCCTATCCGGCGGGCCTTCAACGGTGCTGACGGCGGGCTGTTGGTTGAGCTGCCCGCGTCCCCTCAGACATGCGCGCCTGGCCGATACAGCATTTGGTTTGCCAACGGCACCGGGCATGCCTGCGTCGGTCCAGTGGCAGCTAGCGATCCCAAGGGCGGCACAGTGACTCGCGTTGTTGAGCGCGTCGACTCGGGCGATCTTCTGAACGCGAGGGCAGGGATCTGGAGCGGGTACGTTTTTTCGAAGCCGGAACAACTAGGACTGCCGTTTTCTGACGTCGAGATACCCGTTGAGGGAGGCCTTGCGCCGGCTTGGAGATTCGAACCGGCCGGAGCGTCGGCAAAGCCGAACGCTTGGGCAATTCACATACATGGGATGGGCGGAAAGCGGGCCGGCGCTCTCCGCGGAGTGCCGGTGGCCGTGCGGTGCGGCTACACATCGTTGGTCGTCTCATTCCGAAACGACGGAGAGGCTCCACCGTCCGTAGACGGCCGGTACACGCTCGGACAATCAGAATGGCTCGATGTTGAAGCAGCTGTTCAGTATGCCGTCGCCAACGGGGCGCAGGAGATTGTGCTTTTCGGCTGGTCCCTTGGCGGGGCGATTGCCTTACGTCTTGCCGACTTGTCTGCCCACTCGCACCGAATTGTGGGGATGGTCTTGGACGCGCCTGTCATGGACTGGGCTGGGACGCTCACCGAGAACGCCAGCGCCAGCGGACTCCCGCGTTCAATTGCATCGCTCGGTCTGCGAATGCTTCAGTCGCCGAAGACGCGGTGGGTCACGGGGCTGCAGGATCCTATCGATTTCACGCAGTTGGACTGGCTGAGCCGAGCCTCGGAGATCAAGCAGCCATTGCTGGTGCTGCACGGACAAGAGGATCCATCAACGCCATTCCACTTGTCACTGCAGGTCGCCGATCGTCGACCGGATGTAGTCCACCTCGTCCGCTTCGACACTGTGGGCCATTCACAAGAGTGGAACTCCGACGTCGGCAAATGGGACACAGCGGTCAGTACTTGGTGCAACTCCGGTCTGCGGGCAGCGCTCTGAATCCCTTGGACCTTCGAAATCAATCACGCGGGCGCGGACCCCTTGTACACCGGCTATCCACATCTTTGGGTAGTCCGGGTGGGTGCTCACCTGCTCACACTCCGAGTTTGTCGTCCGGCGTTCGGGACGCCAAACGGATGAGCCTGTCTTGCTGGCTGAGCTCGAGGATAATGGAGTCCCGTACTTCGTCGATGACGGCGGCGGGTATGTCATTGTCCACAGCGATCAGCTGGAGGTGTTCTTCGTATTCGTTTCCGACCTCAATCAGCAATCGGTACATGTCGCCTATCCGATCGCGATCAAACCCTTCGTGTCCAGCATTGGCGGAGATGCCATCTAGGACGAGCAACCCAGGTA
Organism: Pseudarthrobacter sulfonivorans; assembly: GCF_001484605.1. NCBI lineage: Bacteria > Bacillati > Actinomycetota > Actinomycetes > Micrococcales > Micrococcaceae > Pseudarthrobacter > Pseudarthrobacter sulfonivorans. The sequence goes on along the minus strand of NZ_CP013747.1, from coordinate 413,805 downwards.
TAGGCAGGCCCCTGTCGATGGCGACAGTATGGTGGGCCAGAGCATGAGCGACATTTACAAGCGTCTTTAGCCCTTGACTTGATAGTTCGTCAAATGACCTTCCGCTGACCTCGGGTAGAAACGTCGTGCGATTAATTCGCACGGTTAGGAGGTCTGCCAACTGTGGAATGTGAAGTCTTTCCAAATACTCTAAAATTCGTTTCTCGAGCGCTTCGAGATTTTGGTCAGCCTCATGTTGATTGGCCTCGCGGCCCTCAATAGCATGGCTGAGCTCCTCTCGCTCTTCTTCAAGCTTTCTCCGAATTTGGTCTTGATCACTATGACGCGCAACGAGCTGTGCATATTCATGGAATTTTTCGATGTCCGCGCTTACTGTTGCGATGTCCCTCGCTTGCGCGCGGATAACCGCGGCCCGGTCCGAAACGAAGGCTGCTGTTCGCTGGTCCAACTCAGCAGCCAAGCGGTGCAGAGTGACCTTGTTGGCTTCGACGTTCGCTTTCGTTTTGTCGAGAGCCGATTGCCGCAATTCCATGACTCGATCAGTCTCGGAAACCTGACTGATAACGCGGTCCTGCTCGGAGAGTAGCGCTTCGCGTGACGTCGTCGAGTTCTCGGGCTTCAAACACAAGTAGCAATGGCCGCTCTCTGCCCTGTTAGGTTCAATGCCGTTGCCGCAACGCGGGCAGACGACGAAGTCGAAGTCCACGAGCCATTCGTCAGCAACGATTGCTCGAGTCAAACGTGCCGATTGGCTGATTAGCTGCCGTTTCAGTTCCTGAAGATCGGTCAGCTGTGTGGTTAGACGTGCCTCGTCAGCCTGTAGTGTGTCTTGAATTTTCCTGTGGTCGAGCACTGAACTGCGAAGATCGCCGACTTCGGCAGCGTCTACAGTTTCCGCAGCAACCGTTCGCTGTTGTTGCTCCATGGACTTCAGCGCTTGTTGACGCTGCGCGATGGCTGTTCGAATCGCTGTTTCGTCAGAGAATGGCGTGCCTTCCAGGAAGCGGCGAATAACTTCTGCTTCCCTGTCAAGACTATCCAGTCTGAGTTCCACGCCTCGTCGGCTGGCTATCAAGGCGGCCAGTTCAACGTCGTAGTAGCCATAGGCAAGTTCGAAGATCCACCGACGCTTCTGGTTCTTGAATCGGTCCTTGTGACCGAATACATCCGAGTCCAGTTCATCACCGGTAACGATGCAGTAGCCCAGCCAGTCAGTCATGCTCACCGCTGACAACCGCGAAGTCGGATCGGTTCGAGCTTCTGGAACGCTCACGGCGGGCAGAGCCAGTTGATCAAGTAAGAAGCGGCTATACGAGGATTCTGGTCCTGTTGCGGGCAGGCGGATCGCCTCATTGTCCGACGCGATTACATTGTCGTCCGTCTTAGATCGAGCGACTTCCACGGGTGCCGTCCGCGTCGTCACCAGCGGACGGTATACGTGCCAGTTGTTCCTACGAAGCTGCAAAGTCCCTCTCAGGGCACGGACGTGCCCGACTTCCGGAGGCAAATTGTCAGGTACAGTGCCCAAGAGTGAGCGCAACAGCCGTACGAAGGTTGTCTTGCCTGTTGTGATGTCTCCGCGCACGAAGTTGAGCGATGGAAAGAGGCGAACAGTCCGTCCGCCTCCAAGGAGCTCCACCTCGACGACGCGCAAACGATGGTCCTGCAGGGTACTGCCTGTTGTCGTCGTCAATTCGCGATTACTGTCTTCTGGGGACGTACTCAATGTATGTCCTCCTTCCATGTTGCATCAGCAACTTCAGGCAATTCGTACAGAAGGCCCTTTAGAGTAGTTCCGGACAAGTCAAGGTGCCTGCGAAGAATCTTGACCCGCGCATTAAGCTCACCGAAAGACTCGTCGTCTGCAAGATTGGCTGAAACGGTTTCTCCTCTGAGCGTCGTACGGTAGCCAAAACCGCTGCTGCCTGAGAGCGGGAGCGCTTGGACTAGGCTCCGTCCAATTAGAGCTCCCAGAATGGCGTAGTACGCAGGATCCCAAGGACCGTACCTATAGCGCATCATGCGGCTGTCTATTGGCGCTGTGTCCTCGATATCCAAAATTTCAGTGCGTACCCTCAGATCAACATTCCTTCGTGCCAGGACTCGTTCGAGGTGACGCGGATAACGCAGGAGGAAGTCCAGCTTGGCCAGTTTTACTCGGCCTTCCAGAGTCCGGGGCCCCGTCGTCTTCCGGCTGAAACCGTCGATAAGGAGAAGCAGCCGGGCTTCAGCTTCAGGACTAGAGCGATACTGCTGCCACTTTGACGATCCGCTGCTGGGCGAGTGTCCGACGACAGCCTCTGGAGTATCCGTCATCAGGCCTGCCACCAGTACTTGCAGGTATCAGAAAGATGGCACAAGAACCCGAAGACAAGGTTGCTGTCGGCTTGAAACAATCTGTCGCTATCGAGGTGAGCCAGTTGCATCGGTTGGCTTAGCAGCTCTGCGACGACATACTCACCGGGCTGTGATGCGATCGCCGGGTTGCCCCCGGCCATCAGCCTCGCGCGAGTGGCCGTCGCGTCTGCTGTTTGGAGTACTCGGCGTTCGAGGCGTTCAAGAGTCGAGATCGCATCCGGCCTACTTCCTAGAACCTCTTGGCGCCCTATTTCAGCAACTGCGCGGAGTCCTTGGGCCAAATCGATAGTTTGTTTAGTGACACCAGCCGCCCGCATTTTGAGTTCCAATGCACTTGTCACTTCACCATTCTTGATTCTGGCGAGCAGATCCTCCCGGGTTGCGCCTTGAAGTGGCGGGACACGCGACAGCAGAGACGTCCGAGTCAGTGTCTGAGTGGCGAGCGAATCTATCCCCGTCATCTCCTGGCTGCTGGAAGCCCTGGTGGTCTCAGGTGATCCATGGAGTTGCTCGGCAAGACGGGCGACAACCGTTGCCGTGCGGTGCTCGTTTGCTTGCGCCTGCTGTGCTGCTTCAAGAAGGTCACCAAAAATGCTCTCGCGCTCCGGTGTCGACAGGGCTGGCCAAAGGGCTCCAATGTATTGGAGTATCACGGCGTCGATGTGGAGCCGGGTGGGTTGTTGTGGCCTAATGATCAGACGCTCTAGGAAGCGCTCAACCTTTCTGGACGGCATACCCAGTTCCACGATTTTCCTCCGGAGTGCCGGGCCGGCGGTGGGAGGCGAGGAGAAAAAATTGACCGTCTCCTTGGCTTCAGCCATGGGACCCTCAAGCCAAAGTTCAAAAGTGCTAATCTCAACTAGGCCATGAATTTCGGCTTCCTTGAACGATCGAACCAAAGCATCGATCCCGTGGCCTTCCGAACACACTCGATTCGCACTCCACGACCCTTTGTCACGTGTCTTGAGTTGCGCGAAACGAAGCTTTGACTCGTAGACAATGACGATGTCTTCCACGTGTTCGCAAACAATTGCCGTCGGCGGATCAATCGAGCTCAAACAAGTTAGCCATTGCCACACGGACTGCTTTGCTTGCCAGCGGTATCTGGAAAATGTCTCGTAGCCTGAACGGTCAGAGGCGAGCGCTGCGAGAAAATCTGGCGTCGCAGGACCAGGCGAGAAGTGCGGATGCCCGTGGTCCGGCGAAGACCCATCGGTCTGGAGTTCAGACATTGGCCCCATTCCTATATCTGCATTTGCGATTCGAGGGTTCCGCAACTGTAGGACGACTCTACTTGCCACTCCCGAATGTATTTGCATCCATTCCAAAAAGTCGCGGGGCACGCAGTCCAATCAGCCACGTCGGTTCGCCGGTCTGAAGTACAGGTGACAAAGGATTCGGATGCATCGGCTTTCCCTCTCCGTGGACACGCCACGACTAGAGTTGCGTTCCCTACCTCGGACATTGTGCCAATTCTTCCGAAGCAAGCCGCCGCCTATCGCTTGAAGATGGAGCAAAATTGAGCAAGGTGCCTGTGCTTTCGCCTTTCGCAACACTGGGTACGGCCCTAGCAGACTCAAGTCGCAGGAATCGACGAAACGGCCAGAATTCCTGGTCGCATCTGCATCACCGCGGAGACCTCTCCGAAAGCTTCTCAAAGTCCTTCCGACCTGCCGCGGGAGCGAAACCTAGATACTTCTGGGCAGCCAAGTGGTAGAAAGTCGGCCACGGATTGCCCAGCTTTATCTGTGAAGGATCCGGCGAGATGAGTAGAACTGTGCCTTCCCATATCTCATCGGGAAGGGCTTCCATCCAAGCACGCTGAACGTGGTCGAATTGGTTCCAGCGCAGCGTTACCCAGGTTCCGGTCGGTTCGACCGTCTCGATGGCCAGTATCGTGACTTCGGTCGTCGTTCCCACCTGCAGTCTGGTTGCCTCAAGCCGCCGCCATTGCTCGACCGCACGGGCGGTCCACTTGTTCGCCCGTTGCAGGCGGTAGAACCAGATGGTGCCGACAGCCACGGCGAACAGGACGGAAAGGGCCAGAATCGGCCAGAGGTTGGGCAACGTGGGAGATGCCGGGATCGCGAGTGTGCTGAACGCGAGGCACAGCATCGCTAAGGCGCTGGCAACTACCAGCCAGCCCGTCCTTACCTTTGGCTTTACGAATGGATTGGCGTTCATTTGCACCGCCTGTTGACTATCCAATTTTAGCTCCCGAGGTCGAAAGGCTGAACAGTGGATGCAGCGCGGGAAGTTCCTTTCAGGTTCGCGGAAGTCATAGAGCCGAGCGCCTCTGGCGGAGCGGCGGCAACTGCTATGACCAAGGCTTCGACTCGTGCGTGTTCCGTGTACTGGATCGTGTCGGCTGAGTCCGGCTTGCGTCCAAAGGGGAGGGTTTCGCTGTCGATATCCCAGCGGTCACGATATCTGGCAACCTCCCCGACGAGGCCATGCCATGTCTGCGGATCAATTGCTCCGGGAAGCAAGGCCCGGAGCGTTTCCTTCCACGAGGAGTCATGCATCTGGGCTGTCCGAGTGGTGACTCGGTTTCGCTGGCCGATACGATGCTCGACATTGTTCAGCAGGAGGCGGATGTCTTCTCGTGGAGGGGGCGGGGACGCCCCCGCCGCGGGGATTAGCGGCCGACTTTGTTGGGCTATGGCGCGTAGCCGCGAACGGATGTCAGACGCCGATTCATTGCCGTCCGCTGCCGTCAGGAGCCCGTCGACGAGGGCTTGCTCAGCAGCCGCGCGGTCTACAGCGGAAGCGCGACTCCAAGCCGTGGTGAGCACGCTCCATTCTGGAGATTGACGCAGCCGGTCCAGCGACTCGGGGGAGTGAGTGCTGACAAGGTGAGTGACGTCGTCGTACGCGGCGATCTGGCGAAGATAGTCCCGCTCCGCCATAAACTGGCTCAAGGAATCGACCCTGGCCGCCTCGGAAGCTCTGATTTCGTGGGCCGTGTGTTCCGCACCTTCCGCTGCGAGAACCTGACTGAGGATCTGCTGCCAGTCCGGCAGCGTTGAGGGATCGATGGCGTGGTGGTCGCGTGGGTCTGGTTCGCAGACATAGGCGGTGTTGGAGTGGCGTCCGCGGGTCATGGAGACATAGAAGAGTTCGCGGGTGAGGCGTCCTTCGGAGACGAGGGTGTGTCCGGTGTCCACCGTGATTCCCTGGGAGCGGTGGGCCGTTGTGGCGTAGCCAAGCTCGACGGACGCGGCGAGGTACCGGCTGGTCAACGTGATGGTGGCGCCGGTGTCCAGCCGTCTGCCCGTGATTGACCCATCGAGGGCGGGCGGATCTGTGATCGTGATGAGGGTGCCGTTTCGGATGAAGTCGCCTGTTTGGTCGGTGAGGCGGCGGTCGTTGCGGCGCGCCAGGATCCGGTCACCTCGGCCGGCGTGCAGTCCGTCGCTCAGAATGACTGTGACTTCCGGATCGACCCTGCCTGTGGTGACCAGGTCGGCCTGCGCGCGTTCGTTGAGCATGGCGACGGTGTCATTGTCGGGAGCGATCAGGATGGAAGACCGTCCGGCTTGAACGTCTGTGTTCCACCGGTCGTAGGCTGCATCGACCATGGAGTCGTACGTGCCGGCACGGATCCGGCCGCGGCTGTTGTAATCCTGGATGACCCGGAAATCGCCCGATCTGAGTTTGAGTGAGCTCTGCCGTTCCCAGGGTTGGCTAAAGCGCCAGATGGTTGTCAGCTGCGCGGCTTTGCTGGTGCGGCTGAGCCACCCGAGCATGCCGCCGGCGTCGATCGCGTCCAGCTGGGCGGGGTCGCCAACAAGGACGAGCTTGGCACCGGCAGCCTCGGCCTGGTCGACGAGGGCCGCGAGATGGTGGGTGGGAACCATGGAGGCTTCGTCGACGATGACCAGCTGGTTGGGGCGGAACTGCCATCTGGATTGAGTCGCGCTGAGCGCGGTGAGCTGCTGCGCGAGCCTCTGAAGAAAGCGCGCGGATGACGGGTCACCGCCTGCTGTGGCGATTGCTGCCAGGTACCGTCGCTCGGCGTCGAAGTACCGTTCGGCACGGTTGGCGGCACCGGGGCCGGATGATTCGTAGAGCCATTTGGTGACGTTGTCCGTTGCCAGGTCGAGCTCGTGTCCGAGGACGTCGGCCGACGCCGCGGCCGGGGCCAAACCAATGACGCTGCCCGATCCGAACTCCGCCTCCCAGAAACTCTTCACGGCAGCCATCGCGGTGGTCTTGCCGGTTCCGGCCGGCCCTACGACGGCGTCCAGCCGCCGCCCGCTTCCCAGTATGCTGGCGGCTGCGTCGAGCTGGTCCGGCCACAAGCCGACGCCCCTGGCGTTCGTGTACTCGGTGAGCGCGGAGCATGCGGATGGATCCATCGCGGGCGCATCCGTTGTGTGGTGGGCTGCCATGACTCGGGCCTCGTTAGCCAACGTGGACACATCGGTATAGAGGTGGTCGCTGGGCCAGTCGAAAACGCTGTGCCCATCGAAGGCCAGATCTGGTGCTGTGCTGGCCGCCGGGCCGTAGCGAAATTCACTGAGGGGCACGGACTGCTCTTCAGCGGAGTTCGCGACGGCGTCCATGATGTGCCGCCGGTCCTCTGGGCTGGCGCAGCGGAGTTCAAGGCAGATCCGTTCCGCTTCGGCGAGTAGGTTCCACCGGTTCCAGGTGGCTCGTCGGCCGGCAACGGCCTGTTCCACGAGCCTGCCAGTGGACTCGAACCAGGAGTCGCTCAGTTCGGAATCGTGCAGTGGTGCCGTACGTGAGCGGTTGATGGTCTCGGCGACCACGCGTTCGGCGTCGAAGTCGATGGCGGCCGCCCGGTTCCGCCACTCGAGGGTCCGGGTAGAGAGCGGGACGATACGGTCGGGCTTGGCGGTGCGTGTGGACAGTGTGGCCTGCTGGCGAAGGCGGATCTTTGTGGTCGCCGTGGGTATGCGGCCGTGCGTCTGGGTCCATTCCTGGACAAGACGGTCAGTTTCGACGTCGATGAGCCGGGTTCGGCTTGAGAACTCGCGGATCAGGATGTCATCGACGCCGGTGAGTTCCAGCTTCGGGTTGTGTTCAGTTGTGCCGGGCCGGCGGACGTCAGCGTCGGTGCCGAGGTCTCGCTTGAGCTGGTCGAACAGGACACCGTTGTAGTGTTCGCTCGCCGCAACAGTCGCCTTGTAGAGGGTGCGTGAGTCCAGCGTGCCCCAGGCACCGTCGGAGTTGCGTTGGACGCGGTTGGCAATCACGACATGGGTGTGAAGCTGGGGATCTCCGGTCCGGGATTCCCAGTGGTCGAAGGACGCGGCGACTGCGCCGCGGACGCTGAGCCGGGCGATGCCGTTGTGGCCGGCGCGGGTGTGAATCGCCGTTGCTTCCAACCAGACCATCGTTGCGTCGAGGGCGGAGTGGTGGGCTCGCAGGATCCTGGCCTTGTCCACGCTGTCGGCCAGCGCCCAGAGCACGGAGATCGATTTCGGGACACTGAACGTCAGGTCAAAACCTGCCACGGTGGGGCGCCTATTCTGCGGGGCTGCGTGCGACGAAGGCGGATCCTGGTGTGGATGCCTGCCCAACGCTTCGCCCGTCGTCGGATTTTCAGCCCGTTCGAAGAGCGCCTGAGCCGCCGATGGTGTGACCGTGGAGCCGGATTCGACGCCGATGCCGGCCAGGCCGGCACCCAGCCACCTGCCCTGCGGGTTGCTGGACTGCGTGTAGTAATCGGTCAGGTTGCGGGTTGCGACGTCAGCGCGCAGGGTCGTCTTGAGCAGGTACTTCACGCCGGACTCACTCGACAGCCTGGCTATCGATACAGTCATGGGTCGGTCCTGCCTGTGATCCATCCCCGGCGAGTGAAGACGTCGGTGACCCGTTCCCCCAAGTGGGCGCCCGCCGTCGTGAACGAGACAAGGCGAGCGGCCAGCAGCTGGAGGTCGCTCAGGTCCTGACCGCGGTGCTGGCGCAGCGACCAGTTTTCGCTCTGGAGTCGGCGGCAACGTTCTGCCAATGCGGTCGCCGTGGAGATGGCTTGATCGGCGGAAACCGCCATCTTGTGCAATCGGTCGTAGGCCGTTGCCAGTTCAATGTCGTGGTCCGCTGTGGCCTTGTGCAGTCGTCGCTCATAGCCCGTGCGAAGATGCGAGGTCTCAGCGCGATTCAGCGCCGACCGCGCAACGGAATCGTCGATGTCAGTTCGAGGGGGAACTGTTGCCGGGGAGCGTCCCGGGCTACGTCTCTGGCGCAGACGTGCCGCGCGGTAGCGTCGTTGGCGCTGCCTGTTCGCGCAGCCTGATGTGCAGTAGATCTGCCCACGGCGGGTGGGTGTGAAGGCGGTGTGGCATTCCGGGCAAGTTTGGTCGTTCACACCCGTTCATGGGTCCGGGCGCCGGAGTCTGCATGACTCGGCGTTATGTGCTTCGTTACGGCGCATCGCAAGATGCCAGAGGTGTGAGGCGCTTTTGTGGTCGCGCTAGGGGGCCTGGCGGGGGTCGTCGGAGCATGCGTGACGTGGCGGATGGATCGGCCGACGGTTTGGTGTAAAAGCGTGATTGTCGCCGAATCAATGAGTGGGGGATTGGGTTGGGTGGATTCGATGCAGAGGAAAAGACCGTCGACGGCGGGTCGACGGTCTTTGGGTTTGCGCAGGTCTGGAGGGGACTAGAGGTTGCCGGGCGCTTGCTGGGTGCCATCAGCATGCTGGAGCGCTCGGGTTAGCCTCTCGATTTCGGTCGGGTTGAAGCCGGACCAATGGTGATGGTCATCCACCACGACGATGGGCGCTTGTGCGTAGCCAAGGTCCTGGACGTATTCGAGGGCCGCGTCGTTGGTGGTGAGGTCGACGCTCCTGTAGCTGAGGCCTGCCTTGTCGAGGCTGAGGGATGTCAGCCGGCATTGCTGGCAGCCGGGTTTGGTGTACAGGATGATGTTCATGGTGTCGGCTCCCTTTCTGGGTCAGAGCGTTCGGTAGGCCTGGGTTTTGCTGGTGGCCCATCCGGCGACGAGGCCGCAGCCCAGCATCTGGCTCATGAGGCGGGCGAGGCGGTAGTCCGGGTCGAACGTCCCGGCGAAATCCATCAAGTCGGACGCGATGGAGCCCTTGCCTTTCCACCAGGCGATGCAGCCGAGAACGGTCAGCGGGGCTGCGGCATGCTCGGGGGCGGCGACGGCGTAAAGCTGCCGCAATAGACCTTCGGCGGTGTCGATCCGATCCCAGTCAGGGGCCGGGTTGGACTCGCCGAACAGCAGGAGTTCCATCGGTAGGTCCAGACCGGGCATGTCCGCGATAAGCCTGTCCCTGAGCTCGGGAATTTGCAGCTGGGCAAGAACTTCGGCGAGCTGTGCCGCCGTCGGCTCCTCCCCGCCGTCGATGAGGCTGGACCAGAGCCCGACGGCGTCGGCTGTCCGCTGGGCGGAACTCTGTGCCACGGCGGCATTGAGGTGGGTTTCGACCTCGGCGGTGAACTCGGGCGTGACGGCTCGGCTGGGGAGGGCGAGGGCCAGGCTCTCTCGGATCTGGCTGCCGCGGAAGATGAGTTCTGCGTTGAGCAGGCTCGACTGGACCGTACCGAGCGGGATGTCCGGGCCGTAGGAAACGGGGTGGATCCTGAACTCGGCAATGGACGAGGGTCCGACAATCCAGCCGGCCTGGATCGGCATTCCGGCCAGTGCCAGTTGTTGGGCGAGTGATTCGACGAGGGGGCCGAAGAGGGCATCACTGTCGTCGTCGCGGTTGGTGTCGGTGAAGATCGCGAAGACGGCCGCCGTTGCGTCCTGGTCGCTGCGGAGGTAGCCGCCGACTCTTCGTGCGTACATGTGGGCGTGGTCGGGTGTGGTGGGCAGGTCGAGTCTGAGGGTGGCGCCCATCCTGTTCTTTTGGAGTGAGATGCAGACCAGGCTTTCGTGGGGCCAGTAGCCGAGGCTGTGGCCGATGAGGCTGACGAGGTCGGCCGGTGTGGTGATGTGCAGGGTGTCCATGGTGATCTCTCCTCAGTGGTTGGCAGTGGCCTTGTTTGGTTTGGCCTTCTGCTCTGGTGGTGCCTTCTGGTAGAGGAATCACCGCTGGGTATGAGGGACCGGAGGGCAACCCGGGGGACCGGGCAGGGGGAGGAGATTGTTGTGAGGAAATAAGCGACGCAGGAGCGCCGAGGAACAATGTCCGGGGGAATGCCCGGCGCGCAGCGCGCGGGTTGCGTGCAGGGACCGCCCAGCGATGATGGGGGACCAGAAGGCCCCTCCTGACTCGTTAGCTAGAACGCAAGGCCGGATGGTTGGCATGTTCAAAGCTCACGGTGGACTGGCATGTGGGTTGATCTGCCGGGCCTTGGGTCAGATGTTGGAGAACGATATGGGCGGCTCGCTGCCATCGTCCTTCTGGATCCACGCCAGATAGTCCGCCAGAGACATCATGCAGTAGTAGTGGTCGCAGTAGGTTTGTGGCCTGGGCTCGGCGCGGTGGATTCCGATGTTCTGATGCGAGGACGAGGGTGCTTGTTGTTCGCACGGACCGAAACCTGAGCTGTTGTGGTCGTCGGACATGATGGCCTCCTGACTTTAGAGACCTTGTTGGCCTCGTCACCCTTTCATGCCGCGATGGCGATCGGCGACATGACCATCGCAATCCCGGGAGCAGGGGCGCTACCAGCTAAACCCTTTCGAGAGCAGACCAGGTCGTCGTGCGTAGCGGCATCCGCGTTTGGGAGCGGCGCACGTGGTGCGTCTGCGGATCCCCTCGCCGCGAGAGGGGAGCACCACGGTGTGAGGGTGGATCGGGGTGCGCGGGCCCGAGATCTTCAGCCGAGTGGCCGACGGGCCTGGGTGCTTGGTCATATCTGTCCCTGACCGTGAACGCGGACTTCGACATGAGTTGATCCGGTGTGTTCATCCTCGGGGATCATCTCGTTTGCCGCCTCAAGCGGCTGTCGGCGTCGGCATTCCGGCTAGGGCCAATTGCTGTGCGCTTTCTTCGGCGGGGGACGACAACTGCGTCGCGATCGTCGCCCCGGCAGGTGTCGACTAAGGCCGCGAAGGGACCGCTTTTGCATCGTGGTCTTTGCGCATGTACCGCTGGCTCTTCGGGCGCAGATGAGGTGGCGTGGGCAGGTCCAGTCTGACGGTGGCGCCCATCCTGCCATCTTGGATTGACATTCAGGCCAGGGTCTCAAGGTCTGTAGCCGAGGCTGTGGCCGATGAGGCTGACGAGGTCGGCCGGTGTGGTGATGTGCAGGGTGTCCACGGTAATCTACTCTGCGATTTGCGGGGGCGGCTATTCGACTGCCTGTCTCGTGTTGTGGTTGCAGGAACGTCAACGGCCGTGTCAAGAAGTCCGATGCCGGCCGAATTGACGAGGACAGCCGGCGCGCCCGCCGAGGCGATGACGCTGGAACTAACTTCTCGGACGGCGTCTTGATCTGTTAGATCCCGCACAATGGCGTGGTGGGAGTTGCCTGGGAGCTGGGCCATGGGGTCGGTTACAATTTCGCTCCGGTCCACGCCGCCGACGAGGGACCCTCGTTGAGCAATGCTCGGCGACGGCATAGCCGATCCCGCTGGTGGCACCCGTGACGACGGCAACCTTGCCGGCATACTCCTGTTCCATGTTGCTGCTCCTCGTGTTGGTCAATGTGCTGGCCGCCGGGTCGACCCGCACCTGTTCGTGGTCTTCATAGTTGGGGGTCTCTGCTGGCGCGTCGCCAGCTAAAGGATTGAGGCGTCGCCATACAGTGGCTTGAGGGCTTCTTCCAGCCGTGCGTACGTGGCTGGGGGAGCGGCGATCAGCAGGTCATAGCCTTCGGAGTTGCCGTCGAAGCCTCCGACGACGGCGCCGGCTTCCCGTGCGATGATCGAGCCTGCTGCGTGGTCCCAGGGGTTTACGTAGGATTCGTAGTAAGCGTTGACGCGGCCGCTGGCGACCGAGCACAGATCGAGGGCGGCGGAACCTGAACGGCGGATGTCACGGACACTGCTGATCAGTCCGTTCAGGATCGCGGTTTGTCCGGTCCGCCGCTCCGAAGAGTAGGTGAACCCGGTGGCGACGAGGCTCAGCGACAGGTTGGGTGCTTCGAGGGCTTTGATCGGCTTTCCGTTCAGGGTCGCTCCGCCTCCCAGCGCGGCGCTGTAGATTTCCCCCAGGGAGGGAACAAGGATGGCACCCGCGAGCAGCCTCCACGTTCCGGGGTCGGGGTCTCCTTCTACGACGGCGATGCTTACAGCCCAGGCAGGTATGTCGTAAAGGTAATTCACCGTCCCATCAATTGGATCTACGATCCAGGTGAGGCCGCTGGAACCGGAGCTGGAACCGCCTTCCTCTCCGAGGAAGGCATCGTCCGGGCGGGCCTCCTGGATGAGTTGGCGGATCAGTGTTTCGGTTTCGCGGTCGGCTGCCGTGACGACGTCCTCGGGAGATGATTTCGAGCCGAGGAGCGACACTCCGGCGCGGCGGAGCTTGAGTGCATTCGCTCCTGCGTCGCCGGCCACGCGTTCGGCCAGACTGCGCAGCTCATTATGGTGGGGGTTTTCGCCGCCGGCGGGGTCCAAGCGACCGCTCATTGAACTCCTTCCGAACGGAGGCCGGCCCGCAGGCCGGCCTCCGTTTCCTTGGTGGAACCGTTAGGAACCTACTGTGATGAGGACCTTGACCTGTTCGGGATCATCGGATGCCCGGAAGGCGTCAGCGGCCTGCTCGATATCAAATGTCGCGGTGACAATATCCTCGTACCGGAAAGGTTTCTCGCGCAGCAGCTCAATAGCGGAAAGTACGTCCTCGCGGACGAACATGAGGTTCCCCATGATGGTCAGTTCGCGGTCCTGGACGAGGTCCAGGTCCACTGTCGTCGGCCCGCTCGGCACGCCCACCGTCATGAGCTTGCCGCCCTTGTCCAGCACTTCGATAGCGAGGTGGACGGTTGACTCGCGGGAGACGCAGTCGAAGACGACGTGCGCTTTGCCCTGTAGGGCTTCGAGGGCTTCTTCGGCAGCTTTCGGCGAGCTGGAGTTGAAGCTGCCGTGTGCACCAATCCGGACGGCGCGATCCATCTTGGATGGCAGGATGTCTGCCACGACTACCCGTGCTGCGCCGGCGTGCAGGGCAGCGATAGCCGTGAACAGGCCGATCGGGCCAGCTCCGAGCACAACGACCCGCTTGCCTGTGAGATCGCCGGCGCGCCGGACGGCGTGCACGGGTGTGGACATGGGCTCAATCAACGCTGCCCATTTGTCCTCGAGATCGTCAGGCAGAGGGACGACGCGGTCGGCCGCGATGGTAAACATGTCTGTCATGCCGCCGGGGGTCTGGCATCCGAAGACCTCAAGGGTGGAACAGATGTTGTACCTGCCCTCCTTGCACTGGTCGCATTTGCCGCAGGAGAGGTTGGGTTCGATGACGACGCGCTTGCCGTTCAGGTCCGGAGCGGTGCCGCTGCCGACACCCGTGACGACCCCGACGACTTCGTGTCCGGGCCAGAAAGGCAGGGACATGAAGGGGTGGCGTCCGTGGGCTGCATGCATGTCCGAGCCGCAGATGCCGACTATGGTGCTGCGGACCAGGACCTCACCGGGTCCGGCCTGGGGTTCCGGGATTCTTTCCACGGCGATGTCGTCGAATGAGTTGACGACGATGCGCCGCAATGTCTGCTCAGTCATCTCACACCGCCGTGTATCCACCGTCAGCGACAAGCACTGAACCGGTGATGAAGGAGGCAGCGTCGCTGGCGAGGAAGACGACCGACGGTGCGATCTCTTCCGGGAGCGCGAAGCGCTGCTGAGGGGCGTCTTCGACCCAGTACCGCTGGAAGTCGGGACGGTCGACCGGTGCCATCTCGGTCTTCACGTAGCCCGGGGCGACGGCGTTTACCCGGATATTGTGGGGCGCCCACTCGACAGCAAGGGACTTTGTCAGGTGATGAACGGCTGCCTTGGAAGCGTTGTAGGCAGGCTGCCACTGGGGCCGGTTGACGATGAGACCGGACATGCTACCGATGTTCACGATGGAGCCGGCACCCTTATCCCGCATGTGGGCGCCCACGGCAATGCTTGCCTTCCAGAGCGCACGAACATTCAGGTCGAAGACGTTCGCCCACTGCTCGTCGGTGACGTCAAACGAGGCGTTGTGATAGCACGTTCCGGCATTGTTGACGAGGATGTCAATGGATCCGAGCCCCGTGATGGCTTCCTGGGTCATGCGGGTGACCTGCGCATCGTCAGTTATGTCAACGGTGATGGTAACGAAGTCGTAGCCCGCCTCCTTCGCTTCGGCGGCGACCTGGGCGTTGCGCTCTGCGCTGCGCCCGGCGATCGCGACCCGTGCTCCTGCTTCTGCCAGGCCGAAGGCGAATGCCTTGCCCAGTCCCTGGTTTCCACCGGTGACGAGGGCGGTTTTTCCTGTCAACGAAAATGGTGACATGGGATTTCCTTTCACTTAGAGGGGTATACGACAGACTTGAGGGAGGCCGGGTCTTGGTCGCTCTCAAGGGCTTCTTCGGCCTGGTCCAATCCGAACCGGCCGGTAACGAGCGAGTCCAGCTCCACGAGGCCGCTGGAGACGAGGTGGATGGCGGCTGGCCAGGTATCGGTGTACCGGAAGATCCCGGTCACGTTGATTTCGTAGTTCTGGATGTGCTCCACGGGCAGGGTCATTTCCGGGTTGCCTAGACCCACCAGGACGACGTGGCCGGCCGGGCGGACAGCTTTGATGCCTGCGGTTACTGCCCGGGGCGAGCCGCTGGCGTCAATGAACGCGTTCACGTCCAGACCTTCGTTCGCGATGTCAACCTCTACGGGGTCGATGACTCGGGTTGCCCCGTACTTCAAGGCGCGTTCGCGCTTTTCGGCCACCAGGTCTGTGACGATGACTTCTGCGGCGCCGAAGGCTTTGGCGGTCTGGGCGCAGATGATGCCGATGGGTCCGGCCCCGGCGATCAGTACGCTGCTGCCAGGTACTACGTGCGCCTTTCTCATCGTGGTGATGGCTACTGACAGCGGTTCCAGAAGCGCTGCGGCTTCGTCGGTGAGGTTGTCCGGAATGGCGTGCGCGAAGGCGTCCTGGATGACGGCGTATTCGGCGAAGGCGCCGTCGATCGGGGGAGTGGCGTAGAACTCCATGTGCGGGCACAGGTTGTAGAGCCCGGCGCGGCATTCACGGCATTTTCCGCAGGGGCGCTGGGGCTCGATTGCCACGCGTTGGCCGACCCTGGAGGGATCCACGCTGTCGCCGACTGCGACGATCGTGCCGGACACCTCGTGGCCAAGGACCAGAGGCCCGTCCACGACGAAGTCGCCGATCCGGCCGTGTCGGAAGTAGTGGACGTCGGAACCGCAGACGCCGACCGCGGCGATCTTGACGAGTACCTCGTCCGTTCCGTAAGCAGGTAGCTTTCGGTCCTCGATGGTGAGATTCTTCACGCCCACCAGCACGCTGGTGCGCATGGATTCGGGGAGATTGCTAGTCGACATGAGTCGCCTTTCTTGGATGGGTTCAAACAGGGCACGGCCGGAGATTATGATGGTTGCCCCGGCCTCCCAGGCCTCGGTGGCCACGGAGGCGGTGACACCACCGTCTATTCCTACCTTCCCTGTCGTTGCGAGGGCAGGAACCTTGTGCAGCTCCGTTCTGTCTGCAGGGTTTCGTGTTCCGGATTCGATCAGCATGACGAGCGCCCCGTCGACTCCGCTGACGGTTGTTGTGTCGGAGCCTACGGCGACTTCAGCCCAGATTTCTACGCGGTGGTCAGAAGGCTCGCTGAGGACACCGTTGAAAGTCTGCAGTGCCTCAGGTGAGGCAGCCAGGGTCTCTGCCTTGATCTCTTGGGCTGTCCTGATGGCCGTCTCTGCGGTTTTTCTGACACTTGGGGATAGGCCCGTTTCCGGGAGAATCAGGTGGACGTCAAGCCGTGCATCGGGGAGGGCGTCCCGAATGAGGAGCAGCTCCTCAGGTGAAACCCCGACATGGAGACCGTCGGCCGAGACGATGAAGTCGATATGGACGCGGTGCCCGGCGTGGTTGAGAATTTTCGCCGCTTCAAGGCGTTGGGGAGGTTGCACCGCGAAGAGGCTGCCGCTGATGATCTCCGGTTCAAACTTCCCGGCCCATTTGGCAATTCTCAGCGTGGGGGTTTTCGATTCTCCGATCACGTTTTGCCGTCCAGTTCTGCCACATCAGCGACCCGGCAGTAGGCAGCGAAGGCCTCCTCCCGGCTACCTGGGCGCGGTTCTGCCACCGTGGCCGCCGGGGGTGCCCAGTCGTCGCGGACTTGCGCGACTTTGCGTTGGGAGGCGATGGCTGCTGCTTGTACTGCAGCGCCTCTGGCTGTTGCTTCATCCTCGGTCGGCACAAGCACGGGCCTGCGGGTGATGTCGGACAAAAGCTGTGTGTATGCGACAGAACGGGCGCCGCCGCCCACCGCCAAAACACGTCCGGAGACGTCCACGCCGCTGCGCTCAAGGTGCTGCTGTCCACGATACAGACCGAAGACAACTCCTTCGAATGCTGCGCGTGCAATGTCTTCGCGGGTGGTCGCGGTGGTGATTCCGGCCAGAATGCCGGTGGCTGCTGGCCGGTTGGGGGTCCGTTCCCCATCAAGGAATGCAGCGAGAGAGGGACCATCGGTGGCGGGTGCTGCAAGGGCAAGTTCGGCCATTTCGCCCCTCGTTGCACCGAGGATACGGGCGAAGGTGTCCGTTACTTTAGCCGCGTTCAGCGTGCAGACCAGTGGCATGAATGCGTTGGTCATGTCGGCTACGCCATTGACGAGTCCGCTGAGGTCGTAGACAGGGGTGGGGTGCACGGTGGAGACCACTCCGGACGTGCCGAAGGAGTACACCACGTCTCCGCTTTGAACGCCGAGGCCAAGGGCTGCAGCATGCTGGTCGCCACCGCCGGCACCGACCAGGATGCGCCCCTTGAGGCCTAGTTCGGTCATTGCTTCGGGGCTCACTTGGCCGGCGGGTTCATCCGGACCCAGGACCTTGGGGAGCATGTCTTCCCACTCGCGGTCGGCAATGCGGTTGAGGAATTCCGGGAGGTAGCGGTTGGCTGCGGCGTCGAAGTAGCCCGTTCCGGATGCTTCTGACCGGTCTGTCACGTACCGGCCGGTCAGCCGGAAGGTGAGGTAGTCATGCGGCAGCAGGATGCGGCGAAGTTTTTGGAAGTTTGCCGGTTCGTGTTCTGCGAGCCAGGCAATTTTGGAGATGGTGAAGGCAGCGGTGGGCAGTGAGCCGACGGAGCGAACGAAGTTTTCGTCGCCGATGCGTTCGCGCAGCGTCATCAGCTCTGGGGTAGAGGTGGTGTCGTTCCAGAGTTTGGCAGGCCTGATGATGGTGTTCGTCTCATCCAGGGGAACCAGCCCGTGGCACTGGCCTGCGACGGATATTGCCGATACCTGATCCGGAGATGCTCCCGCGGCTGCGAGGGCCTGGCGGAATGCGGTGGTAAAGGCACCCCACCACTCTGCGGGATTTTGTTCGCTCAGCGGGGGGTAGGTGGGGGAGTGCGGGGCAGTTCCGGCGCCCATGAGGAAGCCAGTCTCAGCGTGGCGCAGCTGCACTTTGCATGACTGCGTCGATGAGTCGACTCCGGCGACTAGAGGTGCGTTTTTCACGGCGGGACCTACAGTTCGACGTCGGGCGGGAGCTCGGTCTGCTGGCCGACTACGCCCCCGGGGTGGATGTGCACCACTTCCTCCCAAGTTTGCCCGCGCAGGGCCATCAGGACGGTGGCAAGTGCGTCGCCCCAGGCGCCGGCGACGAGGGTGGAGCCCATGGCGATCAATCCGCCCGGATCGGCGTCCACGGGTTCGGTCTTGACCGCGGCGACCAGCTGGGCTGCCTTGGCGAACGGCGAAGCAGGATTTTCGGTTACGGCGACGACGGGGATACCCCGTTCGCCCAGGCGGGTGACAAGTTCAATAAGTTCGCTGGACTGGCCGCCCTTGGAGATTGCCACAACCATGTCCCCTTTAGTGATGGCACCCATGCCGCCGTGCAGGGCGTCCAGGCACGGCAGGTAAAACGCAGGAGTTCCCGAAACAGCGAGGAGGTGGGCGAGGCGTTCGGCCATGATCCCGGACGTTCCGGTTCCGGTGGTAATGACCTTGCCGCTGAGCTTTAGGATGTCCTGTGCGAGCAGGGCAAATGACCGGTCAATCTGGTTGCTTAGTCCTTCAACGGCACGAGCCTCCCGGCGGATGGCGGCCCGGGCTGCGTCGACGATGCTGTCGGCGGAGATGCTCGAAGTGGTCATGGAGTACCAATCTTGGTTGGAGGTTTTGGGCCGCGGTTCAGAACCGCGGCCCAAAACAAGGAGTGAAATGTGCGGTTACTTCTTCTGGCCGGGGAGGCCTTCGTAGGCGACGTCGCCGGTCTGCAGGTTTTCGTCCGTGAGCTTGCTCAGGTTCGCGAGGAACGGATCGCGCTCAGTGACGACGTGCTTGATGGCGTCGCCGACGTTTTCTGTCGTGATCGGCGGCATGAGGTACGTGTATTCCTTCTTCACGTCCTCTCCGCGGGCGATCCTTGCGGCGACGGCCACACCTGCGGCGAGCTGCACTGTGCCGTTCTGGAGGGAGGTGCCGATGAAGTCACCGCTCTTGACGGCGTTCAGGCCGTCTTCGATGCCGTCGATACCGACCACAGGAACTCCGCTGCGTCCTGCTTCGCGGAGGGCCTGGACGGCGCCGAGGCCCATGTCGTCATTCTGGGAGATGACTCCGTCGATTTCCCCGCCGAAGGCGGAAATCCAGTTCTTCATCTTGTTGACGGCTTCTTCGCGGCTCCAGTTGGCCGTGTCTTTGGCGAGAACCTTCACGTCCGGGTTCTTGGCGAGGACCTGATCGATGCCTTTGCCGCGGTTGATTTCACCGGACCCGCCCAAGGGTCCCTGGAGAACCACGATGTTGCCCTTGTTCCCGATCTTTTTCATCATCATCTCGGCTTCCTGCGCGCCGGCTGCGACGTCGTCCGGCTGGACGCTGGCGGTGATGTCCGGGTTGTTCAGTGTTGCGTTCACGTCGAGGACGGGGATGCCGGCGGCCTTGGCTGCTGCGATCTGGGGCTGGAGAGTGTCCGCTTGGACTGGAACGACGATGATGGCATCGACCTTCGCGCTGACGTACTGGTCGACCTGGCTTGCCTGGGTGCTGACATCGTTGTTGGCGGCATTCCAGAGGATCTCGATGTTGTTGTCCTTGGCATACTTGTCGATGCCTTCCTTGCCTTCGGTGATGAAGGAAGACATGTTGTAGACCGTGACTCCGACCCTGACAGATTTCTTTCCGCCCTCACTGGCGTTCTGCTGGGCGCTGGGGTCTCCGGCTCCGCAAGCGCCCAGCGTCAATGCCAGCGCCCCGGTTGCGACCACGGCAGTGCCGCGGCGAATAAGCTGAGTAATCTTCATTGATTCGATCTCCTTGCGTGGGTTTTTCAGGTTGTGGTGTTGAAAAGCGGTACTAGGTGCGGCGTTTGCTCGCCCAGACGTCGACGGCGACGGCGGTCACGATCAGCACGCCCTTGATGACGTCCTGCCAGAAAGCCGGAACGGTGAGGATGTCCAGGCCGTTGTTCAGGGTCATGATGAGGAGGAGCCCAAGGGCGGTACCCCAGATCGTGCCGCGGCCGCCCATGAGGCTGGCTCCGCCGATGACGACGGCGGCAATGGCATCCAGCTCATACCCCTGGCCCAGTGTCGGGGACCCGCTGATGACGCGGGAGGACAGCATGATGCCGGAGAGTCCTGCCAGGGCGCCGCTGATGGCGTAGACGCTAAAGAGCACGCGACCGGTCTTCACTCCGGCAATTTCAGATGCCATCCGGTTCCCGCCTACTGCGTAGATCCGCAGACCGTACGTGGTTCGGCGCATCATGAGGCCGAACCCGACGAGGCCGATGATCATGAGGACCACGGGAACGGTCAACCCCAGAATCTGGGTATTGGCGATCTGGCCGAAGGCCGCAGGCAGACCGTTGATCGGTGCGCCGCCCCCGACGACGAAGGCCAGGCCAGAGGCCAGAGTCAGCATTCCGAGTGTCGCAATGAAGGGCGGGACATTTATCAGCGAAATGACGGCCCCGTTGATCGCTCCGGCAACCAATCCAACGAGTACGGCCACGGGAACGGCGAACCACACCTGGTCCGGGAAGGTCTTGGCGAACAGTGCGCCGGACATGGCGCTGAGTGCGATCACGCTCCCCACCGACAAGTCGATGCCTCCGGTCAGGATGACCAGGGTTTGTCCCAAGGCTATGAGCGCGAAGGGGGCCGCTGCAATAAGGATCGTGGTGATGTTATCGATGGTCCCGAACCTGGCGCTGCGGTACAGGAAGAACGCGATAACGAAGAGCATTACTATGACCATCGCGTAGCGGATGGCGAGGTTCTGGAACCATTCGCGCGAGAACCGCGGAGTGGTCGGGCTTGCAGTAACTGTCGTCATGGTTATTTTCCTCTGAGTTTCACTAGGACAGTCCGCTGGCGAGGCGGAAGATTTTGTCCTGCACATCGGTCCGGTCAAGATCGTCGCGGCTAAGTTCGGCGGCTACTTCCCCGCCCCGCATGACAAGGGCGCGGTGGGACAGGCTGAGTACTTCGGGCATGTCGCTGGAGGCCATGAGGACGGCCATTCCCTGGGATGCCAGCGCCACGATGATGCGGTAGATCTCACTGCGGGCACCGACGTCGACGCCTCGGGTAGGTTCGTCCAGGATCAGCACATCGACCGGTCCGGTTAGCCACCGGGCAAGAACAACCTTTTGCTGGTTTCCGCCGGAAAGGGTCTCCATGGACTGGTTCAAGCCCCGGCTCTTGAGCCGCACCGACTCGGTTGCTTTGCGGACCGCCGCTCGGCGGGCGCCCTGTTTAAGCAGGCTTGCGGTGGAGAACGATGCGAGCCGGGGAAGGCTCGCATTGTCGAGCACGTCCATGGACAAGATAGCACCCGCTCCCTTGCGGTCCTCGGGGACGATCGCGATCTTCGCTGCGATCGCTGCCGAGGGGGAGTGCTTCTTGACGACACGGCCGGAGACTCGTACCTCGCCGCCCAGGGGGCGACGGATTCCGAATACGGTTTCGAGCAGTTCGGTCCGTCCCGCCCCGACAAGGCCGGCGAGTCCGACGATTTCGCCCCGCCGGACCGAAAGACTGACCGGCCCCCCGGCTCCATCGACTTCCAGGTTGTCGATCTCCAGGATGGTTTCCTCACCGGGGGTGTTGCGATCCGGGAAAAGGTCCTCGAGTTCGCGGCCGATCATGGCTGTGACGATGTCGTCGTCGGTCAGGAGGGCCAGCGGCTGATCGAGCACAAGGTTTCCGTCGCGCAGAACGACGACCCTGTCCGCTACAGCCCGGATCTCCTCCATTTTGTGTGTGGTGAAGAGCAGTGCGACGCCGCGGTCGCGCAGGTGCCGCATCACAGAGATCAGCCGTTCGACTTCCCGTTCTGCGATGGCGCTGGAGGGCTCGTCGAGCAGGATTGCCTTTGCTCCAGTGTTTGTTGCCTTGATGATTTCGACGATTTGCCTGATGCCAACAGGGAGGCTGCCCATGCGGGCTGTGGGATCAACGTTGACGCCGAACACTTCGAGGTTCTTGCGAGCCTCTTCGATCATCGCTTTGCGCTGCAGGCCGAAAACTCCGCGGATCTCCCGGCCGATGAAGATGTTTTCGTAGACGCTCAGGTCAGGGACCGACGCCAGTTCCTGCGGAACGATGCTGACGCCCAGGCGGTGTGCCATCTGGGTATTTCCCGCGTGCAGGTCTTCACCGCGGACAAACACCTCGCCACTGTCAGGACGGTATTGCCCGGAGGCGATCTTCATGAGAGTGGACTTGCCGGCACCGTTTTCACCCGCCAGTGCCGTGATGGTGCCGGCTTCCAACGTGAGCGACACGCCCTTAAGTACGGGCACGCCGCCGAACGCTTTTTCGATGCCCCGGCACTCCAGAGTGGATGGAGCGTTCGAAGCGTCACTGGGGGGATCCGTCGGCCTCATCCCCGTCGATGCGGTGGTCATTTCTGTTCCTTCCGCGTCGGACGCCGTCGCCCGCCGCTAATGCATCCCACTGTAAGACTCATCACAACAATCGTGCAAGAGCTGCGCTCAATTGAGCGGTTTGAGTGATACAGTACTAAGTGTGGAAGGCGGTGAAGCCCATGGTGGGACCGGATGAACGGGTAAGGATGGCGTACGTTGCGCGGCGCCATTATGTTGACAACGCAACGCAGTCCGAACTCGCCGAGGAAATCGGGGTGTCGCGGTTCAAGATTGCGAGGATGCTCGATCAGGCGAGGGAGCTGAACATCATCAGGTTCGACATCAGCGCAGGGGATCTGATCGACCCGGACCTCTCGGTGCAGCTGCGCACGAAGTTCGATCTGCAAAGGGCCATCGTCGTAACGGCACCGGGAGACACCAACGACATCGTGCGGGAGTACGTCGGCAAGGCTGCAGCACACCTCCTATCGGAAATTGTCGAAGAAGGCGACGTCATCGGCTTCACTTCCGGTCGGACCGTCCACGCGGTCGCCGGTTTCCTCGAGGTCCTCCCCAGGTGTGACGTTGTCGCCCTGGGCGGAGTGGCCGGACAGGCCACTGAACACGGGGTAGAGATTCTTCGCCGGGTCCAACGCATTGCCGGTGGAAAGATGTGGCCCATCTTCGCCCCCCTTGTGGTCCGCGATTCGGCAACCGCGCGGGCGCTGCTTCATGACCCGGTCATCCACGAGGCGGCATCCCAGTTCCGCCGCGTCACCAAAGGCGTAGTGGCGGTAGGAAGCTGGGCCCCCCCCAATTCGCAGCTTTACGACGCAGCCCGCGAACTCGGACTCGCCAGCGACCTCCTCGCCCAGGGTGTGGTGGGCGAGGTGGCGGCAACCCTCCTCGCTGAGGACGGCCGAATCATCACCACCCTCGACGACCGGACAATCGCCGTCAGGGCACATCAGCTCAGGAGCATACCCGAGGTGATCGGCGTAGGCGGTGGATCCTCGAAAGCAGGGGCCATGCGCGCTGCCATCACCGCCGGCCTAGTGACATCAGTCGTCACCGACACAACCCTCGCCCGCCAGTTGCTCAAATAGAAGACACGGGGGAGCACACAGCTAGGTGCAGTTCAGCGCGCCAACGAGGGAGCTTCATCCACGGGTCACGACGTTGCGTCCACGCCAATGCCCGCACTGGAACGATCATCGGGATACCCAGACAGCGCCCGTGGCCCGGGAGCAGCCTCCGGAAGACGTATCGGTACGCTCCGGAACGGAAGTAGCCGACGCGTGTGAGGAAGTTGAGCGCCTCGGCGCGGTCAGGAGTCGCGAGGCCACGGTCTTCGAGCTGTTGAAGCAGCTCCTCGCGCTCTTTGAATTCCTTCGTATACTCCACGCTTCACGGGGGTAACTACATTCGTGCCCTGCCGGCATTTTTTCTGGCTTTCAACGCAAAGGTTGCGGAACCCCGAGGATTAGACCATGCGTGGCCCCAATGGGTAGCGCTCCTCGTGTGTGAACTGCAGCGCTAAGTGGCGGCATTTCCGCTGCGCTAGATGTCACGCCTGGCGTCACCAGATGACCCCGGTGTCCTGGCGGGCGGTGAAGTGCTCGGCGGTGCGGGTGATTTGGTCGATGAGGTGATGCATGCGGACGCCGTCGCGGAAGTTGGGGGCGGTTGAGGTGCCCTGGAGCACGTCGTTGGCGTAGGCGGCGTAGAGGTAGGAGACGTCGTGGACGCTGGCGTCCAGGTCGCCCTGGTCGAGGTACGTGTACTCGTCTGGGACTGGCAGGGCGCTGAAGGTGGTCGCGTCTCCGGTCATGGCCTCGACGGTGTTGTCGTTCTCGTTCTGGAAGCCGCGGGGATTGGTGATGCGCAGGGCGCCACCGGAACCGGTGATGACGATCTGCAGGCCCGTCTTGAGTTTCTGGCCGCCCTCGAGCTGGATCGAGTACAGCCCCCCGTCACGAAGTTCGCCGATGGCCACGACCTCTGTAGGGACGCCGCTCGTCGCCTTCTCACCGGTCTCTGTGATGGTGACTTCCGGGATGTGGTTCGAGGTCAGAGCCGTGAGGGTCGCCGGCGGCCCGACTGTGGAGAAGAGTAGGTCGCCGAAGTGCCCGAGGTAGACCGGCAAGAGGTGGACGAAGTTCGTCGGATCGAGCACCCACGACACGCTCTCGGGCAGCTCGGCGCCGAATGCGTCAACGCCGACCGACATGGTCACACCGCGAATCTGCCCGATGAACCCCTGTGCGATGAGATCGGCGGTGTATCGGGCGCTGGGAGAGAGCCGGCGTTGAAGTCCCACGACGTGTCGGACTCCTTTCGCTTCGGCAAGGGCAAGTATCTCTTCGGAGTCAGCCGTGTTGGTGGTGAGGGGCCACTCGCTGTAGACGTCCTTACCGCCGGCGATGACGGCCTGGATCAACTCCTTGTGCTGGGGTGCGGGCGCGGGGATGACCACCAGGTCGACATCGGGGTGGGCGATGAGGTCGTTGTAGTCGTCGTAGGCGTGCGCAATGCTGTGCTCTAGGGCTAGTTCTTCGGCTTTGGCCTTCGTGCGGCTCGAGACCGCGACGACCTCGATGCTGTCAACGGTTTTCACTGCAGGGAGGTGGCCGTACGTGGCCCATCCGCCGACGCCGATAAGGCCGACGCCGATCTTCTTGTTCTGTGTCATGACTGTTTTCTTTTCGTTGTGTGTCCGCTGGGTGCTGCGCGGGGGTGGTGTCGGCGGCCAGGTCGCGTGACCCGGCCGCCGACAGCACGGGAAATGCAGGTCAGGCCGGGACGCCCTCGACGATGAAAACGCGGTACTCGGCTCCCTTGAGGCGATGCTTCATGGCCTCCTGGTAGAGGGGGCTGTCGTAGAGGGCGCGGGCTTCCTCGATTGTGGCGAACTCAAGGATTGCGGCACCGTCGACGGGTGCGCCCTCAAGGGTGTCGACCTCGCCGTAGAAGGCGAGGGGGTGCACGGTGTGCCCGGCCGATGCGGCGGGGGCTTTTTCTTCGTACTTGCGGAACTCATCGGGGTCGGTGATTCGGTCCCGGACGTAGACTACGTATGCACTCATGGTTGGTCCTTTCAAGGCGGTACCAGATTGGTGGTGTGGTGGGATGTGCAGGTCAGGCGGGGAGGTTGCCGATCTGGTGTCCGAGGTTCAGCTCGAACTCGCCTTCCTTGCCGAACCCGGCGGCTTGGAGCTTGGTGAGTGCTGCTGCGCCTTCGGGCCAGTTGTTGACCTCGGAGAGGATGTGGTTGGACGTCCAGAGGTCAGCTTCCGAGGGAACACCGGCGCGGGCATTGACCATCTTCTTGGCCAACTGCAGGGCGCGCTTTTCGAAGCGGCTGATGCGGCGGGCGAAGGCGTCAACGTAGTCGTCGAGTTCGTTGTCGGGGATGGACCGGTTGACGAAGCCGTAGAGTTCGGCCGTGTCGGCGTCGAAGTCGTCGGCTCCGAGGACGATCTCGAGGGCTCGGGAGCGTCCCACGAGCGCGACGAGCCATTCGGTACCGCCACCACCGGGGACGGACGCGCCGGCAGCTTCGACGAGGGCGAAGAGTGCTCGTTCACGGGAGGCGAAGCGGATGTCGCTGGCGAGGGCGAATTCAAACCCTTGGGCGCGGGCGCGGCCTCGAACCTTTGCGATGCTCAGGACGGAGGAGTTCGCCAGGCGCGTCACGAACGTTGGCCAGGAGGAGAACGGCTTGGCGCCGGGACGGTCGGGGAGGTCGCTGTTGCCAAGGTCGTGGTGGTTGACGAAGAAGTCCTCGTTGGCGCTCTCGAACACGACGACCTTCAGGTCGGCGTCGCGCTCGATGTCGTCCATGAGGACGTTTAGGTCAGCGAACAGCGACGGGTCCCACAGGTTGATGGGCGGGTTGTCGATGATGACTCGCCAGTAGGAGGGCGATTCGTGAATGATGGTGACGATTTTGTCTGACATGGGTGTTCCTTCTCTGCTAGCAGCCCGTGTGGCGGGCTGACTGTAAAAGCTGGGTCATCGCTAGACGACTGCCAGCTGGGTCATGGGCCGGAGGTTTCGGCCCGGGAATGCGCGCTCGCGGGCGCTGGTTCAATGGCGGGACGGTGCTGCGGGCACTGGTGCCGCCGTCAGCTCGATGCGCTGAGTGGGACCGTCTTCGTCGAGGGAGTGTGTGCCTACCCGGATTTCGTAGTTGCCCCCGGAGAGGTGGAAGCCGCCTTCGGTGTCGTTCCAGGAGGCGAGGATGCGCGGCTCGAAAACGACGTCGACGGGCTGGGTTTCGCCCGGCTCGAGGTCGACCCGGGCGAAGCCGGCGAGACGGTGAACGTAGTCAGCTGTGTCGGAGTTCACCCGAGCGACATAGATTTGAGCCACCGTGGCACCGGCCCGGTCCCCGGTGTTGGACAGGTATCCGCTGACCCGCAGGTCCGGGCCGTGGGCTGTGACGGTGAGGCCGCTGAAGGCGAACGTCGTGTACGACAGGCCCCACCCGAAGGGGAAGTCGGGGTAGTGCCCCTCCCGGGCGAACCAGCGGTAGCCGACGTCGCTGCCTTCGATGTCGTAATCGATCTCGACGATGTCACCGACAATGTCTTGGTTCGGGTTCGACGTCGTCGCGGCAGGGTCGAGCTGTTCCGGGCGGGGCAGCTGGTCAATGCTTTTGGGGAAGGTCACGGGGAGGTGCCCGGAGGGGTTTACCCGTCCGAAGATGACCCCTGCTATGGCTTGGGCGCCGCCGATGCCGGGATAGAACGCCGCGATCACGGCGGGGACAGATCGTGCCCAGGGAGTGCTGACGGCACCACCGGACTCGATGACGACAACGGTTCGAGGATTGACGGCGGCGATCGCCTCGATCAGATCGCCCTGCCCGTCGGGGAGGCTGACGCCTTGCATGTCGTAGCCCTCGGCGCGCCATTCTTCGGCGAACACCACGACGAGATCTGCTCTCGCGGCAGCCTCAAGGGTCCTAGTGGTGTCGGTGCCGTCGATGAAGTCGACGTGGGTGGCGTGAGCTTCCGCGCGGATGGCCTCGAGGGGCGAGGACGGGTGGATGACCCGATCGGCCCAGGTGCGATCGATGCCGGAGGGTTCACTCGTGGTGCCCGCCGGAGTGACGGCGGACGATCCGCCCCCGGCAAGCACTCCAGTATCGGCGTGCCGGCCGACGACCAGGACACGGCTAAGGCCGGTCGCCGCTGGCAGGAGGTCTCCGTCATTCTTGAGCAGGACGAGGCCTCGTTCTGCGGCGGCCTGCGCAAAGGCGTTGTCCCCGGCGATGTCGAGGACGCCACCGGGGACGGGCGGGTTGTCGAGGACGCCGACGCGGAAGAGTTCGCGCAGCTGGCGACGAACCATGTCATCAATCCGTGACTGCGGGACCCGCCCCTCCAGCACCGCCTCGCGAAGTGGGCCGGCAAAGTAAACCTCAGGATCGAAGTCCGCACCGGACTGCACATCGAGGCCGGCAAGTGCGGCCTTCTCAGAACTGTGGGTGGCACCCCAATCTGACATGACCCAGCCTCGGTAACCCCACTCACCTTTCAGAATGTCGTTAATCAGGTGGGCGTTCTCGCTCGCCCAGTAACCGTTGATCAGGTTGTAACCGGGCATCACGGAGCCCGGCTGGCCATCTTCGATGGCGATCTGGAACGCCAGTAGGTCAGATTCCCGGTGGGCGGCCTCGGCGATGCGGGAGTCGGCGAGTACTCGTCCGGTTTCCTGTCCGTTGGCGGTGAAGTGCTTCACCGTCGACACGACGCCCTGTTCCTGGATGCCCGCCACCGAAGCACCGGTGATCTTGCCGGTGAGGAGCGGGTCCTCGGAGACGTACTCGAAGTTGCGGCCACCGGTGGCTTCCCGGACGAGGTTCGCCCCGCCGGCGAGCTGCACGGCGAATCCCTGCGCACGGGCCTGACGCCCCACGAGCGCACCCGTCGCGCGGGCGGTGTCGACGTCGAAGGTCGCACCGAGAAGCAGCGACGACGGCAAAGCTGTCGCTTCGGCACCGGACCTGATACCGCCAGGGTTCGTTACGCCAAGGCTCGCATCGGACTGCTGGATGGCGGGGATCCCCAACCGCTCGATTGCCGGATAGTACGCGGCCGAGCCGAGGGCCTCATCGGGAAGGGGCGCATGGCCCGGGATGGGGATGGCGATGGGTCCGGAGATCCAGGCAAATTTCTCATCTTCACTCATCGCCTCGACCACGAGGTCAGCGCGCTCATCGGGTGTCAGGTCAATATCAGACCAGGGGCGGTCGATTGCTTCGTGTTCCTGCCGTCGGGTCATACAACTAGAATGCATCGTTGACACTAGTGTCAATGTCAAGCCGGCCACGAAAAAACTTCTGAAGGAACTTCCCATGCGTATAGGCGAACTCGCGAAACTCTCGAACACGCCCACGAGGTCGCTGCGCTACTACGAGGAGCAAGGACTCATCCGACCCTCCCGTCTCGACAACGGCTACCGCGATTACCAGCCTTACTTGATCGACCGTGCCGTGCAGATCCGAGGCCTGATCGACAGCGGTATCCCAACCAAGATCATCGCGCTGATCCTTCCATGCTTAGACACCCCTCGAGGCATCGTTCCGGAGGACATCGAGCCAGAGCTCGTCCAAATCCTTGCCCAGGAGCGAGACCGGATGACCCAGCGCATCGACTTCCTCACCCGGAACCGCGACTCCATCGCCACCTACATCAATGCCGCCAACGACGCACTGGCCACCCGGGCTGATAGCGACCACGGGACCGGCACCCCCGCGTAGCTCCCTAGCCGAGCGCTCGAGCGTTCTGCTAGAGAAGAGTTTTCACAATCTGCCACTGAAGTGGTGCCGTTTCTGTGGTGTTGGGTGTCAACATCTTCGCGGCCGACCCCTCTGAACTGGAGCCGCCACCGGTTGCGATCCTGCCGGGGCAGAATGGCGCGCATGCCGAAGGGCACGCTATTTTGATTGACGGAGACCAGGCGGCTGGCTTGGGAGTAAGGCAGCGGCCCCAGGATGCGCACCAGTGGTGGGCATCCCGGGCACCCGTTATCCTGCTTGAACCTGTACAAACCTCGGGCGACGGCCACTGGTTTCGTCCCGTTTTCTGTTCGATTGTTTGGTCGACGGTGAGCTGGTAGCCTCCGGGCACTTCGGTGACTTCGGCAACCGTTGCTGTCATGCGTATTTTTGCCCCGGCCGGAGTCGGTGCCGGAAAGCGGACCTTGTCGAGCCCGTAGTTCACCTTGGTTCCGACTCCTGTTACTGTAACGAGCAGATCCCGGTCGAAGGGACGGATCGACCGCGCCCCGCAAAGATTGAGGCTACTGAGGTGTGCGGACACGATAAGCGGCGCGGGCTCACATTGCCAGTCCTCCGAGAAAATCCGAGAGAATCAGCAGTCATTGATGCGTCGAAATGTCTATAGGCAGCTCGGCGGTATCTAACGGGTCCACGTCTGCTTTGTCCGTGGTCTTGGTACTGCTATCTAAGCCTTGCGGATCCTCAACTGTTCAGACTCGTGGAACAAGCGGCTTCCGCGTTCCTTTTCTTGGATGAGCCCGACTCCGGTTCCGTCTGGCATGGTGTCGTCCACAGTTCCGGCAGCCAGCACTTCCGCATCGCGGTACACCTGGACATGTTTGCCGCGGTGAAAATTGGACCAGTCGCCTCCTTCACCTTTGGCGCAGAATCCGTAGTCTTCAAGGGTGATCATGGCGGTGAATGAGTAGCAGTCGTAGAGTTCGACGATATCGATTTCGTCCAGGGCGACTCCGGCCATTTTTAGTGCCGCCGGCCCGGACTGGGCCGCTCCGGAAGGAAATGTGGCTAGACCAGTATGCCGAGGTGTTCCAAGCAGCTGGTTTATCCTGCGTCGTGTACGACCACCCCGGGTTCGGTGCAAGCGACGCCGTATCGGGCACTCCGCGACAGGAGATCGACCCTTGGATTCAGGTCCGTTTTATCCGGCACGCAATCACCTATGCGCAGGGCCGTGATGACGTCGATGCCGAGCGGATCGGGCTGTGGGGTTCAAGCTACGCGGGTGCTCATGCGTACATAACCGCGGCCATCGATCGTCGAATCAAAGCGATCGTAGGACAGGTCCCGTTGAGCTCGGGCTCGGTCTCCTTCCGACAACTGGTCCGCATCGATAATTGGGCTGCGATCGACGACATGTTCGCCCAGGAGCGGCAGGCCATCATGTCAGGGGCCGAACCGACTCTCATCCCTGTGGTGGACGAGGACCCCACAGCCATGTCCGCGCTGCCCACTCCCGACTCCTACCAGTGGTTCGAAACCACCTCAGCCGAGCGTGCGCCCTCATGGCGAAACGAAGTCACCCTGCTCACGCTGGAAAATTTTCGCGGGTATGAACCCGGAAAATGGATCCCTCTCATTGCTCCGACTCCGTTGCTCATGGTGGTAGCACCGAACGACCGGCTCGCGGCGGGTGAACTCGCGTGTGCCGCGTACGAGACCGCCGCCCACCCCAAGAAGATCCAGCTACTCAAGGGGGGCCACTTCGATGCATACACAGATAGCGGGTTCGAAGTGAGTTCGACGGCGGCCCGTGATTGGTTTGTCGAGCACTTGCTGACCAAGAACTAGGCAACGCGTCCGGACCGCTGACTCCTGGTTCGGATCGAAGAGCGGGCTACAGCTTCAATCGCCGGGCGGTCGTCCTCTTCTGGTCAGGGCGACCGCCGGTGATCCGCTGACATCAAACCCTCGGCGTTCACGGGGAATCGACTGGGGCGTTCTAACAGCGCCTCCATGACAACAAAGGAGTTGTGCCATGACTTCCACCAGCACGACGCAGATGCGTGTATTCCCTCCGCTCGATGGACTGGGCCAGATGCTTCCTCGGCTCGCTCGGCGTTGGCCAAACAAGGTGGCATTGGTGACGGACGAGCGTCAGCTCACCTTCGCTCAGCTCGATAGTGAGTCCAGCAGTGTGGCCGTTGGTCTCACCCGCCGTGGTATCAGTGCGGGGGATCGTGTCGCCGTCTTCGCCCAGAACTGTTGGGAATGGATCGTGTCCTACCATGCCGTGCTGAAGATCGGCGCGGTTGTGTATCCCCTGAACGTCATGCTCACCGGGGATGAAGTGAGTTTTGCACTCAAAAATTCCGGGGCCAAAGCGCTAATAACCTCAGCGGATCGGCTCGAAGCTGTCCGTGAGGCTTTGCGGGGCGTTGACACACTGACGCTTGTTGTCTCCTTCGATTCAAGCGATGAACATGCGTTGCCGTTCTCCACGCTGCTCTCAGAAGACGGTTCGGAATTTCAGCCCTACTCCGTGGACCCCAGCGCGCTGGCGTGCATCGCCTATACATCAGGGACAACGGGCCGGCCGAAAGGGGCCATGCAATCGCACCTCTCGCTTGTGCTCAATTGTGCCTACACTGCCACGATGCACGGTCGTAATGCAGACGACATAGTCGTATCCGCCCTGCCGGCAGCGCACGTCTACGGGAATGTCGTCATCAATGGCACTTTCATGGTCGGTGGCCGTGTAGTGCTGATGAAGCGCTTTGACGCGCCCCGAGCCTTGAAACATATCCAAGAGCACCGGGCCACCATGTTCGATCGTGTGCCCGCGATGTATGCGATGCTGCTTGCGGAAAGGTCCAATCACTCGGGGTCAGCGTTCTCGACCTCGCGGCGTATAGAGGAAATCGAGTCCGTTGCCGGGAAATGAGGCAGATGCGTATGCCAGGGATTTGAACAGGCGGCTCGGCTGGTGCCTCCCTAAGCCTTTGGGCGACGACTCGCTTCGTCCACGAGTTCCGTCATCCATGGCCGGTGCCCGCGGTGGAATTCGATCCCTTGGGGCAGTCCCTGGACGGATGGGACGGACTTGGCGATGTCGATGGTGATCCGGCCGCCGGCCAAAGGCGCGTTGGTGATGTGCAGATCGCCATAGGACTCCGGGAGTGCAGGATCCATCCACAGGCCTCCGCGGGACACGTGAGTGTCATATCTCATCAGGCTTGTCACCAGCAGGATCGGTGTGGTCGCCGCCCAGGCCTGGGGTGAGCATGCCGTTGGGTAGGGTACAGGCTCGGAGACCTGATCCCTGCTGAAGCCGCAAAACAGTTCCGGAAGGCGGCCGTTGGAGTACTCGGCCGCCTCAAACAGGGCTGTGGAGATCCGCTGAGCTTCCGCCACGAAGCCGTAGCGGAGGAGGCCGGCAGCGATGATTGCATTATCGTGGGGCCAGACCGATCCGTTGTGGTAGCTGGCGGGGTTGTAGGCACGCATGTCGCTGGCCAGAGTCCGCACTCCCCAGCCGCTGAACATTTCCGGCGACATCAGCCGTTCGGCAACCTGCGGGGACTTGTCCTCATCTACGATGCCGAACCACAAGCAGTGGCCCATGTTGGAAGCGCAAGCGTCGACCTGCCGCTTCTTCCCATCGAGGGCAACGGCGTAGTACCCGCGCTCGGGTATCCAGAACTGCTCGTTGAACTGTTTCTTCAACTTGGCCGCCCGATCGGCAAGCTCATCCGCCATGGCCGCATCGCCGGCGTCGTACGCCATCCACGCGCGGGCCATGTACGCCTGGTAGACGTAGGCCTGGACCTCGCAGAGGGCGATCGGTGTCTGGGCCAGGGTCCCGTCGGCAAAATTGATCCCGTCCCAGGAGTCCTTCCAGCCCTGGTTGATCAGCCCCTGGGGGTTGAGGCGTTCATACTCGACAAATCCGTCGCCATCCTTGTCCCCGTAATCGCGGATCCACTCCAGTGCCCGGTCTGCATGGGGCAGCAGGGCGGCGATGGTGTCCGCGGCGAATCCCCAACGGCTGACAGAGCCGAGCACGCCCACGAACAGCGGTGTCGCGTCGACGCTGCCGTAGTAGGTGGACTTGCCGCCCAGGGACAATCCGCTGGAAACATCCAACCTGACCTCATGCAGGATTTTCCCCGGTTCCTCCTCGGTCACCGGATCCACCACGTTTCCTTGACGATCCGCGAGGGTCTGGAGCGTGCCCAAGGCCAGCGAGGGATCCACTGGCAGTGCCATATGGGATGCCAACAGGGAATCCCGCCCGAACAGGGTCATGAACCAGGGCGCACCTGCGGCCACCACCACGCGGTCGGGGTGGTTCGGATCCTCGATGCGGAGCGCCCCAAGGTCGTCGTAACTGCGCCGTAAGGTCCGTTCGATTGACCTGTTTCCGATGTGCAGCACCGGAATCCTGGCCACCCAATCTTGCCGTCGCCGGTCACGGGGGGACAAATCGTCCCCGTCCGTGTGGATGAACGACGCGGCGGGACTGGTTCCCTCAGGGTCGGGCACCGCGGTGAGAACCGTGCTCCACTCGCCGCCGGCGGCAACGGACACGTCGTACGAAAAGGCCCGCGCGGTGACATCCGCTCCAGCAGCTTGGACGGCCATGCCCTTCCAGATATCCTGCCAGACACCGCGGATGGTAAGGGCGTCCCCTTCCGTTTGGCGGGTTTCGTCCCAACGCCGCTGTATCCGAGCCTCCTTCACCTCGAAGAGGTCCGCGAAGTCGGCCTCAACCCCGAGGGAAACCACGCAATCGACCTGCTCCGCGGAGTAGTTTCGGATGGTGACCTGCTCCTGGATACCCACCCCCACCTCGCGTAGCCTCTCCACGATCAGCGGGCTGTCAGCATACCCATCCGTGCGAGGAACGCGGCCGATAAACAGGGCCCGGTACGGCTCCTTCATCTCCGCCGCCAGCGGTTCCAACGCCCGGCCGTTGATGGTGAGGTTCCAGCGGGAAAGGATTCGAGTGTCCTGCACAAAAAGGCCATGCGGAAGTTCGGGATAGATGTCCCCATTCGACAAGGAGATGCAGAAGGACGATCCCTCGACCAGCGTGACCGTCCCGGCCCCTACAGGACCTGCCGCCGTGTCAGCATTCCATCCCGCCATCTCCGGCCCCTTCAAAAAAGAAGGTCAGTGCACCTTGGCCCAAAGCGGCTGCCCCCGTCGCTGCCGATTCTCCAATCGACGGTACTCCTGATGCCTTCAGGGTGCCAGAGGGAGGGAGTCTTCGGTGCGTGGAACGTCCATCTGTTCCATACAGAGTGAGGGACACTTGGTTCCGAATATCTGGCTGATTTGGGTTGATTCGGCTTGCTGCACACAGACGTCGGCCCCGGGTGCGGTGCTCGGGGCAAACCTAGGTGTGCTGCTGGGTAATTGTGCGGCGGCCTTTGACAAGGCCTCGAACTCGTCGTCGGTCAGCTCGATGGTCGCGCTGGTGAGGTTGTCCTCGAGGTGCCCGACGCTCGACTTTCGTGGGATCGGGAGCAGCACGGGGGAGCGCTTGAGGAGCCAGGCGAGGGCTAGCTGCGACGGTGACGCGTCGTGCTGCTTGTCGAGCTCAGAGAGCGGGCTGCCTTCACCGGTGAGCCTCCCGGTCGCTAACGGGAACCATGGGATGAACCCGATGCCCTTCTCAGTGGACCAGTCAAGCAGCTCCTCCGGGGAGCGGTCCGTGAGGTCGTAGAGGTTCTGTACAGAGACGATGGGTGCGATCTTCAGCGCTGCCTCGGCCTCCCCATGGTGACCTCGCTGAGGCCGATGTGCCGGATCTTGCCTTCGTCCTGGGACTTTCTTCAGCTCGCCGACCTGGTCTTCGAGAGCGGTATCGGGGTCGATGCGGTGGAGCTGGAACAGGTCGATGCGGTCGACCCCGAGCCTGCGGAGGCTCATCTCGGCTGCCGGAGTTAGGCGGGGCGGCCGACGGGCATTCAGAGGTCGGGACCCTGGCGGGCGAGGCCGGCTTTCGTCGCGATGACGATATCGTCAGAGTAGGGGTGCAGGGCCTCGCGTAGAAGGTCCTCGGTGACATCAGGTCCGTAGCTGTCGGCAGTGTCGAAGAAATTCACGCCGAGCTCGACGGCGCCCTTGATCACCCGGATGGCTTGGTCGCGGTCTTTCGGCTGGCCCCAGACGCCCGTGCCGGCCAGCTGCACCGTGCCGTAGCCAAGGCGGTTGATTTCGGGTCACCGCCGAAGCGGAAGGTGCCGAAGGTCGTTGTGGGACGGGAGGTGGCGTTAGTTGTGGTCATGCGGGGAGTCTCCTCATATTGTTGGGTTATGGACCCGCGAGTCGGGCGGCGTCGAGGTGGACGGCCTTGGCGGGCCCGTCCTCGTCCAGGGCGTGCGCGCGTCAATGCGGTCCTGATATTCGCCGGAGCGGGTTCCGGCGTTGGTGACGCGCACGTCCGGAGCCCGGACGTGTGACTATTGCCAACTTATAGGCTGGCTCGACGAGCCAGACGGCAGCAATGACGCTTAGTGAAACCGTGGCGCCCGCCACTAATCCGTCGTCCACATCGCGTTCAAACGGCGCAACGCGACGACCAGACAGTGCACCCGCGATACGGAAGGCGCTGCGTTCATGTCGACGCCGGCCGCACCGTGGATGGCGTCACGTGTCCGGCACCTTTAGGGCACTAAGACGAGCCGAATGGGATCGCCGATCTTGTCTCTCAGGCGGCGGACCGCGTCGTCTGCCTGCTCGAGCGGGATGTGGTCCGAGACGGATCGGGAAAGGTTGATGCGGCCCCAGCCAACCAGACGAA
Source organism: Pseudarthrobacter sulfonivorans (assembly GCF_001484605.1). NCBI lineage: Bacteria > Bacillati > Actinomycetota > Actinomycetes > Micrococcales > Micrococcaceae > Pseudarthrobacter > Pseudarthrobacter sulfonivorans. The sequence goes on along the minus strand of NZ_CP013747.1, from coordinate 377,959 downwards.
CCAACTGTTCGACGTGAGGCGGGAGGTATCCGTAGTGTCCGTGAATCGTGTACTGGTTCCTGATCAGTGAAATAGAGTCTTCGACCGTGAACGGCTTGCCGCTCAAGCCCGTGATGGTCAAGCGCTCCGTTCGATTTCAGAAGTGGCAAGATCTGTTCGTCGATGCCCGGGAAACCGGCGAAGTTAATCGGAGCATCGATTCCTCGGCCGCCGTTGAGATGAAGGATCTTGTCGGCGAAGCCGCTTTCTGTCGGATCCAGGGATGCGTCGGCGCCGCGGCTAAGTGCCTCTTCCCGGGCACCAGGCAGGGGTCGACGGCAATGATGGGACTTGCGCCGATCATCCGTAATAGCTGAACTGCGTGAACGCCCAGGCCTCCCACGCCCCCCACTGCGGTGGACTCGCCGGCCTACACCTTAGCGGTGTTGGAGATCGCCGCCCAAGCTGGCCCCCCGATCACGCGGCCAGGCCGCCGTCTCGCGCCCTGGACCGGTGCAAGTTGTTTACTGCGACGCCGGCCCGACATCCTCCTCAGACGGCCGGCCCCTCGTCACAAAGACGACCACCGGGCGAGTGTCGTAACATCGCCCGGTGGTCGGTTTGAAATAGCCGTGATCGGGCCAGCTACTGAGAGGTCCATCCGCCGTCAACCGGAATCACGGCACCGGTGACGTAGGATGCGTCGTCGGATGCCAAGAATGCCGCAACCTTGGCTATCTCCTCGGGTCTCCCGGGGCGACCCAATGCCGTTCGAGTAGCAACAAGCTCGCCTAGCCCGGCTGCGAGTGCTTCGCGAATCATAGGCGTGTCCACGGCTCCGGGGCAGATGCAGTTGACGCGTATACCGTGTTTGCCCCAGTCGCTAGCCATGACCCGTGTCAGCGAAATGATGCCACCCTTGGCGGCCGTGTACGCGTCGGCGCCGGGCACGCTCGTCAAGCCACTGATTGACGACGTGTTTACTATCGTTCCGGATCGGCGCGCTGCCATGTGGGGCAGGACATACTTGCATGCCAGCGCGACGCTCCTGAGGTTGATATTGAGGATCGCGTCCCAGTGGTCTGTGGGAGTGTCGACAACGCCCGCCATCGTCAGACGCGATGACGCGGAGAATCCCACGCCCGCATTGTTGAGTAGTATGTCGACCTGGCCAAATCGTTCGATGGTACTGCTGACCATGGTTTTGATGTCCTCCTCGGAGGACACGTCAACTTTGAGTGAATGGGCGACACCACCGCGGTCCGTGATCAGCTCCGCGGTGGCGTCGGCAGCGGCCTTGTCGATGTCCGTAACCATGACCGACGCCCCTTCAGCAGCGAATAGCAGGCAGGCCTCGCGACCCTGGCCACCGCCGCCGCCTGTCACGATGGCAGTCCGTCCGGCGAAGCGTGCAGCAGTAGTCATGGTTCGAGTTCCTCTTCCTTTGGTTTGAACGGGGTGTGACCTGGAGCGGCTGCGAATACGTGCCGCTAGCGGATCACGCGAACTGGCAGCGAGTGGAGCTGGTTGATCCACACGTTCTGGCCGCGGCCGGGTTCACCGTTCAGCTCCAGCTTGACTCCCCGTGCGTGAAGCTCTTCGAAGAGGATGCTGACCTCGAGCTTTGCCAACGCACTGGCAATGCACTTGTGAGCACCACTTCCGAAGCTCAAGGTCGCCGTCTCGGGTCGCGAAGGGTTGAACCTGTGGGGTTCGCTGAAAACTGCAGGGTCGCGGTTGGCGGCGGTGAAGTACATCTGCATGACATCGTCTTTGCGGATTGTCTCGCCGAAGACCTCCATATCGCGCGTCGCGCACCTGACCATGTTCATCACCGGGCACGTGTAGCGCAGGAACTCGTCGACCAATCGAGTGCTGTTGCCCTCGGCGACCGCCTTGTCCGCAGCTGCGGCAACCTCCGGGTCCTCGACCACCATCCGCATCGACTGGCCAATGAGCGTGTGCGTCGTCTCGTACCCAGCCATCACGAGAAGCTGGACGTACTGCTCGTACTGGTTCTGATCGAGGTCCCCCTTCTCGACGAGTTGCGATAGAGCCGTGACCATGTCGTCCTGCGGGGCATGAAGCTTCGTCTCCTGCAGTTCCTTGGCATAGCCGAAGAATCCCTCCATGACCCCGAACATCGACACGCCAGCATCGGGCGCCATGGTCGCGGCGAAGACTGCGTCGACATGTTTCACGATGCGCTCTCGCTGATCGCGGGGAATGCCCATGACACGTGCGATCACACGAGCAGGCAGGTGGCGCGCGACCGCTTCGATGTAGTCGAACTCTCCCAGCGGTAGGGTCTCGTCCAGGATCTCGTTGACGATCTCACGAATCCACGGATCAAAATTGGCCACGACGCGTGGCGTGAATGCCGCCGTGGCCGCACGTCGGATCTTAGTGTGCCGCGGAGGATCCATGACCAGCATGTCATCGCGCAGTGCGGCAAAGGCACCGTCAGAGCCGGGGAACTGATTTCCGAGAGTAATGGTGAAGTCTGCTGAGTTCTTCTCGATCTCCACGATGTCGGCGTACCGGGTTACCGCCCAGAAGCCACCGTTGCGCGTACCAAAAGCAGCGGGCTGCCAGTACAGGCCCTCTCGTTCGCGGAGGACGTCGAAGACCTCGTGCGGAACACCGTCGGCGAACGTCTGCGGATCCGTGAGATCCGGAATTTTGGTGCTTTGATCTGTGGCTGCTGCCATGTTGTATCCTCCTTGACACGTCCGGCGGCGAATGCGCCGGGATAGAAACGATGCTATGGGCACCGGAGCTCACCTGTCAACCAACTAGATGAATGATTTGTGATCTGGTTGATTATGCGTTGCGATCCCCGCTGACTAGGACGACTTTGCACAGCCAAATTCGTTGCAATCTGGTGGTCGCCCGGTCCTGCTGGGCCAGGTTGCGCCCCTCCAACCAAGCCTTATGCGGGCGGGCGTCTACCCGGCTTTCGTCCAGGTCGTCATCCTCACCCAGTGCCTTGGTCGAGTCCTCGTCGCCAATGCGGCGCTTGATGATACATGACGTAAATTGCTGAGGCTTCGACTCCTCACGACCTCGTAAAGCATGAGCTCAATGCTCGGCGTTTACTGGGTCTTTCTCTTCGTCTAGGGCGACATCTCTTTCAAGACGTCCTGCACCGGTAATCGGATGGACAAGGGTGCGGAAGAACTTGTTCTGGCGAGCGGCGAACTCAGGAGAGTTTGGTTTGTCGCCAGTGATCATGCGTGTTAGTTGAGGGAAGGCGGCCGGCCCGCTGGCCATCAAGGTGAGGAACAGAGTGAGCATCGCCGGATCGATGCCTGGATCTATTTCGCCTCGATCTTGTGCTCGCCTAATGGTCTCAGTCTGCCGACCGACCGACTGGGCGCGCACTTCCTGCAGGCGGAGTTCGTCGCCGTCCTCCGCGTCGATTTCAAGGCCTTCCCAGATAAGAAGTCTCCGCCACCGCTCAACATCTCTCGACAAGTTGGCAAATCGATACGAAAGTGTGTCTTCAAGCTTGAGATTTTCCGTCTCAGCCCAGTACGACGCCATCTTCTCGACCATTTTCGCCAGAACCGCTTCGTAGAGGTTCTCCTTGCTGCCGAAATAGTAATAGATCAACTGCTTGTTGCACTTCGCCAGGGCAGCGATCTTATCGATTCGAACGGCGGCAAAGCCGACCGCGGCAAACTCGTCGGCAGCTACTTCCAGGATCCGCTGGTCCTTCGAGGAGGAGTCGTTTGCTTCTTCGCCGGACGTCGGCTTCTCTGCGTCTTTTCGTTTTGTCATAGGAGGCCACTTTGTCCTGGTCTTGGATCTGATGGCGCGATCGAACGCACTCGTCGTAAGATTCGTCGCCTTTGTTCTAGTCCTGCATGGAGATAGCGAGGCCCGTTCAACCGGTTGGATGAACGTCTCGATCGAATCCTACAACATGTCGGACACCCTGTTTCCTTAGCTTTGTCCGGTGTTTGCATGCGGAGCCGCTGCGAGAGCGGATGTCCGGTCGTCGGAGCCCGGACAGTTGGCCCCTGATTGGACCACGGGAATTAGCCTTGTTGCGGTCGGTCTTGGCAAATACGGGAGTCCACCCGCCAGATGTCGACGCCGTCGCCGCTATGAAGCATTTTTCGGCCCCTCCCGCTGCTTAGATGAATCCAGATTGTGGTTCCATCGTCGGTGACCTCGTCAACGCGTCCCGTCGCAGTCAACCTCTGGTTCTCGCGCAGCTCTACGAATTCGTCTTGCCACAGGCGACTCCACTGCGTCACCAGGTGTGGCTGCCATCGTCTGATCGGCAGGCTATGAGAGTGGTCGTCGACGACGGATGGCTGATTCGAGCCGATGCGGTCATCAGCAGCGAGAATAAGGGTCGTTCGTACCTTCGTAGGCTGCGGCTTATCTTCCAGCATCTGACTCACACGGCTTCGAGGACGCTGACGTAGTTGGCGATGCCTACACCGCCCATGTTCTGGACGGCGGCACGGCGGGGGTTGGCGAGCTGCATGTCGCCAGCCGTCCCAGTGAGCTGCATGGCGGCGATGACGTGCTGGGATACGCCGGTTGCACCCACGGGGTGGCCTTTGGCCTTGAGCCCGCCGGAGACGTTGACGGGCAGCTTGCCGTCCTTGAAGACCCAGCCTTCCTGCACAGCGCGGGCGCCCTGGCCCGGTTCGGTCAGGCCCATGGCCTCGTACATCAGCAGCTCGGCGATGGTGAAGCAGTCGTGCACTTCGGCGAAGTCCAGGTCTTCAAGCCCCACGCCGGCCATTCCCAGCGCGCGCTGCCAGGACACCCGGGTGGCGGCGAAGGCAGTGGGGTCCCTGCGTACGGTCGGGAAGAAGTCGTTGGCTTGGCCGAAGCCGGTCAGCTGTACAGGAAGGGTCGCGGCGGAGGATGACGCGGACGTGCAAAGCACGACGGCGGCGGCGCCGTCGGACACAGGGGAGCAGTCAGTGCGGCGCAGGGGATCGGCCACCACGGGGTTCTTGTCCGAAACGGTGCGGCAGAACTCCTCGCCAAGGTCCTTGCGGAGCTGGGCGTAGGGGTTGTCCACGCCGTTGCGGTGGTTCTTGGCCGCGATGGAGCCCAGCACGTCGCCCAGCTGTCCGTCGCCGCGACCGTAGCGCTTTTCGTAGTGCTTGGCGACGTCCGCGAACAGGCCCGTAAAGCCGGTGGTGGACGTCTGGCCGGCCATGTCGTAATCTGCACCCAGCAGGGCGGCCCCCACAACGTCGGCTCCGGCGTGCGTCATCTTCTCGGCGCCGATCACCAGCACGGTCTTCGCTGTCCCGGCCAGCAGGGCCTTGGTGCCCTGCTGGAACGCGGCCGACCCGGATGCGCAGGCGTTCTCCACACGCGTGGCGGCGACGTTGGCCAGGTCCGGCGAGACTTGCAGCGCCAGGGAGGATGGGAAAGCCAGCGGCATCAGGCCGGAGTTGAACTGGCCCAGGTAGATCTCATCGATCTGGCCGGGCTCGATACCGGCGTTGCTGATGGCTTCGGTGGCCACCTGGACGATCAGGGATTCGAGGGTCTCGTTGGTCAGTTTGCCGAAGCGGCTGTGGCCCCAGCCGGTGAGCAGGACATCCTTGCCGAACTGTTCCTTCAGGCTCATGCCGCGGCTCCTTTGAGAGCAGATAAAAAGGATTCATAGGTGACGGTTAACTCTGCCTCGGTGTTCTCGGCAGTCCTTCACCGTGGACATCTGGTGCGACGCGGTGGAGCCTAAAGTTGCCACCGTCCACCATCTTTCGCTAGGCAGCGGCTATTTTCGGCTTACGTGCCTGTGTCTTGACCGCGCCTGACATTTGGGGTGCTTTGACGGTGTTGTGGAGTAGTCCGAGGCCTTCGATTTCGATTTCGACGATGTCGTTGGCTTTGAGCCATAGGGGTGGGTCTTGGGCGAGGCCTACGCCGGCTGGTGTGCCGGTGGCGATGATGTCGCCTGGTTCGAGGGTGATGATGGCGCTGAGGTAGGAGATGGTTTCGGCTACGGGCCAGATCATTTTGGAGGTGTTGCTGTCCTGGACGGTGACGCCGTTGACTCTGGCCTGGATGCGGAGGGCCTGGACGTCGCTGATTTCTTCTTTGGGGGTGATGCCGGGGCCCATGGGTCCGAAGGTGTCGAGCATTTTCCCGGAGGTCCATTGGTGGCTGCGGAACTGGATGTCGCGGGCGCTGACGTCGTTGAAGACCGCGTATCCTGCGACGTGGTCCAGGGCGTCTTCGACGGTGACGTTTTTGCAGCGGGTGCCGATGACGATGGCGAGTTCTGCTTCGTAGTCGATGTCGGTGCTGATGCCGGGCATGAGGATGGTGTCGGCGGCGCCGATCAGTGAGTTGCGGAATTTCGCGAATACTGGGGGGAATTCGGTGACGGCGGCCGAGGCTTCCTCGATGTGTTCGAGGTAGTTCAGGCCCATGCAGAGGATCTTGTCCGGGTCGGGCACGGGCGGGCCCAGGTGTACTGCGGCTAGGTCAGTGGCGGATTCTCCGGTGGCCAGCGCTGCGCGTGCTTTGTCCAGCACAGTGGTGAGCTCGTGTGAGTGGTGGGTGAGCAGTTCCCGCACGGTGTCGGGGTAGCCGAGGTCGGAGCTGGCAATGACGGAGCCATTGTCGCTGAAGCCGGCACGAAGCGGCTCCGTCGAACCGTTGGGGCGAAACGAAACAATCTGCATGAAAAGTCCTTGTGTTATATGAAGTCTGGGAAGGTCAGGGCTGATGAAACGAGCCGACGAGCCGTGCGCGGCCGATGGCGTGCAAGAAGAGGTTGAATCCTAGATATGCGGGGCTGGCTTCAGCAGGGATGTCAAGCTTCTCCACACTCAGCGCGTGAACCACCACGTGGTAGTGGTGCATCCCGTGGCCGGGCGGCGGCGCCGCACCCAGGAAACCGGGGAACCCGGCATCGTTCGCCAGCTGTATGGCGCCGTCGGGCAGACCGAGCTCCGCTGCCCCGGAGGGCAGCGACGTTGTTGACGCCGGAAGGTTGAAGGCAGCCCAGTGCCAGAATCCGCTTCCGGTAGGGGCGTCCGGGTCCAGTATGGTGACGGCGAAACTCTTGGTTTCCGGCGGATACCCTGACCATGAGAGCTGCGGGGACTGGTCTAGGCCGCCCTCAATCCCCATCCTGCCGCTGCGCTGCGCCGGTGGGAGCGTCTGACCGTGCTGGAGCTCGGTGCTGGTTATGTCAAACTCGGGCAGCTGGGGAAGTGCTTCGTACGGATCACGCGATGATTTCATTGGGTGCTGTTCTCCTCGATAAGGGATGAATACTCAGTTTTTGGTCGACTACGCAATTCGTCTAGGCGTTTTCCTGCTGGCGGTTCGCGAATCGGGCCTCGCGGATCACTCGTCGGTAGTCTGCGTCAACCGACGAGTAGACACCGCGTTTAAGGTAGACATCCAGGTTGAACGGACTCGCCTGTATCGGCTTGCGAGGACCATCGGTCACAACACCCGCCCGTATCAAGGCGACTTGTTCCTCGCCGGGAACGCCTAGCTCGTCCAGAATCTCCGTGTTGTGTTCCCCGTATCTCGGTGCCCGGGACCGCACGTAGACCTTACTGCCTCCTGCTTCCCATAGATACGGTGTCCCTATGACCGGACGTTCGTCGGTGCTCTCGTCGACGTTCACCCATTCGTAAAATCCTCGATGGGCGAGCTGAGTGTCGAGGACCAAGTCCCGTGCGTCGTTCACGGGTGCGGCAGTAGCGCCCCAGGCATGGAGGGATTCGATGAGAGTCTCGGGGTCATGCGCCAGCACCCAGGCCGCGAGGATTTGGCGGCGGGCAGCCCTGCCGGCAGCTCCGTCCAGGGATGCCGGTACGACGTCCGGGTCCCATGCTCGTTCGTCTGTGCTGATGGCGACCCATCGCCCGCTTTCGGCGGTCTCGAAGACACCGCTGAGGTAGGCTTGCAGCTCGTCATTGCCGCGGCGTCCAATATCGGTCTCACCGGCTTGGGTCGCGATGAGCGCTTCAGGGATCACAGCTGCTCCTAGCTGGTACATCCCCATATCGATCCACTGTCCCTCGCCCGTCCGGTGCCGATGCACCAGAGCGGCCATGATGGCAGTGGCACCCGTCCAGGCAGCTAGGAAGTCGGGGTAGGACTGACCAATTTTGGTGGGCGGTTCCCCGCGGTATCCGGAGTAGCCGCCCACCCCCATGGTGTACTCGAGTGTGGTTCCCTGCGCCTTGTATTCAGACCACGGTCCGGTCGAGCCGTAGCCGCTGTTGGAGAGGTGAATGAGTCCGCGGTTGTTTTCAGCAAGGACGTCATATGTTAGGCCCCACCCGCGCAGCACCCTCGGCGTGAAATTGTCGAGAAGGATGTCTGCTCCGTCGACGAGATCCCGGAGTATCTTACGTCCGGCGTCAGCCTTGAGGTCGAGAATCAGAGAACGCTTACCTCGATTGATGACGTGGAAGGTCCCGGACCGGTCCCAGGGTTGTTCGGTCGGTACATTGTCCAACCAGGGACCATATGCACCTCCGCGTGTCTGGTCGAGGCGTTCGGGGGACTCGATTTTGATGACATCGGCGCCCATGTCGCTAAGCAGCCCCCCAATGTAGGGCACTGCGAAAACGGTAGATAGATCGATTACGCGCAAGCCGCTGAGAGGCCCTTCGGAGGTGTTGGTCGAGGTGAAGCCACTGGGGTCGATAATCACCGAACGCTCCCTACCGGCAAACTTGCCATCTCAGTAATGGTGTCCTGGCCCAGTTCCGGCGCCCACGAACGGATTTTCACGGGAGTGCGCGAGAGGGAAACCATGCCTGCTGGGAGTTTCCATGGTTGTCCGTCGGCGGCTCGGCTGTTGGGAACCTCAGCCCAAACCTGTCGGGCCTGGAGCTGCGGGCAGTCCAGCAGGTGCTGCGCAGTCTGGACGAACCCGGCGAGCAAGCCGGCGTCGGATGCTTGCTGGAATAGTGCTCGCCCTTCCCATCCGGTGATGGCTTCCTCGAGGATGTTGATTAGGTCCTTCACGTGCTGAAGGCGGTCCTCGGCGGTAGCGAAGCGCGCGTCCTTTAGCCGTTCGTCTCCCAGGATTTCTGCGAAGGCTGAGACAGGTATCAGTGCACTGGTTTGCAGGGTGACATATGCGTCGCTGGCCAGTAGCGGCTCCCCGTAGGTCAGGGGGTCCTTGAATTCCGACTGCCTGGCTTGGATGGCGCCGAGGAACGCGTACGTAGGTTGGTTGAAGACCAGCTCTGAGGAGAGGACATCTCGGATGGCCAGGTCGATAAGGGCGCCCGTACCCTTTGTGAGGGAGCTGAAGTACGAGGCAAGGGCTAGGTAGGCGGCGTTTATCCCTGCGGTGTAGTTGGACTGGCGTAGTCCTCGCATGAGCGGTTCACGCTCGCTCGAACCGCTAATGGCCATAAGGCCGCTCATTGCCTGGAGAATCAATTCCGAGCTGGACCAATCAGACTGTGGCCCGTTCAGGCCGAACGGAGTGATGCACAGGACGGTCAGCTCGGGTATGTCTGCGTGCAGCTCTGACGGGACGATTGTCCAACCAGCGATGCTCGGTTTATCATCACCGAGGATCACGATGTCGGCTCGACTCAAGAGGTGTTGGAGGGCCGCGGGATCGTTTTCCGAATCGACAACGACTGAACGCTTGTTCCAGTTCAGGTAGGTGAAGAGAGCGCTTACGTCAGAAGGTGCACCGTCTGCAGTGTCCATGAAGGGCGCGTGCTTTCGCAGCTCGTCGCCGGCGAGGGGTTCTACCTTGATGACTTCTGCCCCGAAGTCACCCAGAATCCTCGCGGCGAAGGACGAGGCGATGCCGCCGCTGAGCTCAAGGACCCTGACTCCAGTCAGTGCGCCGCGTTGCTCGTTCATGACAGGGCCGGGAACGGGTAGGGGACGGCCATCGTGAGCGGGAAGACTACGGTTGCGGAACCCGGCGTGCTCTCCACGCCGTGCTCGTTGCGGATGCCTGTTTCCAGCTCCACGTAGCCCAGGCCGTCCACATTCGAGGTCTTCACCACCCGTCCCCAGGCGGTGAGGGTCGAACCGACGACGTCCATCTGACGGAACTCGAACGCGACGCGAAGCAGCCAACCGTCGGGCTCAGCCCACTCTCGAAGACCTTGAACAACGAAGTGTTGCTTCCAGCTGCCGTTGACCAGCAGGTCGGGCAACTTCTCGTGCTCCAATGCGAAGGGCTTGTCGTAATGGATGCGATGCCAGTTCTCAATGGCTGATGACCACCGCATTAGATGAACCGGGGTCATTGGTCCGCGCACGAGATCGGGAATGTCGTCACCGATGGTGATTGACGAGAACCGGTCGGCCAGGGTCTCTGCTTTCAAGGGTGCCTCCAAGGTGCTTTACCGGCTATCGGTAGATGAGCGAGTTCGTTACGTGAGAAAGAAGATGATCGTGCTGGTTCTTATAGACGGTGAGCACCCGGACGATGACCATTGGTCCGGTGCGACCCTCGCGCTCGACAATCTCGACGTACTCGGACTGCGCGCTGATTACGTCGCCAATCGTGGGCAATTGATAAAACTCGGCTGACGTGCCGCCGTTCAGTAGCCGGCCCAGCGATATAGGTACGGGGGGCAACTGACCGAACAACTCGCCCGCAGCACCGTCCCAATCGGCGTCAACGTTCAACTGTTCCAACGGGTCTGCGTGGGCACCAGATGGACGAACGAACGCGTGGGACGGCCACAAGGGAGGAGCGACCACCTGCCCGTATCGCGATGCCTGGGCAGAAGCCTCATCCCAGTGGACAGGATTGCCTTCCATGACTCCATGCACGAACCGGCGCAGTGTACTGGCGTCCAAGGGGAGCGGAGCAACCCTTAAGGATCCCTTGACGCCCACCATGGCGAGAACCTCGTCATCCACAATGCTCATCGAGCGATCCCGCCACTTACCAGCCCTGATTCCTCAGTGACGCTCGCGGGCTCCCTTAGATCGGGTGCTGGTATGGGTTCACGCCAAGGACGCATCTGGTGAGCGGCAACTGCTGGGCCGAGCTTGAAGTGTTCGGCCTCCGCATGCGTCTCTATTAGAGGGAGGTTCGGGTCGTAGAACTGGTCTGCGCTGCGCGGCAGGGGGCCCGCCTTCGACACGTGGCCTGGGGTGGCGCGTTGCAGGACGTCTTCCAGCAGCCACACAGCGTCAATCAGCCTGTCGATTTTCACGCCCGTGGAGATGCCCATGTTTTCAAGCATGTTCACCACGTCCTCAGTTGCTGCCATCCCAGTTGCGCGCCCATTGCCGCAGTACGGGCAGCCCCCTATGCCGCCGAAGGTGACGTCGAGGAACAAGGTGTGACGGCTGTCCAGCACCCTGAGCGCTGCGTATATCGAGGGCAGTGCCATGGCACGCGCGTCGTGGAGGTGCAGATGGAATTCGGTGATGCCGGGCCACCTTTCGAGTACACGGGAGAGTGTGGACTCGACTTCGTCGGGCATGCACCAGCTCATGGGGTCGGCCAGAGCAAGGAACGTCACCGGGATGCCTGCGTCGTCCCACAGTGCGTGCTGTCGCGCGATGATGTCGATTCGCTCACCCTCAGAACGGTGGCCGGAGAAGTTCGAGCCCCACGCTGCGCCGAGGGCAATGCCCGCTTTCGGCGCGCCACTTTCTACCGCTCGTGTGACGATCTCGGGCCATCGATCGATCTCTTGCTGCTGCGTCATGTTGGCGTTGCGCCGAATGAAGGTGTCGCACAGATGGACCAACGTGGACGGCGGATAAGGCGAAGGGGACAGCGGGGGCGTGAACTCGGCCGCACGCTCCTTGCCTCGCTGGTTCAACGCCAGGGCGAGATAGCGCACTCCGGGCGCGGGTGTGAACCGCTTGAGCAGTTCCTCGATTTGAGCCATCTGCGGGGTGTACTTCGGGCTGACGAATGAGCCGACCACGATGGACTCGAGACCCGTCGCGGACAACGCGTCCAGGAGGCGAACTTTGTCATCGATGGAGATGTTCACCGACTCGATTTGCATGCCTTCGCGCATGCCTTCCTCATTGAGCCTCACAACTGGAAAACTCATCACACCATCCCTATCTGAATTCGGCGGGCCACGGAACGTTCTCCGCGACCTAACCGTTTATGCGAATGCCCCTTCCCAACAGGTGAGAAGAGGTCGAAGCCTTGTGCTGCACCGCATCAGCGCTAGCAAGTGTTGACTCGGACTGGCAGCAGATCAGTGGCAGAAAAGCCCAAGGACCAGAGCGGCATTAACTAACTAGATGGTTGAAACTATATATGCGCTCGATGATCTAGGCAAGCCTTGACGGTCGCGGGATGAGGGTGGGCGAGTTACCGACCGAAGTGGGATTGACTCCGTACTAACCGTTTGGTTGACTACTGTGGCAGCCTGTGGATTGTGAGACAGGTTACATGTAGAACATCTTCATGGGACGGTGCCGTCCGCATCGCTGAACCTGGCTCTAGGCACAACAGTTGCGCCATCCGCAAAGCAACTTCGCCTACCCCCGGGCGCTGAAGAACTCATGCACTGACGCTAGGTGGGCCCAAACCTACTCTGTACGGCAGGCGCCGCGGAGTTCCTGGCCAAGGTCCGGGGCACCATGGACTCCGTATCGCTGTCGCGACTACTCTGCGCGCGGACCGTGGCAAACCGCCAGGGTGGAAGCGGGAGGGCAAGCAGCAATATGGGGCGTGGTGGGCTCGGGGTTCAGGCAACTCGGTATCTGATTTTGAAAAGCATTTATGAGGTGGAGCTGTCGGAGCAACGAGAAGATCTACGGCGACTGGCCTTTCCCAATTGCGCTTGCGCATATAGAAGTGGGCCTCACCACCATTTAGACCAGCTCTGGGCCTCTTGAATCAGACTTTCCTAGCAAATACGGACCATCGGGTTCGAGGATGAACTGGGGAACGACAATCGAGCGGCGCAACGATGCGTCGCTCAAACTTGCACACGAAAGGCCACTATGGGTCCCGAATTAATCTCCATAATCGTCCTCGCCATCATGTTCGTCATCGCCACGTGGAGAGATGTCAACATGGGCTTGTTGGGCTTCATCGCAGCAGTAGGTGTTGGCTCGTTGGTGCTTGGGCAGAAGATCAACGAGTCTCTGGCCGGCTTCCCGGTCGACCTGTTCCTTATTCTCGTGGGTCTGACGTATCTGTTTGGGTTCGCGCAAAATAACGGGTCCATCGAGGTTATCGTCAATTGGTGCGTGAGGCTGGTCAGAGGCCGAATGGAGCTCCTGCCGTGGGCGTTTTTCGGGCTTACGGCTGTGATGATGGGATTCGGTGCCCTGGCTGTGGTGGGGATCGTAACCCCGCTGGCCCTCACTGTTGCCCGTCGTCATGGCATCAACCAGTTCATGATGGGTCTTATGGTGGCCCACGGCGCCGTCGCTGGGGCGTTTTCCCCGATCAGCGTTTATGGGATCTTTATCAATGGATATCTCGATAGCGCCGGGTTCCCTCCCGCCCCGCTGACGCTGTTCCTGATGCCGCTGGCTTTCAACACGATTTTCGCCGCCATTATCTACGCGCTCCTGCGCAACCGGCCGGGTTTGCGGGTAGAGGGCGACGCCGGATCGGACCTGACCGGAGTTCCCGGCTCGGGCCCCGGGACAAGGATCCAGGCCGGGGGAACGATCGTCGATGTGAAGACTCGGGTTACCGGCACTCAGGTTCTCACTCTGCTGGGGCTGGGCGCGATGGTGCTGTCCGTGCTGGTGTTCGGTTTGAATTTGGGAGTTGTGACCCTTGTTATCTCAGTGATCCTGGCGATCATAGACCCCGCTGCGGGCAAAGCCGCGCTGTCGAAGGTGTCGTGGCCGATCGTCGTGCTGGTCACCGGGGTGCTGACTTACATAGTCGTGCTGCAGTCCGCTGGCGCGGTGGAGTGGGTCTCCGGTGGGATCTCCGCGGTTGGCATCCCATTGCTGGCGGCGCTCCTGCTGTTTTACATGGCAGGACTGATCTCCGCGCTGGCCTCCTCGCTGGCGATCATAGGCGTGGTTATGGCGCTTGCCCTGCCATTCCTGCAGTCCGGCGACGTGCACGTAGGGGGATTCATCGCAGCCTTGGCGATCTCGGCCACGATTGTGGACATCAGCCCGTTCTCCAGCAACGGCGCAATGCTGCTGGCCAATGTGGAAGCTTCGATCCGCGACCGCTACTACAAGCAGCTGCTCGCTTATGCTGGTTTTCTCTGCCTCGTTGGACCGGGCCTGGCTTGGTTCGTCGCCGCCATTCCGACGTGGATAGGGGCGTAGCGGGAACAGCCTGAGGCGAAGAGCCGCTATCCGCCGGGGACATCCGCTCGGTTTCCATCTTGAGTGAGCGGGACCTTCCAGCCCGCTGCCCGAGGCCCGGGGACTTCGTGGACGCCGTACAGCTCGAAGTCAGCGAGAATGAGGTCGTCGTTGCCCATCGGTGGGATAACGACCCCGCCGCCAGGCGTGGCCAAGGTATCGGTCACGAGGACATCTTTCCCCTGCAGTTAGCTATGCGTGGCTTGGCTGCGTCAATTTGGCTGCCAGGGCGCCGGAGGCGGCCCTCCTTTTCTAAGCGTCCAGTTGTATATTCACGACCCTGAACCAGGGGCGACCCAGAACATTGCCCCTACCTGAATCCCTATCGTCCTCCCCACATAGAAGAGGTTGATTTTTCGGCCGTAGCGCAGCTTAGAAGCTTCGGAAATTCCTCTACCGGAAAGTGTGCGCGGCCGGCGACACGCCGGTCGGTATTGACCGTTGATCAACTGTTTGGTTAACTGCTCTAAAAGGTCTTGCGCTTGTGAGACACGTAACATGGAGGTTGTTTTGAAGGACACTGCCGTCCCCAGGGCTGGAGACAAAGCTCGGTGCGAGACTTTCGTCGCCCGCGAGGCGAACCTGCCTACCCATGAAGTTATTGGAGGCTGATTCGTGTCGTCTCAGATGCAATCAGGAACCAGCGTCGAAATGACTGACAGCACCGTTCAGCCTGTGGGCCTTAATGTAGCCATAGTCGGGAGCGGTCCAGCCGGGTGCTACACCGCTCAGTTCCTCAAGAGAGCTCTTCCGACGTGCGACATTACCGTTTTTGAACGGTTGCCCGTTCCCTATGGACTGATCCGCTACGGCGTGGCGCCGGATCATCAGGGAACTAAGGCCGTGACGAAGCAGTTTGATCGGCTCTTTCAGAGCGACGGAGTGAGGTTCGCAGGCAATGTGTCCGTGGGCGACCACGTATCGCTGGACGTGCTCCGCGAGAAGTTCGACGTGGTCGTCCTTGCAACCGGGCTCTACGGGGACAGGGGCCTCGAAATCCCGGGAAGCACCCTGCCTGGTGTCATCAGTTCTGGGCAGCTGACCCGTTCTTTCAACAGGCATCCCGACGAGGATCCATCCGAACTTTCGCTGGGTGAGAACTTGATCGTCCTCGGGCATGGAAATGTCGCCATCGACATTGTGCGACTCGTGACCGCGCCGCAGGCACTGTTGGCGGGTTCTGACGTTGACGACGAAGCGCTGGCGTTTCAGGCCGGACGCCTGCAACGGGTGGACGTTGTAGGCCGATCCAGTGCTCAGGACGCAAAGTTCGACAGTGTCATGATTCGCGAGCTGGCGGGCAGGCCGGGCATACGTTTCCGGTCGGAGGGCCTCAACGAGGACCACGAGACGACAGACCGCACAGCAGCGGCCCGGGTGGCTGCCCTGCGTGACTTAGCGGATTCTACGGTCGGAGAAGCTCTGGTAGACGTTACATTTCACTTTGGCCTAATCCCAGAGGCCGTGTTGGGAACTGACTCAGTCGAGGGGTTGCGGTGCATCAGCACTCTCGAGGGCGGGCAACCTCAGGTCTTCGCAGCTGATGCGATTGTCACTGCAATTGGCTTCTGTGAGCGCGGGGACGAGGCCATCCAGCGCGCCGAACTTGTCGGCGCTGACACCGACCTTGATGTGGGAATTCTGGACCAGGGCCTGTTCTGTGTGGGTTGGTTGCGGAGAGGTCCGAGAGGCACCATCCCAGACAGCAGGGCCGATGCCCGACTTGTCGTCGACACAATCATTCGAAACTTGGAGGTCACACCACTCAAGAGCGACAAAGGGGGATATTCCTCCTTAGCGGGTGCGGTCAGGGATCGGGCGATTAGTTTCGAGCAGTGGCTCCGCATCGATCGGGTGGAGCGGGACAATGCAGCGACTGATCGCATGCGGAACAAGCTGGTCGATTTTTCTCACATGCGTCAGGTTGCAAGTGGGAGCTCAACGGTAACCGAGGAAGCGCCGACCCCACCGGCCGCCGCCGCAGCGTTGCCAACTGCGAATTAACAATGATGGGCCGGGAGGCACCCGTGTCCCGTCCACCAACGCTGGCGTAAAGGAAATTCTCATGAACACGATCATTCTCTTCGGCACTGAATCAGGAAACGCAGAACTCGTTGCCTTTGACCTTGCTGACCACTTGAATCAGTCAGCCGGGGTCGCGGTCCACGACATGTCGACGTTCGACGTCACCGAACTGGACCGCACCGCGTTGCACATTTTTGTCTGCTCGACCTACGGGGAAGGCGATCTCCCGGTGGGCGCTGAGCCGTTCCACCAAGCACTCGATGCGCTAGCCCCGGACCTGACCGGGCTCAGGTACGCGATATTCGGTCTGGGCGATAGCACATACCACGAAACCTACAGCCACGGAAGCGAAATCATCGATGCGCTCCTCACCCGTCTGGGTGCCCAACGCGTGTCGACCTACGGCCGGCACGACGCTGCCAGTAACTCGGACGCCACCGAACTTGCCTTGGCCTGGGCCGACAGCCTCACCGAGGAGTTGGAGGCTGCTCCAGCCTGTCCCTTCATGAGCCAGCACTGAGCGGCAGCTTAGAGCTGCCACTAATTACCACAGACCGGAAGTTCTCCAGGGATCATTCCCTGCAACGAAGATCACCCCCTACGCCATTTTGTCCAACTGACGCAATGACTTGAAGAATATGGAAAGGTCGAAAGATCAAATGACCACAACGAACGAACGGCACGTCGCCGAAAGATTTTCGGTAGAGAGCGATCGCTCTTACTCCATGTTGATAGACGGCGCTTGGGTGCAGTCCAGCAGCGGTGAGACCTTCGCTTGCGTAGATCCATATGACAACGCGAGTTGGGGCAGAGTCCCCGCGGCAACTGTCGAGGACGTCGACCGGGCAGTCAGGGCAGCTCGTCGGGCGTTCGACGAAGGCGGATGGCCGCAAACGTTGCCATCCCAGCGGGCAGCTCTGCTGCGCCGTTTCGCGGACCTGCTGACGGAAAATGCCGACGAGCTCGCACGCGGACAAATCCATGAGAACGGTAAGCTCATCGGCGAAATGACGTGGGGTGCGCTCCAGATGGGGCAGCACGCGCACTACGTCGCTGGGCTCGCCGAGACGATTCAGGGCCGGACAATCGAGTCGAACTGGCCCAACACCGCCGCATTCACTTTCCGAGAGCCGATTGGGGTGGTGGCCATGATCACCCCATGGAACTCACCGCTGATGCTTCTGTCATGGAAGTTGTTCGCAGCGTTAGCAGCCGGCAACACTGTGGTAATCAAGCCCTCGGAGGCCACCCCAACCTCGACGTTGAGGATGGCGGAACTGGCCATGGAGGCTGGCTTCCCGCCCGGCGTAATCAACGTCGTCACCGGGTTCGGACAGCCCACCGGATCAGCGCTGGTCGATCACCGAGGGGTGGACAAGATCGCCTTCACCGGCTCGACGTCCGCTGGTCGCGCAATCAACAAACAGGCCGCTGAGCGATTCGCGCGGGTAACGCTCGAGTTGGGCGGCAAGTCTCCCAACATCATCTTTTCCGATGCTGATATTGACAACGCAGTGCATGGTGCCATGGCCGGGATTTTTGGAGCAACCGGGCAGACCTGCATGGGTGGTTCCCGAGTACTGGTTCAGGACTCGATCTATGACGATTTCGTTGACCGCATGGCCCGCGCTACACAGGCCTTGACGTTGGGTGACCCACTCGACCCCACTGTCGACATGGGTCCTGTCTCGAACCGCGCTCAATTCCAAAAGGTTATCGACTATGTCGACCTTGGGCAGTCGGAGGGAGCCGAAGTTGTCGCCGGCGGAGCCAGGTGTATGACGACCAGCGAACTCAGCAAGGGACTCTTCTTCGAACCGACAGTGTTCGCCAACGTAAGCAACGAATCTCGACTTGCCCAAGAGGAGATCTTCGGACCGGTCGCCAGCATCATCCGGTTCCGCGACGAGGACGAGGCGGTTAAGATCGCCAATGCCAGCGATTTCGGTCTCGCGGCAGGTGTTTGGACGAATGACGTAAGCCGGGCCCACCGCATGATCCGCCGCGTCCGAAGCGGCACGGTGTGGGTGAACACATACCGCTTGACAAACTATTCGGTCCCTTTCGGTGGCTTCAAACAAAGTGGCATCGGCCGTGAGCTCGGTCCAGATGCACTCGACGCATACACCGAAGTCAAGTCGGCCTGGATTGACCTCGGAAACCAGCAGGCATTCGGCCGTCACTAGCCACAACTTAATCGTGCCGCGATCTGGAACGGGGCTCCGGGGCGGTGGGCAAGCTTGACCGTGAGGCTGCGGCTTGCCCAGGACACCCCACACACCGCCCCGGCGCCCCTTCGGGCGACGGTGCCCCTCCAGCGTCAAATAATAGGAGACAACGTAGTGTCAGCCATGAAGGCCTGGAGCATAGACTTCGCCACTGGTAAGTTCGGCATCCGGGAGGTCCCGATCCCCGAACCGGGACCGGACGAAGTCCGTATCAAGGTCCGCGCCGCGGGTGTGTGTCTGTCGGATGTCCATCTCATCAGTGGAGACATCGGCCCGATGCGGAACGTCAACGCTGTACGCACTCTCGGACACGAAGTTGCCGGGACCGTAGATGCGTTTGGATCGCTCGTCGACGGATGGAAGGAGGGTGACCGAGTCACCCTCCAGGCAGTGATCGCCAGGAGTTGGGGTGTCGATACTATGGGCCTGGACTACGACGGCGGCTGGGCTGACTACGTCGTGGTGCCCCAGCAGGTACTTGTATCCATTCCTGACAATCTCCCGTTCGACCAAGCCTGCATCATTCCCGACGCTGTAGCGACACCTTGGGCGGCGATCTGCAACACCGCCAAGGTGGTCGCGGGGGAGTCAGCTGCAGTGTGGGGAGTGGGCGGCCTCGGGCTCCACGCCATTCAGCTATTGAGAATGATCGGTGCAAGTCCCATCATCGCAGTGGACCCTCTCAGGGCTGCGCGGGAGAAAGCAATGAGTCGCGGCGCCGACGCGGCACTTGACCCGACAGAGCCTGGTTTTCGAGAAGAGGTACGCAAGCTGAATGGCGGCCGTGGAATCGACGCAGGGTTCGATTTCGCAGGATTTCCGGGTATCGCCGAACAGATACTCGCGTTGCTGAACACCAATGGTCGGTTGACGATCGCGGGGCTGAGCGGCAAGCCATTCACCGTCCAGGACTCTATTTCTCTCATCCGATACCAGCACAAGATCCTTGGGCACTACGGCTACTTACCACCGCATGTCGAGCAACTCGTTCGACTCGTCAGCTGGGGTCGCATCGACCTGTCGGGTTCTATTTCCGACCACCTTCCGCTCGACGCAGCGGATGAGGCTGTGCGCCGCCTGCGAGACAAAATCGGGGATCCCATCCGTTTGGTCCTTGTGCCTTAAGTGTGACAGCGCCATACCTGCCTAACCTCCACAGCACACCGACTCTCGGAAGACTGTCGGATCGGATATCGGTAGATATCAGGGTCGAGCACTCTTCTTCGTCGTCGACCTACGGCATGAACCGATTTTTGCTGCTGGCCACACCTTCGAACACCTACGAGACGGGCGGGTGACCGCGGCAGACCCCGACGTGGCGAACGTTGCGGTCGGTGCCATCACGGACGAGGTTTTGGGGAAGTTCGCCAGCGCCTACTTCCCCCTATCCGACAGCGCTGGCGTCAAGGCCGGTGGCTTAGTTCACGCACAGGTCCGCCCACAGTCTGCCGCGCAACGTCCTGCAATTCGCCAACCGGTGGGCACGCAGGCAAGACCTGAGCGGGATACCCGCCGACACGGCTCGGCGCCTATGTCAACAAATCCACTCCGAATCGGTGTTGGATCAGAAAGCGGTCGTAGCTGCCTCAACGGGGCTAGGAGCGATCGAGAACAAGAAGGCCGTCAACCGTCACGGTTTTTAAGGTCAACCGTCACGGTCTTTAAGTGCGGCACGAGGGTGCGCGCTGACGCCGGTCGTAAACGCAAGTGAGATTCTGTACGGGCCGCCTAGACAAAATGGACACAGGCCGCCTAGATAAATGGATGAGAGAGAGTGAACGTGACACGTATTGGCATTGTGGCCGAGTTAGGTCGCGAGACGAGGGTGGCGGCGACGCCCACCACGGTGGGGCAGTTGTTGGGTTTGGGCTACGAGGTTTTGGTCGAGAAGGGTGCGGGGGAGTCCGCGTCGTTCCGTGATGAGGCGTACGAGGCCGCGGGTGCCCTGATTGTTGGGGCTGATGAGGCGTGGGGCAGTGAGGTGGTGCTGCGGATCAATCCGCCCACCGAGGATGAGATCGGCCGGCTGGCCGAGGGTGCGACGCTGATCGGGTCGCTGAGCCCGGGCCTGCGGCCGGACCTGGTGGAAGCCCTAGCGGCTCGTCCGATCACCGCGCTGGCCTTGGACGCGGTGCCTCGGATCTCGCGGGCGCAGTCGATGGATGTGCTCAGTTCGATGGCGAACATCGCCGGCTACCGTGCTGTGATCGAGGCAGCCCACGAGTTCGGCAGGTTCTTCACCGGCCAGGTGACCGCAGCGGGCAAGGTTCCGCCAGCGAAAGTCCTGGTGGCCGGTGCGGGCGTAGCCGGCCTCGCAGCCATTGGCGCCGCCAGCAGCCTCGGGGCGATTGTGCGCGCGACCGACCCCCGGCCGGAGGTCGCCGACCAGGTGAAGTCGATCGGTGGAACCTACCTCAAGGTCGAGGTCGAGGAAGAGATGAAGTCCTCCGACGGGTATGCCAGGGCCACCTCCGAGGCCTACAACGCCCGGGCTGCGGAGATCTACTCGGAGCAGGCCAGGGATGTGGACATCATCATCACCACGGCCCTGATCCCGGGCCGTCCTGCGCCGAAGCTGCTCACGGCCGAGGACGTGGCCGGCATGAAGTCCGGCAGCGTCATTGTTGATATGGCTGCCGGGCAGGGCGGGAACGTGGAGGGCTCCGTCGCCGGAGAACGCGTGGTCACGGAGAACGGTGTGGTGATCCTGGGCTATACGGATCTGCCGGCCAGGTTGCCGGCCCAGGCCTCCCAGCTGTACGGAACGAACATGCTGAACCTCCTCAAGCTGCTGACCAAGGACAAGGACGGCCAGCTCAGGATCGATTTCGACGACGTCGTGCAGCGCTCGGTGACGGTGGTCCGGGACGGGGAGAAAACCTGGCCGCCGCCCCCGGTCCAAGTCTCCGTCGCACCCCAAGTCAAGACGGAAGCCGGGACGGCCGCCAACCATACTGCGCCGAAAAAGAAGCAAGGCCTCAGCCCTGCCGGTAAGGCCGGGCTCTTTGCCGCGGGCATCGCTGCACTGTTTGTGGTCAACGCGGTTGCCCCGGCGCCGCTGCCGCAGCACTTCACGGTGCTGATGCTTTCAATCGTGGTCGGCTTCTATGTCATCGGGAAAGTCCACCACGCCCTGCACACTCCTCTGATGTCCGTCACGAACGCGATCTCCGGGATCATCGTCGTCGGCGCGCTCCTGCAGGTCACGTCGGACAACATCGTGATGCAGGTGCTCGCCGCCGTCGCGGTCCTGCTGGCCAGCATTAACATCTTCGGCGGGTTCGCTGTCACCCGGCGGATGCTCGCGATGTTCTCCCGCGGTGAGAAGGCACGTTCATGAGCGCCGTACCCGAAGCAGCAGCCCGAATCGTCTCGAGGAGCCTTAACGTGTCTGACACCGTCTCCGGTCCGCTGACCGCCGACTCCATCGCGGGCGCGGCCTACATCGTCGCGGCCCTGCTCTTCATCCTCAGCCTCGCCGGGCTGAGCAAGCACGAGAAGGCCCGCGCCGGGGTCATCTACGGCATAACAGGGATGGCCATCGCCCTCGCCGCGACCATCTGGCTGACCCTGCAGGACGCCTGGGGCACCGGCCATGGCCTGACCGGGCTAGGACTGCTGGTGGCCGCGGTGCTGGTCGGCGGCGCCATCGGGCTCTGGCGCGCCCGGGTCGTGGAAATGACCGGCATGCCTGAACTGATTGCCCTGCTGCACAGCTTCGTTGGCTTCGCCGCTGTGCTGGTGGGCTGGAACGGGCACCTCGAAGCCCCGGCCCTGTCCCCGGACCTGATGGCGATCCACCATGCTGAGGTGTTCATCGGCGTGTTCATTGGCGCGGTGACCTTCACCGGTTCGATCGTGGCGTTCCTGAAACTCTCGGCCAGGATGAAGTCCTCACCGCTGATGCTGCCGGGCAAGAACGCGATCAACCTTGGCGCCCTCGCCGCGTTCATCGTGCTGACTGTCTGGTACGTCAACGACTCCCAGCTCTGGCTCCTTGTGGTTGTCACTCTGCTGGCCCTCGGGCTGGGCTGGCACCTGGTCGCCTCCATCGGCGGCGGCGACATGCCCGTCGTCGTGTCCATGCTCAACAGCTACTCCGGCTGGGCCGCTGCCGCTGCAGGTTTCCTGCTGAACAACGACCTGCTCATCATCACCGGCGCCCTGGTCGGCTCCTCCGGTGCCTACCTGTCCTACATCATGTGCAAGGCCATGAACCGGTCCTTCATCTCCGTGATCGCCGGCGGCTTCGGAATTGCCGCGCCCGCCGCGGCGGACGCGGAGTACGGCGAGCACCGCGAAATCACCGCGCAGGCGACTGCGGAAATGCTGTCCAACGCTTCCAGCGTGGTGATTACCCCTGGCTACGGCATGGCAGTGGCCCAGGCCCAGTACCCTGTCGCGGAACTGGCCCACCAGCTGCGCGAACGCGGTGTGAACGTCCGGTTCGGCATCCACCCGGTTGCCGGGCGCCTGCCCGGGCACATGAACGTGCTCCTCGCCGAAGCCAAGGTCCCGTACGACATCGTCCTGGAAATGGATGAAATCAACGAAGACCTCGGCGACACCTCCGTGGTCCTCGTGATCGGCGCGAACGACACCGTGAACCCCTCAGCGGCCGAGGACCCGGGAAGCCCCATCGCGGGGATGCCCGTCCTGCGGGTCTGGGAAGCCGAAAACGTCGTCGTATTCAAACGTTCCATGGCCGCCGGTTACGCAGGAGTCCAGAATCCCCTGTTCTTCCGCGACAACTCCCAAATGCTCTTCGGCGACGCCAAACAACGCGTCGAAGACATCCTCCGCGCTTTCTAACAGAGAGTGTGACCGCAGCTTTCAGCTCCAGGTGTCCGAGATTACAAGGATCCAAACTCTCGACACCTATATTAAGCCGCGGTGGGGTGGCACAGGCGGCCACTCGGGTCGCCGAACTTCGCAACGAAAACCGCCCCACCGCGTTCGCCGCCAACTGTGCATTAAGTGAGACTAAAGTTGCGGCGCTGGCCTGGTTTCCCCGGGCAGGATCTTGAACACCGACCGAAACGAGGACATGCGATGACGATCAAAGTTGAAGGAGTCGGATTTCGTTCCAAACGAGGGCCCGTCCTCATTGCCCTAATGCTTTCGACCAGCCTCGTCGCTATCGACGCAACAATCGTCGCTACTGCCGTGCCCTCGATTGTGAGCGACCTCGGTGGCTTTTCTTCGTTTCCGTGGATCTTTTCCGCTTACCTGCTTGCGCAGGCCGTCTCAGTGCCCGTTTACGCCAAACTATCCGACATCGCTGGTCGCAAACCGATCATTCTCACCGGCATCAGTTTGTTCCTGCTCGGTTCGATTCTTTGCGGGCTGGCGTGGAGCATGCCCGCACTCATCATCTTCCGTGTTCTACAGGGTCTGGGTGCAGGAGCGGTCCAACCCGTTGCCATCACGATCGTGGGAGACCTCTACTCCCTAGCCGAGCGGGCGAAGGTCCAGGGCTACCTCGCCAGCGTGTGGGCGGTCTCGTCCGTCGTTGGCCCAGTGCTGGGCGGTGTTTTCTCCTCGATCGGCATCTGGCGCGGAATCTTTCTCGTCAACATTCCGCTCTGCATTCTGGCCGGGTGGATGCTCCTTCGCAACTTCCATGAAAGCGTAGAGCCCGTCAAACATCGCGTCGACTACCTCGGAGCAGCTCTTCTGACGAGTGCCTTAAGCCTGCTCATCCTCGGAGCTCTCGAGGGCGATCAAGCGTGGGCATGGAACTCGCCTATCAGCATCGGGGTGCTCGGCAGCGGGGCGGTCTTACTTGCGGCGTTCCTCCTCGTTGAGCGCAGAGCCGCTGAGCCGGTTCTGCCGCCATGGGTCGTCTCGCGGCGCCTTTTAGCCACCACGGCATTGATCTCCTTCGGCGTTGGCGCAATCCTGCTCGGTCTCACTGCTTATGTTCCGACCTTCCTGGAAGGAACGCTCTCGGTCTCACCGGTTGTGGCCGGGCTTTCCGTCGCGGCATTGACGATTGGCTGGCCGGTGAGCGCTTCACAGTCGGGACGCCTGTATCTTCGGATCGGATTCAGGGCAACCGCGCTGATCGGCATCTCGGTCACAGTGATCGGTACGGGGGCACTGGCGATCACCGCGTACACGCCCAACGTCGTAATGGTCGCATCCAGCTGCTTCGTCATCGGTTTGGGACTCGGGCTGGTCTCAACCCCTGCCCTCGCCGCCGCCCAGTCCAGCGTGGAGTGGAACGAGCGCGGAGTAGTCACCGGCGCCAACCTCTTCGCGCGGTCAATCGGCAGTGCCCTGGGCGTCGCCGTCTTTGGCGCCATTGCAAATGCGATATACGCTGGCGAACCCAACGGCGGAATGAGCCTACCCGTCGTGGAGGCCTCTTCGGCAGTTTTCCTCGCCTTGGCCATCACTGCTGCTCTCAGCATCGTCACGGTCATGGCCATGCCGTCCACAGTCCACAGGCCCAGCAGCCCTCGAGGCAAGAAGTCCGGTCCTTTACTCGAAAAAGTGCCGACGTCAGACGGCCGCGAACCATCCAGGAGAGACCCAACCAGGGTCTGTGGAGATTTGCAGAACCCGGACGGGGATCATCACTAAATAGCTCGCTCCCCAGGCCCTGGCTCACCTCGGGCATACCGGCCGACATCGTCTCAAACACGATGGTCAGGAAGCCTCTTGCTGTCAGCGCGAACAGGCTTCGAAGCGGTCGACGCTGAGGACCGCGTCTCCTTCGGGCTGTGTTGTACTAGTGTCATAAACCTTACGGTGAATGGTTGACACTCGCGTGAACGTCAAGCCGGACGCCGACCAACTTTCACTGAGAAGGCAAAGACATGCGAATTGGAGAGCTCGCGAAACTCTCGAACACCCCCACCAGATCCCTGCGGTACTACGAAGAGCAGGGACTGATCGTCCCGCGGCGCCTGGATAACGGCTATCGGGAGTACGACCCGCACCTGATCGACAGGGCAGTCCAGATCCGCGGCCTGATCGACAGTGGCGTCCCGACCAGGATAATCGCCCTGATCCTTCCCTGCCTGGACAAGCCGCGCGGGATCGTACCCGAAGACATCGAACCGGAACTGCTGACCATCCTCCGCCAAGAGCGCGACAAGATGAGCCACCGCATCGACTTCCTCACACGCAACCGCGACTCCATCGCGGTCTACATTGATGCAGCGGACGCTGCCCTCGAACGCCGCACCGCGGGCTCCGCTGCGTAAACGAAACCGGTCCAGCCCAATAACAGGTAGCTGGGCATGAGTGCACGTGTACGTCCGTTGCCGGCCAGCGCAAGCAAATTCGTGGATTCGGGGCTAAGCTTCGACGCCCTCGACGATGAACACGCGGTACTCGGCTCCCTTCAGACGGTGCTTGAGGGCTTCCTGATAGAGGGGAGTGTCGTACAGGGCACGTGCTTCGGTGACCGTTGCGAACTCGAGGATGACTGCGCCGTCAACTGGCGCCCCTTCGAGGGTTTCGACCGCACCGTAGTAAGCGAGCGGCTTCACCATATGCCCGACCGAAGCCGCGGGGGCGGTTTCCTCGTACTTGCGGAACTCATCCGGGTCGGTGATTCGGTCCCGGACGTAGACTACGTATGCACTCATGGTTGGTCCTTTCAAGGCGGTACCAGATTGGTGGTGTGGTCCGCAGCGCATCGGCGCCGGCAAGTGCTGGGTCAGTGATGTGGACAGCCGAGTCGGCGCCCACCTGCAGGCTTTTCCGAATCGCCTTTCCCGCCGCGTCCGGACCCATGGAAAGGACGACCACCTCGGTTCCCTTGTGGGAATCTTTGTAGGAGAGGGCCACGTCGAGGGAACGCTCGTTTATTTCGTCGGGAATCAACTCGACGTTTTGACGCTCCAACAGCCCGGTGGAAAGGTCAAGGCTGTGCCCGTCCTCGGTATCCGGTACCTGCTTCATAAGTACTACGTTCTTCATTGATCCACTCCTCTGAAATGCATGTTGAACCGATCTCGCGTGCTGAGAGAATGATTTGGTTGTCGCTGTGATTGGGACCCAGAAACTTGATCGTCACAGCCCTAGGACGGTCGAGGCCTCTTCGCGGAGTTGATTCTTCCTGATTTTCCCTGTCACGGTGGTCGGAAATTCGTCGACCACGATGACGTAGACCGGGATCTTGTAGCGGGCGATTTTGCCGTTGATGAATGCGCGTATTGCCGGGGCATCGAGGGGTTTGGTGCCCGCTTTCATTTTGATGCAGGCACAAAGTTCCTCTCCGTATTTTGCGTCAGGTACTCCGATGACCTGGACGTCTTCGATGTCCGGGTGACTGTAGAGATATTCCTCGATCTCCCGTGGATAGATGTTCTCTCCGCCACGAATGACCATGTCCTTGATGCGGCCCACTATGGTGCAGTAGCCGTCCTCCCGCATCACGCCGAGGTCCCCGGTGTGCATCCAACCGTCGGCGTCGATCGCCTCACGGGTCTTCTCCTCGTCGTTCCAATACCCCAACATCACGGAGTAGCCGCGGGTGCAGAACTCGCCCGTCTGGTCTCGCTCGACGGTGTCGCCTGTTGAGGGGTCAACGATCTTGACCTCCAGGTGAGGGTGAACACGACCGATCGTTGCAGTTCGACGCTCCACATCATCGTTTGCCCGGGTTTGGCAGGAAACCGGGCTTGTTTCGGTCATCCCGTAGGCGATGGAGATCTCGGTCAGGTTCATGTCCTCGATACAGCGCTGCATGACGTCCACAGGACATACAGAGCCAGCCATGATCCCCGTGCGGAGGCTTGTCAGGTCGTGGCTGCCGAACGTGGGGTGATTCTGCATGGCGATGAACATGGTGGGTACGCCGTATACGGCCGTGCATTTTTCGTCAGTTATGGCCCGGAGGGTTGCTTCTGCATCGAAGCCCGGCGATGGGATCACAATGGTGGTCCCGTGAGATACGCACCCCAGGCTGCCCATCACCATCCCGAAGCAGTGGTAAAACGGCACCGGGATACAGAGCCGATCATCGGGACCGAGGCGGATCAGTTCCGTAGTGAAATAGCCGTTATTGAGGATGTTTCTGTGGCTGAGAGTGGCCCCCTTCGGATACCCGGTGGTTCCCGAGGTGTATTGGATATTAATAGGGTCATCCGGCATCGTGTCCGCGAGTCGCTGAGCTACGACATGGTTTTCCACGGTACGGCCCGAATCGATGAGATGTGCCCAATCATCAGTGTCGATGTACGCGACCCGCTCCAGGGAGGGAGTTTCATCTGCCGCCTGCTCGATCATGGCCCGGTAGTCGCTCGACTTGAAACTGGAGGCGGTGATGAGCATCCGCAGCCCGCTGTGGTTGACGGCGTAAGAAAACTCATGCGTCCGGTACGCGGGATTGACATTGACCAGGATGACGCCGATCTTCGCTGTGGCGTACTGGACGAGTGTCCACTCGGCGCAGTTGGGCGCCCAGATGCCCAGACGGTCACCTTTCTCCAGGCCAGCGGCAACGAGCCCTTTGGCAAGATCATTGACGTCCCGATCCAGCTCAGCCCACGTCCATCGCCGCCCGGAGGCTACCTCGACAAGAGCCTCGTTCCCGCTGTATTGGGCAACGGTCCGTTCAAAGGATTGGCCGATCGTTTCGGAAAGAAGGGGCGGCACCACCGCGCCCTTTTCGTAAGACTTCATCCTTGCCCGCCAACGCCGTGGCCGATGAAGGGGCGGTGTTTTTGGTTGGCGGTACGCCTGGCAGGTTTTGTCATATTGGGAGCATTCGTATCGGTGCCTGGCAACGCTGTCACAGTCACATCACTCAAAGTGCATCCGTTCTCGTAAGGGGCGTCGGTGAGAAGCCGTTCAAGGGGAAGGGGAATTTCGAGGTGGCGGCCGGCCAGCGGATTTTCCCCGGCCTTGCCGCCCCTCAACTGGCGGTCTTGATCAGGCTTCAGGCCCGGGTGGCGGGGTTGGAGCCTGCAGGACCACCCTGTGCTAGGGGTCACATCTGCACGTGGTAGACACCACAGTTAATAAAGACTAACCTAAATTTCAGTTAAATCCCACTAACCGAGTCGGCAATTTTTGGCGCGTTCACCCCATTGCCGAACCAATAAAACTGGCACCGACTCTGCCGCGGCAGAACAGACCTAGCAACAAAAAGGAAGTCACATACATGGTTGATTTTGAGCTCAGTGAAGAGCACCAGGACCTCATCAAGACCGTCCGCGAGTTCGCTGACGAAGTCATTGCGCCGGTCTCGGCCAAGCACGACGAGGAGCACAGCTTCCCCTACGAAGTGGTGTCCCAGATGGCCGACATGGGCCTCTTCGGGCTGCCGTTCCCGGAGGAATACGGCGGGATGGGCGGGGACTACTTCGCCCTGGCACTCGCCCTCGAACAGCTGGGCCGCGTGGACCAGTCCGTGGCCATCACCCTGGAAGCAGGCGTCTCCCTCGGCGCGATGCCGGTGTACCGGTTCGGCACCGAGGCCCAGAAGGAGGAATGGCTCCCGCTGCTGGCTTCCGGCAAGGCGCTCGCCGGCTTCGGACTCACGGAGCCGGAAGCAGGCTCTGACGCCGGCGGGACTAAGACCCACGCCCATCGTCAGAACGGCGACTGGGTGATCAACGGCAACAAGGAATTCATCACCAACTCCGGGACCGACATCACGCGGCTGGTCACGGTCACCGCGGTGACGGGTCGGAAGGAACGCAAGGATGGCAGCCTCAAGAAGGAGATTTCCACCATCCTGGTGCCCACCAACACGCCCGGGTTCAAGGCGGAGAAGGCCTACAACAAGGTAGGCTGGAACGCCTCGGACACGCACCCGTTGACGCTCAAGGACGTCCGCGTGCCGGAGGCGAACCTGCTCGGTGCGGAGGGGCGGGGTTACGCGAATTTCCTTTCCATCCTGGACGAGGGCCGGATTGCCATCGCGGCTTTGGCGACGGGGGCGGCGCAGGGCTGCGTGGACCAATCGGTGAGATACGCCAGGGAGCGAAGCGCTTTTGGCCAGAACATCGGCAAATACCAGGCCATCGCGTTCAAGATCGCCCGCATGCAGGCCAGGGCCCACACCGCCCGCCTGGCCTACTACGACGCCGCCGCAAGAATGCTCGCCGGAAGACCGTTCAAGACCCAGGCCGCCATCGCTAAGATGGTCGCAGGCGAGGCAGCCATGGACAACGCGCGGGACGCCACTCAGGTATTCGGCGGCTATGGCTTCATCAACGAATTCACCGTGGCACGCCACTACCGCGACTCCAAGATCCTTGAAGTTGGCGAGGGCACCACCGAGGTCCAGTTGATGCTCATCGCCCGCGAACTTGGACTTGACACGCCGTCCCAGCGCGTAGGAGCCCACGCATGACCGCGCTGATTGCCGGCTACGCCCGGACCCCATTCTCCCGGTTCAACGGCCGCTTCGCCTCCATCCCTGCCACAGCCCTCGGTGCCCATGCGATCACCGCAGCCCTGCGCCGCGCCGGCGTGACTCCCACTGACGTGCAGTACGTCATCGCCGGACACGTACTGCAGGCCGGCACTGGGCAGAACCCGGCCCGACAGTCCGCCGTAGGAGCAGACATCCCGCTGACAATCCCGGCGCTGACGCTGAATGCAGTGTGCCTCTCCGGGATGGAGGCTGTCGTCGCCGCAGAACGCATGATCTCCGGCGGCGAGGCGGACATTGTCGTCGCGGTAGGCCAGGAGTCTATGTCCCTTGCTCCCCACGTCTTCCACGCGCGGGCCGGGCAAAAATATGGCGCACTGGAAGTCATGGACACCCTTGAGCTCGATGGCCTGACGGACGCCTTCGAAAGGCGCTCGATGGGTATCTCGACCGAAGACGGCAATACGGCCTACGGCCTGGATAGAACCTGTCAGGATGCCTGGGCAGCTGCCTCCCACCAGCGCGCCGATGCCCACACGGCATTTCTTGCCGGAGAGATCGAACCCTACACAGTGGTCTCGAGCCGTGGAAACACCGTCGTAGCTGACGACGACGGGGTCCGGACCGGAACCACCACGGAGTCGCTCGCGAGCCTGCGGACGGCATTCGGCAAGGAAGGCACGATAACGGCAGGGAACTCCTCGCAGATCACTGACGGGGCAGCCGCGCTGGTATTGGTAAGCGAATCCGCCGCCGATCAACTAGGCCTGTCACCCCTGGCCAGGGTGGAGTCCCACGCGCTAGTGGCAGGTCCTGACGTGCGGCTTCACGACCAGCCCGCCAACGCCATCCTTGCCGCCCTTAGGAGCATTGGCGCCGGGACGGAAGACCTCACAGCCGTGGAGATAAACGAAGCATTCGCAGCGGTATCCGTCCAATCGGTCCGCACGCTCGGGGTCAGTCCCGACATCGTCAATACACGCGGCGGTGCAATCGCGCTCGGACACCCCATCGGCGCATCCGGTGCCCGAATCGTCGGGACGTTGGCACGGCAACTCGTCGAACTCGGACCGGGACGGCTGGGCGCCGCAGCCATCTGCGGCGGCGGCGGCCAGGGATCGGCCATCGTTCTCAGATCACTTTAGGTTCCGTTCAGTACGCCTATGAAGTCCTCTCGATGCGTGCCGCGCAAGATAAATCTTGCTTCCACTGCATTTCACTAATGATTATTTCTTCGAGGGACCACTGAACGTCGGGAATTACTCGCCTTGATCGTGAAACAACGTAAAACTGCTTCTGACCCGAGGAGACGCCAGATTCTCTAGGACATGTCCTTTTTCATCTAACTTGACGCAGCCATCGGCCTCTGCCCTGCGGTGCGACAACTGTAGTGGAACCGGATGTCGTGGAATTGTTCATTTCAGTGGTCGCACGGCAACGAATTGTGTCGCCGATTGCCAGAACCACGGCGGCGTGTGGCAGCCTGCCAGACCTCGCTGACCTGCGTCTGTTCACCTCACGGATTTGAACATGCGTCAGCTGTAATGACGTGGCATCAGGATGCGTCAAGAAGTGCGACTGTGCGTCAAATTAGATGGAAACGGACAGGTGACGGGAGTTCTCGCATCCATTCCTACTCCCATTGTCTAACTGGCATGCGCGAGTATTCGTGGTCCGGGAGTAGGGCTCGCCCTGCGTGGGCGCTCAATGCGCAGAAACAGGCCGGCCCGGTTGCCTTGACAGCGCTGACATGGATGCCATCACATCCAGCAACGCATCCGCGCGCGTACACTAGCGCCCACCGGAACAAGACATAGAGTTATTCATGTCAGGGTCTGATACGAAAATTAGGTGACCACGGATCGTGGACTCTCCCCAATACTTGGCACTGATTGGCTCGATGATGGGAGCTTATAGCAGTGGCTCGATGGTGACTTTGAAGCCGAGTGATTCGAGCCGGCTGATGGCGCGAGACTTTGCTCTCGCGGTTGCGCCCACTGGGTGAGCTAGTCAGAGCTCCAGGG
This sequence comes from Pseudarthrobacter sulfonivorans, assembly GCF_001484605.1. Classification (NCBI taxonomy): domain Bacteria; kingdom Bacillati; phylum Actinomycetota; class Actinomycetes; order Micrococcales; family Micrococcaceae; genus Pseudarthrobacter; species Pseudarthrobacter sulfonivorans. The sequence continues at coordinate 346,091 of NZ_CP013747.1, read as the reverse complement.
TCGCGGTAGAGGTCGCCGGTGGAGGGCATGTGCCCGGCTGCAATTAGCATGGTGCGTTCCACGGCGACGAGTGCTTTAGTGGGGCCCCGGCGTGATGCCACGCGCTTGTATCTGGCCGAAAAATAGGGCGCCCTTGGACCTTGAAGCCGCCAAGGCTGCAACACCAAGGGCGCCCTTGAGGTAATGGTTGCCCTCCCGAGTTTTGGTCGGTTTGGTTCGCCCCGCAGATTCGTTAGACCCCGGGGTGGTGCCGGCCCACGAGGCCAGCTGTCCAGCGGTTAGAAAGACTGCGGCGCTGACCCCGGGCATGCTCACGAGAAGTTCTTTTATGTGGCGAAAGGGCCCCCATCGCCTGCTCGATCCGGTTGTATAGGTCGTGGATATCGTCCGTGTGGGCGTCAATCCTGTGCAGATACAACCGCGTCATGACCCTGTGGTTCTGACTGAATCGGCCTGGCAGGGCTTGGGTCAACTCGGGGATCTTGGAGCGCATCCGCCTTTGGGCTAGATCATTTCCCCGGGAACCTTGAAGAGCCGCGTTCCCGGACTTCGGTGAGCATGTCGTTCCCGAGCTTGACCAGGTGGAACGCGTCGACCGAGACAGCGGTGCGTGGCAGCCACATCCGGAGGGCCTTGCGGAACGCGGCGGAAGGGTCGATCGCGACGACCTGCACGCCCAGACGCCATTGGAGCGGCCGCGCGAACAGCCAGCCTCCGACGCCTTCGCTGTCGCTGTCGCGGCCATCCACGATCCCGAGCACCTGCCCGGTCTCCAGATCAACGATGGTGGTCATCCACGGCTCTTAGCGTTTCCAGGCATTGGTGGCGGGGTCGCGGAAGGACCGGACATAACGGTAGCGAAACGCACTCGGGTGCTGATCATGCCACAGCTCGGGCAGCCGGCTTCGTCAGTGGCCTCGACGCGGACCCGCCGCTGCCCGAAGGCGAGGACTTCAGTGTCGGTGACGCGGTAGTCGGGCAAGGTTGAAGAGAGCGGTGGCAGCGTCGGGGCGCGGGGAAGTAGGCTCGATCAAGACACGTGGCTCCTGACTGTTGATGAATGCGTAGAGAACATCCATCACAGCAGGGCTGCGAGCCCTTCAGCTTTTAAGACACGGAATCCGTTTCGCCACGAACCAAGGAGAACCCGTTCAGCTGAGTGCGCACGAAAATCACAATGCACGTTGAAGCAACGGAATTAGTTCTTCTGGATTGGCAATTGGATTCGGATTAGTGCCGCAATAAATATCCTTAAAAGTATATTCCGCCAGGCTAGCCAGGTCACCGCTCGACAACCCAACCTCGGTTAGACTTCTAGGCATCCCCAATTCTCTAATAAGAGAATCCGCGAGTTCATGTGCGGGCTCTTTTGGGGCGCCAAATGCCTCACTGATCAAGGACTGACGATCTGCATTAACGACTTCGTTGAAGCTCAATGCGAAAGGCGCCATAACACATGAAGTATAACCATGAGGAACTTTGAACGCGCCGCCCAGTGCGTGCCCGACGGCATGGCTGATACCCATGTTCAGCCCCCCCACAATTGAAACCATTGAGCTCCAGGCACCGACCTGACACATCTGCCGTGCTTCAAGGTCGGCAGGATCGGCTTTAACCCTCTGCAGACCTTCGGAAAGCATTCGAATGGCATTCATCGCCATCCCATCGAAGTATCCATTCGACTCGAGTGATCCCAGCGTCTCGAATGCATGATCAAGTGCACGAACCCCTGTCGACAACCACAACCACTCCGGCGTATAAAGGGTCAAAGCCGGGTCAAGAATAATCGCCTTCGGGGTCATCCCCGGATGCGTATAAGCATGCTTCACATTGGTGACGTCGTCCGTCGAGCCGGACATCGGGTTGAATTCGCCACCCGCCAAGGTTGTAGGAGCAATCACTACCGGAATGGTCGGACCGGCGAAACTTGGACTAGTAACAGACCTGTCCGAATTGACGATCAAATGATAGTTATCCATTTCGTCGGTACTGCGGATCTCATGTTCGAGCGCAAGTGAGAGAATCTTGGTCAGGTCAGCCGCAGATCCACCACCGATACTCACAAGCAGGTCGGGTCCACCTTCCTTAGCAGCGTGCGCAGCCGAAATTACGTCTTCGCGTGGCACATGAGGACGAACCGCATCAAACACCCCCACGACCCGAGACCCCAAAGCCTTCTTGACCTTCTCGATCTCATCCGTCTTGTTATTCAGGGTACTGCTAGACACAATGAATATCCGATTAGCACCTAGTATTTGAGATTCATTATCTATCGCATCCGCCAACGCTTCGCCAATTCGAACTCGGCGCATATCAGGCAATTCGACAGTAGATCTATTCATCTTCGATCACCCTTCTAAAGCAAGCTTGATCACCATGCGATACCCTTAATGTAGCCATCTGTCCTCTTTCTGAATTTTGGGAAGAAATTTGTCCGGCCACAGAACTTCAAGTTGGCCCTAATTCCACTGCCGCGACTATTGACGCTTACGTAGGGCGCACAGGAAGTGGAGTCGAGGACCAGACTGGGCCCAATGGGACGCCGGTGCGGCTACCTTCCATGTGAATCAGTTGCGAGCGTCACAAGCCAGGAGGCGAGGCCAGCTAAAGTATCGGTTCCGAATTTGCCTGACCGCCAGTGGCCCGGGGTGAACAACTGTGACGCCATGGTGCCGACTGCTGGAGTAGTGAGATAAGTGGTCTCACTATATTGAGCTGGCCATAACCAATTTTTGTCGGCCAACAACGTCTAGGGAATAAGGACCAGCCGGATGGGGTCGCCGATTTTATCTCTCAAACGGCGTACAGCGTCATCCGCTTGCTCCAGCGGTATGTGGTCCGAGATGGATCCGGACAGGTCAATCCGGTTCCAGCCCACCAGACGGACCAACTCTTCGACATGCGGTGGCAGGTAGCCATAGTGCCCAAGGATCTTGTATTGGTACCTGACCAGAGCAGTACTGTTCTCAACGGTGAATGGTTTGCCGCTCAATCCGGTAATTATCAAGCGGCCATGACGGTTCAGCAACGGCAGTATCTGCTCGTCTATGCCGGGAAATCCCGCGAAATTGAAACCAACATCGATTCCTCGTCCCCCGTTGAGCTCACGGATCCTGTCGGCGAAATCGGGGGCGGCCGGATCCAATGCGGCGTCGGCGCCGCGACTTACTGCTTGTTCCCGGGCAGAAGGCAGGGGATCGACGGCAATGATTGGACTCGCTCCGATCATTCTCAACAGCTGAACTGCGTGAATCCCGAGTCCTCCCACGCCCCATACTGCGGCCGACTCTCCCGCTTGTACCTTAGCGGTGTTGCAAATCGCCGCCCATGGTGTCGAGACAGCGTCAGGAATGATGCAGGCTTGATCGAACGGTAGATCATCGGGAATGGAGACGAGTACCTGCTGGGGCACGACTACATAATCAGCCCAGCCGCCGTCGTAGTCTAGGCCCATCGTCTCTGTTCCCCCGGCTCTGGCGATAATGGCCTGCAATGTGACTCGGTCACCCTCTGTCCAACCGTTTACGAGTGGTCCGAGTGCATCGACCGTCCCGGCCACTTCGTGTCCCAGAGTGCGTACAGCGTTGGTGTTTCGCATTGGACCGATCAATCGGTCGACGAGGTGTACATCCGATAGGCACACGCCTGCGGCCCGCACCTTGATGCGAACTTCCCCCGGACCCGGATGGGGAACGGGGACTTCCTGGATCGCGAATTTCCCCGTACGGAAATCGATCTTCCAGGCTCTCATGGTATGCATCTGTTCTGCTCCTAAGTGCGATGTCATGGGTGGGTTTGTTGCCTGTGCCGAAGCGGGTATGCGAAGACCCGCGAGCGAGCGGAATGCCCGAAACGATATTCGGGTTCATCTCATGCCAAAGCTGGATTTTGAACCACAGGTGCTTTGACGGTGTTGTGGAGTAGTCCGAGGCCTTCGATTTCGATTTCGACGATGTCGTTGGCTTTGAGCCATAGGGGTGGGTCTTGGGCGAGGCCTACGCCGGCTGGTGTGCCGGTGGCGATGGTGTCGCCTGGTTCGAGGGTGATGATGGCGCTGAGGTAGGAGATGGTTTCGGCTACGGGCCAGATCATTTTGGAGGTGTTGCTGTCCTGGACGGTGACGCCGTTGACTCTGGCCTGGATGCGGAGGGCCTGGACGTCGCTGATTTCTTCTTTGGGGGTGATGCCGGGGCCCATGGGTCCGAAGGTGTCGAGCATTTTCCCGGAGGTCCATTGGTGGCTGCGGAACTGGATGTCGCGGGCGCTGACGTCGTTGAAGACCGCGTATCCTGCGACGTGGTCCAGGGCGTCTTCGACGGTGACGTTTTTGCAGCGGGTGCCGATGACGATGGCGAGTTCTGCTTCGTAGTCGATGTCGGTGCTGATGCCGGGCATGAGGATGGTGTCGGCGGCGCCGATCAGTGAGTTGCGGAATTTCGCGAATACTGGGGGGAATTCGGTGACGGCGGCCGAGGCTTCCTCGATGTGTTCGAGGTAGTTCAGGCCCATGCAGAGGATCTTGTCCGGGTCGGGCACGGGCGGGCCCAGGTGTACTGCGGCTAGGTCAGTGGCGGATTCTCCGGTGGCCAGCGCTGCGCGTGCTTTGTCCAGCACAGTGGTGAGCTCGTGTGAGTGGTGGGTGAGCAGTTCCCGCACGGTGTCGGGGTAGCCGAGGTCGGAGCTGGCAATGACGGAGCCATTGTCGCTGAAGCCGGCACGAAGCGGCTCCGTCGAACCGTTGGGGCGAAACGAAACAATCTGCATGAAAAGTCCCTAATTTTCTGGATTGGAATGGTGAGCAGCTTTAGGAGGCTTTAGGGCATGCCAAGTGTTGTGGGACATGAAGTCAGCACGAGGATATTGTTCACGGCACCGATGCCGACCTTAGTCACTGAGTCATTCTCGTCCCGGGCAAAAGCACGTGGTATCTCCAAAGAACGCTGGAATGTGGTTGTCGTCACGCCCACTGTTGCAGAAGTGTATCCAATTTTCAACAAGGAGAAGCGCGCCGGTATTGAATGTGGGGTCATATTTCGATGAATCGGCAGGTTTTCCACTAGACAAATGTGATGCCAGACACTAGCGTCCTACAAAGTGGATCCAAATACTCCGCCAGCAACACCTCGCCACTCTTGAGGAGTTGAGATGACCAAGGACGCTCGCCGCTCGCCGGATGGTGGTGCACTACAAGTGCACGGTGCATCACCGGCGACACCACGACGCAAGCTGCCGAAGACGTCAGGATTGTCACGTTCAGCACAGCGCGGTTCACCCGCACAAGCACCTCCTTAGTGGGCGGAAAGCTTCCAGCATGTGGTTGTCGCCCGAAATATCAGCGCCGTCGCTCCGGGACAGGATACAAAGCCGTGGCAACGTTCGCTGACTATCTACATCTACGTTGAGGCTTCCGTCGCTTCAGGACGCTGCCGTGCTGCAAACAGAGCGGTCCGACTGCCGTCTTCGCCACTAAATCGGCCTCCTAACTCGCTAACCCGAAGGTTTTCCCATGACAATAGGCATCAACACTAAAGCTGGCACCGTCGCCGGCCACCCCAACAAAAAGCGAACCTTGGTCGCGACCGGCATCGGCAACGCCGTCGAATGGTACGACTGGGCCGTCTATGCCACTTTCGCCCCGTTCTTGGCTGGTGCTCTGTTTAATCCAGCAGATAAGACGTCGGCGGTGCTAGCCACACTGGCCATCTTTGCCGTGGGCTTCCTGGCGCGCCCGATGGGTGGTCTCGTCTTCGGCTTGCTCGGTGATCGCATAGGGCGAAAGTCCACCATGACCTTGGCCATCACGCTGGCTTCGCTAGGTAGCCTGCTGATCGCCGTCGCCCCCGGATACGACTCCGTCGGTGCAGTTGCCTCCGCAATCTTGCTTGCAGCCAGGCTCCTGCAGGGACTGGCACATGGCGGCGAAATGCCAGCGTCGCAAACCTACCTCGCCGAGATGGCCCCCAAGGAAAAGCGGGGCCTCTGGTCGACGCTGATCTTTACCTCCGGCACTGCCGGCGTCCTGTTCGGCACCTTGCTTGGTGCCGTCATGACTGCGACCTTGACCAGAGCAGATATGCAGGCCTGGGGGTGGCGGGTGCCGTTCATTATCGGCGCCGTGCTGGGACTTTACGCGCTATTCATGCGCTCCATGCTTGATGAATCCGAGGTGTTCAGCAAGGTGGACCAGAAGACCAAGCGCGCTCCAATCTGGCCCCAGATCGTCCGCAACCGCAAGCAGGCGTTGCAGGTGATCGGGCTGACCGTCGGCTTAACGCTTGCCTACTACGTTTGGGGCGTGGGGGCAACGAGTCACGCAATCACCAAGCTTGGTATGGACGCTGGCGAAGCCCTTAGGGCCGGCCTCGTCGGCAACATCGTCTTCATCATCGCGCTGTTCTTCTGGGGCAAGCTGTCAGACAGAATCGGTCGCAAGAAGGTGCTGTTCACCGGCGCGGTGGGCGCCGCTGTTTTGCACTTCCCAATGACATGGCTACTGAAGGACCAGCCATGGCAGCTGGTCGTGACCATGTCGGTGATGCTGATCTTCGTCGCCGCAAACGCCTCAATTCTGCCGGCAGTCTACGCCGAGCTGTTCCCCACCACCATCCGCACGGTGGGTATGGCCGTCCCCTACGCCGTCTGTGTGGCAATCTTTGGTGGCACCGCACCTTATCTGCAGGCGTGGCTGGGTTCCCTCAATCTGGCGATCGCTTTTAACATGTACGCTGTGGCGATGCTGCTGACTAGCGCCGTGTTCGCCTTCACCATCCCGGAGACGGTGGGCAAGGACCTAAACGAGCAGGTCGCCTAACCCAAGCACCCATGCACGCCGTCACGTCAAAGATAGGCGAACGTCCTACATCAGCCGCTGAATTTGACGTTGCGGGACGTGGCGGCGGACAAGCTGGAGAAGGCGTCCTTAGACCGACTCAACCTCAACCAGTTGCAAATCGAGGATCCGGGACAGCGGCTCGCAGAAGGCAGCCTGACGCTTGCAAGGCCGGACCCGTGTGTGTTTCGGCTCCATGTACTATCGCGCATCTCCACTCGCTCGCAAAAGAGCTGCCTGGGTCGTCAAATCAGTTTGCGGCAGTCTCCGTTCTAACGGAGACTGCCGTCCTGCATGCGGAGCTGTCCGTCTATCGTCTGGCAGCCGTCACCGCCACCAAATCGGCCTCCAGACTCACCAACCCGAAGGTTTCACCATGACAATAGCAACCGACAGCAGGGCTGGCATCTCGACCGGCCGTTCCCAAACACGGAGAGCCCTTTTTGGTACCGGCATGGGTAACGCCGTCGAATGGTCAGACTGGGCCGTCTATGCCACTTTCGCCCGTTCCTGGCTGGTGCTCTGTTCAATCCAGCAGATAAGTCGTCGGCGGTGCTGGCCACACCGGCGATTTTTGCGGTGGGCTTCGTAGCCCGCCCGATGGGCAGTGTCGTTTTCGGCTGGCTGGGCGACCGGCGCGGGCGAAAGGCTTCCATGACCCTTGCTGTCGGTCTGGCTTCGCTGGGCAGCCTTTTGATCGCCGTCGTTCCCGGCTACGACTCGGCGGGCGCGTTCGCCTCGGTAATGCTGCTCGCGGCCCGGCTCCTGCAGGGGCTGGCTCACGGCGGCGAACAGCCGTCGGCGCAAACCTACATATCCGAGATGGCGCCAAAGGAAAAGCGTGGTTTATGGTCCACGCTGGTATACACATCCGGGATGGTCGGTATCTTGTTCGGCACCGTGCTTGGCGCAGTGTTGGCGGCGCGCCTGTCAGACGCAGAGATAATGGCGTGGGGCTGGCGAGTGCCGTTTGCCATCGGCGCCGTGCTGGGCCTGACCGCGCTTTACATGCGCTCTCATATGGCCGAGTCGGCTGGCTCAATTCTGCTGGCTGTCTTCGCCAAGCTGTTCCCCACCAGCATCCGCACGATGGGCCCGGCTGTCCCTTACGCTATCTGCGTAGCTGTCTTTGGCGGCACAGTGCCCTATCTGCATGCCTGGCTGGTTCGATCAACCTTGCGAACATGATCAACATCTATGTCGTGGTGCTGCTGCTGATTAGCGCTGTGGTCATTCTCACCATTCCGGAAACGGTAGGTAAGGACCTAGCTGAGGACGCAGCCTAGCTGTTTCGGTGTGGGGAGCGACTATTGTGGGGGACCTTCATGTGATGTCGCGGAACATAGTTCACACAAGTCTCGCGACATACACCTCCCCGGTCTTCGAGCCGGGGTGTTTCTTTGCCCTGATGGCCCATTGTCGGGTCCAGGGTGAATTTCGCAAGGATTTCCCCGGTGTCCTTCTGGTCCAGAAGCGTCGGTTTCCGCGGCCGGGTTCAGGACGGCCGTACCGGCGCGGGCCCGGTCGATGCCGACGTGCCGGACGAGGCGTGGAAACGAAAACTTTTTTCCGGTGGTGTCGATGCTGTACGAACGGCTACGGAAGTGTGTCCGGTCGCTACCTGGGGCGTGAACTGGTCCCCGAAAGTTGGACTGGCCAAGTCCGAAGAAGTTCTCCATTACGGCGTTGTCGTAGCCTTGCGGGTCAGGGACCACGAATCGAGCGTGGTGATAGAAGAACGTCGACTGGGCCAACCCGGCCGCATAATGTCCAGGAGTACGCCCAAACGGTGTTCGGCCTTCAGCGCGATGACAGCGCGGACCTTCGACCTTTAGAGCCGTTCCTCGTCCCTCAAGGCCTGTACTTTTCACAGGAAAGCCACCTCTGCCCGCAGACGCTCGTTCTGACGACGCAACCGCTGCAGCTCCGAGTCCGGCTGCACCGGGCTCCAGGAATCGTCTTCGGACTGTCTTTCGGTTTGGGCCGCAGGCCGTCTTCGCCCTTGGTCCAGTACTGGTGCGCCCAGTTCTCGATTAGCTCTGGAGAAGACAGCTGGCGCTCTTTTGCCAGGAAACTTTCGTCTCTCCAGCCAGATACCGCTGCACAACAGAGAGCTTGAAATCGAACGAAATCAGCCACTTGGTTGGCATGGTCACTAGCGTTGTGCCCCTTCGAACTCGCCACCGGTCATACAACCGGCGGATCGCATGCTTGCTCACTCCGAGCCTGATGGCCGCGGAGCCCCTGCCCCGGCCAGCATCAAACAACGCTACCGCCTTGCGTTGTTCCTCCGATAATGAACTGCGATCACACACAAAACTGCTCCCATAAAATCAGAACTGAATTCGCAGTCCAGCTTTCCAGTTCAGCGAGCACAGTGACCTCGTTCTCAGTAATGGACCATACCGACACCTGCCCGCGACCGATGTCCCGAAACGTGTCGGAAGTGTCAGGTGCGAAGTTTGTCCCAGGTCATGTGGAACCATGTCCTAAAACCACGATGGGTGTGCAACCGCAATCAACACGGTCGTACTCGACGGAGACGGGATTGGCCTGCCCGTGGAGAGCTGAGCAGTAAGATCCACATGGTCGTGGACAGCCGCGGCATAAACTCCCTGCCATGGACGAAATCAGGGTCCGCGGCACCGCCGCCCGCCGACAGCCCGCTCCAAACCGGAGGCCGTGCTTGCTTAGTAAGGCGGATTAACATTCCCATCCGTAGGCTTGCCCCTGCGCCGTCGCGGGACCCAGTTCATCAAACGCTGGGCCTCATCGTCAGGTTACGTTTCGGTTGCAACCAGCAGCAATTGGGGCTGGGTGACCCGGGGACTCTGTACCGGGGGCGACAGAGTCCCCGTACCGCGTTGGAGACCCGGCAAAAGCCGTCGCCGCACCGAGCTCGGTGCAGCGACGACCCTATACGGACGTCAGTGGCTTCGCATAGCTGATTTGGGATATGGGCAATTGAATCAGTATGCGAGGATGACGCATTTGACGTGGGTGTAGTGGTTGAGGGACTCTATGCCTTTCTCCCGGCCATAACCGCTGTATTTGTGGCCGCCGAAGGGGGTCTGGACGGCACCCGTGGACCAGGTGTTGATGTAGACCTGTCCGGCTTCGACCTCTTCGGCAACCCTGAATGCTCGGGAAATGTCTTTAGTCCACACTGCGGCCGCGAGTCCGTAGTCGGAACTGTTCGCGATCTTGATGGCGTCCTCTTCTGTATCGAAGGGGATTGTCACGAGGACCGGACCAAATACTTCTTCCTGCGCTAGCCTCGCGGAATTGTCCACGTTGGAATACACAGTGGGGTTGACGTAGAAGCCGCCCTGGAGTGCCTCGTCGCTGGGGAGGTCGCCGCCGACTTCTGCTTGTAGTCCTTCTTGTCTTGCGACGTCAAAGTAATTCTGAACCTGCTGGTACTGGGCTCGGGTGATAATCGGTCCAAGGTTCTGCCCCGGGATACGCGCACGTACAGCTTCTACAACCGATTCTACGAACTTGTCGTGTATGGACCTTTGAACGAGCAGTCGCGTTCCGGCCAAACAAACTTGCCCGGCGTTGGTGGTGAAGGCTCGCACGGCTTCTTTGACTGCTAAATCGAAATCAGCATCTTCGAACACGATGTTCGCCGATTTTCCGCCCAGTTCGAGTGTCAGAGGAATGACCCTGTCAGCGGCGATATGGCCGATAGTTTGCCCGACGGCTACGGAGCCCGTGAACGCGACTTTGCGGACGGACGGGTGACGCACAAGCTCGGCTCCGGCTTCGGTTCCTTTGCCCAGGATCACGTTGAAGGTGCCGTCGGGAAAGCCCACTTGGGTGGCCAGTTGTGCCAAAAAGACGGTTGACTGAGAGGTTGCCTCGGCGGGCTTAACGACGACGACGTTGCCCGCGGCCAAAGCGGGGGCGCAGGCGCGGGCTGCTTGGTTCAGTGGCACGTTCCAAGGAGTTATGATTCCGATCACTCCGAACGGCTCCCGGCGGGTGTAGATGTGCTGGTCTGGTTCGACATCGAGAGTGTCGCCAACCGGGAGGTTGACCAGCCCGGCGTAAAACTCGAAGTAGGCCGCGGCATTCTCAACTTCGCTTAGGGCCTCTGCCAGCGGCTTCCCGGTGTCCTGGATTTCAAGTTCGGCAAGCTCCTGATTCTTCTCTCTCATGACCCTGGCAAGGTTTCCGAGAAGCCGTCCCCGTTTGGCCGATGGAAAGCGGCGCCACCCGCGCGCTGCGTTTTCGGCCGAGGCAACGGCTGATTTAACATCGTCAATGTTTCCCAAGGCGACTTCGGCACCTTCGCCTCCGGTCGCAGGGTTTTCGCCTGTGCGGTAGGAATTACTGGAGGGCACGACCGACCGGCCGTCAATCCAATGGTTAAGTCTCGTTGACATGTTCTTCCTTAAGTTAAAGGATCGGTTAGGGATCATTCTGGAGCGCTGGCTGAGGTGGTGCCGCCGCTGCGAGTGGCGATATGGCAGCCTTGACGCACTTTTTCCATAGCAGGGCTGTACTCAGACCTCGTTCATTTGGGAGGCTCTCTATGTCATGTCCTTTCGCCCTCTCGAGATCCTCTTAGTCCTCATCGATGACCAGGCCGGCGCGGGTGACTTCCCGTGCTTCTGCGGCCTTTAAGGCGTCCCGGACGTCCGCGATGGCGAAGTCGGCATCCACTAGGTCCTCCCAGGGAAACTGGGGGGTAGATTCGATGAAGGTCACCGATTTGCCCAGCACATTGGCCGGATAACGGATGGACGCTCGGATCTGCACGCCGGACCGGGTGAACAGTCCCGGGTCAAACTGGGTGAACTTGTTCGGGCTGATGTTGCCGATGGAAACCATGACGCCTCCAGGCCGGACAGACCTTACAGCCTCCGAGAACGCGTCCGGGACCCCGGTCAGGTCAATCACGACGTCGGCCCCGCCGCCGGTGCTTTCCCGCATAAGCTCAACACGGCCCGCTCCGCTATCTGCCTGGGACAGGTCAACGGTGTGATGGGCGCCGAATTCGACCGACTTGGCCAGCCGGTTTGCTGCCATCTCAGCGACGAATACTTCGGCGCCCATCTGGCTGGCGACTGAAGAGGCACACACGCCGAGGCCGCCAGCGCCTAGCACAATGACCTTCTGGCCGCGTTTGATCTCTCCAGTCTCGCAGCCGGCGTAGGCCTGTGATAGTGCACAGTTGGCAAAGGAAACGGCCTTACTGGAAACGCTGTCCGGCACCTTGTAAACGTACTGGCCCGGGCCCACAGCATAGTGGGTACCAAATGTTCCGTGGAAGTGCGGTGCCGCGTCAGCCGGGATAGCCGCTCCTGCGTAGGCATTCCGGCACAGGTTCCCATGCCCGGCGTTGCATTCGGGGCAACGCCGGCAGACCTGAAAGTATGTGGCAACCACCCGGTCGCCTTCGTTCAAATCATTTCCGGCAAAGTCACGGGTAACGCCTGCTCCCCGGCGATCAACCCTGCCCACTCCTTCATGTCCGAGCGCGCATCCAGCCTTCACCAGCGGGTGCTGCCCACGCAAGTTATGCACATCGGAACCACAGACATTTGCCCGAATCATTTTCATCAACAGGCCACCGGCGACCGGACCGGGAAGCTCATATTCCCGCTGCTCTACTTCATATGGAGCCGTCAGGATAGTGGTGATGCCTTTCATAGCTTTCTCCTTGAATCACAGACTGTGTAGATGTCTTCCGGAAGGTGTTGTGGGAGCAATTCGCGAACGGTGTGCGAGTAGCCGTTGTCGGAGCTGGCCAGGGCGGAGGCGCCATTGGAGGAAACGGCCCGGGGCGGCTCTGTCGAGCCCTTGGGGTGAAATGAAGTGATCTGCACGAGAATGTCCTCGGATTGTAGTGGGGAGGGCTGGCAGCTGTTAGTAGGATTTGGGCATGCCCAAGGTGTTCTGGGCTATGAAGGCAAGTACGAGGTTGTTGTTCACTGGAGCCACCAGGGGCGCGCGGGCCTCACGGAACTTTCGCTCGATACCATACTCAGTTGTGAGGCCATACCCTCCGTAGGTGTCCATGCAGGCGTTGGCCGCGGCCCACAGTGCCTGCGATCCCAGGAGCTTGGACGCGTTCGCTTCGAAGCCGCAGGGCCTGCCGTCAGCGAAAAGTTCTGCGGCCTTCCAGCGCATGAGGCTGGCGGCTTCGAGCTCTGCATAGGCCTGCGCGATGGGGAACTGGACGCCCTGGTTCTTGCCGATCGGACGGCCAAACACTTCGCGGCTGTTGGCGTAGGTTGAAGCTTTTTCGGTGAACCAGAAGCCGTCGCCGAGGAACTCCGATGTCAGGAGGATCCGCTCGGCGTTCATGCCGGAGAGGATGTAGGAGAAGCCCTTGCCCTCTTCGCCGATGAGGTTCTCCACCGGGACGCGGAGATTGTCGAAGAAGATCTGGTACGGGTTATGGCTGAGTGTTGTCTGGATGGGACGGGCTTCAATTTCGTCGCGGCAATCGCGCAGGTCCACCAGCAGGCAGCTGAGGCCGTCGGATTTGCGGGTCACCTGATCGTAGGGGGTGGTGCGGACCAGGAGGAGCATCACGTCGGAATGTGCAAACCGGGAAGTAAAGATTTTTCCGCCGTTGACGACGTAGTGGTCGCCGTCGCGCACCGCAGTGGTGCGGATGCGGGTCGTGTCGGTGCCGGCGTCGGGCTCGGTGACGCCAAAGGCCTGGAACCGGATGTCCCCGGCCGCCATGCCGGGGAAGAAGCGCTGTTTCTGCTCCTCGTTGCCATGGCGCAGGACGGTGCCCATGGTGTAGAGCTGTCCGTGCGCCGCGTGGGCATTTCCGCCGGACCGGTTGATCGTTTCCAGGACGACGGCGGCATCGCTTATCGTGCCCCCACCCCCGCCGTACTCCTCAGGTATAAGGAGAGACAGCCAGCCGGCGTCGGTGAGTGCCTTGACGAACTTTTCGGGGTAGTCCTTGGACTCATCGATCTGTTGCCAGTAGGACTCCGGGAATTGCGCGCACAGGTCCGCCACGGTGGACTGGATTTGCTGCTGGTCTTCGGTCAGGTATGAACTCATGATGATCCTTTCATTGGGCCAGACCCGGTGGCAGGGCCTCGCGGTGAGTGTTTGGGCGTGGATTACGGTGGCACGCATGCCATCCGCGATGCTGCGGTCAGCCGCCCGGGGGAACGGGGATTCGCCGGCGCCGAGTCCGGCAGGGAAGGGGAACTGGACGTCGTCGAAGGTGATCGTTCCCCGGGATTGGGGCACGGCCGCGGTGATTGGCATCGACCACGTCGTTCATCGTCACCGAATGGCCGACCAGATCGACGACGCAGGATCCCTTAAAAGTCGCTCCGGGAGGCGTTGATGAACGACTGTGCGACGTCCTCGACGAACTGGAGTTGAACATCGCGCCGAGGACTGGGTTGGCTTGGCACGACGGGACCTGCAATGCAGCAAGGTGGATGATTGTGTCCACCTGGTGCTCCGTGATGATCTCCGTAATCTGGGCAAGATCGGCCAGATCGCCGACGACTCTCTCGAGCCGAGCGTCGGAGGTGTCGAGCAGTGCCGCTTTGAGCCGGTGGTCGTCGGTTCCCGCGTCGAGCGCCACGACCCTGGCTCCAGATTGCAGCAGCAGCCGTGTCATCCATGCTCCGATGCAGCCCAAGACCCGAGTCACCAGGTAGCAGCTGTTATCTAAGGGGGTTGAAATCATTGGTCATCTCCGTCGACGCCGGATGTGGTTGCCATCACGCCTATCGTTGCAGAACTGTATCCAATTCTCAATAGACCATGCGAAGAGTTTCCGCTGCAGGGGCGTCGATTCGACAATAATAAGGGGATTTGCCGTTGGACAAATGTGATGACAGACACTAGTCTTCGTCAAAGTGGATCCAAATTGGTTTGGTCAGTGAAAAGCATGAAGCACAATTTTTAGGAGTGGATGTGACCAGCACCCTCGGAGCTGAGGATGTGAAGAGTCGCGCGGGCAACGATGTCGTCCGGTTACACGCGGATCTACGGAGCATGATCCTCGACTGCACCCTCGAGCCTGGCCGGCGTGTCTCCCAGACCGAATTGTCCAAGCTGACCGGCGCCGGTCGCACTCCGCTGCGCGAAGCGCTGCGGATGCTGCAGCAGGAGGGCCTCGTTAGGGCTGAGCTCAACAAGGGCGCAACCATCGCGGCGTTGGAGCTCGACGATCTGGACTGCATCTATGCCTACAGGATTTCGATAGGAGCTGCCGCCATCCGGGTCACGGTGCCACTGTTGACCGACCTCGAATTACGTGAACTCGACGGGAAGATGATGCAGATGGGTGCGGCGATCGAACGAGATGACCGTGACGAGTTCGAACCACCACACCGCCGGTTCCACCTGCTTCTGGTCTCGCACATGCAGGCCGGAGCGAGGGCGCGGATGGCGATCGACGCCGACCGCGCCGAGCGTGTCCGGCGCCTGTTGATGCAGGGCGACCAGCACTCGCTTGACAAGGCCGACTTAGAACATCGCGAAATTCTGGAGGCCTGCCGCGCGCGATGGCGTTACGGCGTCACGCCTGCTGGCGAGTCAGCTCGCCCGATCCGCGTTGTATGTCGCAGCACAACTGGACCCGACCTACGACCCGGTTCTCACACGCACGGTGCTTCGAATGGTGCTCGGCGAAGAGAAGCTGAAGACTCCGAAGAGAAGCCTGGGCCGCCAACCGGCCAACGCCCGACCGGCGGGAATGGGAACAATTGCATGACTGACCGACCGCTCGGCGCGGGCCAGGGTGTGGACGCATCTCGCACCTCGCCCGTCGACGACGCTCGCTTGTTTACCACGACACCCGCGGATGAAGTCCGCAATATGGCACTGACACAGGAGTTTGTATGAAGGCCCCGGCTACAGCCAATAAACATAGAAGCTATCCCACGGTGCGGATCAATGAGGAGCTCATGCGCGAGGGCATGCAGATCGAGAGTGCAGAGATTGGTCTTGAGGACAAGGTGAGGTTGTTGGAAGCTCTCTCCAGCACCGGCCTTAAGTACATCGTCGCTGGCTCTTTCGTAAGTCCGCGGTGGACGCCCCAGATGGCCGAGGTCGACGCGCTGCTGGACAAGTTCACTCCTGTACCCGGCGTGAATTACTCGGCATTGGCTCTGAACAGCCGCGGTGTCGAAAGGGCACAAGTGCATACGCCGCCGCTATCGCCTGGTGATGGGCTGCCCCGCACCTTCGTGCATGTGTGTGACGTCTTCGTCCGCCGCAACGCAAACCGCTCTCAGGCCGATGAGATTAGTTCCTGGCCGGACACGGTGCAGCGAGCTGTCGCCGAGGGAAAGACCGAGGCCGGCATCGGAATCAACGCCGCCTGGGGGTCAAACTGGTTGGGCGAGTTCAGCCTGTCTGAGCGAATGGATCTCCTCGAAAAGCAACACCGGCTTTGGACCGCTGCCGGCATCCGCGTAGCAGAAGTGGTGATCGGTGACCCGATGGGTTGGAACATGCCCGACGCCGTCGAGGAGCAACTCTTGGCCATTCGTTCCACTTGGCCTGAGATCACGCGTTTCCATCTCCATCTGCACAATCAGCGGGGCACCGCACCTATCTCGATTTACACGGCTCTGCGGACACTCACGGAGGAATGCGAACTCATCCTCGACACAACCGTCGGCGGAATTGGCGGATGCCCATACTGCGGAAACGGACGTGCCACCGGGATGATGCCCACGGAAGACCTGGTGGACCTGCTGCACGAACTTGGCATCGAGACCGGTGTTGACCTCGACGCACTGATCGAGGTGGCCATCCTCACCGAGGAAATCATCGGGCACCCCACAGACACTCACGTGGCACGAACAGGTCCCCGTCCCCGGGGAGAGCGCCTCTACGCCATGGACATGCCTTTTGTTGAAACTTTCGAGCAGGCGCAACACTTCCGCGTTGGGCCGAGCGCCTATGCGGGAGCTCCATCACCATGGAAGTCCGTCATCACGTCCCCCTCCCGTGACGGGCTGGGACTCGAACAAGATAAGGCAGGTGCGTCATGAATTCGCTCACCGGAATTCGCGTTGTCGACCTGACTGCAAGCGTTGCGGGTCCCTTCGCCACGCAAATACTGGGCGACCTCGGGGCCGACGTCATCAAAATCGAGCGCGTCGGAACGGGGGATGACACCCGGGCGTGGGGCCCGCCGTTCTGGCAAGGTGAGAGCGCATCTTTCCTGGCTTTGAACCGCAATAAGAGAAGCCTCAGCGTCGACGTCAAGACTCCGGAGGGCCGCAAAATAGTTCGCGAACTCCTGGACACCGCCGACGTGTTCATCCAGAACCTCAGGCCGGGCGCAGCAGCAAAACTGGGCTTCTCCCGGGAAGAGCTCGCTAAGACCAACCCCGGAATCATCGTGTGCGACATCAGCGGATTCGGTCCACGCGGTGCGATGAAGGATGACCCCGCCTATGACCCGCTGCTGCAAGGCTTCGGCGGTCTGATGAGTCTGACTGGTGAGCAGGGCGGGCCGCCGGTGCGCATCCCGGCTTCCATCCTCGATCAGGGCACAGCGATGTGGAGCGTTATCGGCATCCTGAACGCGCTCCGGACACGCGATCGCACCGGCGTGGGATCCCTGGTCCAGACGTCGCTGCTCGGCTCAGCGCTGCAATGGCTGCCTGGGCAGATCACCGGTTACCTCGCCGACGGAACGGTGCCGGAGCGGCTCGGATCGGGGACGGTGGGGATCTCTCCGTACCAGGCGTTCGCGACAGCAGACGGATACCTTGTCATCGCCGCCGGCAACGACAGGCTGTACAGCCGGCTGTGCGGCATGCTCGAACGGCCGGACCTCCTCAGCGACGAACGGTTCGTCGACAATCCCGGACGCGTCCGCAACAGAGTCGAGCTGGCTTTCGAGATCGAGAAGTCCACCAAGTCATTTGCGACCGAAGAGCTGGCTGCCGCACTGACAGCGGTGAATGTGCCGGTAGCGGCCATCCAGACTCTCGACCAGGTGCTCGCCCACGAGCAGGTCCAGGCCCTCGGTCTTATCCACGAGCATCCTCATCCGCGGATCTCCGACTATCAGACGGTCGCGTCTCCCATGGAGTTCGATGGCTCCTTCACCCCTGTCCATCATGTCCCTCCCCTGTTAGGGGAGCACACCATCGAGGTGCTGTCCGACCTAGGGTACGACCAAAAAGCCATCGATGAACTCGTTGCTGAGGGCGTCGTCGACACCGATTCGAAAGCAGAGCACCAATGAGCAACGTTGATTGATGGTGCGCGGCCCGATTGTCATGAACGGCTACTACCGAAACCCGGTAGAAACCAAGAAGAACATCGAAAGTGACGGCTGGCTGCATACCGGGGACATCGCCAGGATGGACGACACCGGCCACGTCTTCATCGTCGACCGGCGCAAGGACATGATCATCACCGCGGGCTATAACGTCTACCCGGCCGAGATTGAACGGGTCGTAGCCGGACACCCCGCCGTAGCACTCGTCGCAGTAGGCCCTTTGCCCGATGAAGTCCGCGGGGAGCTCGCCTGCGCCTACGTCGTCCTAAAACATGGAACAAGCGTCACCGAAGAAGAAAACTAGCCGACGACACCCCATGAACCGGATACGAACATGAACCGCCTCGCCGCTTCGGAGACCAGTACGACCACAACGACCATTTGATCTAGCTGCAGCAGAAGGAAAGTCCCGTGAAAATCATTGTTTTGGTGAAGCAGGTGCCCGACACGGAGGAAGAGCGCAGGCTCGACTCCGTGACGGGTGTGCTGGACCGCGACGCGAGTGAGAGCGTCGCGGACGAAATCAACGAGCGTGCCCTCGAGGTGGCGCTGCGCCATAAGGATGCGAACAAGGGGAGCGAGGTCGTGGTGCTGACCATGGGTCCGGCCTCCGCCACTCAGGCCCTGCGCAAGGCGTTGTCCATGGGGGCGGATTCCGCGGTGCACGTGGAGGATGACCGCCTGGAAGGCGCCGACATCGCTACGACGGCGGCCGTACTGGCCGCGGCCGTGCAGCGGACCGGCTTCGACCTGGTCGTCGCCGGAAACGAGTCGACCGACGGCCGCGGCGGTGTAGTACCGGCCATGATGGCCGAGCACCTCGGGCTGCCGCTGCTTTCCTCCTTGAACACCCTGGAGCTCACCGGGGGCACGGTTGCCGGAGAGGTCACCGTGGAGTCCGGGAGCCTGGCGGTGAGCGCGGCACTGCCGGCCATTGTGTCGGTGACCGAGCGGTCCGCCGAGGCCCGCTTCCCGAACTTCAAGGGCATCATGACCGCCAAGCGCAAGCCCCTGGCCACCCTGTCCCTGACAGACCTGGGCCTGGACGCCGGTGTGACCGGCGGCACTTCAACCGTGCTCACCATTTCCGAGCGACCGGCACGCACTGCCGGCAAGAAAATCGTCGACGACGGAACCGCGGCCCGGGAGCTCGCCGAGTTCCTGGTCGCCGGCCGCCTGATCTGACCCGAGGATACTGACATGACCAACGTACTGGCACTGATTGAAATTACATCCGCGGGGGCCCTCGCCACCAGCGCACCGGCGGTGATTGCCGCGGCCGCCAAGCTCGGCACGCCCGTGGCCGTCGTGGCCACGCAGCCCGGAGAGGGCGCCGCCCTGGTGGCGCAGCTCGGGGTTCTCGGCGCGCAGCAGGTATACATCGCGGAGAGCGCGCAGGTGGGCCGGCTGCTGGCGACAGCCCAGGTAGAAGCACTCACTTCCGCTGCCCGGGCGCTGGGACCGTCAGCCGTGATTGTGGCGAACTCGGTTGAAAGCCGTGAGGCCGCGGCGCGGTTCGCGGTCCGCGCCGGGGGCGGGCTGCTGGCCGACGTCGTGGACGTCAGGGTCGCCGAGGACGGGACCGCCGTCGGCGTCCACTCGGTCTTCGGCGGCGCCTACACCGTTGAAGCAACGGTGCAGTCGGGCCCGGCGGTCATCACCTTGCGCCAGGGTGCCCTGGATGAGCGCGCCGCCGCGGCAACCCCTTCGGTTACGACCGTCGCACTGGATATCGAGGCCGGGAACTCCGCAAGGATCGATACGGTGCACGCCACAGGTCCGGGCTCGGGACGGCCGGCGCTGCGCGGGGCGACCAGTGTGGTCTCCGGTGGGCGCGGCCTGGGCTCGAAGGAGAACTTCTTGCTCGTCGAACAGCTCGCCGACGCGCTCGGCGCCGCCGTCGGCGCCTCCCGGGCCGCCGTTGACGCCGGCTACATCGAACAAAGCTCCCAGGTCGGGCAGACCGGCATCACCGTGTCCCCCCAGCTGTACGTGGCGCTGGGGATCTCCGGCGCCATCCAGCACCGGGCCGGCATGCAGACCGCAAAGACCATCGTGGCCATCAACAAGGACGAAGACGCCCCCATCTTCGACGTCGCCGACTTCGGCATCGTCGGTGACGTGTTCACCGTAGTTCCACAACTGATCGAAGCCATCCAGGCCCGCTCCAACTAGCCGCTCCCGGCCGGCCCTGCCACCGGCCGGGACAGCAGCCGGGCCCCCGCCCTAAGGAAAGGACAACCCGTCATCTCTACGACAACCAGCAAAACGCCAACGAAGCCCGGGAACAAACGGGCCAGACTGGCCGTGGCGATCACCATAGCCGTGGTAGCTCTGGCGGCTGTCGTGCTCTTCGCCCAGTGGATGCGGACACTCCCTGCCGTCCAGGACTTCCTGACCACCTACCCGGGACAGGTCGAACTGCCCGGGACGGCCCCGGTGGGCCTGCCGGCCTGGCTGGGCTGGCAGCACTTCCTCAACGCGTTCTTCATCGTGCTGATCATCCGTTCCGGCTGGTTAGTGCGCACCACAGCCAGGCCCAAGGAACACTGGACCCGGAACAACACCGGGCCGATCCGAACCAAGGGGAAGCCGACGAAGATCAGCCTGAACCTCTGGTTCCACCTGAGCCTGGACGCGCTGTGGGTGCTCAACGGCATCATCTTCGTCGTGTTGCTCTTTATCACGGGCCAGTGGATGCGGATCGTCCCGACCAGCTGGGACGTCGTACCCAACGCCCTGTCCGCGGCCCTCCAGTACGCCTCGTTGAACTGGCCCACCGAAAACGGGTGGGTGAACTACAACTCGCTGCAGGTGCTGGCCTACTTCTCCATCGTCTTCCTTGCCGCGCCGCTGGCCCTGGCCACCGGCCTTCGCATGAGTGGGGCATGGCCGAAGAACGCCACGACACTGAACCGGATCTACCCGGTCGAGGCGGCCCGGGCCATCCACTTCCCGGTCATGCTCTACTTCATCTGCTTCGTCATCGTGCACGTGGCCCTCGTGTTCACCACCGGCGCGCTCCACAACCTGAACCACATGTACGCCTCCACCGACGGCGCCGGGTGGACCGGGTTCTGGATCTTCGCCGCCTCCCTTGCCGTCATGGTCGCCGCCTGGTTCCTGGCAAGGCCCCTTTTCTTGCGGCCCCTCGCCTCCCTCACCGGAAAAGTCAGCAAGTAACGTCCGCACCCATGTTTGGCCTTGAAAGAAGGAACTGATGAGCCTGCCGCCGATTACCCTCACCGGCCACGCCCAGAAGGAAGCGTGGCGGAACAAGGTGCTGCCGCCCGTGGAGCAGCTCGGCACGGAGGTGTGGTCCATCCCCGTCCCGTTCCCGGACAATCCCATGCGCTATACCCTCAGCTACCTGCTCCTGGGCGACAGTGACGCGGTACTGATCGATCCGGGCTGGGACAGCGACGCCGGCCTGGAGCATCTGGCCGCCGGTCTGCGGCAGGCCGGCCTTGGCCTGACTGACCTGACGGGTATTGTGGCTACTCATTTCCACTCGGACCATCTGGGGATGGCCGCCCGCCTGCGGACGGCCACAGGGGCGTGGGTTGCCCTGGGTGACCGGGAAGTGCGCCGGCTTACCGCCGGTGAGGACCATGACGTTGTTCTGAACAACGACCGCGAGGAGCTGACGCTCTGGGGCGTGCCGGCGGACCGGCTGGCCGAAGCGGCCCTGGACCGCCCCCACCTCACCCATCTGCAGAACCTCGCCGATCCGGACCTTCGGCTCACCGACGGCAGCCTCGTGCCCGCCCAAGGGCTCAACCTGCAGGTGGTCACCACCCCCGGGCACTCACCCGGCCATATCTGCCTGGTCGATGAGCCCCACGGCCTGATCTTCAGCGGGGACCACGTCCTGCCGCGCATCTCCCCGCACATAGCCCTGGAACTGCCCGGGCCGGCAAACCCGCTGGCGGACTACTACAAATCCCTGGATCTGATCGCGTTCGAGGACCAGATGGAGGTCTGCCCGGCCCACGAGTACCGGTTCCGCGGCATGCAGCGCCGAGTCGCACAGCTGGTCGACCACAACCGCGAACGCTCCGCCGAGGTTCTCCGGGTGATGGAGACGCACCGGCCACAAAGCGTCTGGGACATCGCCCGCCACCTGACCTGGTCCCGCGGCTGGGAATCCCTGCAGGCCTTCTCGCTGCGCCTGGCCGTCTCCGAAACAGCCAGCCACGTCGTGTACCTGCGCTCCCAGGGACACGACATCAATGTGCCCGTCACGGAAACACGCCCGGCTGCATCCCGGTGACGGCAGCACGCCGACGGATGCACGTCATTGGAACAGACAAGGGTGCTTGCCCGATAGCGCGCGAGGCCAGGCAACAGAGGCAGCGCAGGATGCCGGTAAAGTAGTTTTCATCAGCTTGCTTTTGTCAAACTATATCCAATCCCCAAGGGACAAAATCGACAAATCCCTGATCACTTTGCGCCATCTGAAATACAGGATCCATTAGCCGCTACTATGATCCATCTAGCGGGTTTGAGGAGTTAGTTAGGATGAACCCCAGTCTTCGAGGTGACGACGCCCTGCAGCGCCCGGGCACGGATGTCGTCCGGGTTCACGCTGACCTGCGAACTATGATTCTCGACTGCACGCTCGAGCCGGGGCGGCGTGTATCCAAAACGGAATTGTCCAGGCTGACGGGCGCCGGTCGCACACCGCTGCGCGAAGCGCTGCGGATGCTGCAGCAGGAGGGCCTCGTTACGGCCGAGCTTAACAGGCGCGTAACCATCGCGGCGTTTGACCTTGACGACGTGGACAGCATCTACGCCTACAGGGTTTCGATGGAGGCAGCGGCCCTTCGGGTTACTGGGCCCCTGCTGACCGACCTCGACCTCCATGAGCTCGACCGAACCATGACGCTGATGGGTGCGGCCATTGAGCGGGGTGACCATGACGCGTTTGAACCACCGCACCGCCGGTTCCACGACCTTTTGACGGCACATGTTCAGGAGGGCGTTAGAGCGCGAATGGCGATCGACATCGACCGCGCCGAGCGCGTCCGACGCGTGATGCACGGTGGCCAACATGCGCTCGATAGGGCCGACTACGAACATCGCGAAATTCTGGAGGCCTGCCGCGCGCGCGACGGCGTTACGGCGTCACGCCTGCTGGCGAGTCACATCGCTCGATCCGCGTTCTATGTCGCGGCACAACTCGACCCGACCTACGACCCGGTTCTCACACGCACGGTGCTTCGAATGGTGCTCGGCGAAGAGACGCTGGAGACTCCGAAGAGAAGTGTGGGCCGCCAACCGCCCAGCGTCCGCGACTGGCGGGAAAAGGAAGCATCAGCTTGACGACCGGACCGCACGGTGTGGACCCGTCTACGGGACGAGGGTGGCACTCCTCGGCAAGAAGGTCGAAACGACGATGAACATGTTCCTCGCTCAATCCAGTTCTACGACGCGACCACATCCGGTCCGACAGAGGGTCCTCGGGAGCCGAAGCTCAGGCCGCTGCCGCTGCACTGGGTTGTAGATTTTTACGCCCACACTTTCTCAGCCGGGCTGATGAGAACCTCGCCAGCGGTCAGAAAAGAACTTGAGTCGGGACCGGCTCCCAGACAACGCGTCCGTTTTCGTCGTGAACGACGCTGCCGAATGGCTGATCGCCGAAGTGATATGAAAAGGCATACGTCTCGTCCTTGAGGAGCTCGGACAGAACACGGGCACGGGCTCCCTGAACGGATTCTGTTTGGCTGTCCGGTGCTGAGCCCCAATCCGGATGCTCCAGTTGCGCCGGTGAATGGAAGACGTCGCCGAAGACGACCAGTCGCTTCCCGAACGATGACCTCATGATGTAGGAGGCGTGACCTGGAGTATGCCCAGGGGTGACTAGTGCACTGACGCCGGGCACAACTTCTCCGCCGTCCTCGACAAGCTTAAGGTTTGGATGGCTCAGCAAGGGTTGGACTACCGTCGTCGGGTCGGGCATGCCGGCAGGGGGAATTCCCTGGGAAAGCGGCTCCCATTCCTGCCGCGCCAGAACGTAGCACGCATTGGGAAAGGTAGCGGTGCGTGTTCCCCGGCCATCGTCGACAAAGGCCCAGCCGGTGTGGTCAATGTGGATGTGCGTAAGTGCAAATACCTCAATGTCGCCGGGCTCCAGACCCACTGATTTGAGGGTTTCCAACAGTGCGCCACCCTGGATGGGCCCGTAATGCGAGTCAAACTTGATGTCGCCAAGTCCGGCATCAATCAGCAGGCGAAGGTCGTCCCGTTCTACCAGCAGGCCACCAGCCGTCATGGGCACACCGCCGGCTTCGTCCAGAGCTTCGGGATGATCCCGCCAGTACTCGTCAGGAAATGAACTCAGGAAGCGCGTGGGGCTTAATGACATGGGGCCGTCGACAATGTAGGTGAAAGTGAACTCATCCATGCTCCAGCGGCGTACCGCGGATTGCCTTCCAATTTTTCCAATAGTGGTTTTTGTCATAATGATTATTCCATTCCTGTTAAAACCGATTTGGGTGATGCTCTGAGTCTCGAGATGCCCTTGTCGGGAATGGAGCTGCCTCAGAGCTAGCTGCCTCCTCGGTTCTTAACCGGGGTAAATATCAGTTGCAGTAGTTGAAAACTGGGCCAGCTCATTGACAATACCGCGCCGTCCCCGAACCTTGGCCACCCGTGGCACGCGTCAATTGCCCACGGCTCGCAGCGGCGGAGTAGGGGGCCAAGCCCAGGCTAGGCGGAGGGAAGATTACCCATTCGCTGACCGAGGTTCAGCTCAAACTCGCCGACCTGTCCAAAACCGGCAGCATTGAGCTTGGTGAGCGCCGCCGCTCCTTCGGGCCATTCGTTGACCGCGGCGAGTACATGGTTCGAAGTCCATAGGTCGGCTTCGGACGGAACGCCGGCGCGCGCGTTGACCATCTTCTTGCCGAGCTCCAGGGCTCGCTTCTCGAAACGCGCAATGCGCTGGGCGAAGGCGTCGACGAACGCGTCGAGTTCGCTGTCGGGGATGGATCGGTTGATGAAGCCGTAACGCTCGGCGGTGTCGGCGTCGAAGTCGTCCGCGCCGAGGACGACCTCAAGTGCCCGCGAACGTCCCGCTAGTGCGGAGACCCATTCGACGCCGCCGCCGCCCGGTACCGAAGCGCCCGCGACTTCCACCAGTGCGAAGGCCGCCCGTTCCCGCGATGCGAAGCGAATGTCACAGGCCAGGGCGAACTCAAATCCTTGCGCCCGGGCGCGACCCCGCACCTTTGCGACGCTAAGTACGGATGACTGGGCAAGCCGAGTCACGAAGGTCGGCCAATAGGAGAAGGGCTTCGCGCCCGGATGATCCGGGACCTCTCGGTTCGCTAGATCGTGGTGGTTTACGAAGAAGTCCTCATTTGTGCTCTCGAAAACAATGATCTTGAGATCGGCATCATTCTCGATGTCGTCCATGAGGACGTTCATTTCCGCGAACATCGTCGGGTCCCAAAGATTGATCGGGGGATTGTCGATGAGTACGCGCCAATAGGCGGGCGACTCGTGGATGACAGTTAGACGGTTGCTGGTGGTCATGAGGTGTGCTCCATTTCTAGCAACCCGTTACGGGCGCATCAGAACTACGGGAATATGGTCGACCTGGCCGTGGCATTTGCCCGAGGAACCGGCAAGCAGTTCTAGCACTGCTGCTTCCTCCGGGCTAACTGTGGCCACGTCATAACCTCATCATGCATGGTTGACACTAGTGTGAAGGTCAAATTGGCTCGATTTTGGGACCTGGCGACGCCCTGGCAGTGTGGAGACTGGACTGGCTGGGCCTTCCATCCGGCACTTTTATCGATCAGTTGGCTTCGATGCGCGATCGGGGCATCCTGCCCGAAAGCTCTGGACACCATATCCTCAGGCGGATGGTGCGCCATGCCTACTGGGCCAACTGTGCCTGCTTTTGGCACATTTGAGCATCCATGCTCCAAATCTCGACGTCATCATCCAGGTGGATCATCTTCCGACCCATACCGTTGCTTAAATGAATCCAGATTATGGTTCCGTCCTCGGTTAGATCGTCCACCCATCCCTCACAAGTCACGTTGTGGCCCTCGCGAAGCTCGACTGATTCCCCACGCCCGAGTGATTTCCACTCCTTAATAGCGGCGGGCCGCCACTGCCGGACCGGCAGGCCGTAGCCCTCGACTTCGCCGGAATCGGGCAGGTTGGATGGGGGATGGTCCTCCATGAAGCAAATTGGTAATAAGTTCTCTTTCACGAACTCCCCTTACCTGACGGCTCGCGAGTCGGACACCGACCCGGTTGCTGGAACCGTCATCTGGTCTTGGCCATCCGCAAGCCCGGCTCGTGAGAGCGTTTTGCGGGCGTGCCGAAGAACTGGCTCGTCGACCATGCGTCCTTCGAAGGTGAAGACCCCGCCGGTTTGCTCCGCTGCGGCGAGCATGCGCTGGGCTTGCTCCACCTCCGTCTGGGTGGGTGTGTATGCTGCCCGGATGACGGGCATCTGGCTGGGGTGGATGGATGCTTTCGCGGTGAAGCCGGAAGCGATGGCGTCGTCGCATTCCTCCTTGAGGCCGGCGAGGTCAGCGATGTCCACGTAGACGGAGTCCAGGGCGGCCTTTCCGGCCGCTCCTGCGGCGAGCAGCACGTGTGAACGGGCGTGCAGGGCGACGTCACGGTACTGTCCGTCGGGCCTGCGGCTGGATGTGCCTCCGAGTGAGGCGATCATGTCTTCAGCGCCCCACATGAGGGCCACCACGTTGGGGGCGGCCGCGATGGCCGGCGCGTTGATGATGCCTTTGGCCGTTTCGCACAGGGCCACTATGGAGTAGTCCGCCAGTTGGGCCAGTGACTCCGGTTCTTCGGTCTTGGCGAGCATGACGTGCTTGTACCGGGTCTGCTGCAAGGCTCGTAGGTCCTGCGCGAAGTCGTCGCTACCCGCAGGGTTGATCCTGACGACGGTCCGGTCCGGATCCATAGGGTTCGCTATGAGGGACTGCCGCGCCTCTTCTCGGTCCTGTGGGGCCACGGCGTCTTCGAGGTCCAGGATGACGGCGTCGGCCCGGTCCATCGCCTTGCCGTAGCGGTCTGGACGACTTGCAGGGCAGAAGAGGAGCGCCGGGCCCATTTCGAAATCTGTCACGGCTACTCCTTTTCCGCGGGCATGAGGGCCTCGTGGGCATCGCGGGTCCACATCAGGCACGAGCGCGTTGCTTCGGCTACGACGACGCCATCCTGGTTCCGTCCGGTGTGCTTCATGCCCACTACTCCTTGTCCCGGGCGGGATGCTGACAGCCGGACCTCGGTCACCTCTGTTTCGGTGTAGAGGGTGTCGCCGTGGAACATTGGGTGTGGGAAGCGGACGTCCGTCAGGCCGAGCTGGCCGATGATGGTGCCCTCGGTCATCTGGGGAACGGACTGGCCGATCATGGTGCCCAGGGTGAAGAGGGAGTTCATGAGTCTCTGGCCGAAGGGCTGGGTGGCGCTCCATGCGGCATCGAGGTGCAGGCCTTGGTTGTTCATGGTCAGCGAGGTGAAGAGGACGTTGTCCGTTTCCGTGAGGGTGCGCCCTGGCCGGTGGGCGTAGACCGCGCCCTCCTCCAGCTCATCAAGGTAGAGTCCGCGCTGTTGAATGCGTTTGATCTCAGTGGTGTCCATTGGATTATCCCTTCGCTTCTTCGAGTTCTTGTGCGGCTGCTTCGACGGTGTCGTGAGGGTTTGCGTCCGTGGTGTCCAGGGAGAGCGGTTCCACGGTTGCCACGATCTGCGCGGCTTTGACCAGGTCTCCCACTTTCAGGCTTAGCCGTACGATTCCGGAGATGGGTGCGTTGAGTTGGTGCTCCATCTTCATCGCCTCGATGGAGAGCAGCGGTTGCCCTTCCTCCACGAGGTCGAGATCGGCGACTTCCACCGCGATGACGGTGCCCGGCATGGGTGAACGGACTTCGGGGGAGGCTGTGCCGGCGTCGCGTTTCAGGGAGGCGAGCCCGCGCTGGAGCTGTTCCTGGCGGCTGAGCTGCCGTGCGGACCCGCCCCAGCCATCGATGCCCAGCCACGCGGTGCCGTCGGCGGAGGTGGCGGTAGCGACCCGCCTTCGGGCGCCGTTCACGGAGGCTGAACCGTCGGCCAGGGACTTGACGCGGAACAATTCCCCGTCGATGCCGAATGTCTGCCCCTCCGTGTCGCGGCTGGCGGTGACGGTGTGTGTCTGGCCGTCGACTTCCAGCTGGATCGACGACGTCGCATGACGGCCCACCCGCCAGCCGTCCCCGGCGCCCCAGGGTCCGGGAGCATCCGGCTGGCTGCCGGTCAATGCGTGGGCGGCGAGGGCAAGGTCTTCGCTGCTGAAAGTCCGGAACGGCATGCCGGCGATTTTGCGGTCGATCAGGGTCGTATCGAGCCGCCCCGCGGCGACGTCCTCGTCGGCGATGAGCAGCCGCAGGTACTCGACGTTGGTTTTCACACCCAGCAGGACTGTATCGGCAAGGGCCCGGTCCAGGGTGCCCAGGGCCTGTCCGCGGTCTGCGTTCCAGACGATGACCTTGGCGATCATAGGGTCATAGTGCGGCGAGACCTCCAGACCCTCAACCAGGGAGCTGTCCACTCTGACGCCGGGACCGGAGGGTTCACGGATCTCGAGCAGCCGGCCGATCGACGGCATGAAACCGTGGGAAGGGTCTTCGGCGTAGACGCGCGCTTCGATCGCGTGTCCTTCGAGTACGACGTCGGACTGCGCGACGGTGAGGACCTCACCGGCTGCGACGCGGACCTGCCATTCGACCAGGTCCAGCCGTTCGCCGTTGACGCGGACGACCTCTTCGGTGACGGGATGCTCCACCTGGAGACGGGTGTTCATTTCCATGAAGAAGAACTCGTCGGGGGCCTCGTCGGAGACCAGGAACTCCACGGTGCCGGCGCCCACGTAGTTCACGGAACGGGCCGCGTCAACGGCCGCCGCACCGATCCGTGCCCGGATCTCGGCGCCGTTCGGCAGGCTCTGCAGCAGCGGTGCGGGGGCCTCTTCGATGACCTTCTGGTGCCGGCGTTGCAGGGAACATTCACGTTCGCCCAGGTGGATGGTGTTGCCGTGGCGGTCGGCGAGGACCTGGACCTCGATGTGCCGGGGGGAGCGGACCAGGCGTTCCAGGAAGAGTGTGTCGTCTCCGAAGGAGCTCTTGGCCACGCGCCGGGCTGTTTCCAGGGTGGCTGGCAGGTCCTCGGCCCGTTCCACTACGTGCATGCCCTTGCCGCCGCCGCCTGCGGAGGGTTTGATGAGCAGCGGGAAGCCGACGCCGTCCGCGGCGTCGACCAGTTGCTCATTGCTCAGTCCTGGTTCGGCGATTCCCGGGACCACGGGAACGCCGTGCGCGATTACGTGGTTCTTGGACCGGATCTTGTCTCCCATCATGTTGATGGACTGCACGTCCGGGCCGATGAAGGTGATGCCTGCTGCCTCCAGGGCGCGGGCAAAGTCGACGTTCTCGCTGAGGAAGCCGTAGCCGGGGTGCACGGCCTGGGCGCCGGTGTCGTTGCAGGCCTGGATGATGGCCTCGATCTTCAGGTAGCTTTCTGCCGCCTGGGCGGGGCCGATCCGGACGGCAACGTCCGCCTCCTGTACGTGGCGGGCGTCGGCGTCGGCGTCCGAGTACACAGCGACGGACGTGATTCCGAGGCGGCGCAGGGTCCGGATGACGCGGCAGGCGATTTCACCGCGGTTGGCGACCAACACGGTGTCGAAGGTTCTGGTGGTCATGGAAGTGCTTCCTTGAGCTGGTGTGGTCATGGCGGTTACATCCGGAACAGACCGAAGGAGGTCTCCGGCAGTGGGGTGCGGGAGACGACGTCGAGGGCCATGCCGAGGACACGGCGCGTGTCGACGGGGTCGATGATTCCGTCGTCCCAGAGGCGTGCGGTGGAGTAGTACGGGCTGCCCTGGTCCTCGAACTGCTGCTTGATGGGTGCCTTGAAAGCCTCTTCGTCGGCAGCGGACCATTCCTCGCCGCGGGCCTCGTACTGGTCGCGTTTAACGGTCGCCAGGACACTGGAGGCCTGGTTTCCGCCCATCACGGAGATACGGGACGCCGGCCACATCCAAAGAAACCTGGGTGAGTAGGCGCGGCCGCACATCGAGTAGTTGCCCGCGCCGAAGGACCCGCCGATGACGACGGTCAGCTTGGGTACGCGCGCGGTGGCGACGGCGGTGACCATTTTGGCGCCGTTCTTGGCGATGCCGCCGTGCTCGTAGTCTTTACCGACCATGAAGCCGGAGAGGTTCTGCAGGAAGATCAGCGGGATGCCGCGCTGGTCGCACAGCTCGATGAAGTGTGCGCCCTTGAGCGCGGATTCGCTGAAGAGCACGCCGTTGTTGGCCACGATTCCCACCGGGTGGCCGTGGAGCCTGGCGAAACCGGTGACAAGGGTGGCGCCGTAGTTGGCCTTGAACTCATGGAACTCGCTGCCGTCCACCAGCCGGGCGATGACCTCACGCACGTCATATTGCGCGTTCACGTCAACGGGAACCACGTCATAGAGTTCTTCCGGGTCCGCCAGCGGCGGGAGCACGACGCCGGCTACGTCCCACGCGGGGGCCGCCGGCCGGGGGAGCGTGGCGACGATGTCGCGGACGATCTGCAGGGCATGCTCGTCGTTTTCGGCCAGATGGTCGGTGACACCGGAGATCTTCGAGTGGACCTCGCCGCCGCCCAGTTCCTCGGCCGTGACGATCTCACCGATGGCCGCCTTCACGAGCGGCGGGCCACCCAGGAAGATCGTCCCCTGGTTGCGGACGATCACGGTCTCGTCGCTCATCGCCGGGACGTACGCGCCGCCAGCGGTACATGAGCCCATCACGGACGCGATCTGGGGGATACCCGCCGCGGACATCTTCGCCTGGTTGAAGAAGATCCGGCCGAAATGCTCCTTGTCCGGGAACACCTCGTCCTGCTTGGGCAGGAACGCTCCACCGGAATCCACCAGGTAGATGCAGGGCAGCCGGTTTTCGAGCGCGATTTCCTGGGCCCGGAGATGCTTCTTCACTGTCATCGGGTAGTAGGTGCCGCCCTTGACCGTAGCGTCGTTGGATATGACCAGCACTTGGCGGCCATGCACCAGTCCGATCCCGGCGATGACCCCGGCCCCCGGGGCCTCGTTGTGGTACATCCCGTTCGCAGCCAGCGGAGCGATCTCCAAAAACGGACTGCCCTCATCCAGCAGCCGGTCAATGCGTTCGCGTGGCAACAACTTGCCGCGGTCAATGTGCCGCTGTCGGGACTTTTCCGACCCTCCCAAGGCCGCTTTCGCGAGACGGCGCTTCAAATCCTCAGCCAGCAACGCCTGATTCGTGGCGTTCGGGCTCATGTTTGTTTGCGCCGCATCAGTGACGCTGCTCAATGTAGCCATCTGTCCTTGTCCAATCCTGGAGAAAAATATTGTCTTGCCGTGGAACCCCGGGCGGGGATTACTGCCATATCGGCTCCACCGATGATGCGCCCTGTTTGGCCCCGTCCCGGGGCGCTTCGTACGCTAGGCGCGAGCTATCTATTCGCTGTGCGGAAGGCCGGCGTGCTGTTAGGACAAGCTCGACGGAAATCCGCCGTTGTACGTCCGGTCGTCATGAGATGGCGTTCTCAAAGTCGAGCAGTACCTTGCCGATCTTCCCTGGCTTTTCGAGGTGATCGAATGCGTCGGCAACGCTTTTGGCTGGGAAGACCCCCTCGACAGGAATCGTCAGTTGTCCGTCGGCTATCAGCGGGAGCACGTGCTTCCGAACCTCGGAAATCAGTAGTGCCTTCTCGCCGTTGGTCCTGGGCCGGAGCACGGTTCCCATCAGGTCCACGCGCTTACCCAAGAGATGATTCGTGGGGATGGTTGCTTCGTTGCCTCCCGCGACACTGACCACAACGATCCGGCCGCCTGAGGCGACGACGCGCAGGTCCTGCGCGATGTATGCCCCACCGACGAGTTCAATAATGACGTCAGCTCCGTTCCGTTCCCGTATTTCTGCGACGAAGTCATCTTCCAGGACGGTCGTCACTCCCAGACGGTCCAGGTTGTTGGCCGTTTGAGCGGAGCGGACGATACCCAGCGGCACCGCTCCCATGGCCTTTGCAATCTGATAGGCCGCAAGCCCTACCCCGCCATTCACTCCACGAATGACCACCCGGTCCCCAAGTTGTGTGCGTGCCCTCTGCAGCGCGTCGAAGCCTGTGATGATTGCTTCGGGCAAGGTAGCAGCGGCGAGATCAGAAATTGATTCCGGCACTGCCAGTAAATGGTCCTGCTGCGCGAGGACCCGGTCCGCGAGGGCGGCCTCTGAAACGAGCCCCATCACGCGATCGCCCTCGATCCAACGGCGAACCTTCGCGCCGACCGCTATAACTGTCCCTGCGACTTCAACGCCGGGGTGATAGGGAGAGGCGCCCTCGGGGATTGGGTACTTCCCGTTCCGTTGGATCACGTCGAGAGGGTTGAGGCCGGCGTACCTGACCTGGAGCAGCACTTGCTCGTCCCCCGGGTGAGGGTCCGGGAGCGTCTCGAGATCCAGGACTTCATTGCCGCCGGCCCCCAGAAAATATACTCGCTTCAACAGCTTCTCCTTCAGTTCTGGTCACTAGGTTGGTTCGCTTTTGGGGCAATGCTGCCGGCAGATCCGGTCGCCGATTAGGGTTATGGGGCGTCTGCCACTCAGTGGGCGGGGCTTTGGCTATGTGTCCCAGCCTTGGGCTGATACACGCTGGACATGGCGTACCAGGCCCGCCGGCGGGCGTGCATAATGGCCCGTTCGGCCGGCTCTCAGCCCGGACGTCTCCTGGAGCTGGACGAGCATCAGAGCGTAACTGAGTAGCGCCCCATAGGAATCCAGCACTGGTACGTCCTGCACTCTTTGCACTCCGCCATGCACGAGGAGAGTATTCAGCACGCCCTCAGCCGGGATGATGACGTCTGCGCCTTCCGCTATGAGCTTGGCAATCTCCTGCGTCAGTCGGTCCAGAATATGAGCAGGGTCGGCGAAGGCAGCGTCCAGCTCGTTCTCACGGAGCGGAGGCTCGGGAGACGCAATGCGAACGACTTTGTCGCGAAAACCGTATCGATCGACCAGCCCGGTGAGGATGTCTGCCATGTTCCGGTCGAGTCCGATCATGCCGAACCGGGTCCCCATCGTGGCGGACACGAGGAGTGATGTCTGGCAGGAGCTGACAACGGGTATGTCGACCAGGCTGCGGGCAAGGTCCAGGCCAGGATCTACGAAGCAACTGATGGCCACGGCATCGAACCCTTGTTCCTCGGCGCGCATGCAGTTCCTGACGATCTGCTGATCGATCAGCGTCCTCACCATCTCGAAGCCTCCGACGTCCACAGCCATAAACCCCTTTGGATATGTGCCTGGATCAACCCCGTGGAGTACGACATCAACGTCGGGACCGCAGATCCGTGCCGCATGCTCGGCAAGCATCTGCGCATAACCGGGCAATGCCGTCAGGTCTGTATAACTTTGGTGCCAGATTCGGATGGTCATTTGGCACTCACTCGCTTTCGGATAGATGTGGGTGTCGGACGGAAGTCACCTCACACCCCGCCGCCGGCATCGATTCCTGCCTGCCAGGTGGAAGGCCGGGTGCTTAACCCGGCCAAGAAGTCGACATCGCCACCACGCCGCTTTTCCATCCAATATCCGTACGCCTCCGGTGCGCTGTTGTACGGCTGCTCTACACCGAGCTTGTCGGCCGCATCGAACGTCCAGTTGGGGTTGTGGAGCAATTCCCGGCCGATAGCGATGAGGTCAGCACGGCCTTCGTTCAAGATGGCTTCGGCTTGGTCTGCATGGATGATCAGGCCGACAGCCATGGTCGCTATGTCCGCCGCATGGCGTATTTCTTCTGCGTAGGGGACCTGGTATCCATAGCCGGATGTCGGCATAGTCCTTTCGCCCCGCCTCGGCATGCCGCCGGTGCTGCAGTCGATTACGTCGACTCCCAGCTCACGCAATGCCCGGGAAAGTGCAATTGTCTCTTCCAGCGTGCCGCCGTCTTCATCGACAGCGGAGACACGGAAGAACAGGGGCTTATCCTCGGGCCAGTGCCGGCGCACCTCCGTCACTACCTCAATGGCGAACCGCATTCTGTTCTCCAGGCTTCCGCCATAGGCGTCTGTGCGCTGGTTGGCTGTGGGGGAGAGGAATTGGTGGATCAAATATCCGTGGGCTCCGTGGACTTCCAGGACATCGAAACCGGCCTCATGGGCACGCCGGGCGGCCGCCCCCCAACCAGAGATCATCTCGTGGATCTCCGCGATGGTCAGTTCGCGCGGAACCTCCAGGCCAGGCCCGGCTGGCAACGGGCTGGGTGCGACCAGCTCCCAGTCGGTTCCGTCTTCCACGTCAGGAAACGGACTCGGCAGTTGTGACCGCCCCTGCCACGGCACTGAGTTCCGAGCCTTCCTGCCTGAGTGCCCGAGCTGGATCCCTGCCACGGCCCCGTGCTGCTTCAGGAACCGCGTGATCCGCTGCAGCCCAGGAATGAAATCGTCCTTCCATATGCCGCAGTCCCTCGGCGTCGTGAGACCACCAGGATCGACCTTGGTAGATTCCATGAACACCAAACCGCACCCGCCGAGAGCAAACTTGCCGAGATGCACCAGGTGCCAGTCATTGACGTAGCCGGCCTCTGCCGCGTAAGTAAGCATCGGAGAGAGAACGATGCGGTTGCGCAGAGTCACCCCGCGAATCGTCATTGGTGTCAAAAGCGTTGGGTTCGTACCCATGTTTTCTCCTCTTAGGTGGGTTTCCTGAAGTCCTTGGTCTGTGGATTACTCAGTCCGTCAGAGGATCCTCACGACCTAGGGATCCGGGCTAGCCGAACTACTGGCGGCTCAGTAAGTGGCCCGCCCCCCGGACAGGTCAAACGCTGCTCCCGTCGTGAAGGAGTTCTCGGCACTGACCAGCCAGGCCACCATGGCCGCAAGCTCCTCGGCCTTCAGAAAGCGGCCCCGGGGTATGCGTTCGAGAATGTACCCGATGTGCTCCACGGTCACTTGATCGAAGATCTTTGTCGCAACTGCAGTAGGGGTGATGCAGTTGACGGCAATTTCGTGGTGAGCCAGTTCTTTGGCCAGCGACTTCGTCATGGCAATGACTCCAGCCTTGGCGGCCGAATAGGCCGCGGCGTTGGGATTGCCTTCCTTGCCCGCGACGGAAGCAACATTCAGCACGCGCCCGTAGTTGTTCTTCACCATGACCGGCACGACGGCATGGCAGCAGTTGAACGCTCCGTTCAGATCGACGTCAATGACCGCACCCCACTCCTGCGGGCTGTACTCAAGCAGAGGCTTGGCTGGCCCGGCGATGCCCGCGTTGTTAACGAGGATGTCAATTTTTCCGTGAGACTGCTCAACCGCTTTGGCCGCTGTTGCCACGGCGGCGAAATCGGTTTGGTCGACCTCATGCGCCACCACCTTGCCCAACAACCCCAGTTCCTGGGCCGACGTGGAAAGAGCGGCGGTGTCGACGTCCCAAATGTGGACCTCCGCGCCGGATCGAAGCAGGCGTTCAGCGATGGCCCGGCCGATGCCCTGTGCGCCACCAGTGACAATGGCGACCTTGTTATTCAGATCAATGGTATTCATGATGCCTCCGTGTGGGGGTGTTAGGTGGACAGCCCGATGAGCCGGGCAGGATTGGTGCGAAGCGTCTGGTCGAGTTCGGCCTCGGTGAGGCCGGCATTGAGGAGCAGGCGCGCGAACATCCGCAGTTGCTCATCCGGCCACAGCGCCATGGAGACGCCCCCGCCGTCCGAGGCCAGAACGAAGTTTTCCGCGCCGAATCGCCTGATGGTTGCCACTAGCCGCGCGTACGTATAGTCCAGGTCGCTCTGCAGGGACGGCACCAGCATCAACGCACTGATCAGCTCGATGGCCCCGCCTCCTGTCACAACCTTGGCCAGGAACTCCTCATCGACCCGGGGCAGGTAGAAGACGTGGTTTACAAGCACCCGAATGCCGCGGGGCCTCGCGTAGTCAAGGACAGCGAGGATCTCGTCGGGGCTGATATGTGAGGTGGCGAAAAGAGCATCATGCTCACCCACCAGGTCCAGCACTGCCTGTGACTGAGTGGTCAGCCGTCCGTTCTCGTCGACCACCTCCACGCCTTGATTCACCTTCCCAGGCATGTTCATGCCCGGGATTCCCCACGATCCCAAACCGCCCATGATTTCCCCGTGATACGCCGCATGGCCGCTTGGCCCCCATACGATCCGGCCTCCAGTCAGCAAGGCAGCCTCGACCGCGTAGGGATTGACGCCGCCCACGGTCCAGTTGAGGGTGATCCCGCCAATGACGTCGATGCCAGGAACCGCTTTGCCCGCGAGCCGGGCCCGTGACACGGTGCTCTCGTGATGACTCTTGATTGCGACGGCGCGCAAACCCGCGTCTGCGCAGCGCTGCACCGTCTCGACGTCGTCGCCAAGCCTGGGGAACAAGCAGGGTGCGGTGTGGATGTGCAGGTCAATAGCGCCGTCTAAATCGAAGGATCCCTGACCTGAGGCGAGCGTCGAGGTCATGATGCGTCGAGCTGACCGGCGAGGATAACGAGTGCGTCGACGGCAGTGACGCCTGCGGATGAGATCGACAGAGGGTTGACGTCAATTGCCGCGATGCGGTCTCCGGCAGCCTCCGCAAGGTCGGCGAGGTTCGTCAGCGCATCGAGCAGTTGCTCCGCTGTCTCACGATGGCGCCACCGCTCGCTGGCGAGCAGGATGCCCAATCGACTTTGTGAGAGCACGGCGCCGATCTGCTGGCGTGACGCGGGAAGGGGGACAAGGCTGATGGAGTCCATGGCCTCGGCCAGGATCCCGCCGAGACCGAAGACCAGGAACTGACCCAGCCCCGGCTCATTGGTGACACCGGCGATGACTTCCAGATCGGAAGCCATCATCCGTTCGACCAGGTAGCCCACAGCACTGGATGCAGCAGGATTTTCTCTGAGCCGTCCGGCAGCGGCGGCAAGCTCTTCAGCGGAATTGATTCCGACCTCGACCAAACCCAGATCAGATTTATGCGCAATACCTTCGACGATGGCTTTGAGTACCACGGGATAGCCCATCGCCTCCGCAGCGGACCCGACGTCCTCAAGCCGTGCACAGTAGCTACGCTCCACAGTTGGTAGCGACGCGGCATCCAGCACGTTGAGGCTGTCATGCTCGCTGAGCGTCACGCCGCTCACCGCCTCGAGGAGGCTGGTCAGGACAGCATTTTCGGCTGGGGCCGTGAACTGGCCATTGCCGAGATCCCGGGTGTCCACCCAGCGCCAATATGACGCCAAGGCCGCGAAGCATACTGCGGTGTCCGTGTAATACGGGACGTCGGCCTCAGCGAGCCAACGGATCTCGTCATCGGTGAGGCCACCGGGGGCTAGGACGACGTGTGGTTTAGCACTGTTGGAACGGGATGTCTCCAGGGCTTCAAAGACTGCGCGTCGCTGCTGGGTCGTCTGCAGGACGTGGGCGTAGACAAGAACGAGGCGGACGTCCTGATCACCACTGATTGCGGAAAATACCTGCTCGGAATGCTCGACGCCCCCAACGCCGCCAATGTCTAGGGGATTTGTGATTGGCGCTGACCGTGGGACGGAATCGAGGACAGACATAGTCTCCGCACCGAAGGCGACCAGTGGAAGTCCGGCATTGGACGCAGAGTCTGCTGCTATCGAGCTGGCGGCACCGGAGTAGGTGATTATCCCAAGTCCGGTTCCGGACCCGGGTTGGGGACTTGTCTGTGAGGCCAAGGCTGCTGAGGCGATCAAGGCTTCGGGTGTCGTGACGGAGGCGATGCCAAGCTGGGCGAAGAGTGCCTCGTACGAACGTGCGCTGCCGGCGAGTCGGCTTGAGTGCGCGGCGGTCGCCTGAGCGCCCTCGGCGGACTGACCCAGCTTGAGTACAGCAATGCGCTTGTGCTTAAGCGAAGCACGGGCAGCTATTTCCTTGAAGCGGCGCCCGTCCGCGATGGACTCCATGAGCAGCGCGATCGTCTCGGTTGCTGAGTCGTCGACCAGGTAGTCGAAGTAATCCAGCATGTCCAGGTCACTCTCGTTGCCGACTGCGACGAATTTTGAAAGGCCTACACCGGCGGCTTTAAGGCGGTTTGCGAAGACGCTCAGCATCGCGCCACTGTGGGACACGATACTGATCGATCCAGCAGGGATGTCTTCGCCATGGGCGCTGTTGTAGCCGAGGGACAGACCGGCGACAGCGTTGTAAATGCCATTGGTGTTAGGCCCTACGATGCGCATTCCGGTTTCTGCTGCGATACGGGTGAGCCGGGACTGGAGATCTCGACCACGGTCGTCACCTGACTCAGCAAATCCGCTGACTCCAATGATCGCTGCCTTCGCGCCGGCGTGGGCCGCGGCCAAGGCTGCGTCGACAGCTTGTTCCGCGGGGACCACGATAAACGCCACGTCCACGGGGGACGGTATCTTGTCGATTCCCGGATAGGACCGCACGCCGTTGATGTGCTCCACCCGTGGGTTGACCACAAAGACCTCGCCGGAGTACTGGGACCGCTGCAGGTTGGAGAGGGGCCGCCCGCTAAGCTTTGCCGGATTCGTGGACGCGCCGATAATGGCGACCGAGCGGGGATTGAAAAGGACCTCCAGCGTCTCGCGAGCCGTGAGTCGCGCCTTTAACGTGCTCGTCACGACGTTGCCGCGCCTGAGATTTGGGGTGCTTTGACGTTGTTGTGGAGTAGTCCGAGGCCTTCGATTTCGATTTCGACGATGTCGTTGGCTTTGAGCCATAGGGGTGGGTCTTGGGCGAGGCCTACGCCGGCTGGTGTGCCGGTGGCGATGATGTCGCCTGGTTCGAGGGTGATGATGGCGCTGAGGTAGGAGATGGTTTCGGCTACGGGCCAGATCATTTTGGAGGTGTTGCTGTCCTGGACGGTGACGCCGTTGACTCTGGCCTGGATGCGGAGGGCCTGGACGTCGCTGATTTCTTCTTTGGGGGTGATGCCGGGGCCCATGGGTCCGAAGGTGTCGAGCATTTTCCCGGAGGTCCATTGGTGGCTGCGGAACTGGATGTCGCGGGCGCTGACGTCGTTGAAGACCGCGTATCCTGCGACGTGGTCCAGGGCGTCTTCGACGGTGACGTTTTTGCAGCGGGTGCCGATGACGATGGCGAGTTCTGCTTCGTAGTCGATGTCGGTGCTGATGCCGGGCATGAGGATGGTGTCGGCGGCGCCGATCAGTGAGTTGCGGAATTTCGCGAATACTGGGGGGAATTCGGTGACGGCGGCCGAGGCTTCCTCGATGTGTTCGAGGTAGTTCAGGCCCATGCAAAGGATCTTGTCCGGGTCGGGCACGGGCGGGCCCAGGTGTACTGCGGCTAGGTCAGTGGCGGATTCTCCGGTGGCCAGCGCTGCGCGTGCTTTGTCCAGCACAGTGGTGAGCTCGTGTGAGTGGTGGGTGAGCAGTTCCCGCACGGTGTCGGGGTAGCCGAGGTCGGAGCTGGCAATGACGGAGCCATTGTCGCTGAAGCCGGCACGAAGCGGCTCTGTCGAACCGTTGGGGCGAAACGAAACAATCTGCATGAAAAGTCCTTGAATTCTGGAAGGAAGAGGCGGTCAGGTTCTTAGTAGGATTTGGGCATGCCCAAGGTGTTCTGGGCTATGAAGGCAAGTACGAGGTTGTTGTTCACTGGAGCCACCAGGGGCGCGCGGGCCTCACGGAACTTTCGCTCGATGCCGTACTCGACGGTCAGGCCATACCCTCCGTAGGTGTCCATGCAAGCGTTGGCGGCGGCCCAGAGGGCCTGCGAACTGAGGAGTTTCGCAGCGTTCGCTTCAAAGCCGCAGGGCTTGCCGTCAGCGAAAAGTTCTGCGGCCTTCCAGCGCATGAGGCTGGCGGCTTCGAGCTGCGCGTACGCCTGAGCAATGGGGAACTGG
Organism: Pseudarthrobacter sulfonivorans; assembly: GCF_001484605.1. Lineage (NCBI taxonomy): Bacteria > Bacillati > Actinomycetota > Actinomycetes > Micrococcales > Micrococcaceae > Pseudarthrobacter > Pseudarthrobacter sulfonivorans. Next base: position 306,114 of record NZ_CP013747.1, on the reverse strand, counting down.
ACGCCCTGGTTCTTGCCGATCGGACGGCCAAACACTTCGCGGCTGTTGGCGTAGGTTGAAGCTTTTTCGGTGAACCAGAAGCCGTCGCCGAGGAACTCCGATGTCAGGAGGATACGCTCGGCGTTCATGCCGGAGAGGATGTAGGAGAAACCCTTGCCCTCTTCGCCCACGAGGTTCTCCACTGGAACGCGGAGGTTGTCGAAGAAGATCTGATAGGGGTCGTGGCCGAGCATAGTTCGGATGGGACGGGCTTCAATCTCGTCGCGGCAATCGCGCAGATCCACCAGCAGGCAGCTGAGCCCGTCGGACTTTCGGGTCACCTGATCGTAAGGGGTGGTGCGAACCAGGAGGAGCATCACGTCGGAATGCGCAAACCGGGAAGTAAAGATCTTCCCGCCGTTGACAACGTAGTGGTCGCCGTCGCGCACCGCAGTGGTGCGGATGCGGGTCGTGTCGGTGCCGGCGTCGGCTTCGGTCACGCCAAAGGCCTGAAACCGGATGTCGCCGGATGCAATACCGGGAAAGAAGCGCTGCTTCTGTTCCTCATTGCCGTGGTGCAGGACGGTGCCCATGGTGTAGAGCTGTGCGTGTGCTGCGACGCTGGATCCGCCGGAGCGGTTGATCGTTTCCAGGACGACCGCGGCATCGCTTATCGTGCCCCCGCCCCCGCCGTACTCCTCAGGGATGAGGATGGACAGCCAGCCGGCGTCCGTGAGAGCCGAGACAAACTTTTCGGGGTACTCCCGGGATTCGTCGATCTGTTGCCAGTAGGACTCCGGGAATTTGGCGCACAGGTCCGCCACGGAGGACTGGATATGCTGCTGGTCCTCGGTCAGGTATGAACTCATGATGATCCTTTCAACGGGCCAGACCCGGTCAGGGCCTCGCGGTGAAGTCTTTGGGCATGGGCGACGGTGGCACGCATGCCATCCGCGATGCTGCGGTCAGCCGCCCGGGGGAACGGGGATTCGCCGGTTCCGAGTCCGGTGGGGAAGGGGAGTTGGACGTCGTCGAAGGTGATCGTTCCCTGGGATTGGGGCACGGCCGCGGTGATGGCGTCGACCACATCGCTCATCGTCACCGAGTGTCCGACCAGATCGACGACGCAGGACCCGTCGTAGTCGCTGCGGGACGCGTTGACGAACGATTGCGCGACGTCCTCGACGAACTGGAGCTGCACGTCGCCGCCGTAAGGCATGTGGTAGGGGCGTCCTTCGGCAGCTGCCAGGACGGCAAACGTCGGCTGAGCCGAAACCCCGAAGTCACGACCAGGCCCGTAGACCGTGTGCGGCCGGATCCCGATTGAGGCCACGCCGAAGCTTTTCGCATACAGCGCAGCCGCTTGCTCCCCGGCGCGTTTATAGACGCCGTAGAAAGTCGCCGGCGGGTCCGCAAGGCCCTGCTTTCCACCGGAAGGAGCGTACGCGCCGACCGAGCTCGCATACACCAGAGGACGGCCGGAGCTAAGGGATCGGGCCGCTTCCAACATGACCATCTGGCCAACGACGTTGACCTGTGCACCGAGGACCGGATTGGCCTGGCACGACGGGACTTGCAGCGCAGCAAGGTGGATGATTGCGTCCACCTGGTGCTCGGTAATGATCTCGGTAATCTGAGCAAGATCGGTCACATCGCCAACAACTCGCTCAAGCCGAGCCTCGGAGGTGTCGAGCAGCGCCGCTTTGAGCCGGTGGTCGTCGGTTCCCGCGTCGAGCGCCACGACCCTGGCTCCAGATTGCAGCAGCAGCCGTGTCATCCAAGCTCCGATGCAGCCCAAGGCCCCAGTAACCAGGTAGCAGCCGTCATCTGTGGGGGTTGAAATCATGTGTTTTCTCCGTAGGACGCCGGATGTGGTTGTCGTCACGCCTACTTTTCCAGAATTGTATCCAATCCGCAATAGGTTGCATCGAGATTTCCACCGGCCTACTCTGCTTGCCGCTGAAATCTGCCGGAAATTTGCCCTAGACAAATGTGATGGGAGCCACTAGCGTTCTTAGAAGTGGATCCAATCTATAAAACGCCTGATCCAGTAAGTAACTATTAGGGAGCCGAGATGACCAGCAACGTTGTAGCTGAGGAGGCTCCGCAGCGCCAGGGCAACGATGTCGCTCGAGTGCACGCGGACCTGCGGAGCATGATCCTGGACTGCACGCTCGAGCCTGGTCGGCGAATTTCCCAAACCGAATTGTCGAGGCTGACGGGGGCCGGCCGTACTCCGCTTCGCGAAGCGCTGAGGATGCTGCAGCAAGAGGGCCTCGTCAGGGCGGAGCTCAACAAGGGCATCACCATCGCGGCATTGGACCTCGACGATCTGGATTGCATCTACGCGTACCGGGTTTCCATCGAGGCCGTGGCCGTCAGAATTACCGTGCCGCTGCTGACGGACCTTGAGCTTCATGAGCTCGACCGGACGATCACCCTGATGGGGGCAGCTATCGAGCGAGGTGACCGTGACGAGTTCGAACTCCCGCACCGTCGCTTCCACCAGCTTCTGGTCTCACACGTGCAGGACAGTGCGAGGGCCCGGTTGGCTATTGACGCGGAACGTGCGGAACGTGTCCGACGCCTGCTGATGCAGGGTGACCGGCATTCGCTTGGGAAGGCGGATTCTGAACACCGCGAGATCTTGGCTGCCGCCCATGCGCGGGACGGCGTGGCGGCTTCACGTTTGCTGGCCAGTCACCTAGCCAGGTCCGCGTTTTATGTCGCAGCGCAGTTGGAGCCGACCTACGACACCGTTCTCACGCGCACGGCGCTTCGCACGGTTCTCGGTGAAGAGGTACTGCAGGTTCCGAAGTGGGGTGGGGGCCGGACACCGGTCGGCGCGGGAACCGGACGGGAGAAGGGAGCATGAGCCTGACCATCCGGCCGCTGGGCGTGGGCCAGGTCCTGGACGTACCTCTGGCCTCGATGACACATGGACATGGCTGGGGCGAGAAGATCGAAGCCTCGATGATTATGTTCCTTATTGAGGGAGGCCCTTCGCCGATTCTGGTGGACACGGGGACCCTTGATCCCGAGTTCACGATGAAACATCACGGCCACCATCTGGTGCGCACCCCGGCTTCTGAACCGAGGGCGATTCTGGCGGCTGCGGGCTACGATCTCGAAGACATCAAGACCGTGATTAACACGCACCTGCACTGGGATCACTGTTCCAATAATGAGCTGTTTACGAAAGCGGATTTCATCGTCCAGAAACGTGAGCTTGAGTACGCAATCGATCCCCTTCCGCTCCATCGGAAGGGCTACGAGAAGGTTCCAGGTCTCGTACCTCAATGGATGTCCACGTGGAGCAGGATCCATGCCGTGAGCGGGGACGAGCAGATTGCAGAAGGCGTTCGAGTGGTCTCCCTGCCTGGCCACACACCCGGTTCTCAAGGAGTCCTGGTCGACACGGCCAAGGGTCCCTTTCTCATCGCCGGCGACACCGTGGACCTCCACGCGAACTGGAATGGCTCACCGTCGGTGTCCCACATCCCCTCAAGCATCTACACCAACCTGTTCGAGTACTACGAGTCGTTCCAAAAAATACAGGACCTCGGCTGCTCCGTCATACCCAGCCATGATCCTTCCGTACTGGCCACCGGAGCCTTCGGATAGCCAGGACGCACACCACGTCGAATACCATCAGCCCAATTTTTGGAGAAAACAATGTCGTTTCAGTTTCCAAACAAGCGTGCCACTGCGATGGCAACTGCGCTCGTCGCTCTGACCGCACTCACCGCCTGCGGGGCCGACTCACCATCCGCAAACTCAGCTTCCTGCCAGGACGGGAAGGTCAAAATCGGAGTCTTGCTCCCGTTGTCCGGCCCCGCCGCAGCCTTCGGCCAGGGCGTTCAGCAGTCCATGAACTTCGTCGCCGCTCAGACCAACAAGAGCGGAGGAATCGAAGTAGGCGACAGCAAATGCACGATCGAACTCCTCGAATATGACACCAAGGGCACAGCAGAGCAGGCCAGCGCCGGCATCAATAAACTGATCAGTGAGGGCGCCACGTTTGTTTACGGCCCCAACCTCTCCCACGAGGTCACAGCCGTGTTGCCTATCGCCGTCCGCAACAACATCCTCATGTTCGAAGCAAGCTACTCGAGCACTGGGATGTCTAAAGACATGCCACTGGTCTTCGGTGCCGTTACGACACCATCCGGATTCTCCGGCCCCATGACTGAGTGGGTCGCCAAAACCTACCCCAACGTGAAGAAGGTCGCTGTCGTTGTCCCGGACAACCAGGGCGGCAAGGACACCGCGACCATCAACCAAAAGGCCTACGGTGCGGCTGGCATTGATGCTGCAGTTGTTCCCTTCGCCGAGGGAACAGAGGACTTCGCACCCTTCATTGATCGCCTCCTGCGCGACAAGCCCGACGCGGTGGATCTCGCCTCCACCCCTCCCGGTGGCGCTGGCGTCATCATCAAACAACTTCGCCAGGCAGGCTTCGCCGGGCCTGTCGGACGAATCGGCGGGGAGTCCATGGCCGCGATCACCAATGCGGTGGGCAGCGCCGAGGCACTCGGCGACTTCTTCTACTACGCCCCGGTTAACCTCGAATCAGCCCCCGTCAAGGAATACCAAGAGCAGTTCAAGGCGGAATTCGGCAAGGAGCCGCTGCCCGTCTCCGCACAGCTTCTTCCCGCGGCTCGGTTGCTCGTCAAGGCGATCGACGCGGCCGACTCGACCGACCCGGCAGAAGTGGCCAAGGCCCTCGAGAAGCTCCCAATTGACGACCCAACACAGGGCAAAGGCGTGTGGGGCGGCAAGGAATTCTACGGAATCAACCACGAGATCATCAACGATTTCTACGCAGGCCGCTACCAGAACGGCAAGGTTACCTTGACCCCGCTCCAGGTTAGCGAAAAGTGAGAGCGCGCCTCTCGACCCTTCCTTTGAATCACACACATCCCCAAAGAACGGAGTGACCTCAGTGGACACCCTAGTTCAAGCAACTGTCAACGGACTCGCCCTGGGCGCTCAGTACGCGCTCCTCGCCCTCGGATTCTCCCTCGTGTTCGGCGTCCTGGGCGTAATCAATTTCGCCCACGGAGCCTTCTACGTTCTCGGTGGCTACTTCACATACTCACTCATGACCGGTCTGGGCCTGCCCTACGCACTGGCACTCATCGCAGCTGTTCTCGGGGTCGCCGCCGTCGGTTACGTCATGGAGCTGCTGCTCATCGAGAAGATCGTCGACAACCACGAGGGGACACTTATCGTTTCGCTGGGCTTCTACTTCGTAGTGATCGCCGCGCTCACACTGTTCTACGGCCCCGAGGCCGTTCCGGTGAGGTTTCCGGTGGACTCGGTCCTGAGGCTAGAGGGCTTCTACATACCGGTTGCGCGGCTAATCGTCATCGCGGTATCCGCCGTTGCGGTCCTGGGGCTGTGGTTCCTGCTCTACCGGAGCAAGCACGGGATCGCACTGCGGGCGCTGTCCGAGAATCGGGACGTGGCGACAATGCAGGGACTGCGTCCGCGGGTCTACTTCCCGCTCGCCGTCGCCTTGTCCGCTGCATTGGCGGGCCTGGCCGGCGGACTGGTTACGCCCATCTTCACACTGGAACCGCCGGTGGGTGAAGCAGCGCTGATGGTCTCTTTCCTGGTTGTCGTCCTCGGCGGACTTGGCAGCCTCGTCGGAGCTGCTTCAGCTGCGGTCGGCGTCGGCCTTGTCGAAGCGATTGCAGGAACCTACCTGGATGGCTCCCTGACCCGCCTGCTGCTTTTCGTGATCGTCCTGGCGCTGCTGCTCTTCAGGCCGTCGGGGATCGCCGGAAGGAGTCTTCGTGATGCCTAGCTCAGCAGCCTCCCCCGAGCGAACTCCCGCGACGCCGGCTCCATCCCGATCCATGCGCACCCCCAAACGACTCCTGAATCGGATCCCCATAGCTGAGGTTGCCGTCGTCGTCGCCCTGGTCCTGCTACTGGTAGTTCCACTACCCAAACAGAACCTCCAGCTGATCTCACAGCTAAACCAGATGGTGACAGTTCTCGGTGCCGCCCTAAGCGTGTATGTGATGCTGCGGCTCAAGCTGCTGAATTTCGGGACCCCGGCGTTTATGGCCATCGGTGGCTACGCCGCTGCGCTGACAGCAATACACATCACACCAAACCTGGTCGTCCTTATCCTGGTCAGCCTGATAGTACCGGCCGTGGCGGCCCTTCCCTTCGGCGTTATCACGATGCGGCTGCGGGGCACGTATTTTGCGCTTGTCTCATTCCTGATCGGCCAGGTTGTCTATCTGCTGATCATCGCGACTGATTTTCTCGGAGGCACTGACGGGCTGACCGCCATCCCGGCGCCCACGCTCGGAAATCAGGTGCTGGGAGACGCCATCAGCGGCCTGCGGATCGGCGCAGTAGTCAGCCTCATCGCCGTCGTCCTGGTCGTCATTTTCACCGTGACGAATGGGCGGCGAATCGACTCGCTGCGGAGCAACGAAGTGCTTGCGACCTCGCTGGGTCTTCGGAACTGGCCAGTTCGTCTGGCGTCCTTCGTCCTATCCAGTTCCGTTGCCGGACTGTCCGGATTCTTATTGGTCAACACCTTGACCACCGCGCACCCTTCCTCGTTCTCAACGTTGAGTGGCGTGAACTACGTTGCATACGTCGTCGTGGGCGGAGCAGCATCGGTTCTCGGCCCCGTCCTCGGGACTGCGCTGCTGGTCTACCTCATCGTGCAGTTTGCGTCAGAAGGGGTCTACGCCGGCGCTCTCCTCGGAGCCCTGCTCATCCTGACGTCGCTGTTTCTGCCCAGGGGTGTTACCGGCTCCTTCCGTGACGCGGCCGCCTGGCTGAGAAGGCGATCCAGATCAAACCGCGCCCGCGTTGACGATCACGAAGATACGATCGAAAAGGAGAAGGTATGACACACGCTTCAGCCGTGCAGCCGTCCCAGCACAAAACACTGGAAATCATCGGTCTGTCGAAATCATTCGGCGGCGTCCACGCTGTCAGGGATGTCTCCCTGACGTTGGAAAAAGGCCAAGTCCTCGGGGTCATAGGACCCAACGGTGCGGGAAAAACGTCACTGGTTAACACGATCTCGGGGCGTCAGCGACCCACCAGTGGCTCGGTTCTGCTCGACGGGCGCGAGGTCGCCGGCAAGCCTGCCTACACCCTAAACCGACGAGGACTGGCACGCAGCTATCAGCAGGCCAACGTCTTCGCTGAGGTAACTGTCCAGGAGAATATCGCGCGTGCCGGCGAGTTTGCCGGCAAACGTGCTATCGACGTCGACGAATTCGTGCAGTCGACCGGACTTGACACCGTGTGGAGCACGCGAGCCGGAGCACTGCCCTACGGACAGCAGAAAATCCTTGGCCTCGTCATGACCATCCACACAGGACCATCGATCCTGCTTCTGGACGAACCGGCCGCCGGGCTCGAAATGTCGGAAAGGTTCCGCATCGACCACCTGGTCAAGGAGACCACAAAGAGAGGCTGCGCCGTCCTGATTGTGGAACATGACATGGATCTGATCCGCCGACTGTGTCCGAACATCCTGGTTATGGACAGCGGCGCAGTACTCGCTGAAGGCATCACCAATGAGGTACTCGCTAGACCTGATGTGCTGGAGGCCTACCTCGGAACCTCATCGCCTTCCACTCACATGGCAGACCCAGCTGAAGGAGCCACCGATGACTGACACCAGGAGAGACGAAGAGCTCCTTGCTGTACGGGACCTCGTCGTGAATTACGGGCCCATCCGCGCCGTGAGCGGCGTGAGCATCGGTGTCCACAGGGGAGAGACTGTTGTTCTCTGCGGGGCTAACGGTGCCGGCAAGTCGACCACGATCAAGGCAATCATGGGTTCCGTCCCCGCCTCCTCAGGGTCCGTCCACCTCGATGGTCAGCCGATCACGACAGTGAGCGCTGCCCTGCGCGCACGCCGGGGCATCCGGCTGTCACCGGAAGGCCGCCAGGTCTTCGCCACCATGACAGTAGAAGAAAACATTCGTATCGGAGCTCACCAACTGAAAGCAACCGACCGGAACACCCGCGTAGAAGAGCTCTTCGATACCTTCCCGCTGCTCGCCGAACGTCGACGAAGCCGCGCGGGCGACCTCAGCGGCGGTCAGCAGCAGATTGTAGCAATGGGCCGCGCGATGGCATCTCGCCCAAGACTCCTCCTCCTGGATGAGCCGTTTCTGGGCCTGGCCCCTATTTGGATCGCGTCGGTCAGTGATGCGATCCGAACCGTCCAGGCAGCTGGGACTGCGCTGTTGATCTCCGAACAGATGGCACGCCCAGCACTCGAACTCGCGGATCGAGGCTACGTCCTCAAGCACGGCTCAATCGCGCGACGAGGGACCGCAGATGAAGTCCGAAGTATGGCACTCGCAGAGGAGTACGTGTGAACACCCCGTCAGAAAAACGGAAACAGCACCGCTACCCGGCGGTACGGATCAACGAAGAGCTCATGCGCGAGGGCATGCAGATCGAGAGCGCAGAAATCCGCCTTGAGGACAAGGTGAGGTTGTTGGAAGCTCTCTCGCAAACCGGCCTCAAGTACATCGTCGCTGGCTCTTTCGTAAGCCCGCGGTGGACGCCCCAGATGGCCGAGGTCGACGCGCTGCTCGACAAGTTCACCCCGGTGCCCGGCGTGAACTATTCCGCATTGGCACTAAACAGCCGCGGCGCCGAAAGGGCACAAGTGCATACGCCGCCGCTATCGCCTGGTGATGGGCTGCCCCGCACCTTCGTGCATGTGTGTGACGTCTTCGTCCGCCGTAACGCAAACCGCTCTCAGGCCGATGAGATTAGTTCCTGGCCGGACACGGTGCAGCGAGCTGTCGCCGAGGGAAAGATCGAGGCCGGCATCGGAATCAACGCCGCCTGGGGGTCAAACTGGTTGGGCGAGTTCAGCCTGTCTGAGCGAATGGATCTCCTCGAAAAGCAACACCGGCTTTGGACCGCTGCCGGCATCCGCGTAGCAGAAGTGGTGATCGGTGACCCGATGGGTTGGAACATGCCCGACGCCGTCGAGGAGCAACTCTTGGCCATTCGTTCCACTTGGCCTGAAATTACCCGCTTCCATCTCCATCTGCACAACCAGCGCGGCACCGCACCTATCTCGATTTACGCGGCTCTGCGGACACTCACGGAGGAATGCGAACTCATCCTCGACACAACCGTCGGCGGAATTGGCGGATGCCCATACTGCGGAAACGGACGTGCCACCGGGATGATGCCCACCGAGGACCTGGTAGACCTGCTGCACGAACTTGGCATCGAGACCGGTGTTGACCTCGACGCACTGATCGAGGTAGTCATTCTCACCGAGGAAATCATCGGGCACCCTACAGACACTCACGTGGCACGAACAGGTCCCCGTCCCCGGGGAGAGCGCCTCTACGCCATGGACATGCCTTTTGTTGAAACTTTCGAGCAGGCGCAACACTTCCGCGTTGGGCCGAGCGCCTATGCAGGGGCTCCATCACCATGGAAGTCCGTCATCACATCTCCGTCCCGCGACCGGCTGGGGCTCCAACAAGATAAGGCAGGTGCGTCATGAATTCGCTCACCGGAATTCGCGTTGTCGACCTGACTGCAAGCGTTGCGGGTCCCTTCGCCACGCAAATACTGGGCGACCTCGGGGCCGACGTCATCAAAATCGAGCGCGTCGGAACGGGGGATGACACACGAGCATGGGGACCGCCATTCTGGCAAGGCGAAAGCGCATCTTTCCTGGCGCTGAACCGCAACAAGAGAAGCCTCAGCGTCGACGTCAAGACTCCGGAGGGCCGCAAAATAGTTCGCGAACTCCTGGACACCGCCGACGTGTTCATCCAGAACCTCAGGCCGGGCGCAGCAGCAAAACTGGGCTTCTCCCGGGAAGAGCTCGCTAAGACCAACCCCGGAATCATCGTCTGCGACATCAGCGGATTCGGTCCACGCGGTGCGATGAAGGATGACCCGGCCTATGACCCGCTGCTGCAAGGCTTCGGCGGTCTGATGAGTCTGACTGGTGAGCAGGGCGGGCCGCCGGTGCGCATCCCGGCTTCCATCCTCGATCAGGGCACGGCCATGTGGAGCGTTATCGGCATCCTCGAAGCCCTGCGGACACGCGATCGCACCGGCGTGGGATCCCTGGTCCAGACGTCGCTGCTCGGCTCAGCGCTGCAATGGCTGCCCGCCCAGGTCACCGGGTACCTCGCTGACGGGACGATCCCTCAGCGGCTCGGTTCCGGCACGGTAGGGATCGCCCCGTACCAAGCGTTCGCAACGGCTGACGGGCACCTCATCATTGCCGCCGGTAACGACAGGCTGTACGACCGGCTGTGCAGCATGCTCGAACGGCCGGACCTTCTTACCGATGAACGATTCGTGGACAATCCAAGTCGAGTCCGCAACCGGGTCGAGCTCGCATTTGAGATCGAGAAGTCAACCAAGTCCTTCGAGACCGAAGAGCTTGCCGCTGCCCTATCAGCGGTCGACGTGCCCGTAGCGGCCATCCACACGCTCGACCAGGTACTGGCCCACGACCAGGTTCATGCGCTTGGCCTTATCCACGAATACCCCCACCCGCGGATTTCTGACTACCAAACCATGGCCACGCCAGTGGAGTTCGACGGCTCGTTCACCCCGGTCCGTCACGTCCCCCCGCTATTGGGCCAGCACACGGTAGAGGTGCTGTCCGACCTAGGGTACGACCAAAAAGCCATCGATGAACTCGTTGCTGAGGGCGTCGTCGACACCGATTCGAAAGCAGAGCACCAATGAGCAACGTTGAAGAGGAAGTACTGTTCGAAATCCGGGACAGGGTCGCCTATATCACCATGAACCGGCCCGAAAGCCGCAACGCATTAAGCCAAGCGGTAGTAGCTCGCCTGGCCGAGGTGTTTACCGTGGCAGCGGAGGACAACGACGTTTGGGCCATCGTCCTGACAGGGGCGGGGGATCGCGCGTTCTGCGCCGGCGGGGACCTTAAGGAGCTGAATCAGATCGCTCAGGAAGGCCGACGATTCCCCGTGCCGATGACAGGCACCGAAAGGAATCTGTTCGAGCTGGTGCTGGAAGTGGGCAAGCCGACCATCGCGTCCCTTAACGGCCCAGCGGTGGCTGGCGGATTCGAACTGGCTCTTGCATGCGACATCAGGATAGCTGCCGAGCACTCGACTATAGGTATGCCTGAAGCCAAGCGTGGAATGGGCGCGAACTTCGCCACTGTGTTGCTGCCCAGGCTGGTTCCCCGGTCCGTGGCGCTTTCCATGCTGTACACCGGCGAACTCATGGCACCCTCGGAAGCCTTGCATTGGGGCTTGGTCAATGCCGTGCATCCGGCTGATCAGCTGGCAAAGGAGACCGAAGAATTTGTCCGGAGTATCGTCGCGAACGCGCCCCTGGCTCTCCGACGCTACAAGGAGATGGTCACGAAGGGCTGGGAGCTCTCGGTCCAGGCAGCGCTACGGCTCAATGTGGGACCGAACCCTTACCTGAGCGCTGACCGTGAAGAAGGTGTCCGCGCCTTCATCGAAAAGCGGGCGCCCCGATGGGAAGGGAAATGACGCAGATGAGCGAAATGCAAAACGCCGGCCTCACCCATCGTCTGGCAGAATTCATCGTTGGTTTCGCCGCCTCAGGGGTTACCGATGAGAGTCTGCGCGAAGCCGAGCGGGCCTTCATCGATACGATCGGTGTCGCCATCGCCGCCTCAGGTGATGAAACCATGACCAGGTTGCTGGAGGCCCTCGACACCCATGCATCGGTCGGTCCCGCACGGTCCCTTATCGGCTCGCCGTCCCGTCAGCCCGCTCAGATGGCGCTGGTTAACGGAACCGCTAGCCACGCCTTGGACTTCGACGACGTTACCGAAGAGATCCAGGGACACCCCAGCACTGTGCTGGTTCCGGTCGCCCTGGCAGTGGGTGAGGAAATCGGGGCCGGCGGTCGCGACGTGCTTGAAGCCTATTTGGTCGGTTACCACACGGAGTTCCTGCTTGCGAGCATCCTCGACGGCCCCAAGCACTACGCCCTCGGCTGGCATGCCACAGCGACCCTGGGTGTCATCGGCGCAGCTGCAGCTTCGGCGTACTTGTACAAGCTCGGCGTTGAGCAAACTGTGATGGCACTGGCAATTTCCGGGACCATGGCAGCCGGCAGCCGTCGCAATTTCGGGACCATGACAAAACCCCTCCACGCAGGTCTGGCAGCCTCGCACGGCATCGAGGCCGCGCAGCTCGCCCGCGCCGGGTTTACCGCCAGCGAGGTCATGCTCGAGGCGCAATACGGCTTCCTGGGTCTGTTTGGCCTCGGCACGGATCTCGCCCGGGCCGACACAATCAGTGTGCCCATCCACGGGCTGGGCGAGCACAAGCTCTCCGTCAAGAAGTACCCGGCGTGCTTCAACACACACCGCACCATCGACGCGGTCCTGGACTGTGGTCCCCTCGACGCCGGTGACGTGGAACGAATCGAGGTCACCGTGCAAACCGCCGGGCTGGAACCGCTGATCCATCACCGGCCGACCACCGGCCTCGAGGCGAAATTCAGCCTCGAGTACACCGCAGCAGCAGCCCTTTTCGATGGGGGCGTCTCCCTTGAATCATTTGAAAACGCAGCTGTGAATAGGCCTGACCTCCAAGCCCTGCTGCGCAAAGTCTCGGTCACCGAAAGCCCGACACCGCCAACAGGGTCACCCGGCTGGCATGCAGGCTACTCGTGCGTTTCAGTCGTGATGCGCGATGGAAACGTCGTTAGCTCACGCCGCGATCAACCCCGTGGCCATGCCAGTGCACCCCTAACGGACGCGGAGCTGCACGAAAAGTTCGTCGACTGTGTCCAGTACACCACCGGGGATAAGCAGGAGCAGCTCCTCGCCGCGCTTGACAACCTGCGGGCAGTCAGCGACATCCGGGAACTCCCTTTCCCCACCATGAGAGAAGGCGTCTGATGATATCTGCCCTAACCGGCCCGGGGGACATCCTGCCGGCTTCCAGTGCCAACTTCGGCGACAAGACCGCACTGATTACGGCCCCGCTGACCCTAAGCTACACCGAACTTGAGGACATCTCGGCCCGGGTCGCCGGTGGTCTGCGCGACCTCGGTGTCAAAGAAGGCGATGTCGTCTCGCTCTTCAGCCCCAACCGTTGGGAATGGATCGTCGCGTATCACGCCGTACTGCGCCTTGGCGCGGTCGTGAACCCGATCAACGGCATGCTGACGCTCGAGGAAGTACGATTCATCCTCAAGGACTGCGAAGCCGTAGCAATCCTTACCACCGCTGATAATGCCCAGGACATCGCTGCGCACGCTGATCCGGGCTTGGCCCTGCAGCACATCATCAGTTTCGATCCCGAGGACTCCGGCCTGGTGACGTTCGATTCGCTGATCCGCGCGGCCAGGATCGAGGAGAACGTCGTCGTGGATCCCCTCGCCACCTCCACCATCGGATACACCTCCGGCACCACCGGCCACCCCAAGGGCGCCGAGCAGTCACACCGCGCCGTCCTGCTCAACTGCGCCATGACAGCAACGATGCACGCACGCACGGACCGGGACGTCGTAGTCACCGGACTTCCCACTCCGCACGTTTACGGCAATGTGAGTGTCAACAGCACATTCATGGCGGGAGGAACAGTGGTGCTGATGGACCGCTTCGATGCCCCCAAGGCGTTGGGCCTGATCGAAAAACACTCCGCGACCATGATCGAGGGCGTTCCGGCCATGTACTCCATGATGTTGGCCGATCCAGCGATAGAAGCCCACGACCTCAGCTCACTGACCCGTTCCACGGTGGGTGGGCAGACAATCGCCACCAGCACGGTGGAGGCCTGGCAAAACATCACCGGCGCGCGGCTGATCGAGCTGTGGGGCATGACAGAAGTCGCCGGCCTGGGTGCCACCCATTCCGTGTATGCGCCGCCGGTGCCGGGATCAATTGGCGTTAGCCTGCCCGGTGTCGAACTGCGGATCGCCAACCTGGACGACGTCACAAGGGAGGCCGAACGGGGGACCCCAGGCGAATTGATGGTGCGCGGCCCGATTGTCATGAATGGGTACTACCGAAACCCGGTAGAAACCAAGAAGAACATCGAAAGTGACGGCTGGCTGCATACCGGGGACATCGCCAGGATGGACGACACCGGCCACGTCTTCATCGTCGACCGGCGCAAGGACATGATCATCACCGCGGGCTATAACGTCTACCCGGCCGAGATCGAACGGGTCGTAGCCGGACACCCCGCCGTAGCACTCGTCGCAGTAGGCCCTTTGCCCGATGAAGTACGAGGCGAACTCGCCTGCGCCTACGTCGTCCTAAAACATGGAACAAGCGTCACCGAAGAAGAGCTCATCAACTTCACCAAGGACCACCTGGCACCCTACAAACGTCCCCGTTTAATCAAGTTCGTCAAAAGCCTTCCGCAAACCTCAACGGGCAAGATCATGCGCCGAAAACTAGCCGACGCTTCGCCCTAAACCTGTCGTTATAAGCAACGACTTCCGCCCGTCAAAGACGGGCCGGACCAAGCCGATCAGTGGCGCTTCGGGCGCCAGCAGGGAAATCATGCGTATCAAAAAGATAGTACTGGCCATAGCTGTTGTGAGCAGCGCTGCCGCATCGCTGACTGGTTGCGCTCAGCAAGGGGGCGGGAGCGCGGAGAGCGCCTACCCTGAGGGGCCCGTTAAGGTCCTGGTGCCTTTTGCCCCGGGTTCAGCCACGGACGTGCTGGCACGAATTTGGGCCGACTGCTACGAGCGCGAACTCGGCTCACCGTTCGTGGTCGAAAACAGGGAAGGTGGCAGCGGATCCATTGGTATGACTGAAGCCGCGGCTTCCAAGCCGGACGGCTACACCGTCGTGTTCGGCAGCTCGAGCAGTGCCGTCATCACACCGTTCAATACCAAGGGTGCCGCCTACACCGTCGATTCATTCACCCCGGTTGGACAAGTCGCGCTGACGAACCTATATGTGGCTGTTCCGAAGGACAGCCCCATCAACTCGATCGAGGATCTGGTTGAAAAAGGTAAAACTTCGACTCTCGTCGTCGCTGACAGTGGCAAGACGACACTGTCCGGCCTCGTGACAGAAGGGCTTGCGCGAAATTACGGCATCACAGTCAACCACGTCACGCCGTCGAGCATGGCAGAAATCAAACGTGGGCTGGACCAGGGTGACTACGACATGGGCCTCGTCACTGTCGACAAGCAAACCGTCCCTTGGGTTCTGAACAAGGATCTGAAGGCTCTGGCAGTCATTGGCAAGAGTTCACCCAAATGGGCGCCGGAGTTGAAGACGCTGGACGAGCTCGGTTTCGGCGAGGGGCAGCTCGCAGGGCCCGGCAATCTAGGCTATTGGGCAGTTCCGGCCAAAACCGACGGATCGATCGTTGACAAACTTGAGGCGACGGCCGCCACCTGCCTCCGGGATGCCCGTGTGCAAGAGACCATTGGGGAGTTCTCCCTTCCTGCGGAGCCGATGGCATCGGCGAAGATCCAGGAATCCCTGCACTCGACGGCTAAATCGCTTGAAGGACTGGCGAAACCCTGATGAGGGAGCGCCAGATGATCGGGTGGCGGGGCGCGGCTGCTCAACAAATGTATTGCGCTGCGGCACTCAGTCTTGCCGCCGTTGCGCTGATGGTCATGAGCCTGCCGTTGGGTCTGTCCGAGAACGGTCAAATGGGTTCAGGGTTATGGCCCTTCTTGGCGGCCTCACTCCTCCTGGTTTCCGCGGTCGCCATGGTTTTCGGCAAACCCCCCAAGCTCGATCACGAGCGGCCGGGCTTCCCGGTTTGGTCGTTTGTCCTCGCAATCGCGGTCCTTTTTGGGTTCGCGGTCCTGCTGACGTCCATGGGTATTTTCACTGCCTCGACGGTCGCAGCCTTCATTTGGCTGAGGTTCCTGGCCGGTGAATCTTGGCGGCTTTCAGCAATCATTGCAGTCGCCTTGGGTGCAATTGTCTATGGACTATTTATCCAGGTCCTGAACATTCCTCTTCCCGTCGACGCTTTCCTCCCGAGGTAGAACATGGACATGATCGAATCTTTCGCTGAAGGTTTCGCGGTCGCGGCAACCCCGCTGAATTTGCTGCTCGTTCTGCTCGGCGTGTTCCTGGGGATGGTAATCGGCGTACTGCCCGGTCTCGGGCCGACCACGACGATTGCGATCTTGCTGCCAATCACGTTCGCCCTCGAAGCGCCGAGTGCGATTATCCTCCTGGCCGGTATCTATTACGGTGCAATGTACGGAGGGACCATCACCTCGGTGTTAGTGAAGGTTCCAGGCGAGATCGCATCCGTAGTGACCACCTTTGATGGGCACCCCATGGCCAAGCAGGGGCGTTCGGGGCCGGCGCTGGGAATCGCTGCGATCGGCTCCTTCGTGGGCGGCATTGTGGCGACCTTTGTCCTGGTTCTTCTGGCCCAGCCTTTGGCGCGGGTCGCAGAACGCTTCGGGGCACCGGAACTGTTCATGGTGGCCGTTGTCGGCATACTTTTGGTCCTCGCAATGGGCGGTCAGTCGCTGGCCAAGTCTGGCGTGATGGTCGCGGCCGGTCTACTGGTCGCAAGCGTCGGTCAAGATCCCGTCACCGGCACGGCAAGGTTCACGTTCGGTTCCCTGGAAGCGCTGAGCGGCTTGGACATCGTCGCCGTTGCAATGGGTCTCTTCGGGATCGGTGAGGTGCTTGCCAACCTTAAGCACAATGAATCCCAGACGCCCGTGGCAGCGAAGGTCCACGGCGTATGGCCGACGAAATCCGACTTCCGGCAGTCGGCGGGGCCGATCGCACGCGGCACGCTTATCGGCTCTGTGATCGGGCTTTTGCCCGGTGGCGGAAGTGTCCTCTCTTCCATGGCGTCGTACGCAGCCGAAAAGCGGATTTCCAAGACCCCGGAACGCTTCGGCAAGGGCGCGATCGAGGGAGTGGCGGGGCCGGAAACGGCCAACAATGCGGGTTCGACGATGAGTTTTTTGCCCCTGCTTACGCTTGGCCTGCCTACCGGAACCGTGATGGCTCTCCTGTACGGTGCCCTGTTACTCCAGGGAGTTACGCCCGGGCCTACCCTCGTTGCGGATCATCCGGACATCTTCTGGGGCGTGATGGCTTCGATGCTGATCGGAAACCTCATGCTGTTGGCCCTCAATCTACCGCTGCTCGGATTCTTCGTCCGACTGCTGCGGGTCCGTGCGGGCATCATCGCCGCCATCACCGTCGTGGTGACCCTGATCGGTGTGTACTCGCTAAACAACAGCATGTTCGATGTTGTGACATGCGTTGTGGCAGGGATTGTGGGCTACGGCCTGCGACGTCTCGACTTCAGCCCCGGCCCGCTTGTGCTGGCTGCCGTCTTGGGCAGCATTCTCGAGATCAACCTGCGGAACTCGCTGGCCATCTCCGGTGGCGACGCAGCTGTGTTCTTGACCCGGCCGATCTCCTTGACGCTAGTGCTGGCGGTGATTCTCGTCCTTATCGCAGGACCGGTAGTGAGGCGTCTCGGTAAACGAAGAGTAAACAAGGTCCTGGCGGAAGTGGCTGGAAGCGATACGCCGACCCGCGTCTAGGAACCTTGGCCAACGCCACACAAAGCAATATCTTGAGCGACCACTATCGGCCGTTCAACCAGTCCGTAAGTAGGAGGAGAGATCCATGAAAATCATTGTTCTGATAAAGCAGGTGCCCGATACAGAGGAAGAGCGCAAGCTTGATACCTCGACCGGCCTGCTGGACCGCGAAGCCGGCGATCGGATAGCGGATGAAATCACCGAGCGTGCGCTTGAAGTGGCCTTGCGCCACAAGGACGGCAACAAGGGCAGCGAGGTCGTGGTGCTGACCATGGGGCCGCTCCCCGCGAAGGAAGCCCTCCGTAAAGCCCTGTCGATGGGCGCAGACTCCGCTGTGCACGTAGTGGATGAACGCTTGGAGGGGGCGGATATGGCTTTAACGGCCGCGGTCCTTGCGGCAGCGGCGAAACGCACCGGCTTCGACCTCATCATCGCCGGAAATGAATCCACTGACGGACGGGGCGGTGTCGTACCAGCCATGGTGGCTGAACACCTCGGGCTGCCGCTGCTGCCCTCTTTGAACAGCGTCGAAATCACGGAGGTTTCCGTTCGTGGCGAGGCGGCTTTGGACATTGGAAGCCTGACCGTTAGCGCCGAATTGCCGGCGTTGATGTCGGTGACCGAATGGGCCGCCGAGGCCCGTTTCCCCAACTTCAAGGGCATCATCTCAGCCAAGCGCAAGCATGTTGAGACGCTGTCATTGGCCGATATTGATCTGGACTCCGCAGCAACGACCACTACACCTGTGCTCACCACTTCGCAGCGTCCGGCACGCACTGCCGGCAAGAAGATCGTCGACGACGGAACCGCCGCTCAAGAGCTCGCCGAGTTCCTCGCTGACCGCAACCTGCTCTGATCCCAGGAGATGGACATGACAAACGTACTGGCACTAATCGAAACCTCATCCACAGGGGTCATCGCTAACACCGCCCCGGCACTTATTGCAGCGGCCGCCAAGCTCGGCACCCCCGTTGCTGTTGTAGCAACTCAACCAGGTGCCGGTGACAGCCTTGTCGAACAGCTCGGGATGTTGGGCGCCCAACAGGTTTACATCGCTGAGAGCACGCAGGTTGGAAGCCTGCTCGTGGGCCCTCAACTCGGAGCTCTAATATCCGCGACCCAGGCGTTGGAACCGTCAGCTGTCGTTGTCGCGAACTCGATCGAAAGCCGCGCGGCGGCTGGCATGTTTGCTGCCAGAACGCGCAGCGGGCTGCTGGCTGACGTAGTGGACGTCAAAACTGACGACGGAGGTGCAATCATCGGTGTGCACTCGGTTTTTGGCGGCGCCTACACCGTCGAAGCGACCGTGAGCTCCGCTATAGCGGTTATCACTCTGCGTCAGGGTGCCCTGGACGAGCGGGCGGTGGAAGCTACCCCTTCTGTCACAACCGTGTCCCTCGACGTCGAAAGCCGCACCTCCGCCAAGATTGAAAGAGTTCATGCTGCAGGTCCTGATTCCGGCAGGCCTGGGCTGCGAGGCGCAGTCACGGTGGTCTCCGGCGGACGAGGCCTGGGCTCCAAGGAGAACTTTGTGCTTGTGGAGCAGCTGGCTGATGCGCTGGGAGGAGCTGTCGGTGCGTCCCGGGCTGCCGTCGATGCCGGCTATATCGAGCAAGGCTCGCAGGTTGGCCAGACCGGCATCACCGTTTCACCGCAACTGTACGTCGCACTCGGGATCTCGGGAGCCATCCAGCACCGGGCTGGAATGCAGACAGCTAAGACCATCGTGGCAATCAACAAAGACGAAGACGCACCGATCTTTGACGTCGCGGACTTCGGCATTGTTGGCGACGTATTCACAGTCGTTCCCCAGCTGATCGCGGCCATAGGAACACGCTCCAACTAGCCACGGGCCCGCTTGGCTCAGCCATAGGCCTGAACAGCGGTGGGAGATTGCCGATTGCACCTGTGGTGTGACCGGATACTGCTCTCAGGAAAGGACAACTCGTCATGTCGACGAATACCAACAACACAGCAACCAAGCCCAGGAAGAAGTGGGCAAAGCTTGCCGTGGCGATCCTCGTAGCGGTGGGATGTCTGGGTGTGGTTGTGCTATTCGCCCAATGGATGCGGACACTCCCGGCCGTGCAGGATTTCCTGACCACTTACCCCGGGCACGTCGAGCTGCCAGCCACGGCTTCTGTCGGTCTGCCAGCATGGCTGGGGTGGCAGCACTTCCTCAATGCCTTCTTCATCTTGCTGATCATCCGTTCAGGCTGGTTCGTGCGAACAACGGCGAGGCCAAAGGAGCATTGGACCCGGAACAACAGCGGCCTGATTAGGACCCAGGGCAAACCCGCCAAGATCAGCCTGAATCTCTGGTTCCATCTCACCCTGGATGTCCTTTGGGTCCTCAACGGGATGATTTTCGTGATCCTGCTGGGCGTCACCGGACACTGGGTACGTATCGTGCCCACGAGCTGGGAAGTTTTCCCTAATGCCCTATCAACCGCCCTGCAGTATGCCTCAATGAACTGGCCCACGGAGAACGGCTGGGTTAACTACAACAGCCTGCAGGTGCTGGCCTACTTCACTACGGTCTTCATCGCCTCGCCGCTCGCTCTGATCACTGGCTTGCGGATGTCGGGGGCGTGGCCCAAGAACGCAGCGAACCTCAACAAGGCCTATCCGATCGAACTGGCGCGCGCGGTCCACTTCCCGGTGATGCTCTACTTCGTTTTCTTCATCGTCGTCCACGTTGCTCTGGTGTTGACCACAGGCATCCTACGCAACCTAAACCACATGTATGCCAGCAACGATGGCGCTGGCTGGACCGGGTTTTGGATCTTCGCCGCCTCACTGGCCGTTATGGTCGCCGCCTGGTTCTTGGCCAGGCCGCTATTCCTTCGGCCCCTCGCCTCGCTCACGGGCAAAGTCAGCAAGTAGCGCACCTACCTACCCATGTTTGTCGCTGAAAGGAGGAACCCATGAACTTACCGACGATAACCGTCACCGGCCACGCGCAAAAAGAAGCCTGGCAGAACAAGGTGCTGCCGCCTGTAGAGCAGCTCGGTGCGGACGTGTGGTCCATCCCTGTTCCGTTCCCGAATAATCCTATGCGCTACACCCTCAGCTATCTGCTTGTGGGGGACGGCGATGCCGTTCTGATCGATCCGGGCTGGGACAGCGAGGCGGGTCTGGACAAATTGACCGCAGGCATGCGCCTAGCCGGTCTCGGGCTCACAGACCTGACGGGCATTGTGGTCACCCATTTCCACTCGGACCATCTGGGAATGGCTTCCCGTCTGCGAGCGATAGCGGGAGCCTGGGTTGCCTTGGGCGAGCATGAAGTGCGCAAACTCACCGCCTCCGAGGATCTGGACCTGGTCCTGCGGACCCATCGCGAGGAGTTGGCGTTGTGGGGCGTTCCGGCGGACAAATTGACCGAAGTGGCCTTAGACCTCCACACCCTCACCCATCTGCAGAACCTTGCCGATCCGGACTTCCGGCTCACAGACAATAGCCTGGTGCCCGTTAAAGGCATGGACCTGCGAGTATTCACGACCCCTGGTCACTCACCAGGACACATCTGCCTGATCGACGAGCCGCACGGCCTGATATTTAGTGGGGACCACATTCTGCCGCGCATCTCTCCGCACATCGCCCTGGAGCTCCCTGGGCCGGCAAATCCGTTGGCGGACTATTACGAATCGCTGGAGCGCATCGCCTTCGAGGATGCTATGGAGGTATGCCCTGCGCATGAATACCGGTTTATAGGTATGCAGCGGCGGGTGGCGCAGCTAATCGAACACAACCGGGAACGTTCCGCAGAAGTTCTGCGTGTCCTGGACAAGCACCGTCCGGAAACTGTGTGGGACATTGCCCGCCACCTGACATGGTCCCGCGGCTGGGAATCCCTACAGGCCTTCTCGTTGCGCCTTGCCGTTTCCGAGACAGCCAGCCACGTGGTGTATCTGCAGTCACAGGGTCATGACATCGAAGTTCCGATCACAGAATCACAAGAGTCCGCGCGCCGATAGAGGGAACCATCCACGGCACGGACTAGTTGGCCAGACAAGACTGGGCCACCCAAAGGCTTGGCGCCGGAGGGTCGGACGAACACCCCAAGAGAAAGAGGAGCCTGCAATGTCCGACGAACGGCACACCGTAAAAATTGGCGCCTGGGCCAACCTCGGAGAGCCCCGCGCTGCCGTTGCCCTGGAGGAGTCTGGGGCAGATTGGGTCTGCCTTGATGCCCAACACGGCCACTTTGATGACAGATCTGTCCGCGAAACATTGGCTCTAAGGCAATCGGCAAAGGTGCCGATGCTTGTACGTCTGCTTTCCGACGACGGGGCAGGTATCGGCCGGGCATTGGACAGCGGGGCTGATGGAGTGATCGTACCCATGGTCGAATCGGCCCTGCAGGCTGCCAATGTGGTGCGCGCTTCCTTCCACCCGCCGCGCGGGAGCAGGAGCTTCGGGCCCATGACGGGCGTTAGCTACAACACGGCAGGCGGGTACCCGAAGAGAGGGCCACTACTGGCTGTCATGATCGAAACGGCCACGGGGCTGGAAAACCTGGAGGACATAGCTGCAACCACAGGGATTGACATGCTCTTTGTGGGCCCCTATGACCTGGCGCTTAGTTTGGGAACGGATGTGGATACCTTACTGGCCGACGCTGCCCCGAAGTCTCCCCTGAGCCGCGTCATTGACGCTTGTTCGGCAGCTGATCTGATTCCGGGAGCCTTCGGCGGCACGCCCATTCGCGCCCGCAGGCTGCTTGACCGAGGCTTCAGTTGGGTGTCCAATTGCGTCGATACCTCCTTGATGCAGGAAGGTTTCAAGGTTATGAAAGACTCCAGCCTGGGTGAGCGCGTATAGCGCTAGGTACCCCTTTGAGACATCCGAAGGCTTCAAAAAGCGTCCCTCTTCTCCGGCACGTCATATCCGCCCCTTAGCGAGGGTCCCGCGATGCATCTAGAATGGCTGTGAACGGGCGTGTTGTTACCTTCTAGAAGGATCCAATCCGCTTACAGGCCTTGAGGAGTCGAATGACCACCACTGTCGGAGTTGTTGATGCTCCGCTCCGCCCCGGTACGGATGTCGGGACGGTCCATGCGGACCTGCGGAGCATGATCCTGGAAGGCACACTTGAGCCGGGACGGCGGATCTCCCAAGCCGAGCTTTCCCGGCTCACTGGCGCGGGCCGCACACCGTTGCGTGAGGCCCTCCGGATGCTGCAACAAGAAGGCCTGGTGAAGTCCGAACTTAACAAGGGCATCACGATCGCGGCCTTGGACCTTGATGACCTGGACTGCACCTACGCATATCGGGTGTCGATGGAATCTACCGCCATACGCATCACTGTGCCTTTGCTGACCGACCGCGAGTTGCAGGATCTGGACACCACCATGACACAGATGGGTGCCGCGATCGAGCGGGGTGACCGTGACGGATTCAACGACCCGCACCGCCGCTTCCACCAGCTTCTATTGTCACGCGTACAGGAGGGCGCAAAGGCGCGGATGGAGGTCGACGCCGACCGGGCAGAACGAGTCCGGCGACTGTTGATTCAGGGTGACGAACACGCCTTTGCAAAAGCCCACGGCGAACATCGCGACATTCTCGCAGCTGCTCATACGCGTGACGGTGTGGCGGCAGGACGCCTGCTGGCAAGCCACTTGGCGCGGTCTGCGTTCTATGTCGCGGCACAGTTGGAACCCACCTACGACACCGTTCTCACCCGAACGGCGCTCCGCACAGTGCTCGGGGAGGATCTGGCCCAGACCCCCAAGAAAACTGCGGGGCGGGAACAAACCACTGCCGGCACCTGGCGCGAGAGGCGTGCAACAGCCTGACCATTCGACCGCTCGGCGTGGGCCAGTCCTGGACGTGCCGGTGGCCTCCATGCCCCTCTACGGTCTCCTAAAATTACAAGAGCACACGAAGGTCAGCAGATGGCATGTCAACGCCGGTTCCCATGCCCGTGAAAGACGCATCGTTTATGCCACCGCGTTCACGGACCTGAGCGGCCCAACGAGACAACGGCAAAACGTCCTTAAGCATCCCCTACATTTTCACAGGCATCGATCTGGGATTGCACGATCGAGCCGTAGTGGGCGACGAGCTCGTCAAAGTCCCATCCTTCAAATAAGCCCAAGGTGCGAACAGTCTCACCAAATCCGGTCATTAGCGCTATCACCGTCGACGCGAACCTCCCGTCCGGCGTGGTGTCGCCGATCAAGGCAGCTATGTTCTGCAAATACCTAGTGCGCGCCTCTACGCGGGCGGCTTCCGGATCCGGCGCATCTTGGATGGTGAATGGAATCATCGCCCAAGGCTCCGGCACTCCTCGCTCCCGCCGCATCAGCACACGAAAAACCAGGGCACTGCCCAGTTCGGCTCTGGGGACGGTTAGTTCGGCCAGCACTGTTTCATCCGGCCGAACTGCTGCAAACAGCTTTTCCTTGGATATGAACAACTTCATCACTAGAGCGGGGGAGACGCCCGCGCTTGCGGCGATGTCGCGGACTGTTACAGCCCGATAGCCGCGTTCCGCGAAGAGGCGTCCGGCCGCTTCGAGGATGGATGCACTGCTGGGCGACTTCAAATGATCACGGACTCCTTCCGGCCGGGCGAGGCGAGCCCAACCTCGAGGTCGGCACTCACGGAGCGGTTATCAACTGCCAACTTCCGGGCCGCAGCTTGATGCGTTACAGGATGAAGCATGGTCAAGATGTAGCGTCCAGGCATAGGCAAGGGAAACGCGTACCGGCCCAATTTATCCGATTGCGTCGTGGCGACATATTCACCACTGGCCTGAAGGAGCGCTATCACGGCCGCCGGGACTGGTGTGCCGCCAGCGGTTGCCGTGCCAGCGAGGCTCAGTCGGTCCTGGAGTCGGAAATCTTGCTTTAAGACTCGTCCATCGAACTCAAAGACCTCAGCGATGGGCGCCCAGCCGGCTGCATTTGCCACAAGTAGATATTTGCCGACCCCAGGAAGCGCCACGGAATAGTTACCTTCATTGTCCACACGACTCCAATCCACCGGTTCCCCTGAAGTATCCAAAACTGTTACGACAGCGGGAGCCATGGCTCGATGTTCGGCCAGGAGGACCCGACCTTGAACCACCAGTTCCGAGGTAACGCCCTCTTGAGTAATCGTCCGTGGCGCGGAGGCGGCCCGGGGAATGAAGGCTGCCGCCAGAACTGACGCTCCGGACGCAAGCGCAGCCAGCCAGAAGACGTCCCTGAACGCATCGAACGAGGGGACGGTGACTGCGCCGAAGGGCATATTTACTGACATGAGGAGCACGGCGACGGCGGCGCTTGAGGTTGAGGTTCCAATGGAACGGACAAGGCTGTTTAGGCCGTTCGCGGAGGCAGTGTGGGTGATGGGCACCGCACCCATGATTAGGGTCGGCATGGCTGCGTATGCGATCGCTGTGCCAATGCTGATGACGGTGGACCCGATGATCAACCATGGCACGGTGTCCCAAAGGAAGACTCGCCCCACGTACCCGACGATCATGACTGCGGATCCGGTGATGAGGGCCGCCTTGCCGCCGAATCGACGAATGATAGAGCCCGACACCGGCGCGAATATCACCATGGCCGCCCCCGATGGCACCATGCAAAGCCCGGCCGCGACGACGTCCAATTCGAAGCCGTAGCCGGTAGCCGTGGGTAGTTGGAGCTGCTGGGTGGTGAGCAGCATGTTGGCGAACATGGCGAAACCGATCAGTAGCGATGCGACGTTAGTCAGGAGAACTGGTCGGCGGGCGGACGTTCGCAGGTCCACCATCGGATGGCTGACCTTCAGTTCGTAGGGTACCCAGGCGGCTAGCAGGAGGGCTGCCGCAAGGAACAGCATCAACACCGTTTCGGAACCCCAGCCCCACGAGCCACCTTTCGAAATTGCCAGCAACAACGCCACCAGGGCCGCCGAGAGGATGACGGCGCCGGCGTAGTCAAACCGGCCGGGAGTCCGGAGCTTCGACTCAGGAACGACCACAGCTACGGACACCAGCAGCAGAGCGCCCGCTACAGCGGAAACCCAAAAAATCGATTGCCAGCCCAGCGCCTCAAAGACGAGCCCGGCCAACGGCAAACCCATCGCACTACCGATTCCGAGGGTCGCGCTCATCAGGGCAACGGCTGAGCCCATCCTCTCTTTCGGCAGTTCATCCCGCATGATGCTGATTCCCACAGGGATGAGCGACGACGAGAAACCCTGCAGCGCCCGGCCAATTATGATCCACAAAAATGATCCGCCCACCGCGGCGATTATCGAGCCCACGACCATAATGGCCAAGCAGATGACCATTATCTTCCGCTTGCCGTACATGTCCGCGCTGCGGGACATGATGGGCGTCGCCACAGCGCTCGTGAGTAGCGTAGCCGTTACAAGCCAGGACGCGTCGTCAGCTGTGACACCAAGGATGCGCGGAAAATCCGGTAGGAGGGGCACTACTATCGTCTGCATGAGCGCCACAACCGTGCCACTCAAGGCCAAGACGGTGGTGATCGCGGACGCTGACCGAGGCGTTTTCGGCGCTGACTTTGTATTCGCCATGAGGGCCTCGTTCTCAAGATTGATGGCTGAGGGGGATGAGTGGGGGGTGAACAGGTGTTCACACCCTTAGTTAACCATGGTTCCCTTCCTGCCTCAAAGAAGCTTTGGCGGTGAGCGGCGCCCACGAGCCGGTAACGGGAGTATCCAATAGCGTAATAACGCCACCGACACCGCTTGGCGCAAGACCTTAGTAGACCAGCGCTCCGACGACATTTTGAGTCACCATCCCCAAAAACTGGATCCAAAGTGG
This sequence comes from Pseudarthrobacter sulfonivorans, assembly GCF_001484605.1. Lineage (NCBI taxonomy): Bacteria > Bacillati > Actinomycetota > Actinomycetes > Micrococcales > Micrococcaceae > Pseudarthrobacter > Pseudarthrobacter sulfonivorans. The sequence goes on along the minus strand of NZ_CP013747.1, from coordinate 279,839 downwards.
CGATCTTTAGAGGCAGGCTTCGGCTTAGCGTTCGGCATCGCAGGAGAGCCTGGTATGGAGTCACCGCACCCCGGGCCCGGAACGGGCGTCCCGCAAGGGACACAATGGCTACTTAGGAGAAGGACCTTGTGCTCTGCCGACGACGGCGAAGCTGTCCTCGGCCTGGCACCTGGACATGGGTTGGTTCAGTCAGACGGTCCTTGTTGATGTTGTCCCTGTGGAGCTCGTGTGGCATGTGGCGGGGTCAGCAATCGTACGGGGGCGCCGTCTAGCCAGGCCACGATGCCCTCGACACATTCACGGTACATATTTTGGTAGGCGTTCGAAGAAACATAGCCAATGTGTGGTGTGAGCAGAGCCCTGGGCGTCGATCGCCAGGGCGAATTTTGAGGCAGCGGTTCGATGTCGAAGACGTCAAGAGCCGCGCCGGCGATTGTACCTTCGCGCAGCGCACTGATGAGGGCGCCTTCGTCGACAATCGGTCCGCGCGAGGTATTGACTAGTCGCCCTCGGGGGCCCAATGCCGCGAGTTCGTCAACACCGACCAGTCCGCGGGACCGGTCGGAGAACCTCACATGGATGGAGACGATGTCGCTGCGTTTTAAAGAGTTCCTCTTTGTCGACCAATTCCGCACCGGCTTCTGCGGCGCGCTCGGCGGTGAGGTTCTGCGACCACGCGATGACACGCATGTCGAATGCCCGTGCATATCTGGCCATGTCTGTGCCAAGCCGACCCAGGCCGAGCAGTCCCAAGGTTGAACCGGCCAGTTCGATGCCAATGCGCTCCTGCCAACGGCCAGCCCGAATCGTCTGGTCTTCAGGCCCGAGATCACGGGCGACGGCCATGATCAGGGCCCAGCAGAACTCTCGTGTCGCCACCTCACCGTTGGCGTCGGTGCCGCACACTGTCACCCCTTGCGCGGCCGCCGCGGCCATGTCTATGGACGCGTTGCTCATCGCGGTGGTCACCAGCAGACGCAACTGCGGCAGTCGGGACAGAAGTTCTGCGGAAAATGGCGTGCGTTCGCGCATAAGAACGACGACGTCGAAGCTCGCCAATCGATTTACAAGATCGTCCGGATCGAACAGATGGTCGGTGAATGTAGTGACATCTGCTCGGCCGGTCAGCGACGTCCAATCTGCGATCCGTAGTGCGATGTCCTGATAGTCGTCGAGGATGGCTACCCGGACTATGTCGTTCGTCGTCATGTCCAAAGTATGCAGACAGAATATCCAAATGGCTGCATTTACGAGATTTGCGGTACCCAAGAAGCCAGTCTTGGACGTGTGTCTACGACCTCAAGGATAAGGCCATCCCGTGTGGGACCCGGCACTCGGCGGTCAAGGCTCCCGTGGGCGGGCCAGCGAGGCCTCGGCGATAAAGGATTCGAGTAAGGAAGACATGCGATGAGGGCTCCAGAGCAGCCCGAAATCCGCGCTAAGAGACGGGGTGAACCGGCGCACCACGACGCCCTTTGGACGCAGTTTAAGGGCGCGCTGGACATCAAAAACGCACACGCCCGCTCCAGCGGCGACCGCGGCCAGCAGGTGCTCTGGATCTGGTTCTGTAGTGCTGATGAGCGGCCCTTCATCACCCCACACCGTGGACAGAATGTGATCAAAATACCCGGGCGCCTGTTCGCGGGGGAAAGTAACTACAGGGATTCCACGCAGGTCGGCGGTCTGTAGGATGCGCTTTCGGGCGAGTGGAAGATCCGCCGGGATGGCTGCTGCAAGTTCGGTATGACCTAGCGTTAGCTGGCTAAGGTCGCCAACTTCCAACAATGGCATCCGAACGAATGCGGCGTCCACCTCGCCGGCACGGAGCATGGCAATGTTGCGCGTCGTCCACGCCGTCTCCACGATGATCTCGACCCTCGGGTTAGACATCCGGAAGCGCCTGACGATTTCATCTGGGACGTCGCCCGTCAAAGATCGCGAATGCACAACGCGAAGGATGCCTGCGATTCCTTTGCCCGCAGCGCGTACATGGGCCGCAACACTTTCCGCCTGCTGAAGAAGGTGGGCACCCTCTTTAAGAAGTACAAATCCCGGATCGGTTAGGACGACGCCTTGTGCGCTGCGTTCGAACAGAGAGACACCGAGGTCCTTTTCCAGGACTCGGATCTGTTGTGAGAGCCCAGGCTGGGAGATGTGCAGACGCTCCGCAGCGCGTCGGAAGTGGAGTTCCTCCGCCAACACCATAAAGTACTCGAGCCGCCGAAGATCCATAGGGAAACGATAACCCCTGGTTATCTGCCCGGCACCGCCGCCGCGGCGCCCCTTCAGCATGTGACGTGGTACTCATCGAATGGAGGGTTTCTACCGCACAGCGGCTGCGAACAAGCTGCGCAATAACTCAGGTCAATAAGCTTTGCTTATCAACTGAGTGAAACTAGGTATTGGACTGGGACAACGAGCACGGCGCAGACTCGATACAGCGGACCACGCGGAGGGATCTCCACGCTGGTCACCACGCAAGCTTATGGACCAACGCGTGGGACACAGGCCGCTTCTGAGCGGTGCTGCTCGACCCAGGTCCAGAGCACAGCTCGACACTTTAACCGCTCGACACTGACACTGGAGAATCAACGTGGCGACTCCTGAAACATCATTTGCGGAAGCGGCAACAGCCCTTCCGAAACAAGGAACACGGACCATCTTGGCCGCCTCGGCCGTAGGTACCGTGATCGAATACTTTGAGCTAACGGCGTACACATTTCTCCTCGTGTACTTCGCACCTCTATTCTTCCCCTCGGACAATGCGGCGGCATCGACCCTGTCCGCTGTGGCGACGCTCGGCGTCGCGTATGTGGTCAGGCCGTTCGCAGCTGTGATGTGGGGTTGGATCGCTGACAAGAAGGGACGACGCACCGTCTTGGTTGCAACCATCGTCCTGATGGGCATCGCGAGCCTGGGGATGGGACTTCTTCCCACTTTCTCCCAGATCGGTTTGGCTGCGCCAATTTTGCTGGTTTTGCTTCGAGCATGCCAGGGCATCTCTGCGGCTGGGGAAGGTACGACTGCCGCGGCGTACGTCATTGAGTCGTCGCCGCCAAAGCGCCGTGGGCGGTTCGGTTCGATTGTGCCGGCCTTCAGCCTCGTCGGATACGGCTTGGGTGCATTGGTAGCGGGGCTGTTGACCTTTACCCTGCCCCCTGCGCAGATGTCTGAGTTCGGTTGGCGCGTTCCATTCATCGTCTGCTCACTGCTTACGATCGTTGTCCTCTACATGCGTCGTCGCCTGGAGGAGTCTCCGGAGTTCACCGCGATTGAGTCAACCGACGACGTTGCGAAGTCGCCGTTCATGGAGACTATCCGGCTGCACTGGCGGGCCGTGCTCAAGGCGATGGCCATCACGGTCGGATCCTTTGCCCCCGTCTTCGTCCTCTTGATCTTCATCGTCGGGCTACTGATCCAGACGAGACAAATCCCGGCAACAGTAGTGTTCGTGATGATGGGACTGGGGCTCCTGTGGGGTGCCGTGACCGGAATAATCGGTGGCATCCTTGCTGATCGCTTCGGCCGCCGGCCAGTCGTCATCGTCACGACCATCGGTCTGATTGTGGGTGCCGTACCCATGCTTATGGTGCTGTCGCAAACCTCGTCATTGCCCGCAATCGCTGGAGCCCTGTTTGTGCTCTTCACTCTGCAAGGGCCGCTATACGGCGTAGCGTTCACTCTGCTCTCCGAGTGGTTCCCGGCGAAGGTCAGGGCGACCGGAACAGCACTGGGTGCGAACATTGGCGCTGCAATTGCCGGCGGCGTGGCCCCGGTGTTAACGCTGCAGGTCACCATCTGGACAGGGAGCAATACGTCGCCTGCGTTCTGGATCATCCTCACTAGTGCCGTCCTGCTTGTCGTCACTTGCTTCAGCCGGGAGACCCGCAACCTGCCGTTGCCGCGTTGAACGGGATGGAGAACCGCCAGGTACGTTGCATCCTTCCGCTGATTTGAGCGGACGCCAAGATGCGACTCGATCCATCAACGACAAGTGGACAAAGTAGAACAACGAACGGAGAACCAGACATGGCTCGAGTGCCATACATTAACCAGTCAGATCTTCCCGCGGAGTACCGTGACCTTCTGACTCGGCCAGCGAACGTCTTCCGGGCCCTGGCGAACAGCCCCGAGCTGCTACGGGCTTACCTGCAGTTCGGCATGTGGATACGGACGGAATGCGCTCTGGATGCAAGGTTGCGTGAACTGGCGATCCTTCAGGTCAGCTACATGATGAAGAATGAGTACGAGTACAGCCACCACGTCAAGATCGGGGGCGAGTACGGGGTTTCTAACGAGGACATCCGCGCTCTCATCGCTTCAAACGAGGGGAGGCCCAACGGGCTCGGTGAAGTAGAACGGCTCGTCCTGGACGCTTCCCGACAGATGACGGACGACGGTGCGATCTCGGACGACGTCTGGTTGGCGCTCTCAAGCCACCTGGACGCTGCCCGAATGGTTGAGCTGGTCATGATTGTGACCTTCTACGGTTGCAACGCCCGAGTGCTCTCGACCCTCCAGGTAGATGTCGAACCCGAATATGCCCACTATCTGACGGCCTTCCCGCTCGAACCCTCAAAAACGTCCATCGGGGGTGCGTCAGCAGAACGCGCCACTACCCGACAGAGCATTGAAGAGACGTAGATGTCGAGCCACCTCTTTGGACCCACCACCGGTCGCCCAACCACCTGGGGCCGCATCCATCCACCGGACCTCGAATGGCTGGCGCGGGGCCGGCTTGAAGAAGCCCTTGATCCCGCCGTGCCAATCGTGGACGCGCACCATCATCTCTTCGATTTCCCGGGCAACCGTTACCTGCTCGAAGAATTCACTGACGACCTCGCCGGGGGGCACCGGGTCGTCAGCACCGTCCACAACGAGTGTATGTCCATGTATTTGGCCGACGGTCCCGAACACTTGCGACCGGTCGGCGAGACAAAGTTCATAGCGGGCCTGGCGGCCAGGGCTGCCAGCGGAGAATTTGGCCCGACCCGGATCGGCGAAGGGATCGTCGGATTCGCCGATCTCACGCTGGGCAGCGGCGTCCGCGGTGTGCTCGAAACCCACCTTGAATTAGGCGGGGGCCGGTTCAAGGGCACACGGTTCGCCACAGGTTGGGACGACAGTCCGGACGTTCCTAACAATCACACAGCAAGCCGGCCGAATTTGCTCGCCGACCCCGACGTCCGCAGTGGCGCAGCGGTGCTGCGTGACATGGGATTGACCCTCGACGTCATGGTTTTTTTCCACCAACTCGATGAGGTGGCTGCTCTGGCTGATGCTCTTCCCGACCTTCGCATCGTGGTTAACCACTGTGGAGGGCCTATCGGACACGGCCGCTACTCGTACGACCGTGCGGAGCACTTCCAGGCCTGGGAACATGCGATTCGAGGTCTGGCTGAGCGCCCCAACATTGTCTGCAAAATCGGCGGAGTCATGGCCCGCGGCGCGGCGTTCGACTACCTTCACGCAGATGCGCCTCCCAGCTCCCTGATTCTCGAAGATCTCTGGCGCCCCTGGTTCCTGACCTGCATCGAGGCGTTCGGAGCCGATCGGTGCATGTTCGAAAGCAACTTTCCCGTGGACAAAATGGGTGTCAGCTACACCGTCCTTTGGAACGCATACAAACGCATCACTCGCAGTGCCTCCGACGATGAACGCAAGGCGTTATTCGCCGGCACAGCCGAAAAGACTTACCGCCTGTTGACCGCCGCCGACGAGTCGTAAATCGGATCGAAATCCCCGAGGGGCACATACCTCGTAGCAACTGACTAAGTAAAAGGACAATTCAATGACTCAGCGCTTGAAGGACAAAGTCGCCATCGTAGTAGGCGGTGGACAGACTCCCGGTCAGACGATCGGCAACGGTAGGGCCACGGCCATGCTCTTCGCCCGCGAGGGCGCCAAAGTCATGGTCGCAGACCGAGACCTTGCCGCAGCAGAAGACACCGTACGCGCGATCACGGAGGAGGGCGGCGAAGCCACGGCCGTCCGCGTGGAAGTAACCGCCGAGAGCGACATCGAGGCAATGATCGCCGCCTGCACAGATCGGTGGGGACGGCTGGACATCCTGCACAATAACGTAGGGATCAGCATTACAGGCGGCGACGCCCCCGTCATTGACATCGACGCGGAAGCTTTCGCTCACATCACTGCCGTCAACCTGACGGGCATGGTCCTCACCTGCAAGCACGCGCTGCGCGTCATGCGGCCACAAGGTGGTGGCGCCATCATCAACATCGCGTCACTCGCCGCCGTGATGCACCACCCCGGCATCGCGTACAGCACATCGAAGGCCGGCGTCCTGCGCATGACAGAACACGTGGCAATCACCAACGCCGAGTTCGGTATCCGAGCGAACGCCATCATTCCGGGCATCATGGACACTCCGATGGCTGTCGAAAACCGGATCGGTTTGGGCGGCGCCACCCGTGAGGACGTCGTACGATCCCGTGCTGCTCGAGTCCCACTACGCCACACGATGGGGACGGCATGGGACGTCGCGCGAGCTGCAGTGTTTCTGGCCTCCGACGACGCCTCCTTCATCACGGGTGCGGCACTGCCCGTCGATGGAGGCAGCAGCATCACTGTCAATGCCTGACATAACCAGCCGGCGTCGCTGTCGCTGCCTCAACGCCGAAAGCACGGTCTGGGATGACGACGCTGCCCCGCGTTACGGGGGCACACGCTTCTTCTCCGTATCGGCTACGTCCGATACACACACGCACAACGAGATCTACTCCAACTTTTGGAGAAACCAGGAGGAATACCCATGAGTACTGTCGCTGACGTCATCGCGGCGGCCTTGAGCCGTCACGGTGTAAAAGCCATCTTCGGTCAGAGCAATCCGACGGCCTTGCTGCTGGCAGCCGAAAAGATCGGCATCCGGCAAATCTTTTACCGGACCGAGAACGCCGCGGGAGTCATGTCCGACGGCTTCTCCCGCATTTCAGGGCAAATCGGAGTGGTGGCCGCCCAGAACGGTCCGGCAGCCACGCTTTTCGTCGCACCAATGGCCGAGGCGCTAAAGGCCTCCATCCCTATGCTCGTTCTCGTTCAGGAAGTCCCCTCATCGGTTCGCGATCGGAACGCGTTCCAGGAACTCGACCACGAGGCGTTGTTTGCCGGTGTCTCGAAATGGACCCGTCGCATTGATGACCCGTCCCGCGCCGAAGATTACGTCGACCTCGCTATGACCATCGCCAACAGTGGCCGACCCGGCCCAGTCGTTTTGTTGCTTCCCAAGGACGTCCTTGGCCTCAAATCGGTGCCGAGCAAATTCCGGCGTACCCAAAACCTTGGCCAATTCCCGCTGGATCGCCCGCGGCCAGCTGCGGACGCAGTCGCTCGCGCGGCAGAGCTTATCGCGAATGCACAGTCGCCTCTGATCATCGCCGGCGGCGGAGTTCATGTCTCGGATGCCGTTGAAGAACTCGCGCAGCTTCAGGAGCGCGCATACCTCCCGGTGGCTACTACCAACATGGGCAAGGGTGCGGTGGATGAGACCGCTCCGCTCTCGCTTGGCGTCGCGGCAAACATCACCGGCAAGAACGGTCCCGCGCACTTCCACCTGCCCCTCATCTCGAATGCCGACGTCGTCGTACTTATCGGCACGCGCACGAATGAGAACGGTACCGACAACTGGACGCTGACCTCGCCGGACGCAACGTACATCCACATAGACGTTGATGGTCTCGAGATCGGCCGGAACTACGAATCAATTCGTCTACTCGGGGACGCTCGAGCGGCGATCGAAGACCTCACTGCAGCGCTGGATAAGCTCGACCTGACAAAGCGCGAGGCTGCGTTAGCCGGCCTTGTTGCCACGATTGAGGACGGGCGTCGCCAGCACAAAGCCGCGATAGCGGAACTCTTGGCTTCGGACTCCTCGCCTGTCGCACCCGAGCGGATCCTGGCAGAATTGGACGCACTCCTCGAACCCACCGACATCGTTGTCGCCGACGCTAGCTACTCTTCGATCTGGGTTACTAGCTACCTCACGTCGCGCCGCCCCGGGCAGCGTTTCCTTGTTCCACGCGGCCTGGCCGGGCTCGGCTGGGGCCTTCCGCTGGGAATGGGCGCCAAACTGGCCAGCCCAGCCTCCCGAGTGGTGGCAATCGTGGGCGACGGCGGGTTCGCGCACGTCTGGTCCGAACTCGAGACAGCAGTTCGCGAAAACATCCCGGTAGTGGTCATCGTTTTGAACAATGCCCTGCTCGGATACCAGCGTCACGCCGAGAACTTCTTCTTCGACCAGACAACGACCGCCATCGCTTTTGCACCGGTCGACCATGCCGCGATGGCACGGTCTACGGGAGCAGCCGGCGTGCTCGTGGACAAGGCCGAGGACCTGCGTGCCGCACTGGCAGACGCACTCGCGTCCAGCAACACCACCGTTATCGATGTCATCACGGACCCGGATGCCTACGCGCCCGTGCGTGCCTGGGATGCCGGCGAGGAGCGAATCAATGCTTACGCAACGTCCTGACGCTGAGGCCGCACTGCTGGCCTCTGTTCCGACCGGCCTGCTGATCGGTGGTGAGTGGCGGCGTGCCGCTTCCGGGAAGACGTTCGACGTCGAGGATCCCGCCACGGGCAAGGTGCTGTTGAGCATCGCTGACGCCGGTCCCGTGGACGGCCGCGCGGCCCTGGACGCCGCGGTTGCCGCGCAGGAGTCGTGGGCGAAGGTCCCGCCGCGTGAACGCGGCGAGATCCTGCGCCGTGCCTTTGAGATGGTTATGGCGCGGGCCGAGGACTTCGCGTTGCTCATGACCATGGAAATGGGCAAGCCGCTCGCCGAGGCCCGCGGCGAAGTCACTTACGGTGCCGAGTTCCTGCGCTGGTTCTCTGAGGAAGCCGTCCGCGCGTTCGGCCGCTATTCGGTCTCCCCGGACGGGAAGTCCCGCCTGCTGGTGACGAAGAAGCCCGTCGGTCCGTGCCTTTTGATCACGCCGTGGAACTTCCCGCTGGCCATGGCCACCCGCAAGATCGCTCCTGCTGTCGCGGCCGGCTGCACCATGGTGCTGAAGTCCGCCAACCTGACTCCGCTGACCTCGCAGCTGTTCGCCGCGGTCATGCAGGAAGCCGGCCTGCCCGCCGGAGTCCTGAACGTCATCCCCACGTCCACGGCAGGGGCCACAACCGGCCCGCTGATCAAGGACCAGCGCCTGCGCAAACTCTCGTTCACCGGCTCCACCGAGGTGGGCCGCCGGCTGCTCGCCGACGCGTCCGAGACCGTCCTGCGGACGTCGATGGAGCTCGGCGGGAACGCCCCGTTCGTGGTCTTCGGGGACGCCGACCTGGACGCCGCCGTCGCCGGGGCGATGCTGGCGAAGCTGCGGAACATGGGCGAGGCCTGCACCGCGGCGAACCGGTTCATCGTGCACGAATCCGTTGCCGACGAATTCGCGGCGAAGTTCGCCGCGAAAATGGCGGACATGACCACCGCCCGCGGCACCGAACCGGAGTCCAAGGTCGGCCCGCTGATCGATGCCGAGAGCCGGGACAAAGTCCACGAACTCGTCACCGACGCCGTGGCCTCCGGCGCCAAGGCTGTCCTGGGCGGCGCCCCGGCCGAGGGCCCGGGCTACTTCTACCAGCCCACCATCCTCACCGGCGTCACCGAAGGCACGCGGATACTGTCCGAGGAAATCTTCGGCCCCGTCGCCCCGATCATCACCTTCGGCACCGAGGACGAAGCCGTTCGCCTGGCCAACAACACCGAGTACGGGCTGGTGGCGTACGTCTTCACGCGCGACCTGAACCGCGGCATCCGGATGGGCGAACGGCTCGAGACCGGCATGCTGGGCCTGAACGCCGGCGTCATCTCCAACGCCGCCGCCCCCTTCGGCGGCGTCAAGCAATCCGGACTCGGACGTGAAGGCGGCCTCGAAGGCATCGAGGAATACCTCTACACCCAATACATCGGCATCGCCGACCCCTACGCCAGTTGACAACAGGCAGGAACGGAAAGCGCTCATGACGCCGATCGGTGCTTCGTGACGCAATATACAAACGGGATGGGTAACAGAAGCGCGTCCGTGACCGCTCCTCGAGCGATCGGTCAGCGGAGCAGTCAGCAACGACGCCTTGGATACCGGAGCAGTACGCTTGCGCCACATAGCCCGAGAGGTCTTTCCCGTGGAACTCGGGAAAGACCTCTCGGGCATGATTCATGATCTTTTCGATGGGGAGGACCCTGTCGGTGGACGGTGCCAAAGCCGGCCAAAATGAGGCATGCCGCGGATAGGTGGCAGAACGAGGAGGTGCGAATGGGCATCGAAGTTGTGCGGGCCGAGATCCTGCACTCGTGGAACAGAATCGAAAGCACCGGGCTGAGCCGCGATGCGGAGGTTCGGGCCACAGTCAACGACGGCATTGACTTCTCTGGCTTTCTTGCGCGAGCGGCTGAACCGGTCATCGAGGATCTCGCGCACCAGTTACGCGAAACCGACTGCGCACTGCTTCTGGCCGACCGGAATCAACGAATCATTACGCGTCGTTGTGGGGAACGAAGAGTTGCCCGTGAGCTCGATCGTGTATTCGCGGTGCCCGGGGCAACCTACTCGGAGGAAAACACTGGAACAAACGCCCTTTCGACGGTCTTCGAAACACGGACGGGAGTTTTTGTTTCCGGGGAAGAGCACTATCTTGCCCAGCTGCACGGATTTAACTGCTACGGACATCCGATCGTCCACCCAATTACTGGAGTGATGGAAGGAGTATTGGACATTACCGGCCTGTCTTCGGAGTCCAAGAGCCTCATGCGGGCACTCATCGTCTCAACCGCCCGTGCGATCGAGGGGCGGCTGCTGCTGGCAAGCCCTTCTAGCCACATAAGGCTCTTGGGCGCCTATCAAGCACGGGTCGCCCGCTCCAAGGGCCCTGTAATTGCTTTCGGCCGGGATGTGACACTCATGAACGACGCCGCTACACAGCAAGTGGAAGAGGAATCGCTTTTGGAGCTACGTTCCGTCTTCAGCAGCCTGGAGCAGTCTGAGCGGGAGCACATCGTGCCGCTCCAGAGCCGTGGTCGCGGACTCGGACCGAGCGCTTTGGTCATTCCGGTGGACGGCGCCCCAGGCTCTTTCGTCGTGGAAATCCCCGGCTGGGAACAGGCTCGCCGCCGTTCACGGACCGAGGGTGTTTCTGGTCGGTTCGACCTGGAACTCAAGAGGATCCGTGAACGAAAGCTACGGGCATTGCTAATGGGTGAGCCCGGGACGGGACGAACCACGAAGGCCCGACAAATTGGTGAAGGAAAGCGTATTGCCTCGATTTCCCCCGCTACCAATCCGCCCGAAGCGCTGAAGCTCATAGCTGAAACGGACGATTCAACACTTCTGTTGGTAGACGACTTCGATCGCTACGATCCGAAGCTTGCCGAGGTTGTGGCCAGAGGATTGGGGCAGTCCTCCGTCTGGGCGGTCGGGACCGCAGGCTTTGAAGGGCTTCAGACCGCGCGGCTGGCAACTTTCCCCACACGCGTCGAGCTTCCGCCCCTGCGGGGGCGGATGCAGGAGATCCCCAACCTCGCACGCAGCATTTTGCAGGGGCTCAGTCAGGAGTCCGGGATGACCGCCGCAGCGCTCCACCGCTTGACCAACTACTCATGGCCAGGCAACATCACGGAGCTCCGTGCAGTCCTGCACAACGCAGTCCAAACCGCTGACGGGGACACAATCGACGTCAGGCATTTGCCCGCAAGCCTCGCCTGGTCAACCTCACACCCGCTGGGCCCCTTGGAACAGGCAGAGCACAAGGTCCTTCTCCTAAGCCTTGAACGTCATCAGGGGAACAAGTCCCGTGTGGCGGAGGACCTTGGAATCAGTCGTAGCACGCTTTATCGCCGCTTGCGTGGGCTGGGTATGCCGGGGTGAGTTTCGAACTGTGCTAAAACGCTACAGTTTCGCCACCTTGTTGCCTCGTACCGTAGGTGGATGCTGGCAATGCCGCCGGTATCGCAACGAGGCGACAGATGGAGAATCAAATGACCATTACGGGAGTAGAGCGCACACCGGTTTCCTTTGAGGATGATTGGGCCCTGGTTATCGACGGGCAGGCTGTCAGCGCAATGTCAACCTTTGACGTGTTCAACCCCGCAACCGGCCAGGTCATCGCTAAAGCGCCGGACGCGTCCGTGGAACAGCTCGACGAGGCCGTGGCCGCGGCAGCGCGGGCGTTCCCTGCCTGGGCAGCTACGCCGATAGAGGAGCGTGCCGCTGTGCTTGCGGCGATCGGTGACCGTATCGAGGAACACTCCGAGCAGTTCATGGCTCTGCTCACCCGTGAGCAGGGCAAACCACGGGCTGGTGCGGAATGGGAGATCATGGGCTCTGCGATCTGGTGTCGGGAGATCGCGAAGCAGCGGCTCACCCCAGAGGTGCTCGTGGATGACGACAACCGGCGTGTCACCACCCGCTACACGCCCTTAGGAGTGATCGGGGCAATCGCGCCTTGGAACTTTCCTATCCTGCTGGCGATCTGGAAAATTGCGCCGGCAATCTTGGCGGGCAACACGATCGTCGTTAAGCCGAGCCCTTTTACGCCGTTGACCACCCTCAAACTTGCTGAGCTGGTGCAGGACCTTCTGCCCGCCGGTGTGTTCAACGTGGTCACCGGTGGAGACGATCTCGGAAAGCGGATGACCTCGCATCCGGGCATCGCCAAGATCGCCTTCACAGGCAGCACGGAGACCGGCCGCCACGTGATGGCCTCGGCGGCCAAATCGATCAAGCGCGTGACTTTGGAACTTGGGGGGAACGACCCTGCCATTGTCCTGCCTGACGTTGATCCGGCTACGGTAGCACCCCAGCTGTTCTGGGCGGCGTTCCAGAACAATGCCCAGTTCTGTAACGCAACCAAACGTCTTTACATTCACGAGGACGTCTACGACGTCGTCCGTGATGCCTTGGTTGAGTATGCGAAGACCGTCAAAGTGGGAAATGGTGCGGAACCGCACACGGACCTTGGCCCTATTCAAAACGCGCCGCAGTTCGAGAAGGTCAAAGAGTTCTTCGCCGACTGCAACGACCGCGGCTATGCCTTCGCCCTCGGCGGCCAGATCGACGAATCGCAGCCGGGTTGGTTTATTCCTGTTTCCTTTGTGGACAACCCGCCCGAAGATTCGAGAATCGTCCAAGAAGAACCTTTTGGACCGATTCTGCCCCTGCTGAAATGGCGCGACGAGGAAGACGTCATCTCCCGTGCGAACGATACGCAGTGGGGCCTGGGCGCCTCCGTCTGGGGCAAGGACGAGCAGGCGCTGGAGCGGATCGCGGCACGAATCGAGGCAGGTACGGTCTGGATCAATGAGGTGCATCAGTACGCACCCAATCAGGCATTCGGGGGCCACAAACAGTCGGGCCTCGGCTGTGAAAACTCCCTGCACGGGCTCGCCGAATACACCAACTGGCAAACGACCACCCTGAACAAAACAGCAGACGTATAACCGCTACGAACCATTGCCAAAACCCTGAAGCATGTAGCTATTGAGGCGTTCGCAGTACTTTGATCACGGGCTTCTAACTGCCCGGTGGAGCCTTGGCACCATCATCACCACCAACGCTCAATCGTTCCCACGGCGCGGCCTGAGAGTGATGCTCGTGACCACCGGTGATCCGCCACGCCGAAGCGGGGCTCACGAAAATGTTTGTCTAACGAGAATCAAACAAAACCCAGGCCCCAACTGACGACCGGGGAAGACAGTTGATTCCGCGATAGCATGCGCGGGCATCTGTCATGGTTCCCTGGGTCTCGTCATTCACCTCCAAAGAGTAAGGAAATCAACGTGGATCTCCCTCACACACAGGCCGTCACCGCGGCCGAACGAAAGGCAATCTCCCTCAAGGTAGCTTGGCGAATTCTGCCCTTCGTCTCCCTCATGTACTTCATCAACTATGTTGACCGCACTGCGATTGCCTTCGCCGCACCGAACGGAATGACCGAAGACCTCCAGCTCACAGCCACAATGTTCGGGTTGGCTTCAGGAATCTTCTTCATCGGCTACATCCTGCTCGAGGTGCCGAGCAACATCCTCATGGCAAAGTTCGGTGCGCGAGTGTGGTTCATGCGGATCATGGTCACGTGGGGCATCGTCGCGGCGCTGACTGCTTTTGTTCAGAACTTCGAAATGCTGCTCGTCATGAGATTCCTCCTTGGTGTGGCTGAGGCAGGATTCGCTCCGGCGATTGTGCTCTACCTCACCTACTGGTTCTCGAACCGTGATCGTGTGAAAGTCATCTCCATCTACTTATTGGGGATCCCACTGTCGTCTGTCGTGGCCCGTAGTTACCTGGCTGATTCACGTAGGCGACGGGGCGTGGGGACTTGAGGGCTGGCGATTTATGATCCTGATGACGGGCCTTCCAGCGGTGGTCGTTGGCGTGATCGCGTACTTCTATATCACCGACACGCCCGACAAAGCTCGTTGGCTAACGCCGGCGCAGGCTTCGGCCATTTCGGCGGAGATCGAGGCTGAGACTGACCCGCAAGCCAAAAAGCACTCAAGTATGAAGGGCGCATTCAACAATCCCAAGTTGTGGCTTCTCGCCTTCGCCTCCATGGGAATCATTTACGGCCTTTACGGTGTCGGCTTCTTCCTGCCGACCATGATCGCTGGATTCGGCAAGCAGTTCGGCACCAACTTTTCGGGGATGGAAACGTCGCTGCTGATCTCTGTCCCGTACGCATTTGCTGCAGTTGGCATGATCCTTTGGGCTCGAAGCAGTGCCCGTCGCGGTGACTTCGGATGGCACATCATGATCATGATGATGGTCGGCGCTTTTGGCATCCTGCTGTCGGCCTACTCTTCCACCCCATGGATGACCATGATCGGCGTTACTCTTTGCGCGGTCGGGGTGATCTCGTCGATGCCCCTCGTCTGGGGGCTGCCGATGCGGATTCTCTCTGGTACCGCGGCCGCGGCCGGACTTGCGCTCATTAACACGCTCGCAAACTTCGGGGGATTCGCAGGCCCTATGTTGACCGGTTGGCTGCGCGAGTTGTCCGGCGGACCGCAACTGCCGTTCACCGCGATGGCAATCATTTTGCTCCTCTCTGGCGCTACTTTCGTCTATGTGCAGCGCGTCTATCGTGCTGAGAAGGCCACGGATATTGCTGCCGCAAAGGAGAGCGTCGAGGCAAGGTAGACAAGGCAAGTCGACAGGAAACCCTTGTGGCTACAAAACGACACCAGAACCTGGGCTGCCCCAGAACTCGCGGAAATTTACAAGCAGATTAGCGAAATCATCAAACAATACCTAGCGGTACCTTCGCACAGCGAACGACAATAAGGAGAAACCATTGAAAGGCATCACCACTGTCCTGAGGGGTCCCCATGAAGTGGAACAGCGGGAATATAACTTGCCCGACCCCGTTTCCGGCGGACTCCTAATGAAAATGATTCGGGCAAATGTCTGTGGTTCGGATGTGCATATTCTGCGGGGGCACCACCCACTGGTGAAGGCCGGTGGCGCGCTCGGCCATGAAGGAGTAGGCAGGATTGAACGCTTGGGGGCAGGGGTTACCCGGGACTTCGCCGGCAATGACTTGAAGGAAGGCGACCGGGTCGTTTCCACGTACTTTCAGGTCTGTCGACGTTGCCCTGCATGCAACGCCGGGCAGGGAAACTTATGCCGGAATGCCACACCAGGAGGGTCCACCCAGGCTGACGTGGCTCCGCACTTCCACGGAACATTTGGTACCCACTATGCTGTTAGTTCGGATCAATTCGTTTACAAGGTGCCGGATAGCATTTCCAGCAAGGCCGTTTCCTCGGCCAACTGCGCACTCTCTCAGGTCTATGCCGGCTGCGAAACCGGAGAGATCAAACGCGGCCAGAAAGTCCTCGTGCTCGGCGCCGGTGGCCTTGGCGTGTGCGCTGCTGCGATTGCGAGTCAGATGGGAGCCGAGGTATTCGTGGCTGAAATGGCCACAAACCGGCTGACCAAGGCCATCGAATTCGGTGCTCATCATGCAATCGACATTTCTGAGGCCGACGGCGGAGCCGGCCGTGTCGAGCTAATGCGGGAGAGCACCGATGGTGGGGCCGATGTAGTGATTGATGTGACTGGTGTCCCGGAAGCGTTCTCGGAGGCTGTCAAGTCTGTCCGACCCGGAGGCATCATGGTCTCCATCGGCAACGTCACGCCCAACAAATTCACGCAGTTCGACCCGGGACTTTTCACCCGGTCCGGCGTGCAGATCCGCGCGTCCTACCGCTATCAGGCTGACGTCTTGGGCAAATCCGTCTCCTTCATCGAATCCACCCCACAGTTTCCTTGGGAGGACCTCGTTGACACCGACTTTGCCCTGACAGACGTCCGCGCCGCCCTACAGGCTGCCGAAGCGCGCCAGGTCACCCGAGCGGGCCTGGTTATCGATGAGAACTAACCCTGCGGGCCGCTCAACCCGACCAATCTAAGGAAGACATGGCAGAGAAATTTAACCGTTGGACAGACAACTGGCCTGTTACGCCCTGCCCGTGATTCCAACCGCATGAGGGTGCATGATGCTCACGGCGGCCAAGGGGCTTCGGCAATCTACCCGTGCGGCTTGGTCCCCATTCGTGGGCGCGAGCTTTGGCCGGGGTGGAAGAAAGCAATCAGACTCACCATGAAGGTACGCCGCCCCGGGCCCCGCTCTCGAGTCAATCGGTTCCAGGTTGACGTCGTCAGGGTATCACCCTCAGCTGGGCAGTTGGAGGAGTGAACCCTTACGCGGTGGAGACCGCTTTGCTCGCTGGCAGCTTGATGGTGAGGGGCCAACCGTGCGTGCGGCCTACAACGGCGAGATGATGGGCGGTTTGAGTTGCTGGGGGAGGCCCGACATCGACATGCAGGTTAACACCGACACCGGTGTGCAGGTGACCGATGAAACCGGTCACCTGCACACCGCGACTAGGACCACCCTTGATCATCGGGGATCACGAAGCTGTACCGCTACGGCGCACGTGGGCCCCCGGAGATCCCAGCCTTTCTCGGTTAGGCAAAGTCTCGCGGAATATAATCCTCGTCAATCTCGCCTTTCTTGCGCGGATCGGCGTGGAGGTTCTTAGCAAGGTGGTGGCTGCCGGCGCATCGAGTTCGTCAGCGGAGTGATGCTAGCGCCCAAGCTGCATGCAGTCCTGCACAACGCAGTCCAAACCGCTGACGGGGACACAATCGACGTCAGGCATTTGCCCGCAAGCCTCGCCTGGTCAACCTCACACCCGCTGGGCCCCTTGGAACAGGCAGAGCACAAGGTCCTTCTCCTAAGCCTTGAACGTCATCAGGGGAACAAGTCCCGTGTGGCGGAGGACCTTGGAATCAGTCGTAGCACGCTTTATCGCCGCTTGCGTGGGCTGGGTATGCCGGGGTGAGTTTCGAACTGTGCTAAAACGCTACAGTTTCGCCACCTTGTTGCCTCGTACCGTAGGTGGATGCTGGCAATGCCGCCGGTATCGCAACGAGGCGACAGATGGAGAATCAAATGACCATTACGGGAGTAGAGCGCACACCGGTTTCCTTTGAGGATGATTGGGCCCTGGTTATCGACGGGCAGGCTGTCAGCGCAATGTCAACCTTTGACGTGTTCAACCCCGCAACCGGCCAGGTCATCGCTAAAGCGCCGGACGCGTCCGTGGAACAGCTCGACGAGGCCGTGGCCGCGGCAGCGCGGGCGTTCCCTGCCTGGGCAGCTACGCCGATAGAGGAGCGTGCCGCTGTGCTTGCGGCGATCGGTGACCGTATCGAGGAACACTCCGAGCAGTTCATGGCTCTGCTCACCCGTGAGCAGGGCAAACCACGGGCTGGTGCGGAATGGGAGATCATGGGCTCTGCGATCTGGTGTCGGGAGATCGCGAAGCAGCGGCTCACCCCAGAGGTGCTCGTGGATGACGACAACCGGCGTGTCACCACCCGCTACACGCCCTTAGGAGTGATCGGGGCAATCGCGCCTTGGAACTTTCCTATCCTGCTGGCGATCTGGAAAATTGCGCCGGCAATCTTGGCGGGCAACACGATCGTCGTTAAGCCGAGCCCTTTTACGCCGTTGACCACCCTCAAACTTGCTGAGCTGGTGCAGGACCTTCTGCCCGCCGGTGTGTTCAACGTGGTCACCGGTGGAGACGACCTCGGAAAGCGGATGACCTCGCATCCGGGCATCGCCAAGATCGCCTTCACAGGCAGCACGGAGACCGGCCGCCACGTGATGGCCTCGGCGGCCAAATCGATCAAGCGCGTGACTTTGGAACTTGGGGGGAACGACCCTGCCATTGTCCTGCCTGACGTTGATCCGGCTACGGTAGCACCCCAGCTGTTCTGGGCGGCGTTCCAGAACAATGCCCAGTTCTGTAACGCAACCAAACGTCTTTACATTCACGAGGACGTCTACGACGTCGTCCGTGATGCCTTGGTTGAGTATGCGAAGACCGTCAAAGTGGGAAATGGTGCGGAACCGCACACGGACCTTGGCCCTATTCAAAACGCGCCGCAGTTCGAGAAGGTCAAAGAGTTCTTCGCCGACTGCAACGACCGCGGCTATGCCTTCGCCCTCGGCGGCCAGATCGACGAATCGCAGCCGGGTTGGTTTATTCCTGTTTCCTTTGTGGACAACCCGCCCGAAGATTCGAGAATCGTCCAAGAAGAACCTTTTGGACCGATTCTGCCCCTGCTGAAATGGCGCGACGAGGAAGACGTCATCTCCCGTGCGAACGATACGCAGTGGGGCCTGGGCGCCTCCGTCTGGGGCAAGGACGAGCAGGCGCTGGAGCGGATCGCGGCACGAATCGAGGCAGGTACGGTCTGGATCAATGAGGTGCATCAGTACGCACCCAATCAGGCATTCGGGGGCCACAAACAGTCGGGCCTCGGCTGTGAAAACTCCCTGCACGGGCTCGCCGAATACACCAACTGGCAAACGACCACCCTGAACAAAACAGCAGACGTATAACCGCTACGAACCATTGCCAACGCCCCGAAACTACCTGCATTGACAGACTAGAACCAGAGGGACGGTCGGTAGTTGTTGGAGCGTTAGCCGTTGTTCATTACGGTGTCTTACTGCCTGTTGGCGGTGGCACCGGCATCACGGTCAACGCGTAACAGTCCACTGGGCGTGGCTTGACGATTTTCAACTTGTTATTTCTGTCCCGAACTATGCCCTGATGCATCTGGTCTCGGGGCAACATGGCAGCCCTGCAGAGTTTACCTATCCTATGCAAGGCGAGTACTCACCTAGGAGGTCAATGTGGCAAATCCAAATATCGTGAACGATGTCTCGGTTCCGATTATCCCGAAGTCTGGCAGAAAGACAATTATTACCGGCGCTGCGCTCGGCAGTGTCATTGAATATTTCGACATCACCATGTATACATTTTTGCTCGTGTATTTCGCGCCCCTGTTCTTTCCCTCCACAAACGCCACCGCCTCAACGTTGGCAGCAGTCGCTACCTTGGGGGTCGCTTATGTTGTAAGACCGTTCGGTGCGGTGATGTGGGGATGGCTAGGTGACAAGAAGGGGCGGCGATTCGTTCTTACCGCAACCGTCGTTCTGATGGGGATTGCGACCCTCGGGATGGGCCTGCTCCCTACTTACGAGACCATTGGCTTCGCAGCACCTGTGCTGCTCGTGCTGCTGAGATTGTTCCAGGGGCTATCAGCGGCGGGTGAAGGAGTTAGTGCGTCTACTTTCGTCGTCGAGTCGGCACCGGCTCACCGGCGCGGGACCTTCGGCGGGATCGTGCCAGGGTCCGTCATATTCGGCCAAGCGCTTGGTGCGCTTACTGCTGCCGGGTTCGCTTTTTCTTTGACTACTGAGCAGATGTCCGAGTTTGGGTGGCGCATCCCCTTCCTGATTAGCGCCCCATTGACCCTTGTCGTGATCTACCTCCGCAAACGTATGGAGGATTCGCCTGAGTTCCTGGCAATCGAGAAATCCCACGATGTGGCGCCCTCCCCGATTTCGGAGATGCTTCGCTTTCACTGGCGGCCGTTCCTAAAGCTCGTCACTGTGACCGTCGCGGTCAATGCGCCCTCGTTTGTTGCTATGGCATTTGTAGTCGGGTACCTCATTACGACCCGGCATATTCCGAGCGCAGATGTCTACTTAATCTTGGGGATTGCAATGCTCTGCGCTGCATTGCTAGCACTCATAGCGGGAAGCCTCGCCGACCGGTACGGGCGGCGACCGGTGGCCATCTTTGGCATAGTTGGGCTCATTGTCACCGCCGTGCCCATCCTGGTGATCGTGCGGGATTCAGAATCGCTTGTCCTGATCGCTGTGGCTATGATCGCGCTGCTCGGTTTTTACGCCATACCGGGCAGCATCGTTTACGTGCTTATGGCGGAATGGTTCCCGACAAAGGTTCGTATGACTGGTTCGGCCGTTGGCCTCAATGTTGGTGTAGCGATTTCGGGCGGGTTGGCTCCCTACATCACATTGCAAACCACCATTTGGACCGGTAGTGACATCGCGCCGGCGTACTGGATTGTCGCGGCCAGCGTCGCCGCGCTTGCCATCCTCCTGTTCAGCCGCGAGACAAAGAACACACTCTTGGCCCGCTAGACAACACAATCTTCACCTCGCGCACGGGGAGGTCGTCAGGCAGTCTCAGACCACATCTGCATCAGCGTGATGGGCTCTGGAGACTGCCTGACTCCTACCAATGTGGACTGATAGTGGACTTCCACCAAGACCAGTTGCTGACAGAAACGGCGGCAACTGGGCATCGACAAGCGATGACTCCACCGATTGCGTGGACATTCCCTCAAACTGCTTTCCCGCATACAGCTCTAGGAGATTTTGCATGAAGATAGTTTCGTTTCGTCAGAACGGTTGGGCCGCCATTCTGCGACCTGTCCTCTCAGCGGAGGGTCGAGACACATGACAAATTCGCCCCTCGCTGCGGGACGAGGACCATACGACCTCCAAGGGGCCATCGACCTGCACGTCCACACAGCGCCGTGCCTATTTGCCAGGCTCGGTGACGATATCGAGACCGCCCGACTCTGCGCCGGCGCCGGGCTACGCGCCATAGCCATCAAGAGTCATCACGAAAGCACTGTGTCCCGAGCCCGGCTTTCCAGTCAAGCGGTCCCAGGGATTGACGTAGTCGGCGGCATTACCCTCAACTGGACAGTTGGAGGGGTGAACCCATACGCGGTGGAGGCCGCATTGCTCACCGGTGGCCGGATAGTGTGGGGACCATCAGGGCACGCCGCTTACCACGGCGAGATCATGGGCGGTCTGGGTTCGTGGGGTCGGCCCGGCATGGCCATGCCGGGCAGCCCGGACGCCGGTGTGCAGGTGACCGATGAAACCGGCCAACTCACATCCGCAGCCAGGAACGTCCTTGATCTCATCGGGGACCACGACGCCGTGTTCGCTACGTCGCATCTGGGTCCTCACGAGATACTAGCCGTTCTTGCCTATGCAAAGCCGCGCGGAATCAAAGTGCTCGTCAACCACGTCTTTTACTTGCCGCGGGTCGACGAGGAGTTTCTGGGTAAGGTGGTTGCTGCCGGCGGGCTTATCGAAATTGTCAGCGGGGTGATGCTGGTGCCGAAGCTGCAAAAGGACCTTGACTACACATACTCACGTTTGGTGGCGACCATTCAGCGATTCGGCGCAGAAAGCTTCATCTTGGCATCGGACGGGGGCAGCGTGGACCTGGCTTTGTGGCCTTATGAGCAACTGCGGATGTTCGCACGGTTGCTGCTCAATGCGGGCCTCAAGGAACCCGAGCTAGACCTGACACTCCGGACCAATCCCGCCCGCCTCATTGGACTGCCCGTGTAAGCACCAAGACGGAGCATCCGTACATCATCGGCCCTGCCCTACCGCAAGACAAGTCCAGCGAGACGCACATATCTAAATGCTCCAGTGAAACCCCAATGAAAGGGATAAGAAATGTTACTTCCGGAACAGTGCCGGGCGGCGGTGGTCGTCGAGTTCGGCGCGCCGATGCAAATCCTCCCAGTGAAGATCCCTTTTCCTCTGGAGCAGGGCGCCATCCTCACGCGAAACTTGGTTGCGACGGTCTGCGCTACCGACGTACATCTTCTGGCCAACGCGCTTCCGCCAGGTTATATGGGGGAGCTGCCGCTGGTCCTCGGCCATGAAGTCGTTGGGCAGGTCGCGGAGATGAACGGCATTGATACCGACGCCGTCGGTCAAGATCTCCGCGTAGGTGACCGAGTCGTCTGGACACACGGGTACTGTGGTCGCTGCCGTTATTGTGTTGTGGACCACATGCCTACTCTTTGCGCCAACCGGCGATCCTCAATGGCCGGGCAGAAGGACGAGTTTCCATTTCTCGGCGGTGGCTTCGCAGAATACGGGTACGTCTTTCCCACGGGCGGTGCAATTCGTGTCCCGGAGGAGATCCCTGACGCGGTAGCCTCTGCAGCATCTTGCGCGATGCAAACCGTAGTGCACGCCTACGAAAGATCCGGCGGGGTGGATGAGGGCACCGTTGTTGTCGTTCAGGGCACCGGTCCGCTCGGTCTATTCTCGGTAGCGCGGTACGTCGCCGCTGGTGCGAAGGTCATAGTCGTCGGTGGACCTGCCCAAAGGCTTGAGCTGGCGCGCGCGTGGGGAGCAGAGAAGATTCTCGACATTGACGACATGCCGAGTGCGTCCGAACGCGTCGCGTGGGTTAGGGATATGACAGGAGGGCGGGGCGGCGACATCGTTGTCGAAGCCTCGGGCGTTCCGGCAGCGTTTGCGGAGGGCGTGGAGATGGTTGCCGAGGGCGGCCGATACGTTGTCGTTGGCCAGGGTCACAACGTCGAGGTGAAGTTCAACCCGTCCGTGCTGAACGTCAGAAATATTATGATAACCGGCGTGCGGGCAGCAGCCCCGCACCACACGTGGCGGGCAATGGAGTTTCTCCGGCGCCATCGGGCGACTTTCAATTGGGAGAGCATGATCACCAGTATCCAGGGACTAGATCAAATCAACGAGGCTTTCGGACGAATGGACACCTGGAATGAGATCAAACCCGCCATCAAACTACTCGAGCGAGCCTGACCCTGATATCCGTCCCGCGGCAATTACTGGCGCGCTTGGGCGCCTATTGACCGAGGAGTTTGCTTTGCCGCAATTGCCTCTGACGGGCCACTCCCGCCGCCATCGTTAAACCGAATTTCGTCGACGCGGGCGTCAAGAAGTGTCTTCACCCTTTGTGGCAGTCCAGGCGTTCGACTCCCAGGCGCGTGCGGGGAACGGTACGATCATGGGGTCGTAGTGCGGCGATACCTCCAGGTTCTCGGTGAGCGAGCTGTCCACCCTAACGCCTGGCCCGGCAGGTTCCCGGGTCTCGAGCAGACGTCCGATCGTGGGCATGAAGCCATGAGCCGGATCTTCCGCGGGGACGCGCGTTTCGATCGCGTGTCCTTCGAGCACGACGTCGGACTGCGAGACGGTGAGGACCTCACCGGCGGCGAGGCGGACCTGGCCATTCGACCAGGTCCAGCCGCTTGCCTTGAACGCGGACGACCTCTTCGGTGACGGGGTGTTCCACTTGGAGTCGGGTGTTCATTTCCATGAAGAAGAACTCCTCGGGGGCCTCGTCCAATAGCGTGTGGACAGTGTCCACACTTTTGGGTTCGGATCGGGTCGTACTGGGGCCGGATCGGGTCCGATTCCGCATGTTTCCTCGGGAGCCCAGTGTTTGCAAGGGCTGGAATGCAGTTCGAGTCCCACCTTGGGCACGCATTACCCCTCGTCAGAGGGGTTCTTGCTTTTAATGTGTTGACATTGACCCTCCGCGGGTCCCTCTGACTGTGGCCGCGTCTGTGCCTGGTGCCGCAGTGGCCTGTGAAGATGTGTTGGTGGCGGGTCAGGGTCTTGGCTGGTTGGCCCTCCGCTTGCTGAGATGTGGCGATATACGTCCTCTAATCTGGCTTGTTCGTGCGGCCGTTGTTGGCCATCACTCATTCATAGCTATGAGTAGTGTTGACGACATGACCAAGGCGAAATTTCTTCCCGGTTTCCATCCATCAGGTGCTCCCCGCGCTCTGGCAGGGCGGCTGGCTGCGTGTTTGTCGGGCCAAACACGTGTTGACAGTGTCAACACCTGTCAACGGGCCCGCCTGTAGAGCTGCGCGCCGGTGAATCGGAGTTCATGCATGCCGTGTTTTCTTTCGGTTTGTGCAGCCGGCCTTTCGTGCTGCCCCATATCCATGCAATCGGCAGATGATGCCGACATGACCGCCCGCCAGGATTTCCGCGAAGCTCGCTGAGAGGAGACAATATTGGGCGGCGGGCGGATAAGCGTATCTTTGTGCCGGCGGCGGCTGGCCGGAGGAGTCTGCGCAGCCCACGGGCTCCGCAGGCACAAACCCAAAACCGGTGAGAACTGAAGGTGTGTGGGACCGTAGACCACCTACCGACCCGGTGTTGTCACAGGTTAGAGGCGTTTCAGGCTAAGCCTGTGGACAAAACTTCCGGTGAGTGTGGACACGCGCACGACTTCCCAGCCCGGTGCAGCGTCGGATTTAGCCGGACCGGGGGAGTTCCATCATTAAGACCAGCCGGGCAGTCGGCCGGACCGGATCGTGACCATTTTGGAACGCCGAGCACTTAATGAGGGGTGGGGCGGGGCAACTTGCAAGCTGGGAGCCGACAGCACAGCCGTAAGTCCAGGAGAGTCGAGCAAAGAACCGGGCCCTCACCCTGACCAAGGCAGACGCTTAGTACCCGATGCTCCTGGACTGTGCGGACGGGCTGCCAGCAAAGGCCAGCCGCGGGCGAACATCTGTCAGCCGGAATCTAAGACTCTTGGCCAAAGGGAGTGAAGAAGCGCCTTCCGGATCCTATTCTGACGGTATTTGAGTGAAGCCTGACGTCAGGTTGAGGTGTACTCCATCTGCACGGAGGGCGAGGTTGCAAAAGGGCGGACATAACCACGCCGTACTCGCCCTGAAAGTTGCCGTAAGTGCATTCCCGCTCGTCTTCCACGTGTTCGCAGCCCATGCCGAATTTGAGTGGGGTCTGATCCGTGACCGGACTAATGCAGGCCTTCAGGCCGCACGGGCACGCGGTCGTTTCCAAGGGCCGACCCCGCTGAATGCGCTTGGTCTCAGCAGTATCCATTGGATTATCCCTTTGCTGCTTCGAGTTCTGGTGCGCTGGCCGCTTGGGCGCCGTCCATGTCAAGGACACCGGTTCGGAGGTGTGCGGCTCGATGGTTGCGACGATTTTGGCGGCTTTGACCGGGTCGCCGGCCTTGAGGCTTGGCCGGACGATGCCGGAGATTGGGGCGTCAGACAAGGTGAGGCCCCTGCATGAGCTCGGAGCACTTCAAATGGCGAGGATTATCGGACACCCGTCCGTGGGCAGCGGCTCAAACTTGGGCTAAGTCTGCCTTGGGCGGCAGAAGCCGTGGGATCGGCGGTCAGTCCCCTATGCGATATCGAAACTGGGCAAAAAACGCCAGCCTCCAGGTTGTAGTCCAGTTTTGCAGGGCCCTGTCCCTCCTGTGGAAGAGGTAGCGGACATACACCCGGCGAAGTTGGGCTTGAGTGCTGCGCCCGCTTGCCACGGAACCATCTCGGCGCGACCGATTACGTCGCCTGTGGCGAGCCGGGCGTAAGTGGCGATGACCTCGTCCATCGATACGGTCTCCGTGTGCACTTCGCGATGACCTTGCTCGGCGAGTCGGATGACTTCGAGGAGTTCGGTGCTGCCCACGCGGCTGCTGGCGAAGGCCACATCGAGCGGAGAACCGAGGAATCCGAAGGGCGGAGCCGCGGCGTCCTCGAGGACCGAGGCGCTGTCCTCATTCCCGCCGTCGTCCAGCATCCCCTCAACACATGTCGGGGCCGAATTTCGTAGAGGGCTTGCGCACCTAGTGCCACAATGCTTTACTGATAGCGCACTCCAAATGGAGTCTACTATCAAATGGCGGCATCAAACGGTGAACCGCGATCTCTTCAAATCACAACGAGGTGAGGAATTCCATGATGAAAGCTACCCCCAAAGGTCCTGCGAGGAAACGGCGATCCCGGTTGAACACCGGCAGAGCAGCTATCGCGGTGGCCGCGGTTAGCCTGATCGCACTCACGGGATGCATTTCAGGTAAGGGCGGGGGATCAGGGGCCGCCAACTATCCTGATGGTGCGCTGAACTACATCATCCCCTACAGCCCAGGCGGTTCTTCAGACCCGGCTGGCCGTGAGTTCTCACGAATGCTTGCCGAGGAGTTGGGCACGACCGTCGTGAACCAGAACCTTCCCGGTGGGGACGAAACCATCGGCACTTCAGCAATCCTGTCCGCAGAACCGGACGGGATGACCCTGGGCTTCGCCGCCCCCAGTGGCCTCATCATTCAGCCGATGCTAAAGGACCTTGCCTACGAGGACAAAGGTTATACGCCGATCTCCAAGTTGGCTTTCGTGCCGAATGCTTTGTTGGTCGGTAAAGACTCGCCATATCGGACTCTTGACGAGTTCATCGCGGCCGCAAAAGACAAGCCAGGTGAGTTGACCATAGGCACGACCAGCAACACCTCATCCAACACTTTCACCGCCTATGCGCTGGAGCAACAAGCGGACATCGCTGTCACCATGGTGCCGTTCACCGGAGGGGCTGGCGAAGCCGTGCTCGCCGCCATAAGCGGCGAGATCGACGCAGTCGTTGCTGCAACTTCTGCCCAGCTCGGCTTGATTGAGGCCGGAGACCTTGTGGCACTTGCGCACACCGCAACGCCCGAGTACAACAAGGTCCTGCCCGGTGCCGTTTCATTCGAAGAGGCTGGCCTCGACATCCCCCTGGGTGGACATTACTTGACCGTTGCGCCGGCCGGGTTGGACGAAGGCGTGGAACAAAAACTCGTCCAAGCATCAAAAAAAGTCGTTGAGAGCGCCGCATGGGCCAAGTGGTGCGAGAATAATGGCTTTTTGCCCGACCCGATGGCCGGTACTGAGCTCGATGAATGGCTTGCGCAACAGACCAAACTCAGTGCCGACATGCTCGAACGGGCTAAGTCACGCACAAACTGACCGTTGGATACGCGCTCATCTCGTGCGCTCCGACGACTCCCCTTCGGAACCAGTCCGAGTTGACTCTCTAGCTATGGAAACAGGATCCCAATGATGGAAAACAAGTTGCAATTGGATCAGAAACGGATGGGACGGCTGGTCTTTGGCTGCCTGGGATTCCTTCTTGCGGCCGGCTACCTGATCGCTGCACTAAATATGCCGCAAGGCAGTCCGGCAGCCCCTGGGCCGGGAATTTTCCCAGCAGGGGTAGGAATCGCCGCCGTGGTCGTCACACTGATCGTCATAGTGGAGGCACTCATGTTTTCAGAAGTCAGTGAGTCTCTTGAGCTACCGCAGGGCCGGCAGCGTCGGCTCCTGGTCCAGTTCGTTGGGAGCCTCGTAGCGTTTGTTGTTCTCCTACCCTTTTTAGGGCAATACCTCGCCTCATCCCTTTATGTCCTCGCAGTTCTCCGAACTCTGAGCACGCTGGGTTGGGTGCGCTCAGGTGTCTACAGCGTGCTCATCGGCGGCGGACTGTCATGGACATTCATGGAATTACTGTCGATCCGCTTGCCTGGGGGAATCTGGTGAGCCTTCCAAAGGACGTAAGTAGTATGGATTCACTTGAGGGGCTCCTCTACGGCCTCAGTCTGGCACTTACGCCAGAGTTAATGCTCGCAGCCCTTGTTGGCGCTCTTGCGGGAACGGTCATCGGGGTGCTGCCCGGTCTTGGGCCGGTAGCCGGCGCTGCACTGATCCTGCCGCTGACCTTCACATATGAACCGGCTGTGGGCCTCATTATGATAGCCGGTGTCTATCTCGGCGCTCAGTATGGGGGATCCATCACCTCCATTCTTCTCAATATCCCTGGTGATGCATCGGCCATCGTCGCCACCTTCGACGGCTACGAGATGACGAAGAGGGGCCGCGGAGGAGCTGCCCTTTCTATTACGGCTTTGGGCTCGTTCATAGCCGGGACTCTTGCCCTCATGATTTTGCTTTTCACTATTCCGTTCGTCATGGGAATAGCACTGAGCTTCGGCGCGGCAGAGTTTTTCGCACTAACAGCCGGCGGGTTGCTGGTTCTCGCTCGGATTTCTGGGGGCAGCCTCGGTTCGGGGCTATTTCCCATGGTTCTTGGGGTCGGGCTAGCAACAATTGGGACCGAGCCAACCCAAAGCTTTCAACGCTTCACGTTTGGAAACTTGGATCTATCCCTCGGCGTGGCACTGGCTTCGGTCGCTGTGGGACTGTACGGGATTTCTGAGATCATGTACATGCTCGAAGGCAAATCGGGCATCGTGAAAGCAAAACGAGTAGGTTTTCGAGAACTTATTCCGACCCGCGAAGAACTGAAACGGGCAGTTTTTCCGTGGGTTCGAGGTTCCTTCCTCGGATTCTTATTCGGCTTGCTTCCAGGGCCGTCTGCCACTCTTTCTACGTTCACCTCCTACAAGCTGGAAAAAACTCTCTCGAAGCGTCGCGAAGAATTTGGAGCTGGGGCGGTAGAGGGCCTGTCCGGTCCTGAGGCAGCGAACAACTCTGCCGCGATTGGCGGAATGGTTCCGCTCATGCTTTTAGGCTTGCCATTCTCAGCCACGCTGGCACTGATGATTTCCGCCATGCAGGTTCAGGGGATACAACCGGGACCGTTGCTGATGACGCATCACCCGGAAGTGTTCTGGGCCGTAATCGCCGCAATGTTCGTTGCCAACATCATGCTGCTCATCTTGAACCTGCCATTGGTAGGAGTCTGGGTTCGCGTTCTGGGAACCCCCATGCACATCCTCATTCCCATCATTGTCGTGCTGGCAGCCATTGGCTCCTACAGCCTCAACAACAACTTGATCGACGTTCACATAATGCTGATCATGGGCATGATCGGTTACGTGATGCGCAAGCTGGACTTCAGCCTTGCCTCCCTTTTAGTCGGTCTGGTTCTGGGCCCGCTCATCGAGAAATATTTCATCCAGGGCATGTATCAATCCCGAGGTGACCTGGCCTTCATCGTTTCGTCACCGATTTCCATCGGTATATGGAGTCTGGCGGCGGTCGTCCTGCTCGCCGGATTCATCACGCCTTCGATCCGCCGCAAGAGCAAGACGCTGGATACGGTCGCAGCTCTGCGAGAGGATGACTAGCGCGGTGCGCCGCTGTTGGAACGCCGGTGACCAATCAGATGGGGCGTTAAGTGCGGCCTGGTGACCCACAACGGCTGAGATTAGCAACTACCGTCCTCGATGGCTACCAAACATTGCGCTGGTGTTCGCAGATTGGACACCCGTGTGATCCCCGCGCCGAGTCGAGGGGATGCCTCAACCGATCCCCTCGGCTCCGTATCGAAATCCTTGGCCCCGCTCTGGGTCTCAACACCTTGACTGCACGAACTGAAACTGCTTTAATGATAGTGTCCTCCAATCGGAGGATGCTATCGTTGAATCAACGGATTACCCGGCTCGAGGTACACGCTTCTAGCGGTAGGAGGGCGCAACTTGCGAGGTTCAACAGTCAATCTGGTGCCGCACTCTGGTTGCAGGTCTCTCGGTTGGATGCTAGGACTAATAGCAGACTCCGATCGGAGAAGACTATCAATGGAGAGTAGGGACCATGGGCTTGCAAAATACTGCGCCTAAGACGGATCAAGAGCCGACGCTACGCGAGCGTGGCAGGGCGAAGCGGATTGCGCGCATTCGTAGCGCTGCCGAAGAGTTGTTTGCGGCCCGGGGCTACGACGATGTGTCCATGAGCGAAGTTGCGCGTCTGGCGGAGGTGGGCGAGGCCACCCTTTTTCGGTACGTCAACTCGAAGTCCGATCTGCTCTTGATGATGATCGGAGAGCGTGTTGCGGCGTTGCTCGACGATATCGAACGAGCCGACGCCCTCGCCCCAAGTGGGAGCGGCCGCGACTACCTCGATCGGATCTACCGCATCTATGAATCCCGCGCGTCTATGTACGTCTCGGATCCCATGAACATTTCGGCATTCATGATGGTCGGTCTGGACGATGCTTCCAGCCTGAGTGCCCAGGCGATCTCCATGGGGGACCGCACCCTGGCCCTCGTCACTCGCATTCTTGAGGAGGGGCAGCAGGCTGGATACATTTCGGACGCAGCGCATGCCCGCACCGTCGCGTTGAACTGCAACGGGGCGCACCTTCATGAAATAAGCCGGTCGCCCGTCCGCAAGCTTTCACCTGAAACCTTTCCCACACGTCTCCGAGAGCGTCTCGCCGCGCAGCTTGAGCCCCTCCTGGTGGTGAAGGCGCGGCCCAAGGGATAACCACCGCCGAAATTCGACGGGACGAACTTCCCGTATTAGTACTGCACGTTTTTGTTCTGCACCTTCATCTCTGAGCCACTGCCATACCCGGTCCACCCAATTAACGTTCAAAGGAGAACACCATGCGTCGGAAAGCCATCACCGCAGCAGTCATCGTTGGAGCCCTCGCGCTCACTGGTTGCGCCGGACAGGCAACGAGTTCGAGTCCGGAGGGGGGCGCCAGCTTCCCGACAAAGAAGATCACGGTGGTTCTCGGTTTTGCCGCGGGGTCGCCCACAGACGTGACCGGTCGCATTTTGAGCAGCTGTGTTGAAGAAGAGCTGGGCCAGCCGGTGGTTGTCGAAAATAGGGAGGGCGCGTCGAGTGCACTGGCCACTTCGCAGGTTGCGAGGTCCAAGCCGGACGGCTACACCCTCACGCTCGGCGGCACATCAAGTTTCGTGCTGGTTCCTCACTTCAACCCAGACGCGGGTTACGACCTCAATGATCTCGGCACCGTGGCGAGCACCAAGGTATCGCCCGAGATTGTGATGGTGCCCAAAGACAGCCCGTACAAGTCTCTCGGGGACCTCCTCAAGAGCACGACCCCCGTAATTGTCGCCGTCGCCGGCGAACAATCCGGTAGCGGAATTATCGCGAGCAACTGGATCAAGCAGGGTCACAAGATCCAGACGGTTGTTCAGCCCGCCGTCGGCGAGGTCAAGCGCGGACTTGATACAGGGGACTATGACGCAGCTATCGGCTACCTGGGCACGGACACGATGAAGTGGCTCACCGACGGTGAACTCGTTGGTTTGGGCCTGCAGTCCGACAAGCGCGTAGAACTCCTACCCAAGGTCCCTACCTTCGAGGAAGCTGGACATTCCGAGGGCCAACTGCCGGCACCGAGCAACCTCGTAACGTGGGCCGGGCCGGCTGGTATGCCGGACGAGGTCGTTTCTGTCCTATCCGGTGCCTTCGAAAAGTGTGTCGCGAAGCCGGAAATTGTGGAGCGCTTGGGAACGGTGGGCATCACGTTCATCGATGCGCAGGAGAGCACGCGTCGTCTTAAAGCACTCGAGACAGCCGTAGCCGGACTCTAAACCATGATCCCGTCAGAAGAGAAACCCATGTCGGCACAAGCGCGGACAACGAAATCGCGCCTCGCCAGGAAACGGTACCCCCTGTATGCCGCTGCGCTCGTCAGCAGCCTAGGGGCGGTCTACAGCGCTCAGCTGGGGATTTACGACGACGGCAAGATTGGACCGGGGGCTTGGCCAACCGCGGTACTGGTTTTCTTGGCTGTGCTCTTGGTGATTCAATCCCGGCTTGAGGTCATTGGCGAAGAAGGAGAGGGCAAGCTTGACCGAGCGGGCGTGGTACGCGTCTCCGCGGCAATCGGCCTCCTTGCCTTGTTTGCAGTACTGCTGGTCTACGTCGGCCTCGTGACGGCTTGTCTCGTGTTCGGCACTCTGTGGATGGTGGTCTTCTCCGACCGACCCGATCAACCACGTGGATGGATTCGCCTCACCGTGCGCGGATTCGTGATCAGTGTATGTGTCGCGGCCGTTATCTACTTCGTCATATACCGCTTGCTGGGTGCTCCTATCCCGGTCGAATCATTTCTGGCAGGAGGCTAAGAATGGACACATGGACTGGCCTTCTGCAGGGGCTCAGCACGGCACTGACGCCTGGGAATCTCTTGGCAGTAACTATCGGTGTGCTCGTAGGCATGGTGATTGGTGTCCTGCCAGGTTTGGGACCCACGGCCACCATGGCCATGCTGCTTCCGGTTACCTTCACCATGGAACCGACGACTGCGGTCATTATGCTCGCCGGAATCTATTACGGAAGCATGTACGGCGGTACCATTACGACCATTCTGGTGAACGTTCCCGGTGAGGTGGCTTCGGTCGTCACAGCTCTCGACGGGTATGCGCTGGCGCGTCAGGGGCGTGCTGGCCCTGCGCTTGGAATCGCGGCGGTCGGTTCCTTCATCGGCGGCGTGGTAGCGGTACTGGCACTAGTGGTGCTCGCAACGCCCCTCATTGAGTTGTCGCGAAACTTCGGGCCTCCTGAGATCTTCCTCATTGCACTGATCGGCCTTGCGCTGGTGGTGGCTATCGCGAGTGGACGACCGGTAAGGGCGATGATTGCCGCGTGTGTCGGTTTGGTCGTCGCGACGGTGGGTCAGGACCCGTTGACCGGTGTAGGCCGATTCACGTTCGGGTCCCTGGAGTTGAATTCCGGCATCGACATCGTCGCCGTCGCCATGGGTTTGTTCGGGATCGGCGAGATCGTCTACCGCATGAAGGGAGCGGAGACCCCGGTAAAAGTCCCGCGCGGGCTCAGGGGCGCCTATCCGACCCGGGGGGACTTGGTAGCTTCGGCTCCAGCGATCGCGCGTGGCTCCGTTATTGGTTCGCTCATCGGACTACTGCCAGGTGGAGGAGGGGTCCTGTCATCAATGACCTCGTACGCAGTCGAGAAGCGACTCGCTAAAAAGCCTGAGAGGTTTGGGAAGGGAGCCATAGAGGGGGTCGCCGGCCCGGAAACGGCCAACAATGCCGGATCCCAGACTGGCTTCCTACCGCTTCTTACCTTGGGTCTTCCAACCAGCGCAGTGATGGCACTG
Organism: Pseudarthrobacter sulfonivorans; assembly: GCF_001484605.1. Classification (NCBI taxonomy): domain Bacteria; kingdom Bacillati; phylum Actinomycetota; class Actinomycetes; order Micrococcales; family Micrococcaceae; genus Pseudarthrobacter; species Pseudarthrobacter sulfonivorans. The sequence goes on along the minus strand of NZ_CP013747.1, from coordinate 246,983 downwards.
GTCTATGGCGCTCTCCAAATTCAGGGAATCACGCCGGGACCAAAGTTTGTGCAGGATAGCCCGGAGATCTTCTGGGGGATCATCGCCAGCATGCTGATCGGGAACGCTATCTTGCTGTTCCTGAATGTGCCCCTCATGGGCGCATTCGCTCAGCTCTTGCGTGTGCCGATGGTCGTCATCGGCGTCGTCACCATCATGATCTCGCTCGTGGGCGTTTACGCACTCAACAACGAACCATTCGACGTCCTGGTCGCGATATGTGCCGGCGTCATCGGGTACTTCATGAGGCGGTGGGGGTATGAGGCCGGACCTGTTGTCCTCGCTGGAATCATCGGCGTGCTACTCGAGGTGAACCTGCGACGAATGATGTCGATGTCCACCAATGGACTGGGCATCCTTCTGGAACGGCCGTTGACCATCGGGCTCCTCATCATCTTCGGGGCCGCCATCGTGCTCAGCATCCTCGCCGTCCGCCGCGGGCGCAAGGGTTTCGACATCAATGAGGGCGCTGATTAACCTCCCCGAGATCCCTGCGCCGTCAGCGCAGGTTTTGTGAGGGGTCCGACGCGCGAAATTAAATCCAGAATAGCAAGGGAGAGTTCAATGGCCAGAGTGCCGTATGTCCGACGCGAGGATCTTCCCGCAGAGTACCAAGACCTACTAACCCGACCCATCAATGTTTTCGCTGCAATGGCCAACGCTCCGAGCGCGATGAAGGCGTTTTCACCTGTCGGAAAATGGATTCGCAACGAATCGTCGGTGGACGGGCGTCTTCGCGAGATGGCCATTATCCAAGTTGGATACTCGACCGGCGGAGCGTACGAGTTCAGCCACCACGTCAAGATCGGCAGGGACTTCGGAGTCACAGACGACGATGTTCGCGCCATCGTTGCAGAGAGTGCAGGGGAAGAGACGTCACTGTCGCCGCTAGATAAGTCGGTGTTGAGGGCAGCCCGGGATCTCACTCTCAAGCTTGAAATTTCGGACCAAGACTGGAAGGTCATCGAGGAATCGCTTGGTCGCGAGCACGCGACTCAGCTCATCATGATTACCAGCTACTACAACTACGTTGTCCGCGTTTTGCTCGCGCTCCAAGTCGATGTTGAAGACGAATGGTCACAGCCCCTCAAAGACTATGGACCGCCTGAAATGTACTCCGCATGGCGCTAGACCTCCCAACTCCAGGAAAGGCTTAACTATGGTCGCCGTCGAGACCGCTCTGGGTCCGATCGATCCTTCACAACTCGGATTCACGCTCAGCCACGAACATGTGATGACGAGCGCAGGTGAAGACACAAAACACTATCCGTGGATGTTCGACCGTGAACGTTCGCTTGAGCGTGCTATCTCGAGTTTGCGCGAGGTCAAGCAGGCAGGCGTCGACACCATGATTGACCTCACGACACCCGATCTCGGTCGGGACGTGAAGTTCATCCAGGAAGTGTCCCGCGCTGCTGGGATTCAGGTGGTCGTGGCGACCGGAATCTGGCTGGATCCTCCGCGCTCCTTCTTGACTCGGAGCGTTGCAGCCAGCGCAGATATCTTCGTGCGTGAGATCGAGGAAGGCATCGATAACACTTCCATCAAGGCCGGAGTGATCAAGGTGGCCACAGACGTGGCGGGCATTACGCCGGTTCACGAGAACGTCTTGCGCGCCGCCGGCCGTGCTGCTGCCCGTACCGGACGTCCGATCAGTTCTCATCATCACGCTGAGGCAGAACAAGGGCGGGACCAGCTGCGCATACTTCTGGAGGAGGGCACCCCCGTGGATCGCATTTGCATCGGTCACAGCGCTGACACGACCGATGTCGATTACCTGCTGTTACTGCTGGATCAAGGTGTCTGGCTCTCAATGGACCGGTATCCTGGCCGTCCGGGTAGGCCCAACTGGCAGCAGCGGAATGCAACCGTTAAGGCTCTGGTGGACCGCGGGTGGGCGCACCGGATCATGCTCGGTCACGACTTCGGCGCTACTCGCCCAGTACCAGCCGGCATGACTGAGCCACCCGCCGATGACTACAACCCCGACGGACTGCTTTTTCTCTCCCGAATCGGGTTACCTGCTCTTATCAGCAGCGGGGTATCGAGCACGGACGTGGACCTGATGATGCGGGAAGTACCACGGAGATTCCTCACGGGCGAATAAGGCCCGCTTAGGGCGGGAGCCCATGACAATGCAAACGTCTCGAAAGGACAGTTCAATGGCTGGAAAGCTGGCAAATCAAGTTGCCATCGTAGTAGGAGCAGGGCAGGCGCCGGGCGCGGCCGTCGGCAACGGACGGGCGGTCGCAGTCACCTACGCACGAGAAGGGGCCAAAGTCTTCGTTGTCGACCGAGATCTGGACTCAGCCAAGGAGACCGCAACGCTCATTACGAATGATGGGGGAGATGCGCAAGCCTTCGCCGCCGACGTAACTGATGAATCATCTGTCGTCGCTATGGTTGCTGCGTGTAAGCAGCTATGGGGCCGTGTGGACATTCTCCACAACAACGTCGGTATCAGTCACATGGGCGGGGACGGTCCGGTGACCGAGATCACCGAAGAAGCCTGGGATTTTCTGATGAACGTCAACCTAAAGAGCGTCCTCTTTGCTTGCAAGCACGTGCTTCCCATCATGCGGGAGCAGTCGTCCGGCAAAATAATCAACATCGCGTCTATGGCTGCGCTCACCGCGAACCCGCTCGCTGGATATAAGACGTCGAAGACGGGGGTCATCGCTCTTACGGAGAACATCGCAGCTGCTAACGCCGAATTCGGGATCCGAGTCAATGTCATCCTCCCAGGGATCATTGACACCCCAATGGCGGTCGAGTCTCGAGCGTCCAAGCTCGGCAAGTCACGAGAGGAAGTCGTCGCGATGAGGCAACTTCGAGTGCCCTTGGCAAACCGTGTGGGTACCGCCTGGGACGTTGCCAACGCTGCCCTCTTCCTTGTTTCGGATGACGCGGGCTACATCACAGGGATGAGCATGATCGTCGACGGCGGTCTCAACTTGGTCAGGGGTTGACGGAGCCGAGGGACCTGGAAGAACACTTATGAGTCCCAATGCTGCCGTTGTATTCCTGCATCCTGTAGGCCTCAACGCAGCCGGGGCCACCTGGATCGACGTCCCGGGGATAGAGGGCCGCAGCCTCCTGGGCCATGGTGGCAGGGTCGCGGTCGCGAGCGTCACCATGGCGGAGTTTGCAGATGACATTGCGGCCGGCCTTGCAGGCCCGACTCACCTGGTCGGCTGCTCGCTGGGCGCGATGGTCGCAATGCATCTGGTGGTCCGCCGGCCCGAACTGGTTGCATCCCTCTTTCTCGCGTGCGGCTCCGCGAGGCCCCCAGATCGGACCGTATTACGAAAGCGGGCGGATGAGTTCGACCAAAACGGCCCTGCGGGCATGTTGAGTTCAACGATCTCGCGATGGTTCACACCGGAATACCTATCGGGGGAGGACCCGCTCGGCGCAGTCAGGTACGCGACAGATGCACTGCTCTCAACCCCTCGCGTTACCTCCGCCGCCACTTGGTGCGCGATTGCTGAGCATGACGTCCTGGACCGCATTGCGGGCATCCGCGTGCCAGTGACTGTGTTAGCAGCCACGGACGACAAGGCAACGAGCCCGGCGGCAATGCGCGCCATCAATGAGGCAGTTTCCGGGTCCCGATATGTCGAGATCGCAGGCCCACATATGGCATTTCTTGAGAACCCTCGTGACTTCTCATCCCGAGTACGGGAACACCTCCAGAAGACCCGCTGACGCTTCAGGCACGGCGAGCTCTTAGAGGTCGCAGTCTATTGATTGATTACTCCGATCGGAGTACACTATCAATATTGGCCTCGTAGCTTCAGTCGCGCGACCTTTGTTCCGCGCTCGAAGCGACGGTAGAACCACGCATCATCTCTGCCGGCGGCGGACGCGGCCCTGAGCCATCCATTCCATATTGATAGGAGAACCTGCACATGACCGTTCACGCGCCGTATGCCGATGACCTCATTCTCGGGATTCCTTTGCAGGCTGCCCCTTCAATAACCATTGACAGTGGTGTCGCAGCTACGTACCAGGCAATTACAGGTGACGCTTTGCGCCTCCCATTGAGCCAACCCGACTCGCTCGCCGTAGCGGGCGGCGATCGCCGTCTCGCTAATCCCGCGCTTGTCCTGCAGATCGCGATTGGGCAGTCGACCGTTGCCACGGCCCGGGTGATCGCAAATCTCTTTTACCGATCCGTCGCGCTGCGCCGACAGGTTCGCCTGGGCGATACCCTATCGACCCAGGTCACTCCCACTGCACTGGAACTGACTAAGTCCGAGGTTGCGCCGCGCCGGGCAAAGGTGCTGTTGCGAATACAGACCACAGATGATCGCGGCGAACGAGTGGCCGACTTCGAACGTCTAGCACTGCTCCCTTGTCGCGACGCCGAAACCGTCATGGAGGGCGGACAAATCGGAGCCGCCGACCAGAACACTCCACTGACGGAATACTTGCCCTTCATTCCAGAGTGGAACTTTCAAAAGTTCCCTACGGAAAATAGGGGAGCTGCAGGCGTATTGGCGGATCCACTTTCGGACACAGTAAGCAATGCGCTGGAACTTGTCCGCCTCACACAAAATCTCGCCGCGGCCCATCGGGACCCTGCACGAGGGATTGGGGGACGCCGCCTGGTGTACGGGGGCCACGCTATCGGCATGGCTCAGGCGTCCCTGGCCCGGATGGTGCCTGGCCTTATGACGGTCCTTGGCTGGCGGAGCTGCTCCCACACCGCCCCAGTGTTCGAGGGCGACGTCCTGGACTTCGAGCATGAAGTAACTGACCGTCATGTCGTTGGCGGTGGAGTCGAACTCTTCGGGTTAAAGGTCACGGTTCGAGCCCGCCGCCACGACTCCCACAGCTCACGCGCCGAACGCACCGAAGTTCTTGACTGGAGGCCGGTTGCCCTCGTCAAGACGGCCAACAACATCGAGATTGGAGAAACAAAATGAGCGGACTCACACTCCTTGACGGGGTAAAGGTGGTGTCTCTTGAACAGTTCATCGCCGGCCCCCACTGCACGGCAATTCTGCGTGATGCCGGCGCGGAGGTAATCAAAGTCGAGCGGCCCAGGTCGGGGGACCCTCGGCGCGCATACCAGCCGCGGATGGGGCCCGCTGACGACTACGTGAGCGGAGGCTTTGCCTCCTACAACCGTGGGAAGCGTTCCGTCGAACTGGATCTGGCCGATGCCGAGGACGTCGCTGCCTTGATGGTGCTGCTCGCTGAAGCAGACGTTTTCGTATGCAACAGTCGGCCGGGCTCCCTCGCGCGGCTCGGACTGGGCGCCGACGTGCTCCGTGCCAAGTTTCCGCAGCTTATTGTCTGTGAAATCAGCGGCTTTGGCGTTTCCGGAGGCCCGTATGGGGACTGGCCCGCATTCGACTCTGTCATCCAGGCAATGAGCGGTCTGAGTAGCCTGATCGGACAGACCGCTGACAGCCCTCCTGGCCTGGCGCCGATGGGCACGTTTGATCTTCTCTCCGGTGTTTACGCCGCATTAGGCATCCTGGCAGCCCTCGTGCAGCGGGCTCGCACTGGTCTGGGTTCGCACGTCGATGCAGCGATGTACGACATCGCCGCATCGTTCCTCGAAAGACCTCTTACCCTCCATGAATTCACGGGCGAGGTGCCCACACGCGGCATCGATCTGTTCAGTCCCGTCGGCGCATTTGTCGCCGGGGATGGAGGCTGGATCTCTATCGTTATTCCCACCGACGAGATGTGGGCGCGGTGCTGCAGCGCCATGGGTAGGCCGGAATTGCAGAGCGCCCCGGAACTAGACAGTGTATTGAAACGGGCCAACCGCATGAACGACATGGTCGTTCCTGCATTGGAGGCCTGGGCTGCTGGCCTGACCACCGAACAGGCGGTAGCAAAATTGCGTGACGCTGGCCAGCCCGCAGGCGCCGTCCAAACCATTGAAGACGTCCGCAACTGTCCTCAGCTGGCCCACCGGGGCCTCTTCACACCAGTGCAGGATGAGCGACTCAAACGCGCCGACGGTACGTATCTACGTCTTCCGCGCTTGCCTCTGCTCTTCGACGGAGACGGAGCAGAACTGGGATCAGTGCCGCGCCTGGGCGGCGACAACGACCTTCTCTCTACGATACGAAATGGGTAGCAACATGTTCAGCGCAACTGACCTGTACATCGGGGGCCAATGGGTTCCCAGTTCATCGGGAAAGCGATTCGATGTTGAGAATCCGGCAACACGTGAAGTGCTGGCAACCGTGGCCGACGCGGGCATTGCTGACGCTCGAGCGGCGGCCGCAGCCGCAGCCGAAGCGGCAGCAGGTTGGCGTTCCACACCGCCTCGGGTGCGCGCAGAGCTTCTCCGCGCCATGTTCGAGGAGATGATCTCGACGGCCGACGAGATCGCGGAGTTGATCGTAGCCGAAAACGGCAAGCCGTTCGGTGACGCGATGAGTGAGGTTGAGTATGCCGCCGACTTCTTCCGCTGGTACAGCGAGGAAGCAGTCAGAGTCCCCGGTTTCCTTTCAGAATCCCCAAGTGGTGCTCGTCGAATCATGGAGACATCTCAGCCAGTAGGTGTCGCCCTCCTGATCACGCCCTGGAATCTGCCGGCGGCCATGATCACCCGTAAAATCGCGCCCGCTCTCGCTGCGGGGTGCACCGTCGTGGTCAAACCTTCTTCTCAGACGCCGCTGACCGCACTGCATCTTGCATTAATAGCGGAAAAGGTCGGCATACCGGCAGGCGTCATCAATGTCATTCCCACCACTACCGACGTCGAAGTGGTTGGTGACCTGATTGCGGAAGGGCCAGTCCGTGCCCTCTCTTTCACCGGGTCCACCCGAGTAGGCAGTCAGCTGCTCGCCCAGGCCAGCGCGCGGGTCCTCAAATGCTCAATGGAGCTCGGGGGCAACGCGCCTTTTATCATCTTTGACGACGCCGACCTCGACGAGGCAACCGCGGGCGCCGTGGTGGCGAAACTGCGCCACAACGCCGAAGCATGCACTGCCGCCAACCGGTTCCTAGTCCACCGAGACGTGTATGACGCGTTTATTGACCGGCTCACCTCCGCATTCTCGAGGATGGTGATCGGCCCCGGCACAGACCACGGCGCCCAGATTGGCCCACTGGCCAGCCGGTCAGCCCTGGACTCCGTCAACGACGCAGTCGCAGCCGCAGTTAGTCATGGCGCCCGAGCGGTGGTTTGCGGGTCGGGACCCGCAAATGGATACTATTTCGCACCGACGATCCTCCTGGATGTACTTCCGGGGGCGGCTGTTCTGCAACACGAGATGTTTGCTCCAGTCGCCACAGTCGTCGCGTTCGATACGGAGGAGGAAGCGGTTGCTCTCGCGAACGCCACCGACATGGGCCTGGCCTCCTACGTATTCAGCGCTGACCTCTCCCGCGCCCTTCGCGTCGCGGATCAGCTCGAGGCCGGAATGGTGGGAATCAATACCGGAGTAATCTCGGATCCAGCTGCACCCTTCGGGGGGATGAAGCACAGCGGAATTGGCAGGGAAGGCGGACGTCACGGCCTCAGCGAATTCCTCGAAACAAAGTACATAGCCGTCAAATGGTGACAGCCAACGTGCCCATGGATGCGTTCCACTCTTCGGTAGCTTCTGCCCGGACGTTTTTGTTCGTCCCGGGAAACAGGCCGGAACGGTTCCCCAAGGCAGCGGCGAGTGCTGCAGACCTGGTGGTGATAGATCTCGAGGACGCTGTACCTGATGATGAGAAGGAGGCCGCTAGGGTGGCGGCATCCACGTGGCTGGCGGCTGGGATGTCGGCCGCAGTTCGAATTAATGGGATCGGCACCGAGCACTGTTCAAACGATATCGCTGCGATGTCCGGCCTGAATGGGCTGAGCGCAGTCGTTATTCCTATGGCGGCAGATTCGAGGACGATAGCCGGCGTTTACCAGATGCTCGGCGAGAACGTAGAGATCGTAGCTCTGATTGAGACAGCTGCCGGTGTCCTCAATGCTCGGGAGATCGCGGCTGCCCCCGGAGTGGCCAGACTCGCTTTCGGCCACTTGGATTTCGCCGCGGACATACAGTCCTCAGTCGAGAGCGATGCCATGCTCTACGCACGGTCGACCCTGGTAATGGCGTCTAGAGCCGCAGGGCTCCCAGGACCGGTCGATGGCGTAACTACACAACTCGACGACTATTTGGTTGCTGCAAACGATGCCACGAGATCCCGGAAATTGGGGTTCACGGGCAAATTGTGCATTCACCCTGGCCAGGCGGAGGGTGTGAACGCCGCGTTTATGCCCACCGATGATGAGCGCACGTGGGCACTTCGCGTCCTATCGGCTTCGGCATCAGGTGGCGCAGTACGGGTAGGGGGAGAAATGGTCGACGCGCCCATCGTCCTCAGAGCTCAAGACATTCTCCGGAAGTCACAGGCGGGCGAATCGAGATAGCCGACAGCCACCCTGACCGATCAGGGGTCGGTCCGCCGAATAGGGTGTGTCTCCTTATCGTAGCCAGGTGACGACGGCAGAGTGGATGACGCCCGCGCGGTAGGGCAGCCGCGCCATCATTCATTCTTTGAGTCGAAGTTCGACGGTCGCCCACCGCACGTTCCGCGCGGTTTTGCGGTGTCCGATCTGGCCGGCAATACGATAGCCACCGTGGACACGGCCACCTGGCGCGAACGCAACCCCGTTTCATTCGCGGGACGGATTTAGGGCTCACATGTCGTCGAGCCCGACACCAAGCTGATCACCACGGCCGAGGCGGCGAAGGCATCAGGGCCGGAGAACAGCGACGGTGCGGTCGCTCGCCGCGAACACTTCAATCACCGGCGACCACATCCAAATCCTGGCAGTCTCGCCTACGACGCCTATGGCGGCGGCCATCGCCGCGAGAGGGTACACGACAGTGATCAAGCCCTGGCCAGTGCCGCCGGCCGTGATCGGTGGTATCACCCGTGATGCCTGACCGTCGATGAGGCCGCAAAAACAGTCATCTGTCCGAACTACATACCGGGACAGTCAGTACCAAAACGCCCGTCACGTTCGGTGCCGCCTGCACCGGCTGCCCGCTTTGGACTCGCTGCACCCAACTCGTCGCGGGTACGGAAGCTGAACATTGACTGGCTGCACCCGTGGATCTCGAACTGAACCTGCGTGGACTCCTTAACCTCGGGCTCCGGAGATTTATGGCAACTGGGAGCCGGCTAGCGCCCCGGCTTGTAATTCAGCGGACTCCAAGCTGGCTACAGGTCGTGTGTCAAGTGTGTCCATGGCGGGGGTGGTGGACGCCCTGTGTAAGCGGAGGCGTGTGGAGGCTGGCGGTTTGTTGGCTGGACCGGGGGCACGGTTTCGGTTAGGGCGCCCACGCTGACTTATCGACCTCGGATAATTTACCCGGATCATCAGGAGTCGTTCGGGCTGCGGCCGGGAGCCAAGAGCCGGGCGCCATGCTAGACGCGGCGTAACGCCTGAGCGTCCGCCATAGCTGTTTCGGCGTCTGGTCCGGCCCTTCGTCGGTTCCAGCGTCTCATCGCCGGTCAGAGTTGCGAAGAGGGCTTACGGGGCACCTCCTTTGAACCGGCGGCAGCCGGCGGCGGTTTCCCGGACTGGACCGAATTGTGTGCCGCGGCTAGTCGCTGTCCACGTCGTTCGTCCTCGCGGCGCTGCGGGCGCTCCACGTCGACAGGATTCTTGCGCCGGCGGCGGGGACCGGCCGGAGCGCCCGGCAAAGCCGGACTTGTGCTCACTCCGGTGGGCAGGGTCGTAGGTGGCCTGGTCCCGGACCATGGCAGAGGCGGTACGGGTGGCGCGGTGGGACATCGCGCAGCGATCACCCCGCCCTTCTTGCCGCGCCTTGAGCGGAGCTGCGTAGGCCCGGCTGGGCGGGTCGTTGAACCACAGTCCCATGCAGAGATCGATCAGGGCCTGGCGCAGCGCCACGCTTCCCTTTCTGCTTATGGAACCGTCGCGGCGTATTCATGCCGACACACACTGGGCCGGAGACAACCCCGATGCCCGGTAGATCTGTGCCGGCTCGGGCCAGTGGTTCGGGTCACCCCAGGCCCCTACATAGTTGCCGACGCGGACCACGCCCCAGCCCGGGGTCGTGGTGAGCGTCGCGAACGGGCTCAGCGGCAGAAACCGGGCAAATTCGGCCTCGGCGGTGGCGATCTGCGCGGGCATCTCCGTCAGCGGCGACAGGTCGGCGACCAGAACCTGCCGCCCGACCGTAGCCTCGGCGGTGGTCTGCGCGTCCCGGGGCGGCCTCCACCAGCCGCTCGGTCCTGCAGTCACCGCAACCTGAACAGACATAACAAACAACCTCCGAAGGTGCCAGGAAGACCCACAGGACCCAACCCAGGTCCTCAACGGAATCTAATGCATCCGTCCTGACATCCCCGGGGGTTGTTTGGGAAGGACTAACTTAACTCGGATCAGCTGTCGTGGCTGGCTACCTCTTCGTGGCTACCAGCAGCCATATCGGTCTTGATGGTGAGGAATGACTCCGAGAGACCTGTCTTCACGATCAAGACCGTCGTACCTGTCATCTCTCGAGCTTTGGCGATGCCAGCAATCAGTTCCTGTTCCGACGTAGCCGTTATCGCGGTGCACCCGATGGCTGCGGCAATTCCCCCAAGGTCGAACGGGGCAAAGTCTACAAGGAAGGGCCTCGCCCCCTGACCGTGCTTAATCCACCCCAGGGATTGATTGTCCATCACCACGACAAGCATCTTCCGCTTGTTCTCGACGGCCGTCATTAATCCGTGCAGGCTCATGGCGTAACCGCCGTCGCCTGTCACCGCTACTGCCAACTGCTTCGGGTTTGAGTACGTGGCCGCAAGAGCTGCCGGAACCGCGTAGCCCATGCCGCCACCGCCGTTGGGTTGCAACATGATGCCGCCATCGCGCGTTTGAAAATCGTGCAAGATGAAGATGCGGTTTTCGCCAGCGTCGCACGTCACGATCGCGTTGGCGGGAAGCTGTTCGCTGAGAATCCGCGAGAGGCGCCGCGGGTTGACGGTCCAGTCCTCCGGAATGGAGTCATTCAGTTCTGGGAAGTAATCGGTCGTCTCCCGCACTGTTGCAACGCGCGACCGCCCCGCAGCAGAGAGGTCGGCGAGCGCCGAGTCAAGGCGTGGCAGCACGTCGGTCACGAGCCCCAACAGCCCATGTGCGACGGGCCGGGTCCAGCCAATGTTCAGGGCCTCTACGTCAATCTGAACGATCGTTTGCCTGGCGGCGGACACGAGCGACGGATTCTCATCGATTGTGTCTGTGGACCCGAGCTTTGTGCCGACTGCGATGATCAAGTCGGATTCGCCGACGAGCGTGTTGGCGGTGTTGTGGCCGTACGATCCGATCACCCCGGCGGCAAGCGGGTGGTCTTCGGGGAAAGTGCTCTTGCCGCCCTGCGTGGTGGCGACGGGAATATCGTGTGCCTCCGCGAAGGTGAGCAGGGCCGACTTGGATGCCGCACCGCGTGCACCATTGCCGGCGATGATGATCGGGCGCTCGGAGTCACGGATAGCAGCTGCAGCGGCTGAAATCGCCGATTCCGGCGTAGTTGCGATCGGTGAACTGTAGTCGCCATCGAAAAACAGCCGGGGGAGATCTTCCGCTGAGAACTTGTTCAAGAGGGCTCGGCTGTGGAAAATCACAGCAACGGGTCCGGGCTCACCTTCAAGCGCGTGTTTGGCGGCGAGTTGTGTCATCTGTACTGCTTGGACGGGGTCGGTTGCCACGAAAGTTCGCTTGGTAATGGCAGACATAGCGGCAGGCAGGTCGTAGGCTCCGTAGCCGCCAAACCCTGACTGATACGGGCCGTGGTGGGAATAGGTGCCCCCCTCCGTCGCGTCGATAAGGATGACCATGGGCGACGCACCAAGGTGGGCCTCCATGATGCCTCTGCCGCCAGCGCCTAGGACCCACGCGCCCTGCGCCATCACGACGGCAGTTCGGCCGGTGAGTCGACCATAGGACTCTGCCATGACTGTCGCGATCGACTCTTCGCGCACGAGCACGCACTCAACGGAGTCTTGGTGGTCGTACAAGGCGTCAAAGATCTGGATAGTATGTCCGCCAGGCATCCCGAAAACGATGGGCCGATCGAAGGCGGCGACAGCTTTGCCGACTCCTTGCGCGCCGGTGGAGGACGTGGTGATGAGTGTCATTTGGGGGCTTCCCTCTGTCGGTCGTGGTCGTGGTGTCGTTAGATTGGTGGTCATTGATTGTGATGGCCGGTGTGAGTCGGCCCAGGATCCGAGAGCTTCCGCCTCGCAAGCCGTCCTGTACGGGGCAGGATCACCCGGTTTGAAGGAGTTGGATGGCTGGCTTGATCTCCTCCCAAGAACGCATTCTGTCGAAAGCCTCATTGATGTGGTCGAGGCTCTGAAAGCTCGTAATCATGCTGTCCCAGTTGAAAGTGGACTTGTGGCGGTTGAGGAATTCCATCGCACGCCACGTGTGCTCAGCGCCGGCGGCCCTGACTCCGCCAATCGAAATATTTCGCGAGGTCAAGACTGAGGGGTCGAATATTACTGGGGCGTCGTGGCCCTGTCCGATGATGAGGTAGTAGCCGCCGTTCGCGATCATCTCGACGCCTTCCGTGAATGCCGCCGACATTCCGGACGCCTGCACGACGATGTTTCCGCCACGACCGTGAGTGAGGTCCTTGATTAGTTTGATTCGGTCTGAAGCGCTAGGCACCTCCTCGATATTCACCACGTCGGTTGCGCCCCAGGCTTTGGCGAGCTCGAGGCGTTGAGCAGGCCCGCCAATCAGAATGACTCTTGCGCCTGCCGCCACGTAGCGGGCAACTGAGAAGAGACCGAGCGGCCCTGCCCCCTGAATGATTACGACCGTGGCCTCGTTAACTGGCGGAGAACTCTCAAACGCGTGTACTACCGTCTGCAGGCCGCACGAAGCGGCGGATGCGACAGCGTCGGTGATGCCGTCGGGGACCCGAACCGCGCCGCCGGTTGGGTAGACGTACCCGTACTCCGCGAAGCCGCCCGCAAGGTAGGGGAATTTGTCGATTGACCCTCCCATTGACGGCCGACGGTTGATGCAGAGGGAAGGTTTGCGTTCCACCACGCAATAACGACAACGGCCACAGTGTCCGTGCGTCCAGACGATGCGGTCACCGATTCGCAACGGCTGGCCAATTGCGTCGGTTTCAACAGCGTTCGCGAATTCGACCCTGCCTACTACTTCGTGGCCAAGGATGAACGGCGGGTCATTTGGGAAGGCGGCCGGTGTAGATCCGCCGGCAATATGAACATCTGTGGCGCAGACTGTCGCCACCAGATTTCGGGTGAGTATGGCGCCCGGTTCTAATTCGCGAGGAATTTCAACGGCTAGGATCTCCATCGGCCGTCCAAACTCGACAACAACTGCCGCGCGGGATTCTCGTGGCAGTGCCTGCATCCGTACACATCCTTTTATCGTCACTGATAGCTTCCTCCGATTGGAGTGTTCTATCAGTAAAGCAGCTTGGACTGGATTGGCACAAGTCTTAATTCGGACTAGGCCAGATTCCGGCTGCCACCTGCGCCCCTCAGGGTCGCGCCGTCGTCACAGGGCCGTAGGGCGGAGCTGCTGCTTGACGCAAAGCCGGCCGACTGTCCGGCCTTGAGCCTGAGGCAGTAGCGAAGATTCTTTCCTTGCGCCGCTCTACTTATTGTGTCTTACTGATAGAACACTCCATTTGGGGTGTGGCTATCAAAAGCTCAGGGACAAGTTCAAACCGCTCCATTCGAGCTTGAGGCGGGGGAAGCCCCAAGTCACGCCCGCGGGTAAGACGGAGCCCGTTGCTCACAGGAGATTTCAATGAGGAAAAAGCCATTTTTGCCAGCATTGGCGCTGGGTGTCATCGCTGTAGGTGCTTTTACGGTCACGGGTTGCTCAGCTCCAGCTACATCTGGCGGTTCCTTCCCCACCAAAAAGATCACCGTGATCGTTCCGTTCGCGCCCGGCTCTGGATCGGACGTCTCGGCTCGGGTGTTCGCTTCGTGCATGGAGGACGGGCTCGGACAGCCGTTGGTCGTAGAAAACAAGGAGGGGGCCTCGGGGGCTCTGGGCATGGCTCAGGTGCTGAAAGCGAACGCCGACGGGTACACGATCACCTATTCCGGTACCTCCCCGCTGGTTCTGGCACCGCATTTTTCTGCCTCAGCCGGATACTCACTGGAAGATTTCGACATGCTCGGGACGGTCAAGGTAGTGCCGGAGACTTTGATGGTGCCCGCCGACAGTCCATACAAGACGCTGAATGATCTCCTGTCTAGCAAGGAACCCGTCGTAGTCGCTGTGCCGGGCGAACAAGCCGGAAGCGGGCTTATCGTGAATGCATGGCGCGCGCAGGGACTGAACGTTCAGACTCTCGTCCAGCCAGCAATCGGTGAGCAGAAACGTGGCCTGGACGTCGGTGATTACGACGCGGCCATCATGTACCCCGGAAAGGAGACAGAGGGTTGGATAGCCTCCGGAGAACTGCGTGGTCTTGGAATTCACTCTGACGAGCGGGTTTCCTACTGGCCGAACATCCCCACTTTCAAAGAAGCTGGTTTCGCCGAGGGGCTACTGCCTGCGCCTAGCAACTTCTCCCTCTTCGCGGCGCCCGCTGGTCTGCCCTCTGCCGCCGTGAGTGCACTGTCGGACGCGGTCGAAAGCTGCACTTCGAATGAAGAACTTCGTAAGAGCCTCGGCAACGGGACCGAGTGGATGTCACCAGAGGAAACCAAGGCCGCACTGACAGGGATCAAAGACTTCCTTAAGTGACGGCTCCGCTTTTGATCGCCTTGGTCGATGATGCGTGAGGATATGAAAATGCAGTTTGACGTGTTAACAACGGACATCGGGTTTGCTGAAGGGCCTGTGTTTGCTCAAGACGGACGGATCGTCGTCACATCGATTGATCAGGGGTACGTCTACCAGATAGTAAATGGTGTCAAGACTGTGCTGGGAGCAACTGGAGGTGGCCCGAACGGGGCGGCTGAAGGGTCGGGCGGTGACATCTACGTTGCGCAGAACGGAGGATGGCGACCCACTGCTCCCGGCCCTGGAGGTGCGTTGGTCACTCGCTGGCCTGGCATCACCGGCGGTCTTCAGGCCATTTCACCGAGAGGACTCGTTCGCTCGGTGAGCGCTGACCCGATTTACCCAAACGACCTCTGCTTCGGCCCGGACGGACTCATCTATCTGACCGATCCGAGTCGCCAACCATCACGCGACGACGGTCGGCTCTGGAGGATCGATGCCGAAACCGGGGATTCCGAGCTACTCACCTCCGTCGGTTGGTACCCGAACGGAATCGGTTTCGGAATCGAGGACGACGCCGTCTACGTGGCCCGATCAGGCGAAGGCCAAATAGTGCGATTCCCACTCGGAAATGACGGGAAGTTAGGGACACCTGAGACCTTCATTCAGCTCGATCACGGTCGTCCGGACGGATTTGCGTGGGACGCTCACGGCCACCTCGTGGTTTGCTGCATCACCGGCACGCAGCCCGGGGACCTGCAGGTATACGACTCCAACGGATCCCTGGTCGAGGTGATCAATCCGGGCGCCGCTACTAAGTACACGAACGTGGCAATCTCGACGGCCGGCCAGCTCATCATCACCGACGCAGATGAGGGAAACGTACTCACAGCTCAGTGGCCATATCCGGGCTTGCCTCTTCATCCGTTCCGGTAGCGGCCGGATTCTACTGCGCCACGGCGACGTCCACGGAATTCAGGATCACCGTCCAGGTTGAATTTACGTGGACGGCGTGGACGCCATCTTCGTAGGCCCGTTCGACCGCGCCGGCTCCATGGGCCTTTTGGGCGAGCAGGAGCACCTCAGGTGCGCGCCGCCGTCGCATTCTGCCTGACAACCCGAAAGGCGCAGGCACGCCCGCCGGGTCAGACGCCGTCAATCCCGACAGCGTCTGCCACTACTGGAACAAAGCCGCTAAGTTCATCCTGGTCGTGGCCACCGTCACTCTCCTGGCCCGCGGCTCCGATGCCCGCTCAATACATCAATCCGTCCGACAGCGGCACACCCGCCAGCTACTGACAACTTCTAAGGACTCTCCTCATTGAATGTTTCATCAGCACAGCTCACCCCGGTCTTACGCACCCTGGTTTCTGCCGAGAGTGAAGCAGCGTTGCTCGCCTCCCTCCCCACCGGCCTGCTGATCGGCGGGCAGTGGGTGGAGGCGTCCGACGGCGGCACGTTTGACGTCCACGATCCCGCCACGGGGGAGGTGCTCGCCACCCTGGCCTCGGCCACGAGCGAAGACGCCGTCGCCGCCCTCGACGCCGCGGACAAAGTCCAGGCCTCCTGGGCACGCACGGCACCGCGGGAACGTGCCGAAATCCTGCGCCGGGCCTTTGAACTGGTCACCGAACGCGCCGAGGACTTCGCGTTGCTGATGACCCTGGAAATGGGCAAACCGCTGGCCGAAGCCCGCGGCGAAGTCACCTACGGAGCAGAGTTCCTGCGCTGGTTCTCCGAAGAAACAGTCCGCGACTACGGCCGCTACCTCACCACCCCCGAGGGCAAAAACAAGATCCTCGTCCAGCACAAACCCGTCGGACCCTGCCTGCTGATCACGCCGTGGAACTTCCCCCTGGCCATGGCCACCCGCAAAGTAGCACCCGCAATCGCCGCCGGCTGCACCATGGTCCTCAAACCCGCCAAACTCACCCCGCTTACCGCCCAGTACTTCGCCCAAACGATGCTCGACGCCGGCCTGCCAGCCGGGGTCCTGAACGTGGTGTCCTCCTCGTCGGCTTCCGGAATTTCCGGGCCGCTGATGAAAGATTCCCGGCTGCGGAAGGTCTCCTTCACCGGCTCCACCCCGGTGGGCAAGCGACTCATCGCCGACGCGGCGCAGAACGTGCTGCGCACTTCGATGGAACTTGGCGGCAACGCGCCGTTCATCGTGTTCGAGGACGCCGACCTGGACAAAGCCGTCGAAGGTGCCATGGCCGCCAAAATGCGGAACATGGGCGAGGCCTGCACCGCCGCCAACCGCTTCCTCGTCCAGGAATCCGTCGCGGCGGAATTCACCCGGAGGTTCGCGGCTGCTATGGGCTCCCTGGCCACCGGCCGCGGCACTGAACCCGGCACCCAGGTAGGCCCGCTGATCGATGCCGGTGCCCGGGATGACGTGCACGCGCTGGTGAGCGCCGCCGTCGAGGCCGGAGCAACCGCCGTCACCGGCGGTTCACCTCTTGACGGTCCGGGCTACTTCTATCCGCCCACCGTGCTCGGGAATGTGCCGAACGACGCCGCGATCCTCCGCCAGGAGATCTTCGGCCCCGTCGCCCCGGTCACCACTTTCAGCACTGAAGAGGACGCGATCCGGCTGGCCAACGCAAGCGAATACGGCCTCGCGTCCTATATCTACAGCCGTGACTTCAACCGGCTCTTGCGGGTGGCCGAGCAGATCGAGTTCGGCATGGTCGGGTTCAACGCCGGCGTGATCTCCAACGCCGCGGCGCCGTTCGGCGGAGTCAAGCAGTCAGGCCTCGGCCGCGAAGGCGGGTCCGAGGGCATCGCCGAGTACACGACCACCCAATACATCGGCATCGCCGACCCCTACGCAGGCTGACCGTTTCACTCCTGGGGAAGGGCCCCTCGTTCGCCATTTGATCGGGGATGCCCGGGCGGTAGGAGAGGCTCGGACGGTACATGGAGTTATTCGGCCATCTCTCCGTCGCGCCGCGACCCTGCACCTAGAGCAACCAGCGAGGCCATGTTTTGGGGAGATTCTTCTCGCTCCGCCGGCAACGACTGCATCTGCCGCAACCCCACGGGCCCGAGACCGCGACGGGCTGACCGACGTCCCACCCTTGAACTCCAGCGCCGAGCTTGTGCACCCAGACAGCGTTCTCGTGGCCAAGGGTGAACGGCGGCTCGAAGGGGACCGAGCCGGTCTCAAAGTTGTGCATGAAGTGCAGATCGGTGTGGCACAACCGGCGCCGCCCACCTTGATGACGACTTCACCGGGACCGGGCTCAGGATCCGGGACATCGACACCACGGGTTCCGACTTCCATGAGTTTATGCGGACTGCACGCACGTCCTTTCCTCCGACTTTCTGGCTGTTCGCCAGCTCGGCACCGAGGAGCACGAAGACCACCCAGGCACGTTGTGACGATTGATTCTCCACTTGTGTTTGGTGCCGTTCTGGATGATCACTGACCCCTTACGAGGGACGTCGTTGCACCGTCATCCAGCTCAAGCTCAACGGTGCCTTCAAGCACGATGCCGATGTCGACGGTCTGTGAGGTGTGCATTCCGGCGTGTTCGGGGTCGAATGAATCCAGGAGGCCAGGGAATTTGAGGGCAGCTTCTTCAAAGTGGCCCAGGCACAAAGCGACGAAGACGGTAGCTTCCTGGCCTCGCTAGTCCACGAAGCCTTGGGCGATGCCCGCTGCCTACTGATCTTTGACGACGCGTGGCTTCCCAAAGACGCTCTGATTTTCTCCGCGGTTCCAGGAAACGTTTGAAACGGGTTGCACCCAAAGCCGCGGCCGAGGTCACGAATCGCGGCCCGGTTCAGGCTGGACTGCCGGCGTCCCGGAAGTGGTGGTTGATTGCCGGGCTGGTGGCCATGGTCGCGGCCGGGGTAGGCGTGTGGCGCTCTTTGAGGACGGCCGCTGAGGAGCCCATGTCCTCGACACCTGTGCAGGACCCAGGCGGTGCGGATTTCGAGGGTGACGCGGACCTTACCGCCGGCCGTATGTAGTCGCTAGCACCCATCTTCGTTGCCTCATCATGATTTTCTTCCGTCCGACTTTGTCAGAGAGCTTGGAGAAGATCGGGATGGTGATGCTGTTGACGACCATGGCAATCATGACGGAGTACAGGACGGTGTTTCGGTCCATGCCCAGCTGCTGGGTGCTGTAGCTGAGTGAAAAGACTGAAAATACGTAGAAGATTCCGAAGAAGAGAACTACTGATTCCGTTGCGAGGATCATCTCTTTCCAGTAGTTCTTGAGGGCGACGGCTATGGGCAGACGAACTGCTTTCTGCTTCTCGGCGACGTCCTCGAAGACCGGGGATTCTTCCAGCTGGAGTCGGATGTAGAGGCCGATTCCGACGAGCAGGATGCTCAGAAGGAACGGTACCCGCCACCCCCAGGCGGGCAGCTGCTCCTGGGACATCAGGGACGAGACGAGAATGAAGACCCCTGTTGAGGCGAGGAACCCGACGACGGGGCCGACGTTGTTCAGGCTTCCGCAGAAGCCGCACTTTTCCTTGGGTGCTTTCTCGACGATCATCAGGACTGCGCCGAGGTTCCCTCCGGCTTCGATTCCGGCAGGTGGCTGGCTCGTCAGCGGCCCACATAGGAGAGCACCGCGCTGAGCGCGGCCGCCGTGCCGTGCACGAGGGCGGCCTCGGGGTCCGGAGCGAAGGCCGGGTGGTGGTTGCCCGCGGGAGCCTTCCCGTCCTCGAACTCTGCTGCCAGGAACCCGCCGAAGGCCCAGAAGACCACGGGAGCGCCTATCGCGTCGCCGAGCCAGCCGGCGTCCTCCGAGCCCATGCCGAGCGGCGCGTTGATGATCGACTCCTCGCCGAAGGCCTCGCGGAACGCAGCCGCCACTCGCTCTGTGTGCTCGGCGTCGTTGAAGAGGCGAGGGAAGCGGGAGATTTCTACAATGTCCGGCTCACCGATTCCGGACGCGGCGGCCTCGGCGTTGACGATCCGACGGACCGCTTCGAGGACTTTTGTGCGGGTCTCCTCGTCCGGCGTACGGATGTTGAGGCTCAACTCGGCGGTCTCCGGGATGATGTTTTCCTTCAGGCCCGCGTGGAACGTCCCCACCGTGACTACGGCCGCTGTCGTGGGCGGGAGCTCGCGCGAGACGATGGTCTGCAGGCGCAGGACTATCGCCGAGGCCGCGACGATCGGATCGATCGACTTTTCCGGCTGCGAGCCGTGCGCTTGGCGTCCACGCACCGTGATGCGCCACGAGTCGGCGAGGCTCGCCATGTGCCCCGGGCGGAGCGTGAAAGTGCCGGACGGCTGGGGCATGACGTGCTGGGCCAACACAACCTCCGGGCGCGGAGCGCGGTCCCACAGCCCGTCGTCGACCATGGCTTTAGCCCCGGCCGCGGTCTCCTCTGCGGGCTGGAAGAGGAAGACGACCGTTCCGGACCAGGCCTCGCGGTTCGCCGTCAGGTACGCGGCGACGGCGAGTGCGTTGGTGATGTGGGTGTCGTGGCCACAGCCATGCATGGTCGGGGCGGTGCTGCCATCCGGGAGCGTCCCCGTCGTGGTGCTCGCGTAGTCAAGCCCTGTCTCCTCGGCGATCGGCAGGCCGTCGGTGTCGGCGCGGGGGGCGATGACCGGCCCCTCACCGTTGCGCAGGAGGCCGACGACGCCGGTCCCGCCGCTGTGGAAGTGTTCGATGCCGAGCTCGTCGAGACGCGCCTCGATGGCCGCGGCGGTCCTGTGCTCGTGGGACGAGAGCTCCGGGTCCCGGTGGAACGCCTTGTACATCTCGATGTGCTCGGTGACGAAGTCCGGGGAGACCTTGATTCCGGGCGCGAGGGTGACGCTGGCGGCAGCCTGTGTCATGGGAGACCTTTCGTGGATCTTCTGCGGGGAGTCAGTGACCGGCGGATGAGGGTGCTGCGGGCGGACCATCGGTGCGCTTCCGGACGATCCACGCGACGACAATCGAGATGATGACAGCCATCGCAGTGGCAAAGTTCGCCAGGGCCGGGACGAGCGGGACGACGAGGAACACGAGGGCCGCGGCGACGACGGTCGCGATCACCGTGATACGCACGTTCTTCATAGTGACGATGGCCTGGACTGTCACGGCGCCGAACACTGCCGGGAGGATGTAAAGCCTCGCGACGGCGATGAGGTCCGGCGGGAGGCTCCCCACGAGCAACGTGCCGAGTATGCCCACGAGGACCACGAGCGTGATGAGATGGATGAACACGGCGCCGACGATGGCGGCGCCTGCTATGAGCTCCGCGCGGCGGGTGCCTGGTTTCTCGCCCAGGTCGGTCTGGGCGATGAGGGCCGCCGGGAGCAGCTTGTTCGCGATATTGCCGATCATGAACGCCTGGTACATCGCGGAGCGCCCGAGGATGGGATAGTACGCGATCGGCTCGACGACCGCGATGATGCCGAACGTCGCGATGACGATGCCGACGGCGCCCCAAAGCTCCGTGGCGGTGATCCCGAGCCCGGTACCGAAGGCGGCGAAGAGGGCCGCCGCGAGGGAGACGAGGAAGCCTAGAGCCAGGGTGACAGGGCCCCAGACGGACGTGGTGCGGTCGAATTGGGCGAGCCCGGTGAGGGGCGCTTTGCTGGTCTGCGAGGACCTGGCAGTCTCCTTGGGCCCTCTCACTTGGCAGTCATGAGGTAGGCGACGGCGAGGGCCACGAGGATCGCGATCCCGAGCCCCCACTCGTGCAGCCAGGACTTCTTTAGGTATTTGGCCCCGAGCAGGCACAGGCTCATCGTGGCGGCAGAGACGATCAGGGTAATCAGGTGGACCGGCGACTTCGTGGTCTCGGTGAAGGCGAGCGTGAAGAACGCCGCGAGCAGGGCCGCGACGGGCACGACGGTCATGACCGCCGGATTGACCTTGCGCAACGCCTGGTCGCCCTTGGACAAGATCGGGGTGAGGACGAGCGCCGTGATCATCCACACCAGTCCACCGAGCGTCATCGCGGCGAACCCGATAGCGAAGACCTTCTGCGTGTAGGTGGGCCCGCCGAGCTGGGCGCCCTGGGTGCCTGCGGCGAGGCCCGCGGCCGCGACGTCGAACGCAGCGGAGCCCACCAGCCCGATGCGCGTCAGGACGGCCGGGGTGGCGAACAGCGGCAGGAGGGAGATCGCCACGAGCGCGACGGCGAGCGACGGCCCGATGGCCGCTACGGCGCCTGCACGGACGGCTCGCCTCACCTGCCCCTCGGACAGGTCGGCCGACGCGCCGGCTTTGCGGATGGCCCGGAGGTAGATGACCGATTGCAGGATGATGATGGCGAAAACACCCGCCGCAGCGACCCACAGGACGGGATGGAAGGCCACTGGCAGGATCTCAGTCGACTTCGGGTCTATGTCGGTAGGATGCATGGCGCTCCTTGGGATGTAGGACTAGAAGGGCGACTGTGATCCGGACCATTTCCGGATGTATCAATGGAGCGCCCAGAATGTCCGAAGGTCAACACTCCTCCGTAATTTTTGGTCGGTGGTCTTCCCGCCGGTGTCCGTCCATCAGGCGTCTACGGACTCGGCTGCTGCCGAACACTGTTGTGAGCCAGAGGCTCAGGGCCTGACGGGGCCTCCCGCCGTACTTGAATCCGGGAGTCAGTTCGGCGGGCAAAGCCGCGCTCCTGTATAAGTCCGAGAGGAACGTCAGCTGGCAATGCCACGGAAAATGGCCAAAATCGTGGCGGTCACGAGAACTCTCAGGTTCCGTCGAAGTAGGAGTCGCTGAGAGCTGCCTCTACCGCGGCATCCAGGTTCTCGTCCAAATCGGCTTTGTCTTTGACGCGGAACTCGGGGCCAGGGTGCCTTTTCTTTCGCTTCCTCTCAAAGTTCGAACTTGAGCTGTTGAAGCTGCATAGACGGGTCTAGCAGCCTAACTGCCCGGGCAGGGGCACCGTACGAGTAGGAGCGCCAGCTTGGAAACGTTCAGTTAGTTCGGTAAAGGAGCGGCGATGCCGATGTCGCCATCATGTTCGCCTCCGCGCCCCAGCATCGTTGCTCGAAACAGTGCCCTGGATGGGCGGCAAGCACGGCGCCCAGATACGGCATCCATCGCAGCCCGTGATCCTCCAACGCCGCACTGCTGCTGCCACGGTACCGGTGAATCCTTGGGTTGCCGGGGGGTCCTCAACGGCCGGGCCGGGGGATGCGACCTGGGTGAGTGGGGTCCAACAGCTTTGGACCATTCAGGGGTGATCCGGGCCGGCCGGAACGCAGGCGGGATGCGGGCAGGAGCAAATCCCTGCTTCCACTCCACCATCACGTAGCCTGCAGAATGTACTAACTGGCCGTCATGACTAGTCGACAAGGCGGGGTATCTGCATCGGAACTAGGTGTGTAGGACACGTCGAATAACCGACCCGTCACCGTCGTGGATGAGGATCCTCTCGAAACGCTGGTCTAGGTAGATCCAGAAAATGGTTGCGTCTTCGTTGATGTCGTCGATAAAGCCAGTGCTTGGAAATCGGCTTTTCCGCTCTAGGACTACTCGCTCGCCAATGACAAGTGATGTCCAGTCATCGCTGCTGAGGGGAGCGGATGCTCTGATTCTTTTCATCATGATTTGGCCTTCCAGCGGGGCGCCAAGCCCATCTGGAGCATTATTCTCAAGACCCCATTGGGCATAACCAAGGACGTTCCTGCTTGGTCCAGGGGGGAACAGCCTGGCCTGGGAGCACGTGTTGTTTTGGGAATCCGGATTTACTCATGGCCGACGCTCCGGACGGAGGCTGGCTGTGTAGGTATTAGGACCGATCCGCGTTACTAGGACGCTTTCCCTGGGAACGCCTCCCGTGATTGCGAATTCCCCGACCGCTGCCTCGAGCGCCGTGTCTACCTCCGAGCGGTCCCATATCTTCAGTGAGATGGAGTGTGCGGGTTCAGAATTCATGCCGTTGCTTTCGTCCTGGAATGGGTTGAGCCTGATTTTGCTCCCGGGTACGGGAGCACTTTGCCAGGCGGTCTGACAGACAGAACTGGCGACGCCTGAATTCTCTAAAGAAACCTGTCAGGCTGTCACGACTGTTGAGTCAATTCTGGAGGGTGTGGGGGATGCTCTGGACTGCTTGGGTCTGTCGTGGACCTGATGCTCCGCGTACCGCTCTTAGCGAGCGGTACGCGGAGCATCAGCGGGTGCTGTTGGTTACTAGTCAGCACTTGTACCGTAGTCAGCCCATGCACCCGACCTTCGGGGTTCCTGTTGCGATGGATAGCTGGGATCTGACTAACGCTTGTACTACGCCCTGGCAAGCTCTTCCGCTGTTGCCTTTTCGCGGGCTTCGGTGAGGTAGCGGGCGTAGGCGGGGAGGGTCAGGAAGGAGGGGAAGTCCTGGCCGAGGGTGACTTCCTCGAAGATGTCGCGGGAGTCTTCGAAGCGGTCGCCGTCGAAGCGTTCCAGGCGTGCGAACTCTTCGTCGAGCAGTTCCTCGATCCAGTGGTGGGTGATGATTTCGCCTTGGTCGGTGATGGCGGACGCGAACATCCACTGCCAGAGCTGTGAGCGGGAGATTTCCGCGGTGGCGGCGTCTTCCATGAGGTTGTGGATGGTCACGGCGCCGTTGCCGCGAAGCCAGGATTCGAGGTAGCGGATGCCCACTTCGATGTTGTTCCGGATGCCCTTTTCGGTGATGGTGCCTTCGGTGGCGGCCACGTCGATGAGGGCACGGTCGTCCGGGGTAACGTCCTTGCGGCTGCGGTCAAGCTGGTTGGGACGCTCGCCCAGGATGGAGTCGAACACTTCGCGGCAGACCGGCACCAGGTCCGGGTGGGCAACCCAGGAGCCGTCGAAACCGTCGTTGGCCTCGCGGAGTTTGTCGGCACGGGTCTTCAACAAAGCTTCAGCATTTACTGCTGAGTCTCTCCTGCTGGGTACGAATGCGGCAGGGCCGCCGATGGCCATGGCGCCGCGCTTGTGGCAGGCACGGACGAGCTGTTCGGTGTAGGCGCGCATGAAGGGTTGGGTCATGGTCACCTGGGCGCGGTCGGGCAGGACGAAGCGGGGGCCGCGGGTGCGGAAGTTCTTGATCAGGGAGAAGATGTAGTCCCAGCGGCCGGCGTTCAGGCCCGAGGCGTGATCACGCAGTTCGTAGAGGATTTCCTCCATTTCGAACGCGGCGGTGATGGTCTCGATCAGCACGGTGGCCCGGATGGTGCCCTGCGGGATGCCGAGCAGGTCCTGGGCGAGGATGAAGATGTCATTCCACAGCCGTGCTTCGAGGTGGTTCTCGATCTTGGGCAGGTAGAAGTACGGGCCCTTGCCCTGGGCCAGGAGGCGGCGGGCGTTGTGGAAGAAGTACAGGCCGAAGTCCACGATGCCGCCGGCCACGGGGGCGCCGTCGATGATCATGTGCTTCTCGGGCAGGTGCCAGCCGCGGGGGCGGACCACGATGGTGGGCAGTTCCCCGGCCGGGCGGAGCTTGTATTCCTTGCCCTCTGGGCTCGTGAAGTCGATGCGGCGTTCGAGCGCGTCGGTGAGGTTCAGCTGGCCCTTGATAACGTTCCGCCACGTGGGGGTGGAGGAGTCCTCCATGTCAGCGAGCCACACCTTCGCGCCGGAGTTCAGCGCGTTGATGGTCATTTTCTTATCCACCGGACCAGTGATTTCCACCCGGCGGTCCTCCAGGCCCGGGGCCGGGGGAGCGACGCGCCAGGACGGGTCGTTGCGGATGTCCTCGGTTTCGCGGAGGAACCTGGGGTCCTGGCCGGCGGCGATCTCAGCCCGGCGGGTCCGGCGTGCCTGCAGCAGCTCCTGCCGCCGCTCGGCCGTGGCCCGGTGCAGCTTGGCGACAAACTCCAAAGCATCCGGAGTAAGAACCTCGTCCTGCCGCAAAATGGGCTGCGCAGTCAAAGTGATCCCGTTGATAGTGAAGTTGTCAGTGAAGGTGTTCATTTCAAATCTCCTGGTGCTGTGCCCAAACTGGGTAGCAGTAAGTGTCGTTTCGAGCCTCCAAAACGACACTTACTGCTACTCACTTGGGGAAATTTAGTGGAACTGGCCTTCTTCGGTGGATCCCACCAGTGCCAGGGTTGACGCGTTCGGGTTGAGCGCGGTGGCGATGTCGTCGAAGTAGCCGGTGCCGACTTCGCGCTGGTGCTTGGTCGCGGTGTAGCCGCGGGACTCGGAGGCGAATTCCTTCTCCTGCAACTCGACGTAGGCGCTCATGCCTTCACGGGCGTAACCGTGGGCGAGATCGAACATCGAGTAGTTCAGGGCGTGGAAGCCGGCCAGGGTGATGAACTGGAACGTGAAGCCCATGGCGCCGAGTTCACGCTGGAACTTCGCGATCGTGGCGTCGTCCAGGTGCTTGCGCCAGTTGAACGACGGCGAGCAGTTGTAGGAGAGCATCTGGTCCGGGAAGTCAGCCTTGACGGCCTCGGCGAACTTGCGTGCCAGCTCCAGGTCCGGGGTGCCCGTCTCCATCCAGATGAGGTCGGAATACGGGGCGTAGGCCTTGGCACGGGCGATGCAGGGTTCGATGCCGTTGCGGACCTTGTAGAAGCCCTCCGGGGTCCGCTCACCGGTGACGAATTCCTGGTCACGGGGATCGACGTCGGAGGTGATCAGGGTCGCTGCCTCGGCGTCGGTGCGGGCGATGACCACCGAGGGGGTGCCGGCGACGTCGGCCGCGAGGCGGGCCGCGTTCAGGGTCCGGACGTGCTGCTGGGTGGGGATCAGGACCTTGCCGCCGAGGTGGCCGCACTTCTTCTCCGAGGCGAGCTGGTCTTCCCAGTGCACACCCGACGCGCCGGCCTGGATCATGGATTTCATGAGCTCGTAGGCGTTCAGCGGGCCGCCGAAGCCGGCCTCGGCGTCGGCAACGATCGGGACCATCCAGTCCTCAACGGTCTGGATGCCTTCGGAGAATTCGATCTGGTCTGCACGGAGGAGGGCGTTGTTGATGCGGCGAACCACGGTCGGAACCGAGTTGGCCGGGTACAGCGACTGGTCCGGGTAGGTGTGGCCGGAATTGTTGGCGTCGGCGGCCACCTGCCAGCCGGAGAGGTAGATGGCGCGGAGGCCGGCCTTGACCTGCTGCACGGCCTGGTTGCCGGTCAGGGCGCCCAGGGCGTTGGTGTACCCGCCGGTCTTGTGCTCTTCGGTGAGCTGCTTCCAGAGCTTCTCGGCACCCCGGCGGGCCAGTGTGTGTTCTTCGGAGACCCGGCCGCGGAGCTTGACGACGTCCGATGCCTTGTAGTCACGGGTCACACCTTCCCAGCGGGGATTGGCGGCCCACTCAAGCTCCAAGGCGGCGGCCTGCTCTGCGGGCGTCTGCTGGGTGGGCTCAAATGCTGCAGTCATCGTTGTCTCCTTGATTGAGCTCCGGGTGGTTAGCTGCCGGCCGGAGCTGCTTCGTTGCAGTTCCGGCCAGCTACCCCGGTGCGGTGCTTCTTTCCGTGATCACTACTTTTCAGCACTTCCAAGCCTTGCAATAGGGTAAAAGGGTGGAAAGAAATGCACTTCTTCCCGAAATCACAAGGAATTGACGTCTTGCTTCCGGAATCAAGGTGACTGCTACCTTGCTTCCGAGCTACGGCCAAGTGCCGGGTCTTCCCGACAACGTCAATCGAGCGCTGAGGCTTGGGAGAAGCGGCGCGCTTCGCTCGGCGGGATCACAAATGGCCAATCAGCGACGCTGCAAGGGATGTTATGTCAATCGATTGATTGACACAACGAGCGTTGATAGTGTCTTCTGGGCTAGGTAAACCAATCGATCGATTGGGACGAAGCACCGAGGAGAACCGAAACTATGTCCACCCTTTCTTTCGACTTCAGCGGCAGGACAGTCCTCGTGACGGGGGCCGCCAGGGGCATCGGCCTCGAAGTGGCCCGGTCCTTCAGCCAGTGGGGTGCCACTGTCTACGTCGTAGACTTCGACAAAGCCGCCCTGGACGAGGCTGGCCGCGATGCCGGAGTCCGTACCATTCAGGCGGATGTCACCAACACCGAGCAGGTCAATGAAGCCGTCGAACGAGTCGTTTCGGAAACCGGGTCGATCGACGTGCTGGTCAACAATGCAGGCATCCTGCGCGACAAGGTGCTGTGGAAGCTCGAGGACTCCGACTGGGAGGCCGTGATGGCTACCCACGCCGGTGGTACCTTCAAGTTCACTCGGGCGGTAGTGCCGCACATGCGTGCCGCCGGCAGGGGCCGCGTCATTAACGTCACGTCGTACTCGGGATTGCACGGCAACCCCGGCCAGGCCAACTATTCGACCGCGAAGGCCGGCATTATCGGCTTCACCCGGACGGCTGCCCGCGAACTGGCACGTTTCGGTATCACCGTCAATGCCATCTCGCCCAATGCCGCAACCCGCATGGTGGAGTCCATCCCGGAGGACCGGCGTGCCGAGATCGTGAGCGGCATTCCACTGGGCCGGTTCGCCGAACCGTCGGAAATCGCGCCCGCCATCGCTTTCCTCTCCTCGGACGAGGCGGGCTACATCACCGGAGTTGTTCTCCCCGTCGACGGAGGCCTGTCCATATGAGTACCAGGGACGCAGTTGTTGTTCTAGCCAAACGTTCCGCCGTGGGGCTGGGAAGGCCTGAGAAGGGCGTATTCTCCGGCATGCATTCGGTCGACCTGTCGGCCCAGGTGCTGCGCGCTGTCGTCGACGAATCGGGCATCGATCCGGTCCTGATCGATGATGTCCACTGGGGCTGCGTGTCCCAGGTCGGCGAGCAGTCCTTCAATGTGGGACGCAATGCCGTCCTCGCCGCGGGGCTGCCGGAATCCGTTCCGGGCACCACCGTGGACCGCCAATGTGGCTCCTCACAGCAGACGATCCATAATGCCGCGGCCCAGATCATGGCTGGCCATGCCGACATCGTCATCGCAGGCGGCGTCGAAGTGATGTCGCGAACCCCGATGTTCTCCAATACCCAGGGCGGGGCCGGCCCTTTTGGCCCGATGATGAAGCAGCGCTACCCGAAGCTGGTAAACCAGGGCATCAGTGCCGAGATGATCGCTGAGAAGTGGGGACTCAGCCGGACCTACCTCGACGAGATGGCCGTCGAGTCCCATCGTCGCGCGGCCGAAGCGACCGCAAAGGGCCTCTTCGAGCGTGAAATCGTCCCCATCGAAACGGCTTCGGGAACGGTGACCACGGACCAGGGCATCCGCCCCGGAAGCACCGTGGAGAAGCTGGCTGGCCTACCCAACCCCTTCAAAGAGGGCGGTGTCGTGACGGCCGGTAACGCCTCCCAGCTTTCCGATGGCTCCGCGGCACTCATGCTTATGAGCAGTGAAAAGGCACGCGAGCTGGGACTCAAGCCCATCGCACGCGTCCACAGCGTCTCCGTCATAGGGGATGACCCGATCATGATGCTGACTGCGCCGATCCCGGCTACCGCCAAGGTGCTCAAACGGGCGGGCCTTTCCATCGAAGACATCGGCGTGATCGAAATCAACGAGGCCTTCGCCTCGGTGGTCGGCGCGTGGCTCAGCGAGACCGGAGCGGACCCACAGAAGGTAAACCCCCGCGGCGGCGCCATGGCACTGGGGCACCCCCTCGGCGGTTCCGGGGCCCGCCTCGCGACGACCTTGCTGCACATCATGCAGGACACTGGCGCCCAGTACGGATTGCAGACCATGTGCGAAGGCGGCGGCATGGCCAACGCAACGATCTTCGAACTGCTTTGAGAGTCAACACCATGACAGGGTAGACGCGCACGGCTGCAGGGTTCAGGACGGGGTGGGCACCATTCTTCTCCGGCGGCCGCCCTCAAACATCCTCAATGGCCGAGAAACAGCGCCAGATCCTGGCCGCAGCCCACCGGGATGTCCGCGCCGTGGTGATCGTGGCGGCGACGGTCTCTGGCCGCCGGGGCGGACATCTCGGAAATGGCCGCCACGGATTTGGCACCCATCGAGAGGTACTCCAGGCTCCTGTACGGATTCACAACGGCGATTGCGGCCATCGCCAAGCCTCCGGTGGCAGCCATTACCGGACATGCCTTGGGCATGGGCCTGGACATCGCACTGGTCGTCACCATTCGGTTCGCGTCCGAAACGGCGAGGGTCGGCCCGCCCGTGATGTTGGGGATTATGCCCCGGGCGGGCATCACCCAGCGCCTGGCGCGGCTCATGGGGCAGCCAAAGCAAAAACCTGCTCTTCACAGGGTGCGGGGTCTGAGGAGGATCGATACGGAAATTCCCGCTAAGGGGGTCGGTGGCTGTTGAATTGGTTGCGTGGCGGCCGTTTTTCTAAGTGATGAGCAAGCCGCCGGGTTCGGCCGGTTCCCTGATGATGTATCGGTAGAGGACCTGGAACGCTTTTGCTGGCTGGACGATGCCGATCTGTCGGTAGCTGGCCGCCGGCGTGGAATGCATAATCGTCTGGGTTCGCTGTGTAACTGGCTACGGTGCGGGTTGTGGGCATGTTTTCGGCGGATCCGTTGGCTGTTCCGTGGCCGGTGGTGGATCCCTGCCGGGGCAGCTGGACATTGCGGATGCTTCCGTTCTCAAACCGTACGCGCAGCGGGCACAGACCGGTTATGAGCATGCTGCAGAGATTTCTGTCGTGTACGGGTACGTGGACTTCGCTGATCCGATCAAGCATGAGGAGCTGAGGCTGTTCCTGTCGGCTCGGGCGTGGACGTGGTCGGAGGGCCCGGTGCGCCTGTTCGAACGGGCGGCGGTCTGGTTGCGGGAGCGCAAGGTCCTTCTTCCGGGCGTCTCCACGTTGACGCGCCTGGTTGCTGAGGTCCGTGCCGGCGCGAATGAGCTGCTCTATGCTGCGCCGATTGACGCGGCCGGCCCCGCGATGATCCGGGAGTTGGAGGGCTTGCTCCGAACGGCTCGAGGCTGACCGCGTGGGAGCGGCTGAGGACGGGCCCTTCGAGGGTATCGGTGCCGGAACTGCTGCGGCAGCTGGACCGGCTGGCACGCCTGCGGGTTCTGAGTGCGGGGAATATTGATGTGGAGACGATCCCTGCGGCCGGATGAATGCCCTGGCCCGTTACGGTTTGGCGGGCAAGGCATCGGCGCTTCAGGGGCTGTCGGGCCAGCGCCGGGGTGCAACCCTGCTGTGGGCCGTGCGGGCCTTGACGGCCGAGGTCACCGATGATTTGTGTGACGTCCTGGATATGATCGTCGCTGAACGGGTGGTCCGCAAGGCGGCCCGGGAATCCACTGCGGCCCGGTTTAAATCCCTGCCCCGCCTGTCGAAGGCATCGCTGCAGCTGGCAGAGGCTGCCAAGACCCTGGTTGAGGTCCTGGGCAACACGGAATTGTCCGGGGCGGAGGCCGTCTCGGTGCTGGCCGACCAGACGTCGCTGACCGAGTTGCGCGCTGCGGTGGACGTGGTGACAGACTTGGTGCATCGGGACGGCAGCGAGGGGTGGCGGCGATGGACGCCATCCACAAGGCGCTGGGGCGCAGGGACATTTCCGTTGTGGGCGGGCGCCGTTGGGGTGTTCATTCCTGGACGGGTTCCTGTCGGAATTCAGCCACGTTTCGGAGGCTTCCGCACGGATGGGCCAGCTCGGCGTTTGCCGATCGCGGCCTGCCGGGCAGCACCTGGCCAACGAGCACAGCGTCGACCGCGTCGGCGTAGACGCCGCCCTGCTCGAGTACACCGCGAATCGCAATGCTACCGAGCTGCGCAGCCGTGAGCGGGCGAGCTGCCCCTTCAAACGCCCCTGGGGCGTGCGGGCCGCGGCAACGATGACGATGTCGGTCTGGTTCATGATCCTTCCGCCTCAAGAGCATTGGAGAGAATGAGCGGGGGGTTCGGTGGCGGCGACGGCGTCTTCGACCGAGACGCCTGGGGCGAGCTCGACGAGTTTCAGCCCGTCGGGCGTGATGTCGATGACGGCGAGGTCGGTGATGATGCGGTGCCGCGGCCCGGCCGTGAGGGGCAGCGAGCACTCGTTCACGATCTTCGCCGAGCCGTCCTTCGCGACGTGCTCCATCAGCACGATCACCCGCTGTGCGCCGTGCACGAGGTCCAGCGCGCCGCCCGGACCCTTCACCATCTTTCCCGGGATCATCCAGTTCGCCAGGTCGCCGGTGACCGAGACCTGCATGGCGCCGAGGATGGCGGCGTCGATCTTGCCGCCGCGGATCATGCCGAAGCTCGTGGCTGAGTCGAAGTACGCCGCTCCGGGAAGCACCGTGACGGTCTCCTTGCCGGCGTTGATGAGGTCGGAGTCGATGTCTGCCTCGGTCGGTAGGGGCCGACGCCGAGGATGCCGTTCTCAGACTGCAGCACGACGGTCACCCCGTCGGGCACGTAGTTCGGCACGAGTGTTGGCAGTCCGATGCCGAGGTTGACGTACGACCCGTCGCCGAGTTCCTCCGCCGCCCGGGCCGCCATCTCGAGTCTGGTGAGCGCCATGTCAGTTCCCTTCCCGCACGGTGCGGCGTTCGATGCGCTTCTCGATGTCGGGTCCGACGACGACGATGCGGGCCACGTAAATCCCGAGCAGGTGCACCGCATCGGGGTCGAGCTCGCCGGCGTCGACGATCTCCTCGACCTGGGCGATGCAGACCCGTCCGGCATTTGCGGCCAGCGGCGAGAAAGTTGCGTGCCGACCTGTCGAACACGAGGTTGCCGTGCCGATCTCCCTTGAGGGCGTGCACGAGGGCGAAGTGGGTCGTGATCGCCTCGTCGAGCACGAACTCGCGCGGCTCGCCGCGCACCGAGAACGTCGGTACGGGCTTCACCGGGCTTGCCACCGCGATCGACCCGTCGGCGTGGTAGCGAGGCGGCAGCCCGCCCTCGGCGACCTGCGTCCCGACGCCCGTCTGGGTGAAGAACGCGGCGGTGCCGCTGCCACCGGCCCGGAGCTTCTCAGCGAGCGTGCCCTGCGGGGTCAGCTCGAGCTCGAGCTCGCCCGAGAGGTACTGCCGTTCGAACTCCTTGTTCTCGCCGACGTACGACGAGGTCATCTTCGCGATGCGCTGGTCGGCGAGCAGCACCCCGAGACCCCAGTCGTCGACACCGCAGTTGTTCGACAAGACCGACAGTCCATCGACCCCTGCGTCGTGCAGCGCCTGGATCAGCACCATCGGGATGCCGCACAGACCGAACCCGCCGACGGCGAGACTGGCCCCCGCGGGGATGTCGGCGACCGCCTCCCGGGCGGATGGCGGTTACTTGTCGATCATCAACAATCACTCCTCGTTCGCTTCGCTTCCCCTCGCAGCGAGGGCGCTCAAATCGCCCCTCGCCGCAATGTTCACTGACTTCGGTCCGCACGCACCCACAGCCGTCACCCGTTCTACTAGGCTGCGATTCGCGTGTTGCCTCGACCTTTGAGGTGTAAGAGGTCGCGAACTTCGGTGGGCGTTGCCGCTCGAACACCGAGCTGGGCCATGATCGCCACGATCTTCGAGACCTGGCTGGCATTGTCGGGGGCAAGCTCGCCAGGACCGATGAAGAGATTGTCTTCCAACCCGACTCTGACGTTCCCACCTAGCAGAAGCGACTGCGTCGCCATCGGGATCTGCTTCCGCCCAGCTCCAAACGCAGAAAGATAGTAGTCGGTGCCGAACAATCGATCCGCTGTGCGTACTAGGTGGAGCAGATGATCCGCCTCCGCACCAATTCCGCCCTGAACGCCCATAACCATCTGGATCAAGAAGGGAGGCTTAACGACGCCTCGCTTCGCAAAGTGATCCAGAGTATATAGGTGACCGACGTCATAACACTCGAACTCAAACCTCGTGCCGCAGCCGTCGCCGAGGGTCTTGATAGTGGACTCGATCTGGCGATAGGTGTTCGAGAAGATCGCATCCTCACTGGAAAGCAAGTAGTCGCGCTCCCAATCGAACTTCCACTCGCGATCTCGTTTCGCAGGCGCCGAGAATACAAAATTAATGGACCCGAGGTTCAGGCTCGCGAGCTCAGGCTCGAAATGGACGGCGGCAGCCAGGCGTTCCTCAAGCGTCATGCTTGTGCTGCCACCCGTCGTGATATTGATGATCGCGTCCGTCTCATCGTGAAGAGCGGGCACAAACCCTTCGTAGGTGGAGGGTCGTGGGTCGGGGCGCCCGTCGATGGGGTTGCGGGCGTGAACGTGCAGCACGGCTGCACCTGCCGCGACGGCGTCCTTTCCCTGTCGGATCATGTCATCGGCACTGATGGGTAGCGCTGGACTCATGCTTGGGGTGTGAACTCCGCCGGTTAGGGCGCAGGTAACCACTGACACAGACTCATAACGCACGGTCGACCTCCTTGTCTCCCGCCTGCGCATCCTCCTGGGATCCGCGAGCCAATGGTGACTCAGCGGCGGTTTCTTTGCACCGTAATCTACCGTACGGAAGGTTGAAAATGAACCATTGACATCGTCTTCCAAGCCTGTTGTAATCGAACTTCCGGAAGGTAGGGAAAATGAACGAAACGAGGACTGCGTCTCCACGGATGCCACAGGAAACGCCGAGCGCCCGTCGACGCCAAATTGTCGACACAGCGATCGAACTCTTCGGCAAGTGGGGATTTACAGGCACGTCGGTGGATCAGATCGCTGCAGCGGTCGGCATGAAGAAGGGCAGCTTGTATTACCACTTTGAGAGCAAGCAAGAGATCCTCGATGCCATCCATGCCGAAGTGCTGGAGGCGCTCTTCACCCAAGCAGGTTTTGCTGCCGGAGTAATCACTCAGGCAGGTCTGGACCCCTGCGAGCAACTCCGCCAAGTGATCGAGAATCATGTTGAGTATCAGTGGCGCAACGTCCGCTACCTGGTTGTGTATGACCGCGAACGGCACCTCCTGCCGGCGAGTGCTCGGCGGAAGGCGCATGAGCAAGAGACGGAGTATACGGAGGCCGTCGTCGAGATACTACGTCGCTGTCAGGAGTCGGGTTGCGTCGACGCAACCCTCGACCTCGAAGTACTCACCTATGCCCTCTTCGGTGCGTTGACGACACTGCGCCGATGGAAGAAGGCTCGGCTCGCGAGTCGAGCCCGTCGCCACGAAATCGCGACAAACCTCCACGCACTCTTCACAATCGACCACGTTCACCCGCAGTCGCCTGGCTGAGTGCGGCGTTAGCCGAGCGCGCCCGCGCTCGTGCCCATTAGAACGGAAGGAACAGAAATGGTGTCTCTAGCAATGGCGCGGGGCCGCTTGGCCTTGGGAAGTATCGGAGTGGCTGTGACAGCAGCCCTCGTCCTGTCGGGATGTACTGCCGCACAGGTAAGCAATGCGCAGGGGGCAGAACGGCCATCATCGTCCGATCCCATTCGCATCGGAGTGGCCGTTCCACTGTCTGGCCCGGCAGCACGGACCGGGGCGCTGATGAAGAACGGCGCGGAACTCCGTGCAGCAGAGATCAATGAAGCCGGTGGTGTGGATGGTCGAATGATCGAGCTCTTTGTTGAGGACGACGCAAACAACCCGAATGAAGCGGTTACCCTGGTCAACCTGATGGACGAACGCGGTGTCCTCGGACTGATCGGTGCGGCATCGTCTCCGGTTGCGCTCGCTCAGGCCGGTCCTGTGGAGGCCTCGGGGATCCCAGAGATGGTCGTCGCCGCGAGCGACGCGATCAGCAGTCCGTTCCAATACCAGATCAATCCTCCGGACTCAGAGCAGATCTTGGGCTTGATCGCTTTCGCGGAGGACCGTGGGTTCTCCCGAATTGCAATTATGACGGATACTGGCGCTTACGGCACGGGCTCGAAGGCGGCGCTGGACCGTATGCTCCCCGAGGCCGGGCTTGAGATTGTTGGCGACGCAACCTTTGAGCCTGGGGCGTCCAACTTGACTCCCCAACTCTCGAAGCTTCGGGATAGCGATCCGGATCTTATTGCGATGTTCACGTTCGGGTCTCCGTATGCGGCAGCGATGCAGGGGTTGCAGCAGATCCAGTGGTCAGTTCCGGTGTTCGGGAACGTCTCAAGTTCAGATCCCTCGGTAGGCGTGGTCGCAGGCGCGGCTGCCGACGGACTGTTCTTCCAACAAGGCCTCGATGACGAGAAGCCCGAGGCGCAAGCATTCATCGACGTATGGAGTGCCAAACATCCGGACGAAGATCCCGACTTTGTTGCAGCGATGGCTTACGACGCGGTGAGTGTGTTTGCAATGGCGGTTGAGGCAGGAGCTACCACTCGCGAGCAAGTTCAGGCATGGCTGTTGAAGAACGTCGTTCCCGGCCTTGCTACAGGAAGAGTGGACAGCGCGTGGGATCTGCCATCCCACAGGGCTCTAAAGGGCGCGGACCTTTCCTACTTCGTCTGGACAGACGGAGTCCCAGAACGCGTCGCGGAGTAATCATGACCGAACTCCTGTATTTCACTTTGGTCGGATTATGCATCGGAGCCGCTTATGCGCTCGTCGGCTCCGGCATCTCCGCATTGTTTAGCGGTACGGGAGTACTGAACTTCGGCCAGGGCGAGTTCGTCATGATCGCTGCCCTGTTTGTCGCAGTTCAGACCCAGAGAGGCGAGAACTTCATCCTCGCCTCTCTGGGCGCATCCCTCATCGTCCTCGCCGTCTCTTTTGTCGTTGGCCTGCTATTCATGCGGAGCGCCAAGTCCCGGAGACGAGACATCGATCTCATCATTCTGGCTACCGTCGGACTCTCGATTCTTCTCGCCAATCTAACTGGGGTGTTGCTCGGAGATCAGACGTACTCCGTCGTGAGCCCGATGTTTGGAGAAGGAATTGCGATTGGCGAATTCCATCTGAGTTATGACTACGTCGCAATAGTCGTGGTGGCCGCAGTCGTTTTCATCCTGCTCGCAGCCTTCTACCGGCATACAAACGTGGGGATTCAGATGCAGGCGATGTCATTCGACGTCGAAGCTGCGCGGCTTAGTGGGGTTGCAGTAGGACGGCTCACCGTAGTCAGTTGGCTCCTCGCTGGTGTCGTCGCCGCGATAGGCGGCTGTCTGTTGGGCAGTGTGATATTGGTCCATTCAACGATGGGGCTCGCGTTGACGATAAGCGGCTTCGCTGCGGCCATGATCGGCGGGCTGAGACGCCCAATGGGGGCGATCCTTGGCGGCATAATTTTGGGGCTGGCCGAGACCTACGCCGCCCGATACTTGGGCACATCCGCGCGACAACTCATTGCGCCGCTCGTCATCATCATCGTCATCGTGCTCCTGCCGGCTGGCATCCTGTCGGCTCGCTCAGTGGCAACCCGAAAGGTTTGATCAGATGCCATTACAGCTGCGGTATTTGTCCGAGGGGATCGGCCTCTTCGTGGTCATCCTGGTTAGTTCCTACTTTTTAGGCTCGTTCCAGCAACAAGTGCTTGGGTTGACAACTATTTTCGCACTGGCGGGAATCGGTTTGAACGTTCTCGTTGGCTACAGCGGGTTGGTGTCGCTGGGGCATGTGACGTTCTTCGCGATCGGGGCATACGGTTGGGCCAGGTTAGCGCCGGTGGCGCCAGGACCAGTGGTCGTTCTCCTGCCGATTGTGCTTTCTGTAATCGTTGCGATCTTGATTGCGCTGGTGACGCTGCGAATCGCCGGATACTACTTCGCGATAGTGACTCTCGCGGTCGCGATGATCTCTACAGTGGTCATCGTCACTGCGACCGAACTCACTGGCGGGTATTCGGGTATATCGGGGATCCTCCGGAGTGGTCTTCCCGGGTTTGAGGGCGCGCAACAAGTGATCGTCACGGCAGCGCTAGTGCTTGTCATCGCATACTTCTTCCAGGCGACGCTCCGGGATTCTCCCTTAGGCCACGCACTGCTGGCAACCTCATACGACCCGGTCGCTGCGCAGTCGTTTGGACTCTCGATTGGTTCCATTCGAATGATCGTCTTGGCGATTAGCTCGATTCCAGTGACGATCGCCGGGATGTTTGCGGTCCAATTGGTCCGTTACGCCGGTCCTGATCAGTTCTCTTTAGCTGTAGCTATTCAACTGATTGCGATACCGATCATTGGTGGCCGTGGCTGGCGGTTCGCCCCGATCCTCGGATCGGTCGTGGTCATAGCTCTCCCCGAACTTTTCCGCGGATTCGCTGACTACCGGCTGGTGTTCTACGGTGCTGTGCTCATGCTGGTTGGTCTCTTCCTCCCGGGCGGCCTACGGCAACTAAACCCATTCAGTTACCTGAGAAGAGATAGGGCGACGCCTCGAGAGGAGCTCGTGCGCTTATGAGCGACACCATTCAACTTAGAGCGCGCGGCGTTAGCGTCAACTTCGGGGGCAATGTTGCTGTCGAAGGCATCGACTTGGATGTCGATTCGGGACAAATCATCGCTGTCATCGGTCCCAACGGTGCCGGGAAAAGCACGTTGATCAACGCCCTAACGGGCTTCGTGCCGCTCTCATCCGGGTCAATCGAGTTGCAGTCTCGTGGGTCCGTGACTGACCTCACACGGCTACCCTCGCGTCGAAGGGTATCAGTGGGCATCAGTCGAACCTTTCAGACGCCGCGCCTCGTGCCGGAGTTAACGGTGGCCGAGAACGTGTGCCTTGGATCACTGTGGCAACTGGTCTACAAACGTTGGTTCGAAGCCTTCGGGGGTCCTGCGCAACAGAAGGGGTCTCGCGATCGATTTGCGCGTGCATGCGAGGCGCTCGAGGAGGTCGGGGTAAGAGCGTCTCCTGGAACGCCTGCGAGTTCCCTCAGCCTTGGCGAGCAGAGATTGGTCGAGGTCGCGCGCGTGATCTACTCCGGTAGCGCAATCGCCTTGCTCGACGAGCCCTTTGCTGGCTTGTCGGCTGTTGAACAAGAGGTGCTCGCAGTCGAGATCGCGCGGTTGCGCGACTCCGGAACAGCCGTGCTGCTTGTCGAGCATCAGCTCGATCAAGTGCGCGCACTCGCTGATCGCGTGCTCGCGATGGATATGGGACGTCCGCTCCTCGAAGGCACTTCATACGAAGTGCTTGGCGCGAGTGTGGTCCGAGAACGATATTTGGGGGAGTGATGGAATCTTTAGTGCGCGAGCAGATCAAGTCTCATGAAGCACTGGCGGTCGACCGCATGTCCGCGTACTACGGACAGGCGGTGGCTGTGAGGGATGTTTCCTTCTCCGTACCTGTTGGTGCAAGCGTAGGGATCCTTGGACCGAACGGCGCCGGAAAGACCACCCTCCTTCTGGCATTAGCGGGTCACCTGCCAATCACCGGTTCGTACTCATTCAACGGTGTGAAACGACGCCAGCACCGCCCATCGACGCTTCGCAGACGCGGTGTCGCGCTGGTACCGCAAACTCACGCAGTCATCGCCGAAATGACCATCGAACGGAACCTTCGCGCGGCATGGTCTACAGGGACGAAGGACACGTCCTTCGCGAATGCGATGGGCGAGGTGCTGGAGTTATTTCCCGCACTCAGGGGCCGTGCTGCTGAACTCGCTGGAAACCTTTCTGGGGGACAGCGCCAGATGCTCGCGGTTGGCCGAGGGCTCATATCCCGTCCTCGAGTGCTCATGCTGGATGAACCAACGGCGGGGTTGTCCCCGAAGTTGGTCAATGAACTAGTCGAAGCGCTTATCACCCTCCGCGGCAGCGGTCTGACTGTTCTCCTAGTTGAGCAAAACTTCTCCGCGGCTCAACGCGCATGTGATCGGCTCCATGTTCTCCGCGATGGCACTATCCGATGGTCGGGGGCAGCAGAGGATCTCGATCGTCAGACCGCTGGCGTTCTCTACACCGGCGAGCCGAACAATGAAAGGAAATAGACACTTGAGTATCGACTTGACCGTCTCAGACGACGGCATCGCCACCATCGTGATGAATCGTCCGGAACGAATGAATGCTTTCGACGCAGAAGCATACAAGCAGTTGTCGGAAGTATGGATCCGTGTCCGTGATGATCATGCGATTCGAGTTGCTGTAATAACAGGGGCCGGCGAAAAGGCATTTTCTGCTGGTGCGGACCTGAAGGACCTGGTTCCCGCGCCACCCGAACTGCATGACTTATGGCTTACCCAAAAGGATCAGCTGCTGAACCGCGGACTGGAGATATGGAAGCCAGTTATTGCCGCCGTTAATGGCTACTGTCTTGGCGGGGGACTGACGATGCTATTTGCGACTGACATCCGGATAGCCTGCCACGATGCGACGTTCGGGCTCAGCGAGGTGAAGCGTGGTGTTCTACCGGGTAATGGGGCGACACAGCGGGTAATCGACAACGTGTCCTACCCCAGA
Organism: Pseudarthrobacter sulfonivorans; assembly: GCF_001484605.1. Classification (NCBI taxonomy): domain Bacteria; kingdom Bacillati; phylum Actinomycetota; class Actinomycetes; order Micrococcales; family Micrococcaceae; genus Pseudarthrobacter; species Pseudarthrobacter sulfonivorans. Next base: position 207,213 of record NZ_CP013747.1, on the reverse strand, counting down.
GCAATGGAGATGCTTCTCACTGGCGAGCCCATAGATGCGTCAAAGGCTCTCGAATGGGGGCTGATCAATGAGGTTGTTGACAGGGCCCGACTAATGGAGAGAAGCCTTGAGATCGCTCGACAGATTGCTGCGAATGCACCCTTGGCTGTCCAGGCCACAAAGGAGCTAGCAGTTAGGTCACGGTCAATGGACCTGGCTTCCGGGTTGCGTCTGGAACAGGTGCTGCAACGGATACTCCAGACTTCGGAAGATGCAGTTGAGGGGCCTAAGGCGTTCGCCGAACGTCGGCCCGCAGTGTTTGGCGGAAGGTAGAGAAAATGCCGGAACTTCCATTACAAGGTGTTCGTGTGCTCGATATGGGACAGATCTATAATGCGCCGTATGCCACTCTACTTATGGCGTTGAGCGGCGCCGAAGTCATCAAGATCGAACCCATCGGTGGCGAGCACCTCCGTGCTCGCGGAGAGGTATCCCGCTCGCATGGCGTTCCATTCGCAATGCTGAATTCCAATAAGAAGAGCCTAGCGATCGACGTGCGAACGCCCGCGGGACGCGAGATCGTCGTTCGACTTACGGCGGACGTGGATGTATTCGTTGAAAACTTTCGACCTGGTGCCGCGGAGCGTCTTGGGCTTGGCGCACGAGCGATGAGAGAAAAGTACCCCCGCCTCGTGTATGCGTCAGGTAGTGGGTTCGGGCAGGTAAGTGCATTGTCTGACGTTCCCGCAATGGACCTGACTATTCAAGCCATGTCAGGCGTTATGTCGATTACTGGTTTTCCCGATCGCCCACCCGTCAAGGCGGGACCCGCTGTAGCTGACTTCTCTGGCGGAATTCACCTTTATGCGGCTATTATCACGGCGCTACTCCGCCAGCGGCGAACGGGGGACGGCGCACACCTTGATATCGCGATGCTTGATTCAGTGATTCCTTCGATGGCCTCGAACATCGGAATGCTGTATGACGAAGTGCAACTACCATCGCCGCGCACGGCAAATCGTCATGGGGGTCTCGCTGTGAGCCCTTACAACGTCTACACGACAACTGATGGTTTCGTCGCGATCATCGTCGTGGCGGAGCGGCATTGGGTTTCGATGTGTGAACTTATGGGCATGCCCGAGCTCTGCCAGGACCCGCGTTTCGCCACAGCCGCCGCGCGTATCGACCACATGGACGAAGTCGACGAGCTAGTTGAGTCATGGACTCGCACCAGGACCAGAGATGAAGTCTTTGAGAAGTTGAGGAGAAGCGGTGTTCCTTCCGGTCCTGTGCGCGAACTCTCCGATGTGCTTGCAGATCCGAGTCTTCGTGCCAGAGGGGCACTCCAGGACTTGCAACACCCGATCTACGGCGACGTAGTTGTCCCGCACTCGCCGCTTCGCTTCGAGGGAGAGGAGCGGGTACCGATTGAAGCCAGCCATGCGCTTGGGGCGGACACTCGCCAGGTGTTGAGTGCTTCTCTCGGGATGACCGCGTCAGAAATTGATCAGCTGATGGCCGATGGGATAATCCGATGAGCGCGACAATTATCGGCGCAGCGATGACACCTTCGGGTAACCTCCAGGGCGCGACTCCACTTTCGCTCTGCACAGATGCGATCGCCGGGGCGGTTGCGGATGCCGGCATTGACCCACGGTCCATTGATGGAGTCTTTGCAAAGTTGCCAAGTTCAGCTCCGTCCAGCATGTTCAGTCAGGCAGTTAGCGAGTCAATCGGGGTGGCGCCCCGGGTCGCGATGTCTGTGGACCAGGGCGGCGCGTCGATGGTCAGCATGATCGGCATGGCGGCGCTTGCGATCGACGCAGGGATGTGCAGCATTGCCGTTGTCGTGATGGGCGACATTCCGCGGTCAGGTAAAAGACCGTACGACCGCGAATGGGGAGACTCTTCCAGGTTTGGTTGGTCTGGGATCGCTGCTGGCTATGCGATGGTCGCCCGAAGGCACATGGAGTTGTGGGGCACCACGAGCGCTCAGCTTGGCGCGATTGCCGCCGTAACTCGCAAGTACGGTGCCAGCAATCCCGGGGCCCAGCTTCGGAAGCTTCTTACTGTAGAGGAGCATCAGGCCGAGGGATTCATCGTCGATCCTCTACGGCGGAGTGATTGTTGCCTCATCTCGGATGCGGGCGCTGCGGTTATCGTGACTGCACGCGCCACTGCCGTACAGCTCGGTGCGCGCAAACCGGTGCCTGTTCTCGGTTTCGGGCAAGCACACACGTCGTGGAGTATCGAGCAACGGCCCGAGCTGACCGACACGCTGGCCGCAAAATCTGCGGCCGCGGCGTTTGAGATGGCAGGAGTCGCGCCCGCGGACATTAGTCTCGCGCAGATCTATGACTGCTTCTCCATCACTTCGCTGATGACCCTTGAAAGCTATGGCTTCTGCGAACGCGGGTCGGGCGGTCCATTTGCGGCTAGTGGAGCGTTGGACCTGGACGGGACGCTTCCAATGAACACGAGCGGCGGGTTGTTGTCGGAATCAGGGATGCCTGGCGGGCAACTCGTAGTGGAAGGAGTGCGCCAGATGCGCGGCGAGTCCTGGTCACAGGTGGAAAACCCCTCCACGGTAATCGTAAGTGGCCAGGGCGGCGTGATGCACACCCATTCAACACTGATCTTGGAGGCATCATGTTCGTAGGTCTCGAAACCGCGAGTGGCGTCGATGTCGTCTTTGCAGACTACCTCCGCAACGGCGAGCTACGATTTCAACGCTGCATGCTCTGTGCTCACGTTTGGCTTCCGCCCCGCCATCGATGCCCAGAGTGCCTTGGGCAAGACTACGCATGGGAACTCGCGTCTGGGGCTGCGAGCCTCATCAGTTGGGTGACCTACCATCGTTCGACCATCCCCGAATTCAGCGACAAGGTCCCCTACAACGTCTCCATCGTGGAGTTGGTGGAGGGACCCCGGCTTATCTCCAGGGTCGTGAATTGGCGAGCAGTCAATCTTGCGCTGGGGCTCCCGTTGCAGCTCCAGATTGACCCGCAGGACGGCGAGCCGATCACCGAGTTTATTGCCCCGGCTGGATTGAGGAAAGAACGATGAACGCAAAAAGCAGCATCATGACGGCAGCAGGACCGATTGCCAGTGACGCAATCGGAGCGACGCTCATGCACGAGCACATATTCACTATGAATGCCGAGCACTACGCAGAGCACCCAGAAACATTCAACGAGGAGGCGGAACTAGAACACGCCGTCGAACTACTTGATCGTTTGAGTGACCTTGGGTTCTCGACTCTGGTCGATTGCACCGTGCTAGGGCTCGGACGCAACGTGTACCGCATCGCCAAACTAGCCCGCCGCACGAAGATAAACATCGTTGTGTCCACCGGTGTCTATGCAATGCATGAAGTGCCGCGGTACTTCGCACTCCGAGGTCCCGGGACCCTGTTGGGTGGAGACGACCCGATCACGGCGATGATGATCGAAGACATCGTGAACGGCGTCGGAGACTCTGGCGTGCGGGCAGGGATGATCAAGATGGTTGTCGAGAGTGACAACCCGGCGACGCAGCGGATCGCCCGAGCGGTCGCTGACGCTCACCAACAAACCGGTGCTCCAATCACGGTTCACACGAACGGCACCGCAGACGCGGGTCGAATCGCCGTCAGGATGCTGCTAGAGGGCGGCGTTGACCTCACGCGCGTCGTGCTTGGACACGCAGGAGAATCTGACGACCTGGATTACCTGAAATGGGCCTGTGATCTGGGGGCGTTCGTAGGGTTCGATCGAATCGGCGCGGACGTCGTCCGCAAGTATGAGGACTATACGTCGACGTTGAAGCACATGCTAACTGCCGGCTACGCAACTCAGGTCGTTGTCAGCCACGATGCGGCGTGCTCGATGCAACATTTCCGCGACGATTATGGACGTCGAGCGTACGAGAAACTGACGCCCCATTGGAACTATGAGCTGATTCCGACAAGAGTCATCCCGGAGTTGCGTGCCGCCGGCCACGGAGACGACACGATTCGGACGATCTTTGTCGACAACCCGAATCGGATCCTCTGTGGTGGGGCCGTCGTCGGCCCTGAGACGAATGGCGGCTGAGTCGCAGCACAACACCGGATCCGGCCCAGGGCAGTCGTGTGCATCAGCTACGCCTGAGCACGTTACCGGACAGCAGGCGAAGCACCAGGAGGCGCGGAAGGCATTCCAATGAGACGTTCAGACAATACCCGAGTCACGCGGCGCGGGGGTCGAGGGATTATCAGCATGACCCCTACCAGCAATAACGATGAGGCGATCGTTGGCGCCAAACTCACCGCCATGGGACGGCCAGCCGGACAGCCGTGTACCCGCTGGCATCCATCAAAAGGCATTCCAGCGGGACGCTGATATGTAGGTCCGGTTGTCAAGAGGCAGCGGTGAGCGGCTCCTGGATTTTGGTTTCCTGGGGGCCGCTCATCGTGTGCCGGCCGGTCGTGGTGAAGGTGTTGGCGAGTCTTATTTCGACTGGGCAGTGTCAGGTTGATATTCGCGGGTTGGTACCGCATGACGATGTGTTCGGCTGGAGCGTTATCGGTGTCTAGAATCGAGCGTCGACGGGTGTGATGCGTCTGCTCATAGCGTCATCTCGAGTTAGCTCCGCGTGCTGCCATCGCATGTTCACCACGTCCCGGAGGCACGTTCGGGGTCAGGCCGCGTTCATGCGTTCTCCTTGCTGGAGCGGGGCGGCCAGAGACCAGCACCAGCCGGTGAGCTCGCGGGCGATCGCGGTGTTGGCCTTGACTGACATTTTGTGCCAGTCATCGAAGACTACCCACTTGTGGTGGAGCCGGTGGTTTCCTTCCAGGGCGCGGATCCGCGTTGCCGGGGCGACGAGGTCGAGCTGGCGCAGCAGCCGTTCCCCGGGCCGGGCGTAGGGGCGCCGGTGCTGCCAGGCCGCTTCGATGAGAAGTTTTCGGGCATAGGTGTTCCCGGCCTTCGTGATCGGACCCTGATGCCGGGACTGGCCCGAGGAGTCCTCACTGGGGACCAGCCCCAAGTAGGAACCGATGGACGAACCCGTGAAGCGGGTCCAGTCCCCGATCTCCACGGCCAGCCCGAACCCGGTCGTGATCTGGATGCCCCGCAGGCACATCAACGCGTCGATCACCGGGCCGTACAGGCACGCCGCGGCCGTCACGGTCACCTGTTTGTCGATCCGTTTCAGGTGCACTGCGAGCATCTCGGCCTGCTCTACATCGGCTTCGTAAGTGAACTGCAGCGCCGGTTCCTCAAAGCGCTGGCGGCGCAGCCACAGCCCGTGTTACCGCGTCCATCTGCTGTCCTTGGGGTAGCGGATGCCGTGGCGCAGCAGGATGGCGTTCACGTGCTGGCGGGCGTGGGCGAGGTCCTTGGCCGTGCCCGAACGAAGCCGGGACAGGTCCCGCAGCGCTTCTTCCTCGGGGTCCGGGATCCGCACCTCGGTGACCGAGCCGACCGCGAGCATCTCAGCCAGCACCCGGGCGTCCCGCCGGTCGGTTTTGATCCGGTCCCCGGGGGCCCGCAACAGTTTCGAGGACGCCGTGATCACGCAATCGATGCCCGCAGCGCGGAGGTAGCGGGCCAGGACGAACCCGGTCGGGCCCGATTCGTAGACGGCCTTGACGGGCGCCCCGAACCGGCGGACCCACTCCAACACCACGGCCGGGTCAGAAGCCATCGTGTGGCTGCTGATTTCCCCGGTGGCCGGGTTCAGTGCATGGCCCACAACGTTCACCGCGTGAACATCCAGCCCGATGAAAGTATGCTCAAACATAGCCGGGACCTCCCAAACTTCACATGTGGCACTACCATTGCACCCCGACGAGCCGTCAGGCCAAGGGAGCCGTCAATGGCAACCCACGGACCCTGTGAAACAGAAGGCCCCGGCCCCCCAAGACGCTTTTTGCCGTTACCTGGCCCCGTCCGGATAAAGGACATCACCGCCGGGGATGAGGCTCCGCAGCGCCGCCTGCCACAGACGGCCACGGATTACACCCAAGCCGGCGCTGCCGGGACCGGCCCGGCGATAATGGCCGGGCCCAGACGGGCGGAGAACGTGGCCATCCCTCACTTCATATCTCTAATAGGTAGTGACCAGCCCGAGGTTGGTTGGCAGACTGCTTTCCGGGACCGCCGGGCGTGACTCCCTTCATATCTGACCCGCCCTGCGGTGTCTTATAGACGACCTGTCCGCCCGAAGGTCCCGGGAGCAGCCGGCCCACTCCGATGGCTTGATAGAAGGCTGTCCGCTTCACCCCGGTGGTGCTGCGTGACTCGTTAGAGATTTGCCTCGGCGTGATCCTCCTGGCTGGTTCCGACCGGACCTCTTCGGACAGGAGCAAGCAAATGACCATAGTCGCAGACCAGTACGCACACGTCGTCGGCGTGGACACACATGCCAGGACCCACACATTCTCAGTGCTCGCCGCCAGCACGGGCGCGGTGATCGGGACCAGCACGTTTCCCACCACTGGGGCAGGCATGAGCCGGGCTGTGGAATGGATACGGCGCCGCACTCCGACCGGGGACGTCCTGGTCGCGGTTGAGGGGACGAGCTCCTATGGGGCAAGGCTGACGCGTCTGCTCGAGGTGGAGCGCTTCGCTGTCTGCGAAGCCAGGCCGCCTCGACGGCAATCCCGCCGCGCCCATGGCAAATCCGACGCAATCGACGACGTCGCCGCCGCCCGGACCGTCTTGGGAACGGCCACGACCGAACTCGTCAGACCCAGGGCCGAGGGCCTCAGGGAAGCGCTTCGAATCCTTCTGGCAGCGCGGCGCTCGATGGACACCCAGCGAACCGGTGCGCGCAACGCTCTGACCGCCCTGCTGCGGACCATCGATCTGGGAATCGACGCACGCTCCCCGCTGACCGCTGCTCAAGTCAGGACGGTCCAGGGCTGGCGGGCAAGACAGGGCGACGGAGCTGCCGCCGCCGTCGCACGGGCCGAGGCACGGCGCCTCGCCTCCGCCGTCACCACCCTCGGCACGGAGCTGGAGGATAACCAGCGGGCCCTTGCTGAACATGTCCAGCTCATGGCCCCGGGAATCCTGGACATCTCAGGCGTAGGCCCGGTGACCGCGGCGATCATCCTCGCCTCGTACTCGCACCACGCAGGGTCCGCTCGGAAGCGGCCTTCGCAGCCTTAGCCGGCGCCAGTCCCATCCCGGCGTCCTCTGGCAACACGAATCGGCACCGGCTCAACCGCTACGGTGACCGGCAGCTCAACCGCGCACTGGACGTCATAGCCCGGACCAGAAGCGTCACAGACCCCGCCACCCCGCTCTTACATCGAGCGTCGCACCGCGGAAGGAAAGAGCCTGCGGGAAATCCGCCGCTGCCTCAAGCTCTTCATCGCCAGACAGATCTTCCGCCAACTTCAGACACTCATGGCTTGACACCCACCATAGAAGGGTCGTCTAGCCGACCCGGCAGATATTGCGTCAGCGATCGAATCACTGGCAAGAAAGCAGTCACATCACAGGAGTGATACAGGTAGTTCGACATGAGCACGAACGATGCAGTGATCGTGGCAGCCAGACGCACGGCTGTCGGAGTGGGCAAGCCCGACCGCGGAGTGTTCGGCGGAATCCCCGGCTAAAGCTGGCAGAGATGCTCGCGTTCGTCATGGCCAGCCACGCATGGAAAGGCACCCTGCCCCGCTGAACCCGATCAGAACACGGTCACCGACACCCAACCGCCCGACCGGGATAGGACTCAGAGCGATAGGTTCCGTTCCCGTTTGCGTTGCGGCCGTACTCATTCATCGGTGTAGTCGTGGTCAGTAAAATTTGCCGAAGTCTCCTGTGCGCCATCAAGCCGGCAGAGTACGTGCGCCGAACCGTCCATGCTCATGGCAGGCTACACAATTTTACGGATCCGTCCCCGATCACTTGTGGAACATCCAGCTATACGCGAGACTACAACATGACCGCATAGTCATATTTGGGAGTGTTTTCATGCTGCTCACGTCAGAACATCACGCATTTAGGTCGACGATCGCCTCGTTCGTCGAGAAGGAAGTTCAGCCCTACGTGGACGAATGGGAGGCAAAGGGTTGCTTCCCCGCGCACGAACTCTTCCGCAAACTCGGCGACCTCGGCGTGTTCGGGTTGGCCTACGACCCGCAGTACGGGGGCGACGGGGCGGACCATAGCTACCTGCTGATCGCCGCCGAGGAACTGGGTCGCATCCGCTCCGCCGGGGTGTCAATGGGAATCGGGGTGCACATGATGATGTCCACGCCGTCCCTGCACGAGTTCGGAACTGAAGAGCTCAAGCGTAAGTACCTGGTCCCAGCCCTACGAGGTGAGACGGTCTCGGCCATCGGCGTCACCGAGCCCGACGCCGGCTCCGACGTGGCCGGATTGCGCACCAAAGCCACCATCGACGGCGACGAGTGGGTCATCAACGGACTGAAGACCTACATCACAAACGGAACGCAGGCCGACTGGATCTGCCTGCTGGCCCGCACTACGGATGAGGGCGGATACCGCGGCATGTCGCAGATAATCGTGGACATGGATACACCCGGCGTGTCGATCTCCAGATCACTCGAAAAATTGGGTAATCGCTCCTCCGACACCGCAGAAATCAAGTTCGAAAACGTCCGAGTTCCGATCTCGAATACGATCGGCGAGGCAGGACGTGGGTTTCAGCAACAGATGAGCCAATTCGTCGTAGAACGCATGTTCGCATGCTATTCCAGGCCGGGCGCCCTCCAGGATGCACTGGACCGCACCGCCGAATATCTGCAGCAACGTACCGTCTTCGGCCGTCCTCTGGCCGCCAACCAGTACATCTCCTTCACCCTGGCCGAGCTTTCAGCCCGGCTCGATGTTATGCGCTTCTATAACTGGTCGATGGTCGAAGCATTCGAGGCCGGTGAGGACACAACCCGAATGGCTACGATCGGGAAGCTGCTCGTCGGCCGACTCTCTCGCGAAATCGCCGACGCATGCCTGCAGTTTCACGGCGGACTGGGCTACATGGAAGAGCATTGGACGGCGAGGTTCTTACGTGATCATCGTCTTATGTCCATCGGTGGTGGAGCCGACGAGGTCATGCTTCAGGTCTTGTCCAAAATGGACGGTTTTTCGGCCGACTAAACACCGGATCGGCTTACACGGGGACTCGAACATCCTCGACGATCGGCCCGGTCCGCACGTACCTCGACCTATACTGCCGGACGGACCTCGTCATTTCCGACTCTCCGGTCATGTTTCCGGTTCCGCTTGGTAGTACCTGCGACGTCACGGTGTGCGATTGCACCACGGTTTGTTGAACTGCGAAGAGGTTGCCTCCTCTGGCTATCGGGCACAGTCCGGTTTGGCACGACCATTGTCGCGGACCGCATTGGTGCCCGATTGGCCGAAGAAGGCGCGCCCCACGCTGTGGTCGATCTGGTTGCGCATTGCATGGCCGGCAGGGGAGCGGGCTACGGATCAATTAGTGCCAGTTCCAATTAGTACTCGTCAAATAAATCAGTTGCCGGAATCATGCAACAAGAAAGTAAGGAAGAAATGTCTGAACTGTCAGAAGACTATGAGGACCTGCGCCGCAGCGTGCAGGATTTTGCCCAGACTGTCGTCGCTCCCGTGTCGGCCAAGCACGACGAGGCGCACAGCTTCCCCTATGAGGTGGTGGAACAGATGGCCGGGATGGGCCTGTTCGGCCTGCCGTTCCCGGAGGAACACGGCGGCATGGGAGGCGACTACTTTGCCCTGGCCCTCGCGCTGGAAGAACTGGGCAAGGTCGACCAGTCCGTGGCGATCACGCTGGAAGCCGGCGTAGGGCTCGGAGCCATGCCAATCTTCCGTTTCGGTACCGAGGAACAGAAGGCCGAATGGCTCCCGGACCTGGCCGCCGGACGCGCACTTGCCGGTTTTGGCCTGACTGAACCCGGCGCAGGGACGGACGCCGGGGGCACCGCCACCACCGCCAGGCTTGAGGACGGCTGCTGGGTCATCAACGGCACCAAGCAGTTCATCACCAACTCCGGCACCGACATCACCTCCCTCGTCACCGTCACCGCCGTCACCGGCGTTGCCGAAAACGGCAAGAAGGAAATTTCCACGATCATCGTCCCGTCCGGCACCGAGGGATTCGTCGTCCAACCGGCCTACAACAAGGTGGGCTGGAACGCCTCCGATACCCACCCGCTCTCCTTCACCGATGTCCGGGTGCCGGAAGGAAATCTGCTCGGTGAACGGGGACGCGGATACGCAAACTTCCTGAGCATCCTGGACGAAGGGCGGATTGCAATCGCTGCTCTCGCAACGGGGGCGGCCCAGGGATGCGTCGATGAAAGCGTGAAGTACGCCAAGGAACGGGCCGCATTCGGCCAGAACATCGGATCCTTCCAAGCGATTTCCTTCAAGATCGCCCGTATGGAGGCCCGCGCCCACGTTGCCCGAGCGGCTTACTACGGGGCGGCCCGGAGAATGCTCTCCGGTAAGCCCTTCAAAAAGGAAGCGGCCATCGCGAAGATGATCGGCTCCGAGGCCGCCATGGACAACGCACGGGATGCCACCCAAATCCACGGCGGCTACGGCTTCATGAACGAATACCCCGTCTCCCGACACTACCGGGACTCGAAAATCCTTGAAATCGGCGAGGGCACCACCGAGGTGCAGCTCATGCTGATCGCCCGCGAACTGGGCCTGCCGTGACCCACTAGGAAGCCGGGCCCGCCCGCACTGAAGTGATGCGGCGGGCCCCGGTTCGAGTAATTCGACGAAGAAGCACCGGCCCTTCGGACAGGTCGCCGGCGAACCGGGCCGCTCCGGCTGTAGCCGGCACCGGCAGGACCGCGGCCGTGTTCACGGTGGCCTTAGCGAGCATCGAGGGAATCTTGGTACGGCGAGGACGTCCCCGTCCAGGGCCTCTTGAACCCACCCGTACTGCCTGACCTGCCCGGACAGACGGATCCGCTGGGCGTAGATCCCGGTATGGGGTCCGTATCCGGCGCACGCCAGCCAGCTGATGTGCCCCAAAGCGTAGGCGCTCTCCATCGCTGGGAAGTTGCCCGGGTCGGTGGACCGGAACCTGGCCAGGTGGTGGCGTGGTTTCGATTCGCTGCCCGCGATGGTAGACCTTCACCAGCTGCGCATCGGCGCGGATGCCCACACCCTGGCCGATGTAGTCCCCGGGCCTTCTCGGCAAGGCGCGCCGGGTGGTCCCACGACTGTCTACGAGGTGGTCCGATAATGGTCCCGTGCTCGTGACGGCGCCATAGGAGTCGGGCCCAGTCGGAGACAATGAGAGTATCTACCTCGTTGATTCCGGTTGCTGCGCGCTAGGTACGGTCCGCAGGCCACCAGAAGTTGGGCGCGCGCATCCGAGGGGCGGGTTGTGTGCGGCGGACCGTATTGCAGTGACGACCTGGTGAATCCTTTTCAGGAGCCCGATGCTCGTGGATCTTCTTGCGGGGACCGACGAATCACGTCATGCGGCCAGGGAATCGCCACCGGTGGCCTGTCTGAATCCTCACACGTTCGGAGGGTTTCAGCCCAGGCTGACCCCAGCCCCGATCATTTCGGTGGATGATCGGGGCTGCGCATTGTCTTGCTGAAAAATGCCGTGAGCGCGTGCTGGCACGCTGCTGATCAGAAACGAGTGGGACGACGTCCACTCCCGGAGGGCCCCGCAAATGTTTGAGCAATGTCCAACCATCGATTTACGTCCGGACCGTTGAACGCCAGGTCGAGATCGTCGCGATGGCGACGGCGGGTGACCAGCATTGAGAACTCCAGTGCCGACCCCAGTACCTTTTGCTCAGCGTCTTCCGGTCCCCAACTCCAGATCTGTCCGTCCGGCCCGCGCAGCTCTACCCGGAACTCCGCAGTGGGAGCCTCGAGACCCTGCCTTCTAAACGAATAGTCTCGAGTACGTACGCCGAGATGACAGACATGGCGCAAGCCGCCCAACCCGCCCGGCGGGAGTTCGAGCGTGTCAGTGATGTCAAGACCGTGCGCGAAGGTTTCCATGATCCGCGCCGTCGCCATCGATGTGGGCTTCATAGGCGGCCCGAACCATGGCACCAGCTCGTTGGGCGAGGCCGTCGCAAGGGCTACTGCGAGGACCTCGCGGCCAGATCGCCAACGCATCATAAGACCTTCGCCAGCGTCCGCGACGCCCTCAGCAGCACCTGTTTCTACAAAACCATGTGGATCGGCGAGTGCCGCCGTAACTGCACCATCGAACTCATCGTGGTTCGTCAGGGCCATAATGGACATTCTGTCGGTCCAAGCGAGGTGACCAATTTGGTGGGCTATTGTCCACCCGGCCGCGGGGGTAGGTTTATTCCAATCCCTGGGGGACAAGCGGTTGAGCGCCTCCTCAAGCTCACCGCCCATCTGCTCAAGGTCGGTCAGGAGCTCGTCGAGGACTCCATTTGCTCGCACAACTTCGGGCATGATGCCTCCCAAGGCTTTCGGTCTTCGCTGTCATTGGATTGTTGGATTCAAAAGTGACTTGATAGTCATACAAAAAATGGCCGCTTCTAGCGGTTGTTTGGCTTCCGTTGAAGGGTCACGTTCGAGGTATAGTCAATTATCGCGCACGGTAGGGTATTAGAGTGTTCTACCCGGAGAGGAGAGTTTCGATGACCCGAAAAGTACGACCTGGAGCATCCGTTCCGACGACGACACGAGGCAAGCGGACAAAGGCGGCTCTTGCACAGGCTGGACGCGAGTTGCTGGAGGAACGGGGCTTCCCGGAGACGGGTGTCGACGAAGTCTCACGACGGGCTGGGGTCTCCCATGGAACCTTTTACACGCACTTCGAGTCGAAAGAAGCCTTGCTGCGTGAAGTCGCGCATACGGTCGTCGGAGAAATGCTCGCAGCAATTCTTCTTGGCCCCGGGATCTCGTCCGATCCATACGAACGGATTTACGCTACTAACCGTCAGTACTTGGCGAGCTGGCGACGCTGCTCCAGGATCATCCGCATGGTTGACCAGATGTCAGGTGCCGGCGAAGAATACCGTCAGTTGATGATCGAGATGCGCGAGGTGTTCGTCTCACGCGGCGCAGAAGGCATCAGAAAACTGCAAGACGCGCGGCTGGCCGATCCAGCTTTGAATCCCCGACTCACCGCGGTCGCGCTCGGTGCAATGGTCGAACAGGTCGCACACGTGTGGTTGGACCTTGGGGAAGAATTTGCCGAGGAGGAAGTCGTCGATCACCTGACGAGGCTATGGGCGGGGGCGATCGGGCTGAAAGTCCCAAGCAACCACTCAGTTTCGGAGTGAGGCCCCCTCCGGCGATTCCTATCCTGCGGGTATCCACGAGGGGGTCCTCTTCTCTGAAAACGCCCTCACGCCTTCCTGGCCCTCGGAAGAGGAGAAGTACGCCTTAGAGACGGCCTGCATTGTCTTCAGGCTCTCAAGTAGCGAAGGTGCGGACGCGTGTAGTAGTTCCTTCGTCCTCGCGAGTGCTCCCGGAGCGCCAAGAATCAGGTCGTCAGTAAGGCGACGTACCTCGGCGTCGAGATTCTCGCCTGAGACGGCAGCGGTCAAAAGTCCGATTTCAACTGCGCGTCGGGCATCGAATGTTTCACCGGTCAGGAAGTACCTGTGCAGGGCGTGTGGAATCACCCGGGCTTGCAGCGGCACAGAAATTACTGCTGGCACAACTCCGATGCGTACCTCCGTAAATGCAAAGGTTGTGCTGTCGGTAGCGACTGCGAAGTCGCATGCGGCCATCAGGCCGAGTCCACCCGCACGCGCGGGCCCTGACAACCGGGCAACCACGGGCTTGCCGGACTGCCACAGTGCGTCGAGCACTGCAAGGAAATCATCGGTTGAGCCTTTCTGGCCGCCGGGCTGGCGAGCCTCCTTAAGATCGGCTCCGGCGCAGAACACCGGCCCCGTATGGGTGAGTACGATCACGCGGACGGCATCGTCGTTCAGCGCTTCTTGCAGGCGCTCCCACAACTCGCTTCGTAGTTGGGCCGACAGGGCATTGCGGTTTTGTGGGGAATCGAGTGTCAGCGTTGCAACCCCGCGCTCTTTTTCCAAATGTACGAGTTCGGTGCTAGTGATCACTGATTTTCCTCCTGGTATTGGGGTAGCAGGGAGAGGGGAATATCCATGTGTTTGGCGCGTAGATATTCGCCGAGCCCCTTGGCCTGAGCGTCGAGAGCGGGGTTGGCAGCGACGCCGGCGCCGAGCAGGCCGACCACTGTGACCCCGCAAGCCCTGATCAGCGGCAGTTCCCACATCCGGAGCTCCAGGGATTCTGCCTCTGGAAGGAGCTTGCGTATCGTCTCGGCCGACCACCACGATCGCAGCCAGTCATAGGCTGGATCATCACGTGCCCAGACTCCGAGGGTGGCGTTTCCGGCCTTGTCGCCGGAACGTGCACCAATGATGGTGCCGAGCGGTGCGGAGACGGACTGTTCGCCGGGGCCAGCGGACCAGGGAGCGGTTTGGGACCGGATACCGCCGGGGGAGGTGATGTCCCTCGGTGGTATTGCTGTGGCAGCCGCCCCAATAGGGTTGACAGTCCACGTCCGCTCACCGAGCGTTACGCGTTGTGTAAACTCTTCAGCTGGCAACAGAGTGGGCCAGAACACCATGAAGGCACCGGCCGGGCTAGGGGGCGAGGTGAGATGGAGACCCGGATAGCTTGCCAGACCGATCTCCACGGCAGAGCGGGAAAAGGCGCCGACCAGTGCCCTGTCTTTGCCGGTGACGGTGACGGTCAGCAGAGCCACTGCCTCGCTCACGGTTTGGGGGTCAGGCTTGTCCGCCCTCAGGAGCCGCACGGTCACGCTGTCGAAGACCTTCTGGCCGCCCGGTATGGCCGCCCAGAGAGCCTGTTGTGTGACTTCGGCTTTAGCCTCAATGTCCAGCCCGGTCAGCACAAAGGTGGTCTCGTTGCGCCATCCGCCGGGAGCCACGGCGCCGACTTTGATCTGGGTGGGCGCCGGCTCCCCGCGGACACCGGACATAAGAACGCGGTCGGCCGCTATCTGCTTGAGTTCGACGGTATCGAGACGGGTGACCACATCTGGGTTGAGGTAGCGCGGTCCGTCAATTTCGTACAGAAGTTGCGCGGTGACAGTTTCGACCGTCACCGCGCCGCCTGTTCCAGGGTGCTTGGTGATCACTGCTGAACCGTCAGCATTGATCTCGGCGATCGGAAAGCCGACGCGGGCCATATTCTCGTTCTCTGTGAAGAAGGAGTAGTTACCGCCGGTCGCCTGGGCGCCGCACTCGATCACGTGCCCGGCGGTAATGCTGCCTGCCAGAGCATCCCAGTCATCGCGTGCCCATCCGAAATGCCAGGCCGCTGGGCCTAGGATGACAGCAGCATCGGTCACCCGGCCGGTAACCACCACGTCTGCTCCGGCCGAAAGAGCCTCCGCAATGCCCCATCCGCCAAGGTACGCGCTGACTATCTCGGGCTCCACACCCAACGACGAAAAGGGCGCCCCGGTGTCCAGGTGCGGTGCGTCCCATCCCCGATTGCGTGCTGCGTCGAAGGCCGCTGTCGCATCGTCACCATCGACGACGGCGACGCGCACACTCCGTCCGAGCCGCTCGGCGATCGCCGAGACTTGCGCGGCGCATCCGTGTGGGTTGAGCCCCCCGGCGTTGGTGACGATTTTTATTCCCCGGTCGATGCAGTCCGCGAGTACATCGTCGAGCTGGGTGATGAAGGTTCGCGCGAACCCCGTTTCAGGGTTCTTGGCCCGCTGCTTTGCCAGCACCCCCATTGTCAGTTCTGCCAGCCAGTCCCCGGTCAGCACGTCGATAGGGCCGCCGTCGACCATTTCGCGTGCGGCAGACAGACGGTCCCCGAAGAACCCGCTGCAGTTGGCGATTCGTAAGGGTGTTTTCATGATTCGACCTCCGAGACTATAGAAACGACCGGCATCGCCGCTTCGACGTATTGCCCCAACTTCACGTGAACCGCATCGATGATGCCTTCAGCCGCTGCGAGTACTGCGTGTTCCATCTTCATTGACTCCAGCACTACCAGGGGCGCTCCGGCCGAGACTTTGTCTCCGACCTTTACCCGGACTGCAACCACCGTGCCCGACATTTCCGACGCGGGACCGCCAAGCGCAGTGTCGCTTAGGGGCTCAGGCAACCTCGGCTGCGGCATCCATCCGCGCTGGCCGCTGGAATCATTGACCCAGATTGAGCCATCTGCGTGGAGGGCAACCGAGCAGGCATGCTCCAGGTCGTTCGTGCGTACTCGGACGCCGTCGGGAGATAGATCGAGCAGCGTGAATTTATGGTTCACGCCGTCGATGGTCAACTTCAGTTCCGCCTCGCCCGACGAAGCGCTGAGCTTGTAGGCGAGGTCCCTTTCGCCGTCGCCGCCGATAGTCGACCAGCGTGTGTGGGCGGGGGGGTGGCCGTGAAGCATGCGGAACCCGGGCGGAGCGAACCTTGTGAGCCGATCGGTCAGCCGACGGCGGGCGACGGTGACGGCGATTGCTGCGGCAAGATGGACGGGCTCGGGAGTTGCTGGACCCGCGAAGCACAGATCCGGGTGCAGGTCAATGAAGTCCGTATGGGTATCGCCTGCCAGGAAGTCCGGTGCCGCCAGCGCGGCTGCGAGGAAATCGCGGTTGGTGGTTGTTCCGTGAATCTGCATACCGGCCAGAGCACGTGACAACCGTAGGGCGGCTTCGGTTCGCGTTGGTGCGTGTGCGATGACTTTGGCGAGCATCGGGTCATAGAACGGCGAGACTTCTCCGGCGGGGGCGATGCCGTCTTCATAGCGGATTTCGGGTACGGAGGCGTGGCGGTAACGGTGCAGCCGGCCAGGGGTGGGCAAGAAGTTGCGGCGGGTGTCCTCTGCATAGAGTCGCACTTCCACCGCATGGCCCACGGGTTTGATGTCGTCCTGGGTAAGCCCGAGAGGGTGTCCTGCTGCGACTTGCAGTTGCAGTCGTACGAGGTCGATCCCGGTTATCTCCTCGGTGACCGGATGCTCGACTTGCAGCCGTGTATTCATTTCGAGGAAGTAGAAGTGAGGCTCCGCCTCCGAGTCGTCCAGCAGGTATTCCACAGTGCCGGCTCCGAGGTAGCCGAGTTTGCGGACAAGCGACACGGCAGTCTCGCCCATACGGTTCCGCAGGGCTGAGTTGACGGCCGGCGACGGGGCTTCCTCGATAACCTTCTGGTGCCGGCGCTGCACGGAACACTCCCGTTCGAGCAGGTGTACAGCATTTCCGTGAGAATCGCCGAATACCTGGATCTCTATGTGGCGAGGGGAGGCAAGCAGGCGCTCCAGGAACACGGTGGGGTTGCCGAAGGAGCTAGACGCCTCCCGACGGGCGCCGTCGATAGCATCAATAAGCTCCGTCGGCCCATCGACCCGCCTCATACCCTTTCCGCCGCCTCCTGCAGTCGCTTTGACCAGGAGGGGAAAGCCCACCAATTCAGCTGCGGCTTGCCAGGAACTGTGGTCGTCGTCTGTGATGACGGCGTCCGGTAGGACCGGAACTCCGGCTGCGCGGGCTACATCTTTGGCGCGATCCTTCAGACCCATAGTTTCGATGGAATCCGGTGCGGGCCCGACGAAGATTAGTCCGGCCTCGACACAGGCGCGTGCGAATTCGGCGTTCTCCGAGAGGAAACCGTACCCGGGGTGGACTGCGTCGGCCCCAGCGCTGCGCGCTGCTGCAAGGATCTTGCCAGCGTCCAGGTAGGATTCCGTGGCGCTGGAGCCGCCGAGGGAAACGGCCATATCGGCGTCGGTGACGTGCGGGGCGTTTCGGTCGATATCAGAATAGACGGCGACGGTCCGGATACCCATGGTACGAGCTGTCCGAATAACACGGCGTGCAATTTCGCCGCGGTTGGCAATCAACAATGTTGTTATCAAGGGTCGCTACCTCACATTCGGAAGGGCGCGAAGTGAGTCGCACCCTCAATTGGTCCGGAGTGCACAGCGGACAGGGCAAGCCCGAGAACGGTCCGGGTGTGCCGGGGGTCTATTACTCCGTCATCCCATAACCGTCCGGTGGCGTAGACCGCACTGGACTGTTCATCAATCATTTGCTCAGTCCTCTGGCGTATCTGGAGGTCCATGTCCTCGTCATAGGGGCGGTTGGCCCGCTCGGCGGCCCTCCGCGAAATGATCGACATGACGCCGGCCAGCTGAGGTCCGCCCATTACTGCGATCCGATGGTTGGGCCAGGTGAAGACAAAGCGTGGATCGTAAGAGCGACCGGACATTCCGTAGTTTCCGGCCCCGTAGGATGCGCCAACCATCAACGTCAAGTGAGGCACTTTGGAGTTGGATACCGCATTTATCAGCTTGGCACCGTCCTTGATGATTCCACCCCGTTCCGCGGCACTGCCGACCATGAAACCGGTGATGTTCTGTACGAACAACAGAGGAATGTTTCGAGCGTTGGCGAGCTGAATGAAGTGGGACGCTTTCTGCGACTCGGCGGAGAACAAGATGCCGTTGTTCGCAAGTACGCCGACTGGATAGCCGGCCAGCGAACCCCAGCCGCAGACCAGCTGGCGGCCGTAGAGAGGTTTGAATTCATTGAACCGGGAACCGTCGAGGACTCTAGCCAGGACTTCGCGCACGTCCATTGGCCTCTTGGGATCCGATGAGGCAACACCCAGCAACTCGTCTGCAGGCAAAACTGGCATGTCAGGAGAAAGCGTGGGCTCGGGCCCGGCCTTGTGCCATCCGAGGTCGGCGACGATCTGTCGGCCGATACGCAGTGCGTCCCTCTCGTCCACAGCTAAATAGTCGGCAAGCCCGGAAACCCGGGCATGCATGTCGGCTCCACCGAGGGCTTCATCATCGATATCCTCGCCCGTGGCCATTTTGACCAAAGGAGGGCCGCCCAGGTACACCGCAGCAGCGCCTTCTACGAACACGGTGTATTCGCTCATCCCTGGTATATAGGCGCCGCCGGCGGTGGAGCTACCGAAGACCAACGCTATGGTTGGAATACCTGCAGCTGAGAGCCTCGTCAGCTCCCGGAATGTTCGTCCGCCCGGAACGAAGATGTCGGCCTGCTGTGGCAAGTCGGCGCCGCCGGACTCGACCAGACTCACCACCGGTAGGCGGTTACGTTCTGCGATGTCCAACGCCCGCAACTGTTTTGCTACCGCGCTCGGGCTCAGCGAGCCACCCTTCACGGTGGACTCGTTGGCGATGATCACGCACTCGACTCCGCTGACCTGGCCGATTCCGGTGATCAACCGGGCGCCAGGATGTTCTTCGCTTTCATGGGCGCCGGCGAAACTCGAGAGCTCCAATAGCGGCGTGTCCTCGTCCAGCAATAGGTCGACGCGCTCACGGGCCAGAAGTTTGCCGCGATCCCGGTGACGGGATACGGCCTTGTCGCTGCCCGCGGCGACGACCGTCCGGGACAGGTCGGCCAGGCCGGCCAGTGCGCCGAGCATGCTCTCGCGATCCGCCAGATACTGCGGGGTGGATGTATCCAGTTTCGATGCCAGCACACTCATGCGCAGAACCTCACAATCGGAATTTTATAGTTGACTACCGAGTCATTTTTGACTAGAAGGAAGGAGGACGGAATCCCGGATGGGTGCGCTACGGTATGAGACGAGCACATTTGTTCACAGCCCGATCCGCTTGGCGATCACGTCGTTCATGATTTCGTTCGTGCCGCCCCCGATTCCCATAACGCGGATATCACGGTAGTGACGCTCGACCTCGCACTCGCGCATAAAGCCCATACCGCCGTGCAACTGAACAGCCTCGTGGGCTACGTATTCAACCGCATACACAGCGGTGTTTTTCGCCATTGCAACCTCAGTGCTGACGTCCTCGCCAGCTGCCCACCGCGTCGCGGTGGACCACACGTAGTTGCTCGCAACGTCAGTCTGACGGGCCATTTCCGCAATTTTGTGGCGTACAACCTGTCGGCTTGACAGCGGTTCACCAAAGGTATGCCTGTTGCGGACCCACTCGATGGTGAGGTCCAGGCAGCGCCGTGCGACAGCGGTGCATTCGACCGCCATCGTGAGCCGCTCGGACTGCAACTGTTCCATGAGCTGGCGGAATCCACCATTCTCCTGGCCGATAAGGTTCGATGCCGGGACCCGCACGTCGACGAAGGAGAGTTCGGCGGTGTCCGAGCTCAGCCATCCCATTTTTTCGAGCTTCCGCGACACGGTGAAGCCAGGAGTGTCCGCATCAACCACGAACAACGAAATGCCCTTGTTTCCGGAGGCTCCCGTCCTTGCCGCGACAGTGACGAAGTCCGCGCGCACCCCCGAGGTGATGAAGGTCTTGGACCCATTGATCACATAATGATCGCCATCACGTACAGCCTTGGTCCGCAATGCCGCGACGTCGGAACCGCCGCCCGGCTCCGTGAGCCCTAGCGCGCCGATCATCTCCCCCTCCAGCGTCGGAATCACGTACCGTCGATGAAGATCCTCGGAGCCATGCTTAACAAGCGAGGGCAACGCGATCGTGTGGGAAAAAAGTGATGCGAGAACCCCAGTGGGCACACCGCTGTGGATCATCTGTTCGAACACAGTCATTAAATCCAACTGAGTTCCGCCGCCGCCGAGGGCGTCGGGGAAACCCAGTCCCAGCAAGCCGGCAGCACCAGCCGCCTTGTGGAGCGAACGCGGCAGCTCACCGCTCCGCTCCCACTCGTCAATGTTGTCCAGCACTTCCCGGCGCGCGAATTGTTCAGCAAGCTCTGCGAGAGCCTTGCGATCGGCAGCAACATCATCTACGGGGAGATTCATGGCAATCACTTTCCTTCTTGTAGCTTTCATCACATCTTTCGTCTAACATGACTGAACATGACCTTAGAGTCAAGTCTTGAGGCCGAACTGGCCGATACAAAGGTGAACATGACCTTGGAGCCAAGTCTTGAAGGCCATACTGGCCGATACAAAGGAGTATTTGATGGACACAGGTATCGGGTCGTGGATTGCAGGCCGAGCATTCCGCGATCCTGACAGGATCGCCCTGGTGGACGGAGACACCGGTCGTCGACGCAGCTACGGGGAGCTTCATGAACGCACCAACGCGCTGGCGGATGCCCTGACACGTCTCGGCGTGCGCAGAGGCGATCGAATCGCTTTGTTGGCGATGAACAGCCCGGAATTTCTTGAAGTGATGCTCGCTGGCGCCAAGATGGGTGCGATCACCGTTCCCATCAATTTCAGGCTTTCGGCCGACGAAGTTCGCTACGTGCTGGAGGACTCGGGGGCGACAGTGTTCGTGCACTCTGCTCAATTGGCCGAAGTAGCTTCCGCCGCCTCCAGGGGGCTGATGCTTCGATTCGTGCTGGAGATTCCCTCTTCCGTCGAACGCGCAGCTCAGGCCAGCTCCGCCTATGAAGAGTTCCTGTCCACGGGATCCACCGAAACGCTCGAACGAGATGTCGCGGAAGAGGACGTCACGCTGATCATGTACACCTCTGGGACCACGGGGGTGCCCAAGGGTGCAATGATCACGCACCGCAACCTCTTGTGGCAGACCCTCCACATGATCACTCTCGCTAAAGGGCTCAACAGCTACGACGTGACCGTTACTGCGGCGCCGCTGTTCCACATCGGTGGCCTCGCGACACACACTCTGCCTTTGCTGTATCTGGGCGGAACGACGGTAATAGTCGAATCCTTTGACCCGGCACAGACCGTTGAGCTGATGGAGCGCGAGAAGGTAACCGTCATGTTCCTTGTGGCCTCGATGTGGACGGCCGTAAGCCTCCTGCCTGACCTGGACACGAAAGACCTCAGCGCAGTGAAGTATGCGATTTCAGGGGGAGCACCACTTCCACTACCAACCCTGGAGTTTTTCGACGAACGTGGTTGGGTCTTCACCGAAGGCTACGGACTCACCGAATCAACCTGCGCTTCTTGCTTTTTGGCCCCGGAGTACGTGGTTTCCAAAGCCGGTTCAGTTGGCCACCCGGTCACCCACCAGCGGATGCGGCTGGTTGACGACACGGACCGCGACGTAGCGGTTGGAGAGGTTGGGGAGATCCTACTTCAGGGACCCAACATCTTCGCAGGATATTGGGGCCGTCCTCGCGAAACCGCAGATGCCTTCCGCGGCGGCTGGTTCCATACCGGCGATCTGGCACGCGCCGACAGCCAGGGATTCCTCACCCTGGTTGACCGCAAGAAGGACATGGTGATCACGGGCGGTGAAAACGTATATCCCATCGAAGTGGAACAGGTTCTTTTTCGCCACCCCGAAGTGCTCGAGGCGGCGGTCATTGGACTTCCCGACAACAAATGGGGCGAATCCGTGACCGCAATTGTGGTTCGGACCCCGGAGTCAACACTCACGGAAGAAGAGTTGATCGCCTGGACCCGCGAACGGCTCGCGCACTTCAAGTGCCCACGCCGCATCGAATTTGTCGAGGAGCTCCCACGCAACGCCACCGGAAAACTCCTCAAGCGCGACCTACGTCGTGCCCGGACAGGCAGTGCGGAGTCTGTCAGCCGATGAACCTTCCTACACACGGGCAACCTCGAAGACATTCCGTGTTTCCAGCCGACAGAAAAGAAAGTGTAAGCGCATGACCGAGTCAAGATTGAACCCCGTCTTAGGGGGCTGGTCCTTCCTCGAAGGGATCAGATGGCATGACGGCCGCCTCTGGGTGTCCGATTTCTATACGCGCACCGTCATCTGCTCGAACGCCTCGGGAACCCAGCTTGAGACCACGTTGATACCGGATCAGCCCTCCGGACTCGGCTGGCTCCCGGACGGAAGACTTCTGGTCGCCGGACAACTCGAGCGAAAGATATTCCGGGTCGAACCGACTGGAAAGGTGGTCGTTCACGCTGACCTCTCCGACCTGGTTTCTGGCCACCTGAACGACATGTTCGTCGACCAGTCAGGTCGGGCATACGTCGGAGAGTTTGGCTTCGACCTGCACCGTGGAGAAACACCACGTCCCGGAAATCTCATCCGTGTCGATACTGACGGCCAAGCCACGGTGGCCGCCAGCGACCTGTGGTTCCCGAATGGGATTGTCGCTGCTGACAGCGGGAACACTCTGATTGTCGCCGAATCCATGGCCAATCGGCTGACCGCTTTTGCCGTCGGTGAGGACGGCTCACTCAATGGCCGGTCTACGTGGGCAAGCTATGGGCCGCCGCCCCCCACCGGCGACGTCGCCACGTTGCTAGCCACGACAGATGTCGCTCCCGATGGAATTGCCGTCGATGCGGAGGGCGCTGTCTGGGCGGCCGACCCATCACACAACAGGGTGGTCCGGATATCACGCGGGGGCCAAATCACCGATGAGATCTCCACCGGTGATCTCGGGCCCTACTCCTGCGTCCTGGGCGGCGCCGATGGACGAACTCTGTACATTTGCGCTTCCCCGTCCTTTCTCGAACACGAATGCCGCGATACACGCAACGCAGTCGTCTTAGCTACTGAAGTGGAGGTCGCCGGATGGTGACAAACAATTTAACAGGTCTCACGCACGACAGTCGTGCTACCGGCGCTTCCCGGAGTGATCCGGGTTCGCTATTCGACCTTCGGGACCGAGTCATAGTCGTCACCGGAGCCAGCTCCGGGATCGGGTCGATGCTGGCCGAGGGTCTGGCCAGGGAAGGTGCCTTCGTGGCCATCGCGGCACGACGGACTGACAAACTCGAGCGGCTGGCCAGTACCTATGGTGACAGAATGCTGCCGATCTCAGCCGACGTGAGTATCGACGAGGACCGCAGCAGAATCATCGAGGAGACCGTGGCCAGGTTCGGACGCATCGACGGTCTGGTCAACAACGCGGGTATCGAACACGCAGGGCCGGCACTCAAGGAATCGCGAGAGACATTCGAACGTCTCCTCGAGGTCAATTTGACCGCGCCAGTGGAACTTGCAAAAAAATGCGTGCACCACATGAAGGCATCCGGGGGTGGCTCGATCGTGAACATCACTTCGGTAGCAGCAGTCCGGACCCTGGGAAATTACGTACCTCAGGCTGCATACGTCGCTTCAAAGGGCGGTCTGGCCACGGTCTCCCGGGAACTGGCGGTTCAGTGGGGCCGATACGGGATACGCGTGAATGCCCTCGCCCCGGGATTCTTTAAGACTGAAATGACCGCTGACCTTGGCCAAGCGGACGGCAACCCACCGCAATGGCTCGGCGACCGCCTGCCTATCCGGCGGTCTGGCCGGGCATCCGACATCCTAGGCACCGTCCAATATCTACTCTCTGATGCATCGAGTTACGTTACCGGACAGCACATCCCGGTTGACGGCGGATACACACTCACCTGAGGCCAAACACGGCCCGTAAACACGTAAGGATCTAGACATGACTGAAGCAGTTATCGTTTCCATTGCCCGTTCGCCGATCGGTCGCGCCATGAAGGGGTCGTTAGTGGACATGCGCCCCGACGACCTCGCAGCACAAATGGTCAGGGCGGCACTGGACAAGGTGCCCGCGCTCGACCCCACCGACATCAACGATCTCCTCCTCGGCTGCGGACTTCCAGGCGGTGAGCAGGGCTACAACATGGGCCGCAACGTCGCGGTCCAGCTGGGCTACGACTTCATGCCCGGCACCACCATCACCCGGTACTGTTCATCGTCGCTGCAGACAACCCGGATGGCACTGCACGCCATCAAGGCCGGGGAGGGAGATGTTTTCATATCCGCGGGCGTCGAGACCGTCTCGCGGTTCGTCAAAGGCAACTCCGATTCTCTGCCCGACACCCACAACCCGCTTTACGCCGACGCGCAGACGCGCACCGAGAAGCTCGCGCAGGGCGGTCAGACCTGGGAAGACCCGCGGAAGGTGGGCCTTGTTGCCGACACGTACATCGCAATGGGGCAGACGGCTGAGAACGTGGCACAGATGACTGGGATCTCGCGTGAAGAGCAGGACCGCTGGGCGGTGCGCAGCCAGAACCGCGCCGAAAAGGCCATAATCAACGGCTTCTACGAGCGGGAGATCACGCCGGTGACGCTGCCCGACGGCACCGTCGTGTCCACGGACGACGGCCCACGCGCCGGCACCACCTACGAGGCTGTCAGCCAGCTGAAGCCGATTTTTCGCCCCGACGGTACCGTCACTGCCGGTAACGCGTGCCCGCTCAACGACGGCGCCGCGGCGCTGGTGATCATGTCCGACACCAAGGCCAAGGAGCTGGGTCTGACCCCAATCGCGCGGATCGTCTCCACCGGCGTCTCGGGACTCTCGCCGGAGATCATGGGCCTCGGCCCGATCGAGGCGTCCAAGCGGGCCCTCGCCATCGCCGGAATGGGTATCGGTGACATCGATCTGTTCGAGATCAACGAGGCCTTCGCGGTCCAGGTGCTCGGCTCCGCACGTGAGTTGGGAATCGACGAGGACAAGCTGAACGTCTCCGGCGGCGGCATCGCCCTCGGCCACCCGTTCGGCATGACCGGCGCCCGCATCACCGCGACCCTGCTGAACAACCTGCAGACCTACGACAAGCAGTTCGGCCTCGAAACCATGTGCGTCGGTGGCGGACAGGGCATGGCCATGGTCCTCGAACGACTGTCCTGACCCGAATCCCGCATGAGAAAGGAATCTCCGATGAGCAGTAACCCCATCCGCACGGCCATCGTCACCGGCGCCGCCCGCGGCATCGGTGCCGCCGTCGCACGCCGGCTCTCACGAGACGGCTTTGCAGTGGCAGTACTCGACTTGGACAAGAGTGCCTGCGAACCCCTGGTATCCGAAATCGAGAGTGCCGGTGGTCGTGCACTCGCCGTAGGTGCTGACGTCTCGGATGAACGATCGGTGGCCCAGGCGGTCGAGCAGGTCGCGGAACAGCTCGGCGCTCCCCTTGTCCTCGTCAATAATGCCGGTGTCACGCGCGACAATCTGCTGTTCAAGATGACCACAGCGGACTGGGACACCGTCATGAACGTTCATCTGCGCGGCTCCTTCCTGATGAGCCGCGCCGCTCAGGTACATATGACTGATGCGGGGTGGGGTCGCATCGTGAACCTCTCGAGCATCTCGGCGCTCGGCAATCGAGGTCAAGCCAACTATTCCGCAGCCAAGGCAGGGCTACAAGGGTTCACCAAGACCCTTGCCATCGAGCTGGGCAGATACGGCGTGACGGTAAACGCGATTGCTCCTGGCTTCATCGAAACGGACATGACTGCTGCAACAGCAAAACGTGTCGGCGTGCCTTTTGAAGAATATAAAGCCGCTGCAGCGAGAGAAATTGCCGTTCAGCGGGTTGGGCAACCAAGCGACATCGCCAGCGCTGTGTCATTCTTCGCTCGAGACGATGCATCGTTCGTCTCCGGGCAAGTTATCTACGTCGCGGGTGGACCAAAGGCCTGAAACCCTGAAAGCGTGGCCTGCCGTTTCCCGCCGGCGCCCCGCTTGAGCATGATCGCAGCGACCGCAGGCTAGGTCGCCGCTCCTAATCCCGCCCGATGTGTCCCCGTCAAAGTTCGGCGGGCACATGTTGCCCCCTCACTTCCACCCGTCCCACCGACCGCCGGGTCAACTTTGGGCTGCCGAAAAATGCCCTTCGGAAAACGCTCTGGAAAGTGCGTTGTGATCGGATACCAACGCCTGCCGCTGAACCCTAGGCTATTGACCGGCCACGTGGCATGTGTCACACTTTGGTTCAATATGACTTCAAAGTCATGTTCATCGGAGGTGTGTGGGGCCGCCTTCGTGGGCTGCAACCAGCAACCCGACAACTTCGGCACCCGTTTCCTACGGTTCCGACAAAAAACTCGATTACGGAGTCCAATTGTGTCGAATACAACGGAGTACACTCACGACTCATGGCGCTTAAGCGCACGACTGAACCGAATACCAGTTGTAACCCGCAGCCACATCAAATGGGCAGCACTGCTCACTACCCTGCTGTTCTTCGATATGGCCGACCTAAACGCACTGGCCTATGCGTTGCCGGCTATCCGCGCCGAGTGGGGCCTATCTCTTGGTGAAGTCGGGATAGCGACTTCAGCAACATTTCTGGGAATGTTCTGTGGATCCATAATCGGCGGTCGACTAGCCGATCGCTTCGGCCGAAAACGGGTCATCATCGGCGCCACGGCGTTCTTTAGCCTGTTCAGCATGCTAACCGCGACTGCGACCACTGTCACCGAACTGTCGATCTACCGACTGCTCACCGGCGCCGGGCTGCAAGCGCTCGTAGTCGTACTGCTCACCTATGCCGCCGAGATGTTCCCAAGGCAGTTCCGGGGCCGGGTTCAGGCACTCATGCTGGGGGTCAGCCTCTTGGGAGTGCCGGCGCTGGCGTTCTTTTCACGCTGGGTCGTCCCGCTGGGCACTGGTTCCTGGCGCTTTGTCTTTATTGCAGGGTCGGCCGGCGTGCTTGTTGTCATCCTCGCCTGGTTGTGGCTACCGGAATCTCCTCGGTGGCTGGAAGGCAAGGGTCGCATCGAGGAAGCGGAGAAAACGGTACTCCTGCTCGAACGGGAAGCCGAAGCAAAATGGGGTGGGCCGCTACCCGAAGTTGACACCGTGCCCGCACCGATCCCTGCATCGAAACCATCCGACCTAATCCGTCAGGGCCTCCTGCGGCGAACGGCCGTTCTCGCGATCGGTTACGGATTTGGTTTGATCGGATACTACGGCTTCAACGCGTGGCTTCCGCTGTTGCTGACAGAGACAGGGCTCACCACCGCCGAAAGCCTCACATATACGTCGATTCTCTCGCTCGCAGCCGTTCCGGGTGCCCTCATTGCCCTGCTCTTCATCGATAAGATCGAGCGTAAATGGGCAGTCATGATGCTGTTCGTCGGGATGGGATTGTTCATGCTCATGTTCGGGTTCGGCAGTGGAGCTCCAATGCTGCTGACGTCCGGTCTACTCATCACCTTCCTGGCTTTTGCTTCGACAACCTGCATCTATACCTACATGCCGGAAATCTTTCCCACGCATCTGCGTGCATTGGGCACAGGAACAGCCAACGGCATCGCCCGCTTAATGGCCTTCGGAAGCACCTTTATTCTGGCGGCGATCCTCGGTTCCCTGGGCTTCACGGCAGTGATGCTGTTCCTTGCCATCGCGATGATTCTCGCTGGGATTGTTATTGGATTGCTCGGGGAACGCACGAATAACCGGGCGCTGGAGGCGATCTCAAGCCTCAAGAGTCAGGAACCGACGAAAGTTCCGGCAAACGCAACCGCAACAACCCGCGTTGGTGAAGAAAGGATCTAGCCAGCCTCACCCTCCGGCGGTCCCCTAAGGACCAGTACTCATGGCCGGCGTTCAGCTTCGGCGGATGAAGGCGCCTCGTTTGGCTCCCAACCTGTTTACGGCAAATCGCTTCAGGTTCGTCAACGCTCTTCCGCAAAACCCCGGCAGGCAAGATCAAGCGCCGAAGCTGCCCACGCCCACAGCAAGACCCCGCACGAACGCAAACCGACTCCACACTTCGGAGACCAGTACGACCACAACGACCATTTGATCTAGCTGCAGCAGAAGGAAAGTCCCGTGAAAATCATTGTTTTGGTGAAGCAGGTGCCCGACACGGAGGAAGAGCGCAGGCTCGACTCCGTGACGGGTGTGCTGGACCGCGACGCGAGTGAGAGCGTCGCGGACGAAATCAACGAGCGTGCCCTCGAGGTGGCGCTGCGCCATAAGGATGCGAACAAGGGGAGCGAGGTCGTGGTGCTGACCATGGGTCCGGCCTCCGCCACTCAGGCCCTGCGCAAGGCGTTGTCCATGGGGGCGGATTCCGCGGTGCACGTGGAGGATGACCGCCTGGAAGGCGCCGACATCGCTACGACGGCGGCCGTACTGGCCGCGGCCGTGCAGCGGACCGGCTTCGACCTGGTCGTCGCCGGAAACGAGTCGACCGACGGCCGCGGCGGTGTAGTACCGGCCATGATGGCCGAGCACCTCGGGCTGCCGCTGCTTTCCTCCTTGAACACCCTGGAGCTCACCGGGGGCACGGTTGCCGGAGAGGTCACCGTGGAGTCCGGGAGCCTGGCGGTGAGCGCGGCACTGCCGGCCATTGTGTCGGTGACCGAGCGGTCCGCCGAGGCCCGCTTCCCGAACTTCAAGGGCATCATGACCGCCAAGCGCAAGCCCCTGGCCACCCTGTCCCTGACAGACCTGGGCCTGGACGCCGGTGTGACCGGCGGCACTTCAACCGTGCTCACCATTTCCGAGCGACCGGCACGCACTGCCGGCAAGAAAATCGTCGACGACGGAACCGCGGCCCGGGAGCTCGCCGAGTTCCTGGTCGCCGGCCGCCTGATCTGACCCGAGGATACTGACATGACCAACGTACTGGCACTGATTGAAATTACATCCGCGGGGGCCCTCGCCACCAGCGCACCGGCGGTGATTGCCGCGGCCGCCAAGCTCGGCACGCCCGTGGCCGTCGTGGCCACGCAGCCCGGAGAGGGCGCCGCCCTGGTGGCGCAGCTCGGGGTTCTCGGCGCGCAGCAGGTATACATCGCGGAGAGCGCGCAGGTGGGCCGGCTGCTGGCGACAGCCCAGGTAGAAGCACTCACTTCCGCTGCCCGGGCGCTGGGACCGTCAGCCGTGATTGTGGCGAACTCGGTTGAAAGCCGTGAGGCCGCGGCGCGGTTCGCGGTCCGCGCCGGGGGCGGGCTGCTGGCCGACGTCGTGGACGTCAGGGTCGCCGAGGACGGGACCGCCGTCGGCGTCCACTCGGTCTTCGGCGGCGCCTACACCGTTGAAGCAACGGTGCAGTCGGGCCCGGCGGTCATCACCTTGCGCCAGGGTGCCCTGGATGAGCGCGCCGCCGCGGCAACCCCTTCGGTTACGACCGTCGCACTGGATATCGAGGCCGGGAACTCCGCAAGGATCGATACGGTGCACGCCACAGGTCCGGGCTCGGGACGGCCGGCGCTGCGCGGGGCGACCAGTGTGGTCTCCGGTGGGCGCGGCCTGGGCTCGAAGGAGAACTTCTTGCTCGTCGAACAGCTCGCCGACGCGCTCGGCGCCGCCGTCGGCGCCTCCCGGGCCGCCGTTGACGCCGGCTACATCGAACAAAGCTCCCAGGTCGGGCAGACCGGCATCACCGTGTCCCCCCAGCTGTACGTGGCGCTGGGGATCTCCGGCGCCATCCAGCACCGGGCCGGCATGCAGACCGCAAAGACCATCGTGGCCATCAACAAGGACGAAGACGCCCCCATCTTCGACGTCGCCGACTTCGGCATCGTCGGTGACGTGTTCACCGTAGTTCCACAACTGATCGAAGCCATCCAGGCCCGCTCCAACTAGCCGCTCCCGGCCGGCCCTGCCACCGGCCGGGACAGCAGCCGGGCCCCCGCCCTAAGGAAAGGACAACCCGTCATCTCTACGACAACCAGCAAAACGCCAACGAAGCCCGGGAACAAACGGGCCAGACTGGCCGTGGCGATCACCATAGCCGTGGTAGCTCTGGCGGCTGTCGTGCTCTTCGCCCAGTGGATGCGGACACTCCCTGCCGTCCAGGACTTCCTGACCACCTACCCGGGACAGGTCGAACTGCCCGGGACGGCCCCGGTGGGCCTGCCGGCCTGGCTGGGCTGGCAGCACTTCCTCAACGCGTTCTTCATCGTGCTGATCATCCGTTCCGGCTGGTTAGTGCGCACCACAGCCAGGCCCAAGGAACACTGGACCCGGAACAACACCGGGCCGATCCGAACCAAGGGGAAGCCGACGAAGATCAGCCTGAACCTCTGGTTCCACCTGAGCCTGGACGCGCTGTGGGTGCTCAACGGCATCATCTTCGTCGTGTTGCTCTTTATCACGGGCCAGTGGATGCGGATCGTCCCGACCAGCTGGGACGTCGTACCCAACGCCCTGTCCGCGGCCCTCCAGTACGCCTCGTTGAACTGGCCCACCGAAAACGGGTGGGTGAACTACAACTCGCTGCAGGTGCTGGCCTACTTCTCCATCGTCTTCCTTGCCGCGCCGCTGGCCCTGGCCACCGGCCTTCGCATGAGTGGGGCATGGCCGAAGAACGCCACGACACTGAACCGGATCTACCCGGTCGAGGCGGCCCGGGCCATCCACTTCCCGGTCATGCTCTACTTCATCTGCTTCGTCATCGTGCACGTGGCCCTCGTGTTCACCACCGGCGCGCTCCACAACCTGAACCACATGTACGCCTCCACCGACGGCGCCGGGTGGACCGGGTTCTGGATCTTCGCCGCCTCCCTTGCCGTCATGGTCGCCGCCTGGTTCCTGGCAAGGCCCCTTTTCTTGCGGCCCCTCGCCTCCCTCACCGGAAAAGTCAGCAAGTAACGTCCGCACCCATGTTTGGCCTTGAAAGAAGGAACTGATGAGCCTGCCGCCGATTACCCTCACCGGCCACGCCCAGAAGGAAGCGTGGCGGAACAAGGTGCTGCCGCCCGTGGAGCAGCTCGGCACGGAGGTGTGGTCCATCCCCGTCCCGTTCCCGGACAATCCCATGCGCTATACCCTCAGCTACCTGCTCCTGGGCGACAGTGACGCGGTACTGATCGATCCGGGCTGGGACAGCGACGCCGGCCTGGAGCATCTGGCCGCCGGTCTGCGGCAGGCCGGCCTTGGCCTGACTGACCTGACGGGTATTGTGGCTACTCATTTCCACTCGGACCATCTGGGGATGGCCGCCCGCCTGCGGACGGCCACAGGGGCGTGGGTTGCCCTGGGTGACCGGGAAGTGCGCCGGCTTACCGCCGGTGAGGACCATGACGTTGTTCTGAACAACGACCGCGAGGAGCTGACGCTCTGGGGCGTGCCGGCGGACCGGCTGGCCGAAGCGGCCCTGGACCGCCCCCACCTCACCCATCTGCAGAACCTCGCCGATCCGGACCTTCGGCTCACCGACGGCAGCCTCGTGCCCGCCCAAGGGCTCAACCTGCAGGTGGTCACCACCCCCGGGCACTCACCCGGCCATATCTGCCTGGTCGATGAGCCCCACGGCCTGATCTTCAGCGGGGACCACGTCCTGCCGCGCATCTCCCCGCACATAGCCCTGGAACTGCCCGGGCCGGCAAACCCGCTGGCGGACTACTACAAATCCCTGGATCTGATCGCGTTCGAGGACCAGATGGAGGTCTGCCCGGCCCACGAGTACCGGTTCCGCGGCATGCAGCGCCGAGTCGCACAGCTGGTCGACCACAACCGCGAACGCTCCGCCGAGGTTCTCCGGGTGATGGAGACGCACCGGCCACAAAGCGTCTGGGACATCGCCCGCCACCTGACCTGGTCCCGCGGCTGGGAATCCCTGCAGGCCTTCTCGCTGCGCCTGGCCGTCTCCGAAACAGCCAGCCACGTCGTGTACCTGCGCTCCCAGGGACACGACATCAATGTGCCCGTCACGGAACCACGCCCGGCCGTGCGTCGACCACGGCAGCCTAGCAACGGAAATCGCTTCGCAGTGCGACCAGGGCAAGCTTTGGTACCCGGAACATACTGGAAGGAGACTGGATCGGATAGCCCTTCCCTAAGCTCGGCCGGGGCCCCGGTTGAGCACAACTACTCTAATGAGAGGCACAACATGACAACTTCGCAGCGACTTTCTCCCATCAACAGCATCCCGAGCGGTCTCGTCGCCAACCTCGTCCGCCGATCATGCATCGGTGACCTCCCGACTCGGGGGGCCGAGCATTTCGGAAGTCGCGCCGCCCTCGTGGACGGCGACACGACCATCACGTACCGCGAGCTCGAGGACTACGCGAATTCTGTCGCGCGAGGACTCCTCGCTACCGGATTGGCCCGGGGAGATCGACTCGCGATCGCTGCCTCAAACAGCTGGCAGTTCGTTGTCACGTTCTTGGCGTGCGCTAAGACGGGTATTGTCTGCATGCCTATCAACTATTCGCTCTCGGCGGAGGAAATAGAGTTTCAACTCTCGGATGCGTCGGTGGGAACCGTGGTGGTGGCTGATGAACACCTGCGAAAGATCGCCCAGGCTTCGGCCCGCATGTTGGTGCCGGCGCAGATAGTCGTGATCGGCTTGGACGAAGGTCGATCGAAGGCCGGGGGCGCGGTGCCATGGGAGACGCTGCTGGAACACAATTCCGCGCCGGTCGAGGTCATCGTCGAGGACACCGACCCCCTTCATTGCCTCTATACCTCAGGCACCACTTCGAGTCCCAAAGGTGTGCTTGCTAGCCATAGTTCGGTCCTCATCGCGACGTTGAGCAACACGATCCAGATGCGTCATCAGCGCGATACTGCGGGGTCCGTGATGCCGATCGTGCTTCCAATGTTCCATTGCGCCGGACTCGATGGCTCGTTGTTGCCGCTGCTCGCGACCGGTGGCACGGCGCTGCTGTACCGATCATTTGACCCGGACCTCATTGCCGGCGCGATAGCACGGTTTGAAGTCACCCATCTGATTCTCCTGCCGGTGATGTGGGAGGCGTTACTCGAGATCGTGAGACAGCAGGGAACCGTCACGGAATCGGTCCGCCTCGGTATCTATTCGATGGCGTACATGACACTGGACCGAGTCGATGCACTGCGGGCGGCATTCCCCAATGCAGATATTGTCATGGCATCCGGTCAAACTGAGACGATACCGGCGAACGAGCTTCAATGGCCGGGCCATCAGCGGACCAAGCACGGCGCTTGGGGTTCGCCGGCCATCACCACGGACGTCCGAATTATGGATAAAAATGGAGTCCTCGTCGATCGTGGCGTAGAGGGTGAAATCGTGTGTCGCACACCGCAGTTGATGATTGGTTACTGGAATAACGCGGATGCGAACAGTGCAGCGTTTGCCCACGGCTGGTTCCACAGCGGCGATATCGGCTACATCGATGACGAAGGCGTCGTCTGGTTCACCGATCGGCTGAAGGACATCGTCAAGTCCGGAGGCGAGAACGTCTCATCACGCGAAGTGGAAGAGGTGATCCTGGCCCATCCCAGTGTGCGCGAGTGTGCGGTCGTCGGTCGCCCACACGAACGATGGGGTGAAGCGGTGACGGCCATCATCGTCGTCGAGGAAGGGCTCGAGGTGAGCGAGTCCGACATCGTGGGCTTCTGCAAGGAGCACCTCGCGGGATATAAGGTCCCCAAGGAAGTGGTCCCTGTCGAATCCCTCCCCAGGACGGCGACGGGAAAGATAGAGAAACACAAACTGCGTACCCGTTGAGAGGCAATTGTTTCTGTGGTGATCCCGTTCGAGCAAGGAAGAATCATGTTTACCGGCAACACCTCAGTGACGTTGTATGGCGAACTCGCGCGAGCTGCGGCAGACAACGGCGACCAGGTGTTCCTGCGTGACAGCGGCACACTCACGTTCGCGGAGTTGCGGGAACGGGCCGATTCGGTCGCCGGGGCACTTGCCGCCAGGGGAGTCGGCGCGGGTGATCGCATCGCTGTTGCGACGACCAACCGCCGGGAATGGGTCGAGTTGCTGTTCGCGTCTGCCCGCCTCGGGGCAATCATGGTGTCATTGAACGTGCGTTACCGCGACACAGAGCTGACGTACATGCTCACCCAGTCCGGCGCGAAGATCGTAGTCACGGAACGCTCGGACGGCGACGTGGACTTCACAGATCTCTACGCGCGGGTCATCCCGCTCGTTCCTTCGCTCGGCCATGTAGTGTATCTCGACACGTCGATACGCCTCGAGGAGGCCATCGTTCACGACGCGTCGGTAGCATCGATACCAGCCTCGAATCCAGTCGATGATCCCGCCTCCACGGCTGTCATCCTCTACACCTCGGGCACGACGGGATCGCCGAAGGGTGCGGTTCTCACACACCGGAGCCTTCTGGCCGCCGCAGCAGGCGAAGTCGAGCGGATCGGATTCTCGGCGCAGGACCGAATGCTCGCCACGATGCCGTTCAATCACGTCGGCGGGCTCACCTGTACCCTGCTTTCTGCACTCCTTGCGCGCGGACAGGTCGTGCTGCACCCTGCTTTTTCCCCGACGGCTGTTGTGAATGCCCTCACCAACGATGACATCACGATTTTCGCTGGTGTCCCGATGATGTGGAAGTTGATCCTGGCGACGTTGGGGGAAGGGCGCACGCTTTCCGGTCTGAGGGTGGCCATCGTGGGAGGATCCAACGCCGAACCGACGATGTGCCAAGAGATCCGTAGAGCAGGGCCGACTGTTCGCCTGGTCAACCTTTATGGGATGACGGAGTTCTCAGGGCCATGTCTGATGTCTGAATTGGACGACGATCTCGAGACGATCTCAACGACGTTGGGCACGGCCCTGGACGGCGTCGAAACACGGGTGGTCGATTTCGACGGTGGAATCGTCGACGGCGAAGGTGACGGCGAACTTCAGGTGCGCGGAGCGGCTGCGGCTGCCGGGTACTGGGACCAGGCTATGGCCACGGCCGACACCTTTCGACCGGGCGGATGGGTCGCCACCGGAGACATTGTTGCGCGTACGGGTACCGGACATTTTCGGTTCCGCGGTCGTTTGAAGGAGATGTTTATCCAAGGGGGTTACAACGTATACCCCGTAGAGGTCGAGAACGTTCTGACCAGCCACCAGGCAGTCGTGGCAGCAGCCGGCATCGGGATATCGGACACGCTGAAGGGCGAAATCGGTCATTACTTCGTGACGATCGTCGACGGTTCTGCCATCACAGCCGACACGTTGATCGAATATTGCGCAGGCCGTCTCGCAAATTACAAAGTCCCGGTAGCCATCACCATCGTGGACAAACTCCCTACCACGCCGGGAGGAAAGATTGGGAAAGCCGACCTCAGGAAACTCGCTGCTGTGCAATCCTCTCAACTCGATTAATGCGCATGCGACAAGGATGCGAGGAAATGGTCGAGTCTCTGCGGGGAGCTGGCCTGCTGCGCTGCGTCCGCGTTCCCAGCCTGCGGACATCGATCGGCTGAGTGAAATCGTTGCCCGTATCAGCGCTTTCGCCTTCGCCCTCGGCGACGGTCTCGAATCCTGAAAACCAATGCGCCAAAAGGCCACGGACCACACATCGAAGCCCTGGTCTATTTAGACACTCCCGCCAATCCGAAAAGGAACCAGAAATGACAACTGCAACAAACCGCGCCGATACCAGTCGACCGATTCTGCTCAACTGCAACGATGCAGTCACCGCCGAAGAAATCGGGCACGTCTTCCTGGTGACGATCAATCGCCCCGAGGCCCGCAACGCCGTCAACCCCGACGTCATCCGGGGCGTCGGACGCGCGCTCGAGCATGCCGAGGAGTGCCCAGGCATCCGGGCCGTCGTCATCACCGGTTCCGGGGACAAGGCTTTCTGCGCCGGCGCAGACCTTAAATCGGCCGCTGTGGGAGCTTTCGGCGAGATCCCAGAGGGGATGGAGCAGTGGGGCTTCGCCGGCTTCGTCAAGCACCACATCTCCAAGCCCACCATCGCCGCCATTAACGGCTTCGCGCTCGGCGGCGGCACCGAAATCGTTCTGGCCAGCGACCTGGCCATAGCCTCCAGCGAAGCCGTCTTTGGGCTTCCCGAGGTAAAGCTCGGTATCTTTGCGGGCGCAGGTGGGGCCTTCCGCGCCGGTCAGCAGGTCCCCAAGAAGATCGCGATGGAAATGCTCCTGACCGGACAACCTCTCCCGGCCCAACGGGCACTCGAGATCGGACTCGTCAACCGTGTCGTTCCCCCTGAGGAAGTTCTCCCTGCCGCACTGGAACTGGCCCGGCAAATCTGCGAAAACGCCCCTCTGGCCGTCCAAACCACCAAGCGCATCGCCAACGGCATCACGGACGGAACGGTCGAATCCGACCAGGCAGACTGGGCGCGATCGGAGTGGGAGGCGCAGAAGCTGATGCGCAGCACGGATTTCATGGAAGGCATGCGAGCCTTCGCCGAGAAGCGTGCCCCGCAGTGGCAGGGAGAGTGACGGGACGCAAAATTACGAGAACAATCAAGGTGGCGATTGCCGACCTCGGTATCACCGAACTGGGCAGGGTGTGGGAAGACGGCTTCACAGTTCGCGGTCCAGGCCGTGAACTTGGCAGCCCAAGACTCAGGCTTGTCCCTGGCGGACAGCGACGGGCTGATCGTCGTGGGCAATCTAGACCGACGTCGACACGTCCACAAGGGGCGTTTGGGTCTGACGACCTAAAACTGTTCACGTAGGTGCAGACCTACGGCTCTCTGCTTCACCGCCGCGGGCGAGGCCTCTACCGCACCCGTGCCCAGCCAACGCAGCCAGGTCATCCCGATCCTCGCGGCCACCACAGACATATCCGCCCGATTTTCCCGAGTACTACGGCGCGCCCCCATGGGTGCGATCCAACCACGCCAATTGGGAGGCACGCTCTGGGAAACCGGCCACAGTACGGGTGGCAGGCCGCTTTCTGCGCCGAGGCCGTAACCTTTTCATGCGGCCGGCTCAGGCTGCCGCCGAGGGCCTCTCCGGAATTCCGTCGTGGTACCGCACAGTGCTTCGCTTGAACACCTCCGCATAGATGGAGGACCTGACGGAGGCTACCCCGTCCCGTATCTGGAGATCAGCCAGCAGCAGCCGGAGGTCCTCCAGGGTGGCCATAGCCACCTGCGCCATAAGCTGCTCGCCGGAGGCGCCGGCCCAGCGCGTGACCGGGAGGCCGGCCAGGTATTCCCCCAGCCCATTCGTTGCTGCGCCTGTACAGGTGATACTGATCAAAGATTCGATGGGGAAGCCCAATGACGCTAGGTCTACCACCGCCCTGATTAACAAGGCACCGGAGCTGGTCATCGCGTCGAACCGGCGGCTGACGGTTGCTTTGGAGACATCCAGTTCAGAAGCGAGCTCGTCCACGGTTGCCCGGCCGTTGCGGTGCAGGAGCCGGGCCAGCATCAGGCCGGTGTCATCGAGCGGTGTGTAACCGGTCGCCCTGCTGGTGGCCCGGAGGGCATCCTCGTCGGGGTGCAGCGCGGCATTTTGTTGTTCATCCAGGACGTCCGGCGTCCAGCCGGAGGGGGTCCGGAAGAACTCGAACAGCGGCATCATGGTGAACGACTGGACGCCCTCCACTTTCGCGAGACGGTGGTACAGCAGCTCTGAGAGCTCATCGGGACGGACGAACATTTCCGCCACACCCTGGTTGGATCCGGACAGGGCGCTGACCCACGAGGACTCTTCCTGGTCGGCGAGCCACGAACAGACCTGGCGCAGCTCTCTGGGCGCCGCCACCACGCGGAGCAGGAAGGCACCCCGCGAACTGACTGCCACGGGGTTGATGAACGCGTTGATGCGTACGGCACCGGATTCGAGCAGTTTGTTGCCCCGGCGTGCCACAGTCCGTTCCTGTTGGCCCAGGACCTCGGCGATCAGGCGCCAGGGCGCGCGGCCATTGCGCACGAGTGCCGCCATGATCTGCCGATCGAGCGCATCAGGCTGCTCCATGTCCGTTTCCTTTCACTGCTGCTTCCCGCCCTCGACGCCGGCCGGCGTCGATACCCAACGACACGGGGGCGGCAGGCAAGTCTGCCGCCCCCGTGCCATCTCAGTTCCGGCCCAGATAGGCTAGCACTCCGGAAAGTGCCGCCCCTGTTCCACCGACGACGGCGGCGCGTGCGTCCGGCGCGAAGAACGGTGAATGATTGCCCGCCGGCGAAGCGCCGCCTTCGAATAGTTCCGGGTCGAAGGCGCCAAAAGCCCAGAAGACACCGGGAACACCAATGGCGTCGCTGAGCCAGCCCGCGTCTTCGGAACCCATCCCCAGCGGAGCCGCAGTCAGTGCCTCCGAGCCGAAGTCCGCCGTGAACGCTTGCATGACACGGCTGGTGGACGCCGGATCGTTGTAGCAGCGGGGGAAGTTGTTCAGCTCCGTGATGGTGGGTTCGGGAGCCGCGGAGGCCGCGGCTTCGGCGGAGATGATCCGCCGAATTGCTGCGAGCACGATGGTGCGGGTGTCTTCATCCGGGGTCCGGACGTTGACCGTGAACTCGGCCGAGTCCGGGATGATGTTTTCCTTCAGGCCCGCGTGGAACGTACCCACGGTCACTACGGCCGGGGTGGACGGCGCCAGTTCGCGGGAGACTATGGTCTGGAGTCGAAGGACCATCGCAGAGGCGGCGACGATCGGGTCAATGGATTTTTCCGGCTGCGAGCCGTGCGCCTGCTGGCCGTGGACCGTGATCTTCCAGGAGTCCGCCAGGCTGGCCATGTGCCCATCCCGGATAACGAGCTTGCCCTGGCCCACGGGCATGACGTGTTGGGCCAGCACCACCTCGGGTTTGGGGGCGCGGTCCCAGAGGCCGTCGTCGATCATTGCCCTCGCGCCGTACGCCGTCTCCTCGCCGGGCTGGAAGATCAGGACCAGGGTCCCGGACCAGAGGCCGCGGCGCTCCGAGAGAAGAGAGGCCAGCGCCAGGGCAGAAGCGATGTGGGTGTCGTGGCCGCAGCCGTGCATCACCGGGGCGGTGGACCCGTCCGGTAGCGTGCCCGTGGCTTCACTGGAGTAATCCAGGCCGGTCTGTTCGGCGATGGGCAGTCCGTCGGTGTCGGCCCGGAAGCCGATCACCGGTCCGTCTCCGTTCTTCAGGATGCCCACCACTCCGGTGACACCGCAGCGGAAGGATTCAATCCCCAGGCCGGCCAGATGGGCTTCAATGTAGGCGGCGGTCTCGAACTCCTGTGAGGAGAGTTCCGGGTGGGCGTGCAGGTGCTTGTAGACGGCGACGTAGGCGTCCACAAATGATTCGGGAACCTCTATGGCGGCGGTCAGCCGCACACTCGTGGTGGTGGTCATTTTTGGTTTCCTTTCAGCGGGTCGGTTCGGAGATGTGCGGCGGGCTCGCTTCAGCCGGGGCCGTGCCGACAACGGACGGCGGGGTTTTGGACCGCGTAAACCAGGACAGGGCGATGGTGATGACGACGGCCAGCGCCGTGGCGTAGAAGGTCAGAGACGGTACGAGCGGAACCACCACGAAGACGAGGACGGCGGCGACGATGACGGCCACGATAGTGGTACGGCGGCTCCTCATGGCCATCACACTCTGCAGGACCACGGCACCGAAGACGGCGGGCAGGATGTAGCCGCGCGCCGTTGCGATGAGCGGTGCGGGCAGCATGCCCACCAGCCAGGTACCCAGGATTCCCACAAAGATGGTCAGGGTGGTGATGTGGATCAGCACGGCACCGATGATGGCGCTGCCGGCGATGAGTTCCGCCCGGCGCGTGCCTGGGCGCTCACCGAGGTTTGCCTGGGCAACTACGGCGGCGGGGAGGAGCTTGTTGGCGATATTGCCGATCAGGAACGCCTGGTACATGGCCGAGCGGCCCAGGATGGGGAAGTAGGAGATGGGCTCAATGATGGCAATGACGCCGAAGGTGGCGAGCACGGCCACAACGGCGGTGACCAGTTCCACCGGCGTGATGCCCATCCCGGAGCCGAAGGCGGCATACAGCGCGGCGGCCAGCGAGATGAGCAGGCCTAGCGCCAGGGTGATGGGCCCCCAGATGGACGTGGTGCGGTCAAAGGCTGAAAGTCCTGCGGCTGTGTCAGCGGAAGTTGTTGTAGACATCAGAATTGCTCCTTTCGGGGGCTTCAGGCTGCGGTCATGAAGTAGGCGGCTGCTAGGGCCACGACAATGGAGAATCCGAGTCCCCATTCACGCAGCCAGGAAAGCCTCAGCCGGTGGGCGAGGATCAGGCAAACGGCCATCGCGGCCGCTGACGCCAGCATGGTGACCAGGTGCGCGGGAGATTTGAGCACTTCCGTGAAGGCGAGGGTGAAGAAGGCGCCCAACAGTGCCGCCGTCGGGACGATGGCCATCACCGCCGGATTCACCTTGCGGAGTTTCGCATCACCCTTGCTCAGGATGGGCGTGAGGATCAGCGCGGACAGCATCCAGGCCAGGCCGCCGATGGTCATGGCGGCAAAAGCGAGAGCGAAGATCTTCTGGGTATATGTAGGTCCGCCGAGCTCGGCGCCCTGGGTGCCGGCCGAGATGCCTGCGGCGGCGACATCGAACGCCGCCGATCCGACGAGGCCGATCCGTGCGAGCACCGCCGGCGTGCCGAACAACGGAAGAAGGGAAACGGCGATCAGCGCGACGGCGAGCGAGGGCCCGATGGCCGCCACTGCTCCGGAGCGGACCGAACCGGTCACCTGCGCAGGGCTCAGGCCGACGGCCGGCGCTGCTTTGCGGATGGCCCTGAAATAGATGACCGACTGGAGGATGATCACCGCGAAGACGCCGGCAGCGCAGGCCCAAAG
Organism: Pseudarthrobacter sulfonivorans; assembly: GCF_001484605.1. NCBI lineage: Bacteria > Bacillati > Actinomycetota > Actinomycetes > Micrococcales > Micrococcaceae > Pseudarthrobacter > Pseudarthrobacter sulfonivorans. The sequence goes on along the minus strand of NZ_CP013747.1, from coordinate 166,208 downwards.
GACCGGGTGCTGGATGAGGGGTGTTATATCTGTGGAACTGGGATCGACAGCTGCAATAGCCACGGTTGCTCCCTTGCAAGCGTGAGGAACACTCCGCGGACGAAGGTGTCCAAAAGATGGATGAGATGAACGTCTCATGTCGTTATCTTCTATTTGTACAGGATTTGGTGTCCATAAGTAAAGACTTTTCAGATTTGCGGCATGTTCGGCGATGGCACGGAAGGGCAAATTCTGGGTCCACCTGTGACCGTTAACTTCGTTTGGCGGCTATTTCGCAGGTTCGTTCGGCGCTTAAGCTGATGCCGATGACGAGGGCGGACAGTGCGGCCTCGGCGGCGTTGGTAAGCGGCCTGCGGCAGCGGAGCGGAAATCGGTCGTATTTGCTACAAGCGGGCAGGGCCCGTTGTTATTTTCAGAAATCGTCTGCACGGAACGTTCGAAGTCGTCTGCGCTGCGACCCCGATGGGAGTTCGCGGGTGTGAGCCGACACTTCGGGTCAGGACGCTGTTGCACGGGCCTTCGCTAAGAACATTCGACGCGGTCGGCAACTATCGAGAGGCATCCTGCTGTGCCTGGTGCCAGCCGACCACGCTGTTGGCGCAGTCGGCGACTAACGTGCTGAACGAGGTGGTGCAGTTGTTCGACCGTGCGCTTGCAGGATATGGAGCTACTCCCACCCGTTTCCCCCGGGAGAGCAAGCCGCGGCACAAGATGGGACGCGCTGGCTGAGCGGGGCAGAGCCGGGGAGGACAGGCAGGTGCTGTTGGACGCGACTCTGGGCATCGTCGCCGACCCGGCGGTGCGACCATACCGCCACCATCGAACCGGGCGCCACACTGGAACTGCTGGCCGTTCTCGAAGAACAGCGTGATCGGATGAATCAGCGCATCGACTGCCTCACCCGCAACCGGGACGCCCTCAACAACTACATCAACGTCGTCACCGAAACAATTTCAAAGACGACCACCTGGCAAGCAGCGTAGCCAAAGGTGGCGCCCGATCACGCGGTGCAGTTGCCGCCACTTGTGCGGCGTCAAGGATTGGGGCCTATGGCCTGCGCTGCCAGGTCGTCATCTCCCTTTGGGACGGTGCGAGTTGCTTGGAAGCAGAGCCGACTGGGTTCGAACTGCCAAATTTCTTTACTTATGCAATATTGGACACGCCGTGTTGCGAGTCATTCTCCTGATTTCCCGTGCGGGCACGCCTGTGAGAGCCGAAATTTCGTAGTAATCACAAATCCGGAGGCTGTATGCAGTGATGATGACCCGATCCCGCTGGCTTAAAAGCCTTTCTCTTTCGGCTTCGGCGCGTTGAAGCCGGTCGGTCGTGGAAGTGATCGCAGCAACATGCGCGTCATGAGGCACTCCTTGGGGATGCATATCCTCGAAGCTCAGACCGATGGCGCGCACCTCGGCCATGGAGGCGGACGAGGCGGCCGAGACGGCACGGAGGGGAACACGATCCCAGAGCGCGTCAGCGATTTGCTCGTTCCGGCGTACCAAGATGGCTCTGATGGACGCGACGGCCTGGGAAAGTGCTTGGCGGTGCCATTGCAGGGCCTTTTCGACATTGCCCCTGGTTGGATGCAAGGATTCTTCCGACTGGGCTGCATCACCCCTATTTTGGTATCCGCCACGGGGACTTGTGCCGGGAACGGGAAGGCTTGGCCCGTCGAGGCCCGTCGGGTGATGTAGCCTCACTCGGGCCTGCAGACGATCTGAACCTGCGTCTCGGGGTGGAGCGCCGGAGCGGGCATGCGGTTGAAGAGTCTGCCTTCGAGCTGAAGGGGCTCTACCCAAGCCTCGTATCCTTCTGCTGCTTCGAACAGGGCCCTATTGTTGTTTGCGTCGGCGGCGAGCCAAAGGCACGATGAGTCTGACATGGCATCGTCCACACGCCCTGTCCGGAGGACTTTCTGGTTTTTCCGAACCTCGATGAGGGCGCCGATGAGCTGATCCCAGTTGTCGTGACGGTAGGTGGGCATGTGGTCATTCCTATGGTTGGCGAACAGCTTGGCGGGAGATTCCCCGGCACGTTGTTCGACATTTACTCTGCAGAACGCCTACGGAAGTGCGCCCAATCGTCGACAATCGGGCCTGGAGGAGATCTTCTCTTCCCGGGGGTTGCCGCCCATCTTCCGGTCGTCTCGACTCACACGGCTTCGAGGACGCTGACGTAGTTGGCGATGCCTACACCGCCCATGTTCTGCACCGCCGCACGCCGGGCGCGGCCCAGCTGCATGTCACCGGCGGTGCCGGTGAGCTGCATGGCGGCGATGACGTGCTGGGATACGCCGGTGGCGCCGACGGGGTGGCCTTTGGCCTTGAGCCCGCCGGAGACGTTGACGGGGAATTTGCCGTCCTTGAAGACCCAGCCTTCGGTGACGGCGCGGGCGCCTTGGCCGGGTTCGGTGAGTCCCATGGCCTCGTACATCAGCAGCTCGGCGATGGTGAAGCAGTCGTGGACCTCAGCGAAGTCCAGGTCTTCAAGCCCGACGCCGGCCATCGCCAAGGCGCGCTGCCAGGACGTGCGCGTGGCCGCGAAAGCCGTGGGATCCCGCCGCTCGGCCGGGAAGAAGTCGTTCGCGTGGCCAAAACCGGCGAGCTGAACGGGCAGCGTAGCCGCCGACGAGGACGCGGAAGTGGACAGTACAACCGCGGCGGCGCCATCGGACACTGGGGAGCAGTCGGTGCGGCGCAGCGGATCGGCCACCATCGGGTTCTTATCCGACACGGTGCGGCAGAACTCCTCGCCGAGGTCCTTGCGGAGCTGGGCGTAGGGGTTGTCCACGCCGTTGCGGTGGTTCTTCGCCGAGATAGTGCCGAGCACATCTGACACCGATCCGTAGCGCTTCTCGTAATGCTTGGCAACGTCGGCGAACAGGCCCGTGAATCCGGTGGTGGAGGTCTGGCCGGCCATGTCGTAGTCAGCGCCGAGCAGGGCGGCACCCACCACGTCTGCCCCGGCATGGGTCATCTTCTCCGCACCGATCACCAGGACGGTCTTGGCGGTGCCTGCCAGCAGGGACTTGGTGCCTTGCTGGAAGGCGGCCGAGCCGGAGGCACAGGCATTTTCCACCCTGGTGGCGGCAACGTTGGCCAGGTCCGGTGAGACCTGCAGTGCCAGGGAGGACGGGAACGCCAAGGGCATCATGCCGGAGTTGAACTGGCCCAGGTAGATCTCGTCGATCTGGCCGGGCTCGATGCCGGCGTTGCTGATGGCTTCGCTGGCCACTTGGACGATCAGGGATTCGAGTGTCTCGTCGGTCAGTTTGCCGAAGCGGCTGTGGCCCCAGCCGGTGAGTAGGACATCCTTGCTGAACTGTTCTTTCAAACTCATGACTTGGCTCCTTTGGGCTGTGGTGAGCGGCGATTGCGGGGGTTGGCGGTCCTCATACCAGCGTCGGTTCTATGGGTGGAATCAGCATCTGATCTTGGAGGGGCGGGAGCCCGGCTCGTGAGAGTGTTTTGCGGGCATGGCGCAGGAGGGGCTCGTCCACCATGCGTCCTTCAAAGGTGAACACCCCGGCGGACAGTTGTGCGGCGGCGAGGATCTTCTGTGCCTGGGCAACCTCCGTCTGGGTGGGTGCGTATGCTGCCCGGATGACGGGCATCTGGCTGGGGTGGATGGATGCTTTCGCGGTGAAGCCGGAAGCGATGGCGTCGTCGCATTCCTCCTTGAGCCCAGCCAAGTCAGCTATGTCCACGTAGACGGAGTCCAGGGCGGCCTTTCCGGCCGCTCCTGCGGCGAGCAGCACGTGTGAACGGGCGTGCAAAGCGACGTCACGGTACTGTCCGTCGGGCCTGCGGCTGGACGTGCCCCCGAGTGACGCGAGCATATCTTCAGCGCCCCACATGAGGGCCACCACGTTGGGGGCGGCCGCGATGGCCGGCGCGTTGATGATGCCTTTGGCCGTTTCGCACAGGGCCACTATGGAGTAGTCCGCCAGTTGGGCCAGTGACTCCGGTTCTTCGGTCTTGGCGAGCATGACGTACCTGTACCGCGTCTGCTGCAAGGCTCGTAGGTCCTGCGCGAAGTCGTCGCTACCCGCAGGGTTGATCCTGACGACGGTCCGGTCCGGATCCATAGGGTTCGCTATGAGGGACTGCCGCGCCTCTTCTCGGTCCTGGGGAGCCACTGCGTCCTCGAGGTCCAGAACGACGGCGTCGGCCCGGTCCATCGCCTTGCCGTAGCGGTCTGGACGACTTGCAGGGCAGAAGAGGAGCGCCGGACCCATTTCGAAATCTGTCACGGCTACTCCTTTTCCGCGGGCATGAGGGCCTCGTGGGCATCGCGGGTCCACATCAGGCACGAGCGCGTTGCTTCGGCTACGACGACGCCATCCTGGTTCCGTCCGGTGTGCTTCATGCCCACTACTCCTTGTCCCGGGCGGGATGCTGACAGCCGGACCTCGGTCACCTCTGTTTCGGTGTAGAGGGTGTCGCCGTGGAACATTGGGTGTGGGAAGCGGACGTCCGTCAGGCCGAGCTGGCCGATGATGGTGCCCTCGGTCATCTGGGGAACGGACTGGCCGATCATGGTGCCCAGGGTGAAGAGGGAGTTCATGAGTCTCTGGCCGAAGGGCTGGGTGGCGCTCCATGCGGCATCGAGGTGCAGGCCTTGGTTGTTCATGGTCAGCGAGGTGAAGAGGACGTTGTCCGTTTCCGTGAGGGTGCGCCCTGGCCGGTGGGCGTAGACCGCGCCCTCCTCCAGCTCATCAAGGTAGAGTCCGCGCTGTTGAATGCGTTTGATCTCAGTGGTGTCCATTGGATTATCCCTTCGCTTCTTCGAGTTCTTGTGCGGCTGCTTCGACGGTGTCGTGAGGGTTTGCGTCCGTGGTGTCCAGGGAGAGCGGTTCCACGGTTGCCACGATCTGCGCGGCTTTGACCAGGTCTCCCACTTTCAGGCTTAGCCGTACGATTCCGGAGATGGGTGCGTTGAGTTGGTGCTCCATCTTCATCGCCTCGATGGAGAGCAGCGGTTGCCCTTCCTCCACGAGGTCGAGATCGGCGACTTCCACCGCGATGACGGTGCCCGGCATGGGTGAACGGACTTCGGGGGAGGCTGTGCCGGCGTCGCGTTTCAGGGAGGCGAGCCCGCGCTGGAGCTGTTCCTGGCGGCTGAGCTGCCGTGCGGACCCGCCCCAGCCATCGATGCCCAGCCACGCGGTGCCGTCGGCGGAGGTGGCGGTAGCGACCCGCCTTCGGGCGCCGTTCACGGAGGCTGAACCGTCGGCCAGGGACTTGACGCGGAACAATTCCCCGTCGATGCCGAATGTCTGCCCCTCCGTGTCGCGGCTGGCGGTGACGGTGTGTGTCTGGCCGTCGACTTCCAGCTGGATCGACGACGTCGCATGACGGCCCACCCGCCAGCCGTCCCCGGCGCCCCAGGGTCCGGGAGCATCCGGCTGGCTGCCGGTCAATGCGTGGGCGGCGAGGGCAAGGTCTTCGCTGCTGAAAGTCCGGAACGGCATGCCGGCGATTTTGCGGTCGATCAGGGTCGTATCGAGCCGCCCCGCGGCGACGTCCTCGTCGGCGATGAGCAGCCGCAGGTACTCGACGTTGGTTTTCACACCCAGCAGGACTGTATCGGCAAGGGCCCGGTCCAGGGTGCCCAGGGCCTGTCCGCGGTCTGCGTTCCAGACGATGACCTTGGCGATCATAGGGTCATAGTGCGGCGAGACCTCCAGACCCTCAACCAGGGAGCTGTCCACTCTGACGCCGGGACCGGAGGGTTCACGGATCTCGAGCAGCCGGCCGATCGACGGCATGAAACCGTGGGAAGGGTCTTCGGCGTAGACGCGCGCTTCGATCGCGTGTCCTTCGAGTACGACGTCGGACTGCGCGACGGTGAGGACCTCACCGGCTGCGACGCGGACCTGCCATTCGACCAGGTCCAGCCGTTCGCCGTTGACGCGGACGACCTCTTCGGTGACGGGATGCTCCACCTGGAGACGGGTGTTCATTTCCATGAAGAAGAACTCGTCGGGGGCCTCGTCGGAGACCAGGAACTCCACGGTGCCGGCGCCCACGTAGTTCACGGAACGGGCCGCGTCAACGGCCGCCGCACCGATCCGTGCCCGGATCTCGGCGCCGTTCGGCAGGCTCTGCAGCAGCGGTGCGGGGGCCTCTTCGATGACCTTCTGGTGCCGGCGTTGCAGGGAACATTCACGTTCGCCCAGGTGGATGGTGTTGCCGTGGCGGTCGGCGAGGACCTGGACCTCGATGTGCCGGGGGGAGCGGACCAGGCGTTCCAGGAAGAGTGTGTCGTCTCCGAAGGAGCTCTTGGCCACGCGCCGGGCTGTTTCCAGGGTGGCTGGCAGGTCCTCGGCCCGTTCCACTACGTGCATGCCCTTGCCGCCGCCGCCTGCGGAGGGTTTGATGAGCAGCGGGAAGCCGACGCCGTCCGCGGCGTCGACCAGTTGCTCATTGCTCAGTCCTGGTTCGGCGATTCCCGGGACCACGGGAACGCCGTGCGCGATTACGTGGTTCTTGGACCGGATCTTGTCTCCCATCATGTTGATGGACTGCACGTCCGGGCCGATGAAGGTGATGCCTGCTGCCTCCAGGGCGCGGGCAAAGTCGACGTTCTCGCTGAGGAAGCCGTAGCCGGGGTGCACGGCCTGGGCGCCGGTGTCGTTGCAGGCCTGGATGATGGCCTCGATCTTCAGGTAGCTTTCTGCCGCCTGGGCGGGGCCGATCCGGACGGCAACGTCCGCCTCCTGTACGTGGCGGGCGTCGGCGTCGGCGTCCGAGTACACAGCGACGGACGTGATTCCGAGGCGGCGCAGGGTCCGGATGACGCGGCAGGCGATTTCACCGCGGTTGGCGACCAACACGGTGTCGAAGGTTCTGGTGGTCATGGAAGTGCTTCCTTGAGCTGGTGTGGTCATGGCGGTTACATCCGGAACAAACCGAAGGAGGTCTCCGGCAGTGGGGTGCGGGAGACGACGTCGAGGGCCATGCCGAGGACACGGCGCGTGTCGACGGGGTCGATGATTCCGTCGTCCCAGAGGCGCGCGGTGGAGTAATACGGGCTGCCCTGGTCCTCGAACTGCTCCTTGATGGGTGCCTTGAAAGCCTCTTCGTCGGCAGCGGACCATTCCTCGCCACGGGCCTCGTACTGGTCGCGTTTAACGGTCGCCAGGACACTGGAGGCCTGGTTTCCGCCCATCACGGAGATACGGGACGCCGGCCACATCCAAAGAAACCTGGGTGAGTAGGCGCGGCCGCACATCGAGTAGTTGCCCGCGCCGAAGGACCCGCCGATGACGACGGTCAGCTTGGGTACGCGCGCGGTGGCGACGGCGGTGACCATCTTGGCGCCGTTCTTGGCGATGCCGCCGTGCTCGTAGTCTTTACCGACCATGAAGCCGGAGAGGTTCTGCAGGAAGATCAGCGGGATGCCGCGCTGGTCGCACAGCTCGATGAAGTGTGCGCCCTTGAGCGCGGATTCGCTGAAGAGCACGCCGTTGTTGGCCACGATCCCCACCGGGTGGCCGTGGAGCCTGGCGAAACCGGTGACAAGGGTGGCGCCGTAGTTGGCCTTGAACTCATGGAACTCGCTGCCGTCCACCAGCCGGGCGATGACCTCACGCACGTCATATTGCGCGTTCACGTCAACCGGAACCACGTCATAGAGTTCTTCCGGGTCCGCCAGCGGCGGAACCACGACGCCGGCAACGTCCCAGACGGGCGCGGAAGGCTTGGGCAGGGTGGCAACGATGTCGCGGACGATCTGCAGGGCATGCTCGTCGTTTTCGGCCAGATGGTCGGTGACACCGGAGATCTTCGAGTGGACCTCACCGCCGCCGAGCTCCTCGGCCGTGACGATCTCACCGATGGCCGCCTTCACGAGCGGCGGGCCACCCAAGAAGATCGTCCCCTGGTTCCGGACAATCACGGTCTCGTCGCTCATCGCCGGGACGTACGCGCCACCAGCCGTACACGAGCCCATCACGGACGCGATCTGGGGGATACCCGCCGCGGACATCTTCGCCTGGTTGAAGAAGATCCGGCCGAAATGCTCCTTGTCCGGGAAAACCTCGTCCTGCTTGGGCAGGAACGCTCCACCGGAATCCACCAGGTAGATGCAGGGCAGCCGGTTCTCGAGAGCGATTTCCTGGGCCCGGAGGTGCTTCTTCACCGTCATCGGGTAGTAGGTGCCGCCCTTGACCGTGGCGTCGTTGGAGATGACCAGCACTTGGCGGCCATGCACGAGTCCGATCCCGGCGATGACCCCGGCGCCGGGTGACTCGTTGTGGTACATGCCGTTGGCAGCCAGCGGCGCAATCTCCAGGAACGGACTGCCCTCATCCAGCAGCCGGTCAATGCGTTCGCGTGGCAACAACTTGCCGCGGGACACATGGCGTTCCCGGGACTTCTTTGGTCCGCCCAGCGCCGTCGCCGCGAGCCGTTCCTTCAATTCCCGGGCCAGGCCCAGCTGGGCCTCGCGGCTCACGGCGGTGGCGGAGCTTGCCGCATCGACGCTGCTCGTCAGTGTATTCACGTGTCCTCATTCCAGTATCGGGTGGGCAGATCCGTGGATCAGCACTAAGTTGTTAGACCAGACTGCTCTCGGCTGTGGCAGTGAAGGCGTTGTGTGGTTCGCTGGGGAGCAGCTTGGGGGGCAGCACGTAATCGACGCCGTCCAGCGCCGCGGGGTCGACGGCCAGCATTTTGCAGGCTGCCCCTACGAAAAATCGCTGGATGGTGTGCAGCTCCAGACGTCCGCCCGGCCGGTACCAGTGGGCCACGCCTGTGCCCATTTCCACGATGGCCAGACGGGCCATCGCGAGGTCATCTGTGTGGAAGCTTCCGACGCGCTGGCCACGTTCCAGGACCTGGGCGAAGAGGGCTTCGTATTCATCGCGCATTCCCTGAAGTGTGGGCCGGTTGGCCGCAGACAGGGCGCGCATTTCATATTCCGCAACCCTGGCGGTGAGCTGGTTGATCGCGGTGATGCCCACATGGGAGGACACCAGCCCGGCGAGCTGGACGACTGGTTCGGAACTTGCCCGGAGAGCTGCTGCCCCGGCGTCGATGAGCTCCTGCAGACAGGCGCGCATAATGCTGACCAGAAGGTCTTCCTTACTGCCGACGTAGTGGTAGAGGGTTGCGGAGTTGATTCCTGCGGCGCCTCCCAGTTCGCGGATTCCGGTGGCGGCGAATCCGTTCGTAGCGAACAGGGAAACTCCCGCGCGCTGTACACGCTCCAGATCCATCCGTCCCACTTTCGTCTTCGACTTATCCACTTGATCCCAATCGATCGATTGGACGCCCAAGCCAATAAAACACTATCGAAACCTGATATGTCAATCAATCGATTGACGCAGCATCCTTTCGCGGCGTCGCTGATTGGCCACTATGGTCCTTTCAGGCGAAGCGCGCCGCTTCCTCCCGGCCTCAGCGCTCGATGGAGTACCTGCCGCACGACGCAATTAGCCCTAGTCGCGTTTCCCACACTCTCAAAAGGAACAGCACCTTGATTTCAAAACCATATGAAGACATCAAAACCGGCGACACCGCGACAACAAATTCCCGCATCATCACAGCCGAGTATGTTCGAGCGTTCGGTGAACTCACCGGGGACAACCACCCACTGCACACGAATGCGCAATATGCGGAGCAGACTCGTTTCGGGAAGCAGATAGCGCACGGGGCCTTGATGATCTCCACGTTGCTGGGGCTGGTCGAACTTCACCCGAGCTACCTTCAGTGCTTCTACAGCCTCGATAACCTAAGGTTCAAAGCGCCCAGTTACTTTGGGGATTCGGTGTACGCCGTTTGTGAGATATTGGCCGTTACGCCCCATAAGGATGGCGAATCGGCGGTCGTAACGAGCGCGGCCAAACTCATCAACCAGGACGGTGTAACGGTACTCAGCGGTGACTTCTCCCTGCTCGTGGCAGGCCGGAGCACCGCACTGGCAGACCCGGCATTGAAAGCGCAGGGCGCCCCCTGAGCGCCGGCAGCGCCCATTCCTGGCGCTGGACCACCGACCGCAGCCTTGCCGCCCCGCTCCGGATCGCCATCGATGACCGCGGACTCACCCTGAGTTTCCGACGCATGATCTTCCCCGTTGCGGTCATTGGCAGCTCGGCCAAATACGAAGTCGAGCGGGGGTACTGATGTACGCGAGCTTGAGCTTGACGTGGTTCTTCAGCTCGCACCCCAGGGTGTGCAGGCCGTCTGCGTGGCCCGTGCCTGTTGTGCTGGTCATGCTGCTTCCTCCAGGATTTCGCGGGACTTCTGCACGCGGTCGCCTCCGCGCCGGCTGCGGCGCTGGGCCAGTCGTTGGGCAGTACCCGTCAGGCCGCCCGGCAGGAAGAGCACCACCAGGATGAACAGGGTGCCCAGGATAAAAAGCGGTTCTGACAACGGTACGCGCAGGATGTCGGGCAGTGCATCGATGGCGTCCGAGTTCGCGAGCGTGGTGAGGCGCTGGTCCAGGATTGTATAGAAGACACCGCCGATTACCGCCCCCCAGCGGGAGCCGACGCCGCCCAGCACCACCATGACCAGCAGCGTGATGGTGAGGTCGGCAGACACGGCCCGGGGCACGGCACCGCTCTGCAGCAGCAGGAAGACCATGCCGATGATGCTGACCAGGACGGCGGAGACCACAAAGATCAGAAGTTTGACCAGGTATGGCTGCAGGCCGAGTACACGGACCCGGAGTTCGTTCTCGCGGACGGCCGCCGCGACGTGGCCGGCACGGGAGGACTGCACCCACGTAACGATGATGAAGACCGCCACGAGCACGGCCAGGGCCAGCCAGTAAAGGTTGCGGGTGTTGACCACGCCCACCAGGAAGTCCGGCAGGTTGTCGGTGCGCAGCGTGAGGCCTTCGTCGCCGCCCGTGGCACCTTCCGGGTTACGGCCAACCACCACCGACCCCGCCTGGGCGAAGGCCAGGGTGACCATGGCGAACGGGATACCGCTGACCCGCAGGCTGATGCTGCCCACCACATGGGCCAGCACAATCACCACCAGCAGCGTCAGGCCCATGGCCGGCAGCAGCGGGATGTCCAGGTTCTGCAGGGTGATCGCCAGCCCATAGACCCCGGCACCGAAGTACAGGGCGTGCCCGAAGGAGAGCAGCCCGGCCACGCCGAGGAGCAGGTGGTACGTTAGGGCGGCGGCGGCCATCAGCATGCACATGGCAAGCAATTGCAGGGACCCCGGTGTGTAGGTCGGGCCCGGCAGCACTCCCGGCAAGGACAGGTTGAGTAGCGGGAGCAGGACCAAAAACACGATCCCCACGACGCCGGCTGCCGCGCCCACCACCCTGCCGCGGGTCAGGCGCAGACGGGAGGGGCCGTCGTCGTCGGCCTGGCGGCGGCGCGACCCGTCCGGACCGGCAGTTGCGTCGTTGGTGGCTGCGCCGTTCGTGTCTGTGGCGTCGGTTTCGGTGGTCATGAGGTTCTCCCGAGCAGGCCGGAGGGACGGAACAGGAGCACAAGCGCCAGGGCCAGCACCACAACGAAGTCGCCGGTGCCGCCGAGGTAGAAGTTGGCGAACTGCTGCAGGACCGCGACGGCGACGGCGGCGATAGCCGCACCGGTCAGGGACCCGAGTCCGCCGATCACGGTGACGATGAAGGCGAAGATGAGCAGCGAGCCGCCCAGCAGCGGGGAGACGTAGCCGAAGTAGTGCGAGGCCAGCACCCCGCCCAGGCCGGCCGCGGCGCCACCGATGGTGAAGACGAGGGTGAAGGCTTTGCGGACATCGATGCCCAGTGCCGTCACCATGGACCGGTTCTCGACGCCGGCCCTGATGATCATGCCGTAGCGGGTGTTCTTGAGGAAGAAGACCAGGGCGAGCAGCACCAGGACGGCGGCGATGATGCAGATGAACCGGTCATTGGGGATGCGGGCACCCAGGATTTCGGTGGTCTCCTTGAACCAGGCTGGGCCCTGGATGAACACCGGGTCGGTGCCCCAGATGCCGTCGAAGAGGGCCACCGCGGCGAGGGACAGGCCCACAGTGATCAGGACCTGTTCGATGTGCCGCTGGTACAGCCGGCGGATCAGGACGAACTCGGTAAAGGCGGCAAACACTGCCCCGGCCACGGCCCCCACCAGCAGGGACAACAGGAAGGTCCACCAGTTGTCAGAGCCGGTCCGCCGGGCGATTTCCCAGCCAGTAAAGGCGCCGAGCGTAAGGAACGCACCGTGCGCAAAGTTCAGCACGCCCATCAGTCCGTAGATCAGGGACAGGCCGGCGGCCACCAGGAAATAGAGGGCACCGAGGCCTAGGCCGGTGAAAAGCAGGAGGACAACGGTACTCACAGGGCCGCACCTTTCTCGTGGGGGGCAGTCTCGGTGGAGACCCCCAGAAGCCGTTGCGTCAGCCCGTCGTCGTTCAGGAAGTCCAGGGCGTTGCCGGTGTGGACCACCCGTCCCCCGGACAGGACCACGGCGCCTGCCGCGAGCTGGCGGACCACCTGCAGGTTCTGCTCCACCAAAAGGATGGGAACGGTTTTGGCGGCTTCGGCGAGGGTCTCGGCAACCTCGGCAACGATCTTCGGGGCCAGGCCCTTGGTAGGTTCGTCGACAAGGAGGATCTTGTTGGTGTTCAGGAGCGCCCGGGCCAGCGACACCATCTGCTGCTGGCCGCCGGAGAGGGTGCCGGCCATCTGGCCGGAGCGGGCCAGCAGGTCGGGGAAAAGTTCCTCGACGAGCTGCCGCCGGGGCGCGGCGTCGCGTTCAGCCAGCCGGAGGTTCTCGGCGACGGTGAGTTTGGAGAACACTTCGCGGTCCTCGGGGACGTAGCCCACGCCGCTGCGGATGATCTTGTACGTCGGTTCCTTTTCGACCCGGACGCCGTCGAGCTCCACCACGCCGCTGCGGTCGATCAGGCCGATGATGGCCTTGATGGTGCTGGTCTTTCCGACGCCGTTGCGGCCCAGCAGGGCTGTGATGCCGGTTGTCGGGACCGTGAAGGACACGTCCTCCACCACCTGCTGGCCGGCGATGTGGGCGTTGAGTCCTTCGATTCTGAGGATGGGGCGCGGGGCTGTTCCGGGGGTCATACGGGTTCTCCAAGGTAGGCGCTCTGCACTATGGGATCGGCCATGACGGCGTCCGGGCTGTCCAGGGCGAGCAGGCTGCCGTGGTGCATCACAGCCACCCGGTCCACCAGCCCCAGGACCACGTCCATGTGGTGCTCCACCATCATCACGGTGCAGCCGCGGTCGCGGTGCATACCCCGAATAATCGCGGTCAGGGACGGGACGTCGCCCGAGGCGACGCCGGCCATCGGTTCATCAAGGAGGACGACGGCGGGATCGGTCGCCAGGAGAACGGCGATTTCCACCTTCCGTTTCTCGCCGTGCGAAAGGTCCCCGGCCGCCGTCGTCAATTGGCCGGTTAGCCCCACTTCACTGATGGTGCTGCGGGCAATCCGGGTGGCTTCGTCCGAGGCGGAGGGGAAGCGCAGGATGCTGAAGCTGCCGCCGATCTTCGCCTGCGCGGCGAGCCGGACGTTTTCCAGCACGCTGAGCCGGGGAAAAAGGTTGGAGGTCTGGAAGGTCCGCCCCAGCCCTGCCTTGGCCCGGCGATGGACCGGCGCTGACGTGATCTCCCTTCCGTTCAGGCTGACGCTGCCTTCGGTAGGCCGCATCACACCGGAAATCAGGTTGAACAAGGTGGTCTTACCGGCACCGTTGGGGCCGATGACGCCGATCATTTCGCCGGCGCCGACGGCGAAGCTCACATCCTGGAGGATGCGGGCGCCGCCGATCTGCAGACCGAGGCCGTCCACCGCGAGGGCGGGCCGGACTGGAGCATTCATTCGCCGACCCTCTACTTCTTCTCGGGCGGTGCGACGTCCTCGCCGGCGACTACCTTGATGAGCTCGGGGCCAAAGGCGCCGTCCTTCTGCACGAGCTTGACCTGGTACATGTCCTGGATCAGCGCGTGGTCCGAGGCCCTGACAGTCTGCTTGCCCTTGGGGCCGTCGAAGCTGAACCCTTCGAGTGCCTTGACCATCGCGTCGGCGTCGGAGCCGCCTTCCTTGATGGCCTGGACAATCATCTGCCCGGCCACGAAGCCGTCCGAAGTGAAGATATCGGCCTTCTGGCCGGCTTTCTCGACGGCGGCGATCATCTTCTTCTCCACGTCGGTGCCGGATGCGCCCGGGAAGTAGTGGTTCAGGAAGCTGATCTTGGCGGCGGCTTCGCCGTATGCGCCGAAGGTGGACGCGTCGCCGAGTCCGGTGACCACCGGGGCGGCGTCGAAGGCGCCCTGCTGGCTGAGGGTCTGCCACATGGTGCCGGAGGTTGCCCCGGCCCAGGCGACGAAGACCATGTCCGGCTTGGCGTCCACGAGCTGGCGGGCGAACGGAGTCAGTTCCTGACCGTCCGGAACGAGGACGGATTCCACCGTGGCGCCCTTGGCTCCGAGGACGGCCTTGACGGCGGCAACGTTGCTCTGGCCGAACGCGTTGTCCTGCGCGAAGACCACTACCTTCTTGCCCGCGGTGTCGATGAAGGAGCCGGCCGTGGCCACGTCCTGCAGGCTCTGGCGGCCGGAGCGGAAGGTGTACTTGTTGATGCCCTGGATGGCGTCGGTGGCGGCGGGCCCGGAAATGTACAGCACCTTGTTCTGGGCTGCCTGTTCGGCCAGCTTCAGCGCGATGCCGGAGACCACGGTGCCGCCAATGATCTTGTAGCCCTTGCCGATCAGGTCCTTGGCTGCCGTGACCGCCTTGTCCGGATCTCCGCCATCGTCTGCGTACGTCAGGTTGATCTTGGCGCCGTTCACGACGCCGGTCCCGTCGGTGGCGTAGTCGATGCCGGCCTGCAGGCCCTCATAATAGGTGGCCCCGTAGGCGGCGAGCGGTCCGGTCTTCGAGTAGATGATGCCGACGTCAACCGGCTCCGCCGCTGTGGTGTTGCCGGACTCAGCCGGGTTAGCTGTGCCAGGGGTGGGCGCGCAGGCGCTGAGGGCTAGCCCCGTGGCCATCACGGCGGCGAGCAGGAACCTCTTTGTATCCTTCACGGGATGCCTTTCGTTGAATTAACCGGGGGATCTGAGAGTGGGTGCGTTAAGAATCGTGAGTGAACCTGAAAGGTGATTCACATTGCGGCAACTTTAGGGCGCGAATCAGGGCGTGCCGTTCGTCCCACTTTCGTCTTCGACTTATGCACTTGATCAATCGATCGATTGGATGCCCTGCCCAATAAAACAGCATCAAAGATGTCGATGTCAATCAATCGATTGACATGTTAACCCTTGACGGCGTCGCTGATTGGCCACTATGGTCCTTTCAGGCGAAGCGCGCCGCTTCCTCCCGGCCTCAGCGCTCGATGGAGTACCTGCCGCACGACGCAATTAGCCCTAGTCGCGTTTCCCACACTCTCAAAAGGAACAGCACCTTGATTTCAAAACCATATGAAGACATCAAAACCGGCGACACCGCGACAACAAATTCCCGCATCATCACAGGCGAGTATGTTCGAGCGTTCGGTGAACTCACCGGGGACAACCACCCACTGCACACGAATGCGCAATATGCGGAGCAGACTCGTTTCGGGAAGCAGATAGCGCACGGGGCCTTGATGATCTCCACGTTGCTGGGGCTGGTCGAACTTCACCCGAGCTACCTTCAGTGCTTCTACAGCCTCGATAACCTAAGGTTCAAAGCGCCCAGTTACTTTGGGGATTCGGTGTACGCCGTTTGTGAGATATTGGCCGTGACGCCCCATAAGGATGGCGAATCGGCGGTCGTAACGAGCGCGGCCAAACTCATCAACCAGGACGGTGTAACGGTACTCAGCGGTGACTTCTCCCTGCTCGTGGCAGGCCGGAGCACCGCACTGGCAGACCCGGCATTGAAAGCGCAGGGCGCCCCCTGAGCGCCGGCAGCGCCCATTCCTAATGCGAGCTGAAGAACCACGTCAAGCTCAAGCTCGCGTACATCAGTACCCCCGCTCGACTTCGTATTTGGCCGAGCTGCCAATGATGCGTCGGAAACTGTTAGGCCAGGCGACTCTGAACCCCTGAGCGCCCGGGTAGCCCTGGATAGGGTGGGCTACTCGCGACTTCGCTGCTCGGCGGCGACGATGTGGCTTGGTTCACTGGGGAGCCGTTTAGGGGCGTGCACGTAGTCGAATCCGTCCAAGCCTGCGGGGTCGACGGAGAGGATCTTGCAGGCCATGTCCACGAAGAACCGCTGGACAACGGGGAGCTCAAGGCGCCCGTCGCGCCGGTACCAGTGGGCGACGCCCGTACCCATTTCCATAATGGCCAGCCGGGCCATGGCCAGATCCTTCGTCTTAAAGACGCCGACGCGCTTACCGCGCTCCAGAACCTGGGCGAAGAGCCCCTCGTATTCGTCCCTCATCTCCTGCAGCACGGGCCTGTTCGCCTCAGAGAGGGCCCGCATCTCATATTCCGCGACCCGGGCCGTGAGCTGGTTGACGGCGGTCAGGCCAACATGTGAGGAGACGAGGCCTGCCAGCTGGAGCACCGGTTCCGAGCTGGCCCGGACCGCAGCCGCTCCGGAGTCGATAAGTTCCTCAAGGCAAGCCCGCATGATGCTCACCAGCAGTTCTTCCTTGCTCCCGACATAGTGGTAGAGCGTTGCCGAGTTGATGCCGGCGGCGCTTCCCAGCTCCCGGATGCCCGTGGCGGCGAAGCCCTTGGTGGCGAAAAGGGACACCCCGGCACGCTGCACTCGCTCAAGGTCCATCGGTCCTTCCCTCGCTCCGCATATCAGATTCAAGCCGCCCACAGGCGGGCGCCCGTCAACGTAACACGGGACGTGACGTTCGGTGCAACCGGGCACCTGATTCCTCCCGAACCGGTCCACCGGCCCGCTCATGAGACCGGTGCAGCCTCGAACCCACATGTACCAGACCAGCGGGTTGGTCAAAATGTGCTGATGGTGCTCGTCCTACGAGGGGCGCTGTGGTTGCGTCGGTGGCTATAGAAGTCTGACATGAAAATTGCGGTGAGGTTGTCCCGTTGACTGGATGATCGCGCAGGTGAGTTTGCGGGGAGCGTTTTATCCGGTCTGTTGAAGGGGTTCGAGGGTCACCCGGTAGCCCAGGGATTCGAGGTGTCCGATCGCGCGGGCCTTGGTTTTGGCGGGTGCCTGCCGGGTGAAGCAGTCGGCTCCGGGGTCTTTGTAGACTTCGCCGGTGGTGTGCATGTGCCAGACCATGCGGGTGTCCTCGAAGAAAACCCCGTGCGGGTGTTCAGGTTGGATGTTACCGTTCGCAGAGGAGATGCAAAAAGATGAACCCTCGACCAACGCCGGTTCCGGGCCCCAGCGGCCCGGCGGAAGTGTCAGCATCCATCCAGCCATCCCGGCTCCTTCAAAGGATTGACTACAGCACTCTGGCAGCCCGGTGGTCCATTATCGAGCCACTCGATCGCTGCTTCATTTACACAACCGACGCTACGCCCGCGCACCAAGTGTAGCCAGTTTGACCTGCAAAGTGCTGAGCTCCCCGCGCATCCTCATGGGTATGGGGCGGCTTTGGCTTCCTAGTCCGGCAATTCGTAAGGGCAGCTCGACTGACGCATCACCTCGGTTAACCGCGCGACCAAATGGAAATGCATCAGATTTTTCCAAGCTTGTGGTTCCGCCGGCACGGGTCCTTACTAGTGTGAGGAGGCGAAGCCCCCGAGCTTGCCGCCAACCGCTCGAGTGGCGTGCAGGCTTCACGAACGACTGTCGGAGGATTAACAATGTTCGCTCGCGTCAGTACCTACAGGCCTGCCCCTGACAGCACCGGTGCGCCTTCAGAAGAAACCGTCCGCGAGGTGCTTGGGCTGCAAGGATGCCGGGGTATCTATTACTTGCTGGGAAAAGAAAACAAGTCAGTCTCACTCACCCTTTGGGACGACGAGGACGCACTTGCCGGCAGTCGTCAGGCAGCGGACCGTATCCGCGTCGAGACCAGTGCGGAGCAACACATGGAGATTCTTGGGGTAGACGAATTTGAAGTGCTAACCCAGCAGCTGAAGGAGTGAGCGAATGTCCAAGTCGGGGATGAACTCCAGGAATGGCGACTTGGCCTGCCGATGCCGCCATCAATTGCAACCGACTCACCTCTAAATCACCTCAATCAACGGTACAACAACTATTCATCGGTTGTCGTGGCAGCAGTAACCCGTAGATTCCGGGCAACGCAACGTTCAGTCCGTGGTGTCAGCATGGCTTGTTCCTAACGGTGACAGTGCGGGGGGCCTGGAAGGAGAGGAGCCGGATCCATTCGGGTTGGTGGTCCCGCAGTTGGATCATGGGGAGGGCTGAGGCCGTTTCCTGGACAATGACGGCCGCCTCGAGTTCTGCCAGCTTGGCGCCGAGGCAGCGGTGGATGCCGGAGCCGAAAACAAGGCCATGGCCGGCGGATTGACTGCGGCGGGCTGCCTCCGAGGGCATGGACTGGCTCGCGGGTGCGGCGGGTGACGTGATGTGGTTGCCGCTCAGTTCAAGGAGAATTTCGGTGCCGGCAGGGATCAGTTCGCCGTCAAGCGTCGTGTCCTTCGCTGCCACGCGGCGCCAGGTGGGGACGGATGATTCGGTGGTAAGCACGTGCCTGACCATGGTCCTGGAACCTGCCTCCGAGGCTGCGTCCTCCCAGTTCAGTGGCGCGGACCCCTCCAGGAGGCGGAACAGGGTGGTGCTGATGAGCTGGGTGGTTGTTTCCTGGCCGGCGATCAGCAGGAAGTAGCCGAGCGAGCAGATTTCAGGCGTGGAGAGGCCGTGCTCGGCCAGGGATTTGAACAGGTTGCGTCCCGGGGCCTTCCGGGATTCCGCAACGAGCTTGCGCAGCCAGACGTAGAAGTCGGCGGCGCTGTGGGCCAGTTCGAGTTGCCGGTCCTCGTCGGGCCAGCCCCAGAAGAGTTCCATGGAGTCAAGGCCCCACCCCTTCAGGTCCGTAAGATCCCGAACGGGCAGTCCGAGGAGTTCGAGCATGACGACTGACGGGGGAAACGCCGCGACTGCCTGCACGAGGTCCACTTGGCCGGAAGAGTCGAGTTGGTCCACGGCGTTCCGTGCCGCTTCCTGGGCCAGTTCCCGGATCCGCGGCTCCATGGCGGCGACCGTGGCGGGTGTGAAGAAGCCCGCCACGACCTTGCGGATTCCGGCGTGTGTGTCCGTGTCGTTGCTGGCCAGCACGGGTGGCAAGGCAAAGCGCACGCGCTGCAGCACGCGCAGGGCGGGCCCTGCCAGGGGCGTGACCGCGATCAGGGCATTCGCGGGGCTGAAGTCGGCAGGCCGGTGCAGGACGTCACGGACCACTTCCGGGTCACGCACGACGAGGTACGGGCAGCGGGCGTGGCCGGAGCTTTCCATCTCTCCACTGGTTTCCGTCTGTCCCGGGCTTTCCACCCGCGGCTCCGCGGCTCCGGCGGCCGTCAACGCCGGGTTCATGCGGGCAGGCCGTTCAGCCAGGCAGCTGCTCCGGCTCGGAAATCCGCTGGGGACAGTTCCGAGGCCTGCCCGGGGAGGGCCCCGAGGAAGGGCACCCGCAGCCTTCCGAGCACCTGCCGGTTGCTGTGGTGAACAACGTCCGGGAAGCGTGGCCAGCTTCCCAACACAACGCCGATGACCTGAAGGTCCCGCGCTTCCAGCGCTTCGAGGGTCAGCGCGGTGTGGTTCAAGGTCCCGAGCGCCGGCCGGGCGACGAGCACAAATGCTGCCGCCAGGAGCGATCCGAGGTCCGCCAGAGTGCCGCCGTCGGAATCCAGCTCCACCAGGAGGCCGCCTGCACCCTCCACCAGGACGTGGTCATGGGACGCAGCGAGCTCGCGGATTTGCTCGGCGTGCGCGGCAACCCGGGGGAGGGGCGTTCCGTCGACGGCGGCCGCGGCGACGGGCGCCAGCGGCTCCTGCAGAACGACCCCGGTTTCTGCCGTCACAGGCCCGGCGAGCCGGGCAATTTCGGCGGCGTCGGAGTCGCCGTCGGCGGCGCCTGACTGGCACGGTTTGTAGATCGCGACGCTGCGCCCCTTTCCGTGGAGGACTGCGGCGAGGGCCGCCGTCGTCATGGTCTTGCCGACTCCGGTGTCCGTTCCGGTGACCAGAATGATGCCGGGCAGTTTCATGGAAGTTCCTCCAAAATTCCGCGCAGCACTGCGCAGCTGTCTTCGATTTCCTTGGGCGTAAGGGTGGCGCGGGCGGTGAGCCGCAGCCGCGAGATCCCGTCCGGAACGGACGGCGGGCGGAAGCAGCCAATCCGGACGCCGGCGGTGCGCGCGGCCCGGGCGGCCGCCAAGGCTGATTCGGCGGACGGCATGGCGATGGACTGGACGGCCCCCGCTGTCTGCTCGACGGCGGCGCCGCGGGCTGCAAGGGCTGGGGCGAGTCCGGCGGCCAGCGCTGCCGCGTTGCTTCGGACGGATCCGGCCCGCCAAGGCTCATCCCGGATGATCCGCACTGCCGCGAGGGCCGCTGCGGCGGAGGCTGGCGCCAGGCCGGTGTCGAAGATGAAGCTCCGGGCCCGGTTGACGAGGTGCTCCCGCAGGAGGGCGGATCCCAGGACGGCTCCGCCTTGGCTGCCCAGTGCCTTGGACAGCGTCGCGGTCACGATCACGTTCGGATGCCCGGCAAGGGAGGTCCCGGCCACAGAGCCGCGGCCCTGAAAGTTGCCGGTGCCGGTGACACCGAGGGTGTGCGCCTCGTCGATGAGCAGCACGGCATCATGTTCCTCGGCCAAGGCCAGCAGGCCAGCGAGCGGGGCTTCATCGCCCAGGACGCTGTAGAGGGATTCGACGGCGATGAGTGCGCGCGGCTCCGGCCGGCCGGCAAGCAGGCGGCCGGCTTCCTCCAGGCTGTTGTGGGTGAACGATTCGGTACGGGAGCGGCTGAGCCGGAAACCGTCGATCATCGAGGCGTGACAGTGTTCATCCGCGACCATCAGGGTCCCCGGGCCGCCGAGCGCCGTGATCACACCGATGTTGGCCAGGTAGCCGGAGGAGAACACCAATGCCGTCTCCATTCCGGCCAGCTTGGCCAGTTCCTGCTCCAGGTCCAGGTGCAGCCGGGTGGTTCCGGCGACCAGGCGGGAGGACGTTGCGCCCGCGCCCCATTGCAGGGCGGCCGCCGCGGCTGCCTCGGTGACGCGCGGGTCCGCCGTGAGTCCCAGATAGTCGTTGCTGGCGAGGTCGATGAACTGGTCGTCCGCGGCGCGGGGGAGCGGGCGGCGGACCAGGCCCCGGCGGTCCCGGACTGCGGCCTGTCGCTTGAGCCACTGCGTCATCGAGTTGCTCATGCCGCGCCTCCGGACCGTGACGGGATGCGTTCATGGACTTCGGCGACGGCCGCCGCCATGCCTGCGGTGATCTGCTCAACGTCCGCCGCAGTACAGACGTACGGGGGCATCGTGTACACAAGGTTCCGGAAAGGTCGGACCCAGACGCCATGGCTGATGGCCGCGGCGGTGACCGCGGTGACGTCGACGCTGTCACGCAGTTCGATGACTCCGACGGCACCGATGGTGCGGACATCCCGTACGGCGTCGAGCTCCCGGGCCGGGGCGAGGCCGGCTTGCAGGCCCGCGCCGATCCGGGCAACGTCGGCCCGCCAGGCGCCGCCGTCGATGATGCCGAGGCTTGCGTTCGCCACCGCACATGCCAACGGGTTGCCCATAAACGTGGGGCCGTGCAGCAGCGCCCCGGCCGCGCCACGGGAGACCGTCTCGGCCACAGCGCCGGTGCAGATCATGGCCGCCAAGGTGAGATAGCCGCCGGTGAGGGCTTTCCCGACGCACATGATGTCCGGGACCACGCCGGCATGGCCGGCGGCGAACAGTTCGCCGGTGCGGCCGAAGCCCGTGGCGATCTCGTCCAGGATGAGCAGCAGCCCGTGCCCGTCCGCGATCTCGCGGAGAATCCGTACGCACTCGGCCGGATACGCGAACATGCCGCCGGCGCCCTGGAGCACAGGCTCCGCAATGATCGCCGCCAGTCCGCCCGAATGGCGTGCGGCGAGCTCTTCCACCTCGGCCCGCCACTGCCCGATGTCCTCCGCCGTGGCCGTCGCCGCAGCGGGCGGCCGCGGCGCAAACACGTTGCCGGCCAGCATCCCCGGGAAGGCCGAATGCATGCCGTCCACGGGATCGCACACGCCCATCGCTGCGAAGGTGTCGCCGTGGTAGCCGCCGCGGAGGCTCAGGAATCGCTGCCGCTTGGGCCGCCCGGCCGCCGTCTGGAACTGCACCGCCAGCTTGAGGGCGACCTCCACCGAGATCGAGCCGGAGTCGGCCAGGAACACGCGCTCCAGCCGTGGCCGGCCTTCCGTGGAAGGAACCAAGGCAAGTAGTCGCTCGGCCAGTTCAACCGCCGGCCCGTGCGTGAGTCCGCCGAACATCACGTGGCTGAAAGCATCGATCTGGCGCTTGGCCGCGGCGTCCAGCACGGGATTCCGGTACCCGTGGATCACCGACCACCACGAGGACATGGCGTCGAGCACTTCGTGCCGGCCGCCGTCGTCGTCGCGGAGCCGCAGCCGCACGCCGTCGGCCGCCTCGACCTCCCACAACGGAAGATCCCCCGACGCCGGGGCATACGGGTGCCACAGACTGGCCCGGTCGCGCTGGATCAGGTTGCGCTGGATCAGGCTCATGCTGCGCGCCTGCCGTGGCGGGAGCATTCGGCGGTCCAGCCCAGCGGCGTGACCTGGACCTTCATGCGGCGCCGGCAGTCCTCGCAGTAGCGCGGCGGCTCCATCGCGAGGCGCTGTGCGCAGTTTTGGTGAGCGTCCGACGTCGGGCTGTCACCTTCCGGTGCGGCCCCGACGCCGGCGGGCTCACCGCAGTGCCCGCAGTAGCGTGTTGTGGCTGTGCCGGTAGATCCAGTGCTCACAGCGACTTCTGGAGTTCCTTGATGGGCATGTTCAGTTCCACGAGGAGGTCCAGGTCAGCGTTGGCGGGACGGCCCAGGGTGGTGAGGTAGTTGCCGACGATGACGGCGTTGATGCCGCCGAGCAGGCCCTCGCGGGTGCCGAGATCGCCAAGTGTCAGTTCGCGGCCGCCGGCGTAGCGGAGCACAGTGCGGGGCATGGCCAGGCGGAACGCGGCGATCGCGCGGAGGGCGTCCTTGCCGTCCATGATGCCCTGGTTTTCGAGTGGTGTGCCGGGGCGGGGGTTGAGGAAGTTCAGCGGGACTTCGTGGGGTTCCAGGGCCGCGAGCTGGCTGGCGAGTTCTGCCCTCTGCTCCAGGGTTTCGCCCATGCCGATCAGGGCGCCGCAGCAGAGTTCCATGCCGGCGGCCTTGACCATGTTGCAGGTCTCCAGGCGTTCCTCGTAGCTGTGGGTGGTGACCACTTGGGGAAAGTAGCTGCGGGCCGTTTCGAGGTTGTGGTTGTAGCGGTGCACGCCCCATTCGGCGAGCTGGTCCACCTGGCGCTGGGTCAGCATGCCGAGGGAGCAGGCGATGTTGATGTCCACTTCTTCGTGGATGCGGTCTATCGCGAACTTGATCTGGTTCATGAGCTTGATGTCGGGGCCGCGGACGGCGGCGACGATGCAGAACTCAGTGGCTCCGGTGGCGGCCGTTTCCTTTGCGGCCTTCACGAGCTCGGGGATGTCGAGCCAGACGCCGCGGACGGGGGAGTCAAACAGGCCGGACTGGCTGCAGAAGTGGCAGTCCTCGGGGCAGCCGCCGGTCTTGATGGAAACAATGCCCTCCACCTCCACGTCCTCACCGCAGTGCCGCAACCGGACCTCGTGGGCCAACTCGAGGGCAGCGGGAAGGGCATCGTCCGGGAGGCGGAGGACATCTTCGAGCTGAGCCTGAGTCAATCCGATACCGTCCTCGAGGACCTGCTGGCGGGCGGTTTCCAGGATTTGGCAGATCGTGCCGGCGCTGGTCGCGGGGTCCGTTTTGTCGCTAGTCGGGACGTTTGTCTGAATCGTCATTGATAGGTCCTTTGCGCTTGCTGGGGATATTCCTCATAGCAGACGCTACTTCGTCGTTGGTGCCGCCATTTTGTCGGGTTTCGACAACATTTTTGCCCCCTTTCAGGCCACTCCCCGGCCATGTGTACGCCGATAGTGGACTTATGTCGAGCTGGTTGCCTGAGGCAACTTTTGAACGGAACTTGCATAAGCGAAACCCAGTTTGGACAATTTGGGGAGGACGAACCCTCGCACCCGCCGGACCGGTGCCACGGCGGGTGAGCTGGACGAGTTTCACTACTTTCACCCATTTCACCGATTTTCACCCGCGGCCTTGGGTTGCCCAGACCTCGGGCTGCGAGTCCGAGGCACGGGGACTCATGCGGCGCTCCTAAGCTGGCGGCCTGTCGTTCCGGCTAGGACTTTCCGCGTCTTCGGGCCTGTTCCGCCAGGTCAGACGCCCAAGACCGCCTTCCGCGGTGGAACCCCATGCCCTCGGGCAGCCCCTGGATAGTCGCGGTGGAACCCGAGATGTCGATGGTGATCCGGCCATTTGCCATGGGCGCGTTGGTGATATGCAGGTCGCCGTAGGATTCCGGGAGCACCGGATCCATCCACAGGCCGCCGCGGGCAACGTCGGCGTAGTAGCCCATCAGGCTCTTCACCAGCAGTATCGGGGTGGTGGCTGCCCAAGCCTGGGGCGAGCACGCCGTGGGATAGGGCACGGGTTCATCGAAGTGCTCGCGGCTGAAGCCGCAGAACAGTTCGGGCAACCGCCCCTCCGAGTACTCGGCCGCCTCAAACAGCGCCGTGGAGATCCGCTGCGCCTGTTCCACGAAACCATAGCGAAGGAGCCCGGTCGCGATGATTGCATTGTCGTGGGGCCAGACCGAGCCGTTGTGGTAGCTCGCGGGGTTGTAGGCGCCCATATCGCTTGCCAGGGTCCTTACGCCCCAGCCGCTGAACATTTCTGGGGACATGAGCCGTTCCGCTACCAGCGGGGCCTTGTCCTCATCGATGATGCCAAACAAAAGGCAATGCCCCATGTTGGAAGCGCACGCGTCGACCGGCTGCTTCCTGCCATCCAGTGCGATGGCGTAGTAGCCGCGGTCGGGCAGCCAGAACTGTTCGTTGAACTGCTTCTTCAGCTGCGCCCCGCGGTCCCGGTACTCGGCTGACAGGCCCATGTCACCGGCGTCATAGGCTATCCAGGAGCGGGCCATATACGCGCTGTAGACGTAGGCCTGCACCTCGCATAGCGCGATCGGGGGCTCGGCCATCCTGCCGTCCGCAAAGTTGATGCCGTCCCAGGAGTCCTTCCAGCCCTGGTTGATCAGCCCGCTGTCGTTGAGACGTGCGTACTCGACGAACCCGTCCCGGTCCTTGTCGCCGTAGTCCCGGATCCAGTCCAGCGCCCGGTCCACATGGGGCATCAGGGCGGCGATGGTATCTGTAGCGAAACCCCAGCGGCTCATTTCCCCGAACAGCGCCACAAACAGCGGTGTCGCGTCGACGCTGCCGTAGTAGGCGGACTTGCCGCCCAACGCCAGCCCGCTGGAGACATCGAGCCTGACCTCGTGCAGAATTTTTCCCGGCTCCTCCTCGCTCATGGGATCCACCACGCTGCCCTGGCGGTCCGCCAGCGTCTGGATGGTACCCAGGGCCAGAGACGGATCCACCGGCAGCGCCATGAAGGACGCCCACAGCGAGTCCCGGCCGAACAGCGCCATGAACCACGGCGCGCCGGCCGCCACCACGATCCGGTCCGGGTGGTCAGGATCCTCAATGCGAAGAGCACCCAGATCGTCGTAGCTGCGCCGAAGGGTCCGCTCGATGGAGCGGTTACCCATCTGCAGGACCGGAATCCTGGACACCCAATCCTGCCGGCGCCGGTCGCGCGGAGACATTTCCCCCTCGCTGGGACGAACAAACGGCGCCGCCGCCCCGGTTCTGTCGAACGTAGGCGCCACATTCACGGTGGCGCTCCATTGCCCGTGCGGCGGGACAACGGCCCGGTATGTCAGGGCCTCCGGCGCGACGTCTGCGCCGCTGGCCGACACCACGACGCCCTTCCGGACATCCTGCCAGGCTGCCCGGATCGTCAGCGCGTCGCCGTCCGCTTCCCGGGACTCCTCCCAGCGCCGCTGAATCCGTGCCTCCTTCACCTCGAAGAGGTCCGCGAAGTCCACCTCGACTTTAAGGGAAACCACGCACTCGGCAGGGGCCGGCGAGTAGTTCCAGACCGTGATCTGCTCCAGGATTCCGGCACCAACCTCGCGGAGGCGTTCGACGATCAGCGGGCTGTCCGCGTAGCCGTCCGAGCGAGGTACGCGGCCGACAAAGAGGGCACGATACGGCTCCTGCGTCTTGGCGGCCAGCGGCTCCAAGGGCTCACCATTAACGGTCAGATTCCAGCGCGACAGGATGCGGGTGTCCTCGAAGAATACCCCGTGCGGGTATTCAGGATGGATATCGCCATTCGCCGAGGAGATGCAAAAGGATGAGCCCTCCACCAAGGTGACCGTCCCGGCACCAAGAGGCCCGGCGGCAGTGTCAGCATTCCATCCAGCCATCCTGAGCTCCTTTAGAGGACTGACCTCAAAGGCTAACCATCGGGCGCAGAAGCGCGGCTCCTTGAACCCTGCCGATCACCTGGTCATATGACGCTACGCCTGTGTGCCAGATGAAGCCAGAGCCGCATAGCGCGTTGGATGAGGTCACAAAGAATGCAGCAAAAGCAGCCATAAGAGCCGACGATAGCCACGAAATTCTGTGGCCGCGTCGTTAATGATCCTCGGATCACGTACCGGAGTGCCGCGCGCCTCCGCTTCAGCAGCGACCGGTTCCGGTGGGGGAGCCGGATGGGCGCGTGACCGCTTTGTGGCTTGATCATGTGCTTGCCTGACAATCAGCTCATGAGATGCGTGAATGAGGTGTCATTACCATGAAGTCCTGCTTTGATGGAGCGGCCTCGCGGCCCATGCATGTGCCGTCCCTTGCAGGCGCCGTCACCCACAACAATGGACGGGGCGAACCCGTCCGTCGTCTGGCTTCGGCCAGTGCAAGAGAAACCGCGTTCCCTCAGTGGGGGAGCGCGGTTGGCGTTGTGGGCTTGCGTAGAAGGGCAAATTTGGGGTGTGGACAATGTCCACACTTTGGGCCTCGGATCGGGTCGTACATCGGTCGGATTGGGCCGGAATCCGCATGTTTCCGCGGGAGCCCAGTGTTTGCAGGGGCTGGAATGCAGTTCGAGTCCCACCTCGGGCACGTTTTCCCACGTCAGAGGCGTTTTTGCTTCTGATGTGTGTACATTTACCCTCCGTCGGCCCCAGAGGCCGGCTGCGGAGTGCACCTGGCGCCGCGCGCGCCTATGAAATTATGTGGGTGGCGGGCTCAGGACCCTGGCGAGCAGGCCCTCCGCTTGCTGGGATGTGGGGGCATTTGTGTCTCCTTTCCGGTTGATGTGGCGGCCGTACTTGGTCTGTCACCTATTCATGTCTCGCGGTTGCGCTGATGACATGACCTGGATGAGATTTTCTTGAGATCCTTGCGCTATTTTCGCCATCTTGGAGTCTGGGGAAGCGGGAATGTGGCCGTTTGTCCGGCCAAAGGGGCGTGGACATTGTCCACAGGGTGTCCACGGGCGGTTGTCGACTTGCAGTTTGGTCCGTTCCTGCAGGTTCTGCCGGTACCACTTCGTGCGTCCGGACGTTCCACGCGACATGACTTGGAGAGAAATCCGGTGTCCCTCGCCTCGTGACGGGGGAGACCGGGCGTGGAAGCCAGTCGTGGCCCCGCCGAGCGTGCCGTCGAGGCCATCAGCGCTGGCTGGAACGGCGTGCGTGCCATCGGCTGGGAGTTCATAGCTGCCATGCTCCTTTAGGTTTGTGCTCCGCGACCCCGCGCTGTCACCCCTCCATGCCATCCGCACGCCGTTCAGACATGACCGCCCGACGAGATGTTCGCGAATCTCTGCGCTCAGCCCGCAGCCCTCACGTGTTAGCGGAGAAAGCAGCCTCGTAACCCATGAGGTGCGGTGGTGTGTGGGACCGTGACCCGCCTACTGTGGCGTGTTGTCGCAGTTCAGACGATTTAGATGAGCAGAGTGTGTACACATTTGGGACGAGTGTGGACACGCGCACGCGACTACTTCAAGGCCAGTCACGGCGCGAGCTGCAGCAGGAGTCCTTCGGCCTTGTCGGTCTGGTCCCAGTCCGGTGCGGTGTCGGCTTCGCCGGCCAGGAAGAGTTCCATTGGTAGGTCCGGGCATGTCGGCGATTAG
Organism: Pseudarthrobacter sulfonivorans; assembly: GCF_001484605.1. Taxonomy (NCBI): domain Bacteria; kingdom Bacillati; phylum Actinomycetota; class Actinomycetes; order Micrococcales; family Micrococcaceae; genus Pseudarthrobacter; species Pseudarthrobacter sulfonivorans. Next base: position 138,067 of record NZ_CP013747.1, on the reverse strand, counting down.
CATGTCCCTAAGCGCTGGAATTTGGCGTTGGGGAGGCACTCGGCTATTTTCTCCGCCGCCGGCTCCACTCCGACTTCATGAGGCTGGACCGAAACCCGCGGGCCTCGGCCGTCTGCTGGACAGAGCCTTGGGTTATCAGAGGCTGTGGCCGATGAGGCTGACGAGGTCGGCTGGTGTGGTGATGTGCAGGGTGTCCATGATGATCTCCTCAGTTGTTGGCAGGGCCTTGTTGGTTTGGCCGTCTGCTTTGGTGGGGCCTTCTGGTAGAGGAATCACCGCTGGGTTTGAGGGACCGGAGGGCAACCTGCGGGGACCGGGCAGGGGGAGGAGATTGTTGTGAGGAAATAAGCGACGGAGGAGCGCCGAGGAACAATGTCCGGGGGAATGTCCGGCGCGTAGCGCGTGGGTTGCGTGCAGGGACCGCCCAGCGGATGGGGGACCAGAAGGCATCGCTGACTACTGGGATGACTCTGCAAACACTGATGGGCTATCGGGGGATACCCCTGACACGTCCGCAGGGAGACTTTGGCCATCGTGTTGCTTCCGCTGGTCGGATGGTGTTCGGATGCGGCTTGTGTCAGCGGTCGTGGACGTGGGAGATGTCCGGTTCGCTGCCGTCATTCTTGGCGACCCAGGCCAGGAAGTCCGTTAGGGACATGAAGCTGTAGTAGTCGCAGTACCGAAATATTTGATGCCAACTTGTGTCGCTGGCGGCTATCATCGGATTCGTTTCATGGCTTCCGTGGTGCGGGGAACCATCGGCCGCTCGGGGTCTTGACAATGGCCCGTACTCGACCCTGCCCGTCGACGCCGCCGCACGAGGCAATGCGGTGGGCACGGTTATTCTGTCCCGAGCCCGCGTCGCCATTGGCTCATTGGCTTGTCGTGGCCTGCTCACGTCAATCCCCGTTCTACGCAGCCGGTTTGTTAGTTCCCCCCGCTTCTCCATGCGCTCTTTTGGGGCAGGGGACATGACTGGGGACGTAATTGTTCAGCTGCCCAAACGGGGCTCTGAGGTGGCGAGCGCTGGCCGAATGCTCTTTGCACATTGCACTGACTTCACGTGCTGCCGGACCCGGGATGCCCAAGGCCGATGTCCCGCTTGGCCGCACCACTACTTTCATCGGCGTGACGATCGCCACCAGCACACGGCAACCAGCGGGCGGCCATGGAGTTTACAAAGCCACTCTCCAGGCCCTTTGAAGAACGCCGATAACCTGCCTTTCGTAAGGAGAAATCCGGCAGGTTGTAGCAGTTCGGGCGATTGCTGGCGATGTGGCAGCCTTCGCTGCGTGAGCTCTTATGGTGCCAAAGCGCCGGGAGCCCCCGGGGCGTCATGTCGGTTTCTGCCGGTTGCGCGATGTGTTGACTGACAGGAGGTGACTGCAGCGCTGACGATCCCGAAGTCTAAGACGTTGAATCTGCTCGAAGCCTTTCACCGCGACCCGGCATTCTTGGATTCGGAGGCCGGGGGTGTCGGGCGATGTCGAGTGTGTTCCTTCCCCTTAGCGTTGCTGCCGCAGAAAAAACAGGGTGTGCACATTGTGCACACCCTGGGCTTCGGATCGGCTCGTATTGGCTCCGGACTGGGCCGGAGTGGCAATGTTCTGGGTAGCAGCGGTTCTTCAGGGGCTGGAAGGCGGTCCGAGTCCCACCTCGGGCACAGTGTTATCGCAGGTCAGGGGCAAGTTGGCTTGCTGGTCGTTGACAAATGCCCCAGAGCGTTGAGACGGACGTAGCATTTTTGTGGCCAGCATCCAGAAACGCACACGAAAAGACGGTACGTCGTCGTTGATGGTGTGCTGGCGGGATCCGAAGTGCCGGGAGCAACAGGGCATAACTGTTGCCTCCGAAACTGAGGCTGAAACTCTCAAGCGGCTGCTGGACGCCATAGGCCAGTCCGTCAAGATTGCTCAACACGCCCTGCCCTCCAACGAGGCTCGTGTCCCCACGGTCGCGGAGGTTGTCCAGGAACGCAACAATCTTTTGATCCGGCCGTCCAGTGTGACCACCAGGACATATCAAATGATATTGGACATGCCCACTGACCAGGAGGGCACCCTCAAAGCTAAGGAACGTGAATGCTTGAAGGAACTTCAGCGTGACGGGAGGTGGGCGCATCTTTGGGGTGTAGTCGGTGAGTACTCGAACTGCTCAGTGTTCGACGTGGCTGAAAACGACGAGCACTTGTTGCTCTCTGGTTTGCCGCTCGTCCGTACATAGACATCAAGGTGACCTCGCTGGCGAAGCACCCATCCGCCGTCGTGCAGCTTCCCCGACAACTGATACGGAAACCCTTTCAATGCGTCTGAAATAGGTATTTCTGTTCGCCCAATTGAAAGCCTAGTCTGAATCAACCGAACACTATGTGATGCCCAGCACATGGCGCTGTCCTAACGCACAATGCTGACATCAATACGAAATTTCTACGACAAAGGAGTCACCGTGACAACGGAAACCCAGGCAACTGCAGCCGCCTCAGGTGCGGGTGCAACAGCCCGCTTCAGGGAAGACAAGCACGTCGCTGTAACTACAAGCCAGGAAAGAGTTAGTGCCCTTGCCGGCAGGATCATCAAAGCCATCAACGACACCGTGATCGACGAAAAGGTCACTTATGACGAATACAACGCCCTTAAAGCTTGGCTGATCAGGGTCGGCGAGGATGGGGAATGGCCGCTGTTTCTTGATGTCTGGGTGGAGCACTCCGTCGAAGAAGTTGCCAACGTCAACCGACACGGCTCCAAGGGAACCATTGAAGGTCCCTATTACATCCCGAACGCGCCTGTTCAAAACACACCAGCTTCGCTGCCCATGCGTGATGACGAGCCGGGCACGCCGCTTCTGTTCCAGGGACAGGTAAAGAACGTTGCTGGGCAGCCCCTACCGGGAGCCTTGATCGAGCTTTGGCACGCTGACGACCTTGGCTTTTACTCCCAGTTCGCGCCGGGCCTGCCGGAATGGAACCTCCGTGGCTCCGTCATTGCCGACGCCGAGGGCAAGTTCCAGGCCAACACCATTCAGCCGGCCCCGTACCAGATTCCAACTGACGGCGCCTGCGGTGCCCTCATCGCAGCTGCCGGCTGGCACGCCTGGCGTCCGGCACACCTGCACCTGAAGGTCTCCGCGCCCGGCCACCAGCTCATCACTACCCAGTTGTACTTCCAGGGTGATGAGCATGTGGCAGACGATATTGCTTCGGCCGTGAAGCCGGAGCTAATCCTCGCACCTACGGACCGCGGGGACGGCAACGGCCGTGAAGTCACGTACGACTTCATCCTCGATCCTGAGAACTGACACAACGCCGTCTGCGGGAATGGCCCCTCCTTGATCACTAGGTCGTCGGGTGGCGGCTTCAGCGCCACCCGAAGGCCTGGCGAAAAGGGCCACGCTGCAAGCTTCAAGCCATCTCACTCTGACTAACGCCGACACGTTGAAGTGCTGCCCTGACCGTCCCTGAATACGGCCACTCTTTCATCGTCACGATCTGTTAGGGGTGGTCTGGATCGGAAAAGAACATCTGCTGCACTATGCACGGAATGGAATAACCCATGAACTTCGTGACGACGATCCCTACAGTTACCGATGAGATGGTCTCTGATTTCTCGACAAGCCATTTGCCGTGGCAGTTGGATGTGGTTCGCGACGCCGCATTGAAGTACAGGGCGGCAAAGCTTGGTGGGCCGTGGGCTGTGGATTGCCGTCTTGGCGGAATGTCCGGGCGCCGCGGCCAGCGGGAAATCAGCCATACGAACGGTGACTATGCAGCCGTGCTGTTGGTAAGGCACGGCCGGGAAGTATTCTCACAAGGCGGCCGGCAGGCAGTTGTGGGACCCGGCACCGCGGTTGTGTGGGACGGCGTCGTCCCGGGGGAGTGCTTCAGTGAAGGCCCGCTCGTTAAGACCACGCTCTTTATGCCCCGGCAGCTCTGCCTCGAGGCACTGCCGCGCCTTGACTCACTTGTCGGCCGACCCCTGGCCACCAGCCCCAGTCTGCGTTTGCTGTTTGACTGGTTACACACGTCGATGAAGTCGCCGGACCTGGACGAGGATGCAGCTGCGCTAACGGGACGGATTGCCATCGATCTGTTGGCCTCGGCAATTGGCGCTTCGTCCAACATCGTGCTCGACACAAAGACTATTCGGCTAATGGAGATCAAGGCCTTCATCCAGTCCAGGCTTGGCGATTCCAGCCTCACCGTGGATGATATTGCCCGCGGTAATGCAGTATCGAACCGCTACCTTCATACACTGTTCGAGGGTACAGGGGAGACTTGCCGAGAGTTTTTGATGCGGCATCGTCGGGAACTCGCCTACCAACTACTGCTGTCGCCTGCACCTGTATCGGTCACTCAGGTCGCACACCGGTGCGGTTTCGACAACCCGTCGTCGTTTAGTCGTACCTTCCGTGCCGCCTACGGTGTTTCACCCCGGGAAGCACGGAATGCCCGCCGCGGAGTGTGATCCACTCAACATTGTGCGTACCTGGAACATTTCTGTGCACATGGCGGCAGGTTTTGCGCCCTGGAGTTTCAGATACTTGCTACTGCGAGGAAATACCTCCCGGTGACGAAGGAGTCCCCAATGTCGAATACCCTGAGCGAGCGTGCCGTGAAGCACGCCGCACTGTTCCAGCCCGGACGGATCGGACGGATGTCCCTGAAGAACCGCTTCGTCCAGTCCCCCATCTTCACCCAGTACGCCGACGTCGATGGATACGCGGGCCCCCGCCTCATCGAATATTTCCGGGAACGGGCGCGCGGGGGAGCGGGCCTGCTCATCACGGAGAACACCTCGGTTGACTGGCAGGTTGGCCGCACGGTCGGACACCCGATCCGGATCGACCACGACCGTTACCGGTCCGGTCTGGCCGACCTGGTCGAGGCGGTGCACAATGAGGGCGCGAAGATCGCCGTGCAGTTGCACCATACGGGCCGCCAGAACTCGCAGGGCAACACCGAAGGCAACGTGCCCCCGATCGCGCCAACGGCCGGCATCACCAGCGCCTTCGGAACGGCACCGCGCGCCATCGAGCTCGAGGAGATCCCCGGCCTGATCAACATGTACGCCCAGGGCGCCCGCCGGGCCAAGGAAGTGGGCTTCGACGCGGTAGAGCTCCACGGCGCGCACGGGTACCTGCTAGGGCAGTTCCTGTCGCCCAAGACGAACAAGCGCACCGATGGGTACGGAGGTTCGCTCGAAAATCGGGCCCGATTCGCCCTCGAGGTGGTCCGGGCGGTACGCGAACAGGTCGGTCGCGACTTCCCGGTGCTGTACAGGCTCAGTGTCGAGGAGCCGTACGAGGGCGGGCTCTCCCTGGAGGACGGGCTGGCGTTCTGCCAGATGCTGGAGGAGTACGTCGATGCGCTGGACGTGTCGGCCGGCAATTACGACACAGCGGACATTCTCCTGCCCATGGTCCCCCCGGGCAACCTCCTGCACTATGCCAAAGAAGTGAAGAAGCGGGTCTCCGTACCCGTCATTGGAGTCGGGCGTTTGGTCTGGCTACTGGACGAGCTCAACGACGACGTCGCCGCCGGGGAACTGGACTTCGTCGCCATGGGACGAGCCGGCCTTGCCGATCCCGCGATCGTCGAGAAGACCCGGCGTGGTGAAACGTCCAACATTCGCCGCTGCCTCGCCGTCAACGAGTGCATCTCACGGTGGATGTTCAACGGTCAGCACACACAGTGCGTTATTAACCCAGCCCTATCTCAAGAAAAGCGGGCCGCCGAGGCCCGTCGGCTGGCCGTCCTCGCCAAGCGGGTCCTGATTGTTGGAGCCGGCCCGGCCGGATGCGAGGCCGCCATCCTGGCCGCCGAGCGCGGGCATGAAGTGACGCTGGTCGAACGCGAGCAGGAGATTGGCGGCCAGCTGCGGGGGTGGGCAGCGGCGGAGGTCTTGAACAAGGAGATCACCACGTTCCTCGAGTTCTATCGCGCCGAGCTGCAGCGCACCGGCGTTGAAGTCCGGCTCAACACCGAGATCACGGAAGCGGACATGAACGGGTATGACACCGTCCTACTCGCCACCGGCACTAACAGCTCGGGCGCCCCCAAGGGAGCCATCGACGCCGTGCAGATGCTGGCCGACCGCCGTGCCCCCGAAGCGAAGGAGCTGACTGTGCATGGGGACACGGAGACCGCGATGTTCGCCGCCCTGTGGCTGGCCGAGCAGGGCCGGAAGGTTACGCTCAGCTCTCCCAGCGCCGACATCGGACTCGACACCAACGACATGCAGCGCAACCACCTGAAGGGGCTGCTCGCCGCCCGGAACGTCACTGTCCTCACCGACCAGCAGGCCCCCGCTGGAGAGACAGTCGTGTGGGCGCAGGACCGCGCGGCCAGCGATGCCCTGGCGGGGGCAGTCGGCGATTACCGCGTGCATATCATCGGCACACGCCTCAGGGGCGGACGCATGTACGAGGCAACCCAATCTGGTTTCTGGGCCGCAGCCGAGATCTAAAAGGAGTAACAATGACAATTCGCGCAATCGAGCACATTGGCATCACGGTGCCCGACCTCGAGCAGGCAACCCGCTTCTTCGCCGACGCCTTCGGCGCCGAAAAGATCTACGACATGCTCGACGAACCCCTGGCAGGCCCCGCCGTCGAGTCCGGCCTGGGTATCCCCGCAGGGGCAAGGATCGAGGCAATACGCATGCTTCGTCTCGGCGAAGGACCCAATCTGGAGCTGTTCGCTTACTCCGGGACAACCCAGCGCGACCCTGTAGTGCCGAGCGACTACGGCCTCCAGCACTTCTGCGTCTACGTAGACGACATCGAGGAGGCCGCCGCCCAGTTGGAAAAGGCCGGCGGGCAGCTGCTGAGCCAGCCCGGTGATCTTCCCGGAGGCGATGCCGGCGAGGGCAACCGGTATCTCTACGCCCGCACCCCTTGGGGCAGCACAGTGGAGCTCGTGACCTATCCGTCCCCGCAGGCCTACGAGTCGCGGACCTCGTTGCGCAGGTGGCGCCCTCTCATGGATTCCGACAATGCACGCCAGGAAAAATGACACCGGTGCGGCTTGCACGGCACATATGTAGATGGGACATAAATATGGCAGCTTTGCATCTAGGGGTGACGACCAAGGGCGCGCCCTGAGAACGGCCTCATAACCCTCCTTGTAGGGCGGAGGCCAGTGCAAAGGACAAGTTAGGCTTGGCACAGGTACTCATAGACCGTGTCCTGGCTGATCTCTATATCGCGGGCAGGGACGTCTTTCGGCATACCGTTATCGGCCGAGCCGAACCAGCGCGGACGTCCGTCCCGAGTAAGTCCTTTTCCGCTCCTTGTGCGAGCCCCGCTGCTGGGCTGAGGCGATGCATTCCCGTATCGTTCCCTGATGAGCGAGCGTTCGACTTCAGGGACGTGCCCCCATGGCTGAGAGCATGATGTTGGCCATGGGGGCCTCGCCGGTAAATGCCGGGCTGTCCTTGACGAACTTAGGCCCCTGCCCGTGAAGATCCGCTCGAGAACTTGGCGTACTAGTGGTGTGTCTCAGTTTTGTTTGATGGTTTCGAGGGCGACGCGGCCGCGGGCTACTTTTTTGAGGATTGAGTCTGCGGTCGCGGTCCAGACCAGGGGTTTGGGTTCGGTGTTGTGGGCGGCGAGATACTCTTCGATCTTGTGGATCAGGTCCGGTACGGAATGGAACGCTCCGCGGCGCAGGGCCTTGTCTGTGAGTTCCCGGAACCAGCGCTCGACGAGGTTGAGCCACGAGGACGAGGTGGGGGTGAAATGCAGCTGGAAGCGGGGATTATTCGCCAGCCAGGCTTTCACGTCGGGGTGCTTGTGGGTGGCGTAGTTGTCCAGGATCAGGTGGACATCCAGGCCCTGCGGGACTTCTTTGTTGATGGTCTTGAGGAACACCAGGAATTCTTCGTGCCGGTGTTTGGGCAGGCATGAGCCGATGACTTTTCCGGTGGCCACGTCCAGGGCAGCGAACAAGGTGGTGGTGCCGTTGCGTTTGTAGTCATGGGTCATCGTTTCCGCCCGGCCTTTCTTCATCGGCAGGGACGGCTGGGTGCGGTCCAGGGCCTGGATGGACGATTTCTCGTCCATGCACAGCACGATCGCTTTCTCCGGCGGGTTCAGGTACAGGCCGACGACATCAATGAGTTTTTCTTCAAACCGCGGATCGTTGGAGAGCTTGAACGTATCCACCAGGTGCGGCTTCAAGCCCCTGGCCGCCCAGATCCGCTGCACCTGCGCCGGAGACACCCCCACCTTCGCCGCCATCGTCCGCACCGACCAGTGCGTCTGCCCTTCGGGCCTGGAATTGCGCGTCAGATCAACGATCTCGTCAATCTTTGACTGCGGAATGACCGGCTTGCGGCCCCGCCCGGCACGCACCTCTCCCAGGTGGGACAGGCCGTCCTCGGCGAACCGGGCCCGCCAGGACCTCACCGTCCCCGGGCTCGTCCCGGCGACCTTCGCGATCGATTCATTGGCCAACCCCTCCGCGGCCATCAACAAAACCTGCGCCCGCTGAACCTCGCGATGGGACGCCGTCTGCGATTTCGAAAGGACCTCCAATGCTGCACGTTGTCCATCAGAAACCACCAATGCAGGAGCCGGATTCGTCATACCCCCAGTTTAACAGAACACCCGCAAACTATTTTGGAGACATACCACTAGCTGGTTATTCTTGTTCTGTCTGGTGTGCTCAAGCACATACTCTGGTGACCTTCGCGAAATTTTCCCGATGGAGGCTCGGGAGCTGATGGCATGGCGAGGATTCGGTCGAACGGGCCCAGCACTAATGGCGAGACGCGAACGCCAGGTTCGGCGCGGAGCGAATGATGTTCATGACCCAGCGGGCCGGGTAGCAGAGCCAGGGCGGGGCGATGTTGGACGCCCCCCTTAAAGGTGGATTCCTAGGAATATAATTCCTCGAAGTATAGTTACCTTCACTATGGACTTCTTCGATGCACTCATCCGGTATGAAACCAACTTGTGGAACCACGTGGATAACCGGCTCAAAGCCGCAGGCGCGCCGTCGCTCGCTGTTCTGTCCTCCCTCCGAGTGATTCGGCGCTACGCGCCCTCCGCTCGCGTACAGGAGCTCCGCCAGGAGCTGCGCATCACCGTAGGTGCCGCGAGCAAACTGGCGGATCGACTTGAACAGGAGGGGCTGGCCCAACGGCAGCCGCATCCCTCTGACCGCCGCTCCTCACTCATTGCACTTAGCCCTGCCGGCGAGCGGGCACTGGATCTTGGCGTCCAGGTGCTGCAGGACGCTCTGGACGAACACCTCGCCGGTGAGGACACCAGCGCTCTGGCGTCAGCGGTGCAGCGCCTTGATGAAAGCCTCACCGTATCCGCCGCGGTGCCGCAATGAGTGAAACAATGCGTGCAGTGGTTGTGGAGGCACCAGGGGCACCTGAAGTACTGCAGCTGAGGGAGCTGCCTCGCCCGGCAGCCAGGCCGGGTCAAGTACTGATCCACGTGAAGGCTTTCGGACTCAACCGGTCCGAGCTGCACTTCCGCCAGGGCCTGGCGTACACCGGAGGTTTTCCACGTGTCCCGGGAATTGAGGCGGCTGGTGTCGTTGCGGAATCTCCCGGCGGGGAGTTCGCACCTGGTCAGCAGGTGGTCACGATGATGGGCGGCATGGGCCGCGAGTTCGACGGCGGTTACGCCGAGTTCGTGCTGGTGCCGGCGTCGCAGGTCATCCCCTTCCATAGTGAGCTTCCCTGGGACGTCATCGGCGCCGTTCCAGAGATGCTGCAGACCGCTTACGGCTCCCTCACGGTAGGGGTGCAGGCCAAGGAGGGGGAGAGCGTGCTCATCAGGGGCGGCACGTCCTCAATCGGTCTGGCCATCGCGGTGCTGGCAAAGCTCCGCGGTATGACCGTTCTCTCCACCACCCGCAACGAGTCCCGCCGCGCCCTGCTCGAGAGCGTGGGCGTAGACCATGTGCTTATCGACGACGGCGAAATCGCGCCCCGCGTGCGGGGGATAATGCCTGGCGGCGTTGACGGCGCTGTGGAGCTCGTCGGGGTCAACGTGATGCGCGATACACTGCGCACGGTCCGCCCGGGGGGTGTTGTCTGCTTCACCGGCATGCTCTCCGACCAGTGGACAATCGATCAGTTTTATCCGATGGACTGGTTGCCGAACGGCGTGCGGCTCACCGCATACTCCGGAGAGGCGGCCGATCTCCCTGCCGAGGTACTGCAGGAGTTCCTTGACGCAGTTGCCACCGGCCACGCCCCGGTCCCGGTCGGCGCCACCTACCGCATGGAGGACATCGTGCAGGCGCACCGCGATCTTGAGGCAAACACTGTCGGCGGCAAGGCAGTGGTGCTCCCATGACCGCCTTGATCCATGTGGCGCAGGATCAGCGTCCCGCCGCACCATCTACAGGAATCCCGGGCTGATGATCGAGTTCCGTGAGATCGGAAAAAGGTATCCAGACGACTCCGTGGCAGTCGCGGGCTTCAATTTGGTGGTGCCGTCGCATCGCACTGTCGCGCTCGTGGGGTCCTCCGGATCCGGGAAGACCACCCTGCTCAGGATGGTCAATCGCATGATCGACCCCACCGAAGGTGCAGTACTCATAGACGGACGCGATGTCCGGCAGCTGGACCCCGTGCAGCTTCGACGATCCATCGGCTACGTGCTGCAGGCCGGCGGATTACTGCCGCACCGCACCGTGCTGGACAATGTCGCTACCGTCCCCGTTCTTCAGGGAGTGCGACGCCGTGATGCCTGCCGCGACGCCTACGAACTGCTCGAACGCGTTGGCCTCAGCGCTTCACTTGCCCTGCGCTACCCGTCGCAGCTGTCCGGGGGGCAACAGCAGCGCGTCGGGGTTGCCCGCGCGCTGGCCGCCAATCCAAACATCCTCCTGATGGACGAGCCGTTCGGGGCAGTCGATCCAATCGTGCGCCGTGAGCTGCAGGATGAGATGCTGCGTTTGCAAGCGGAGCTCGGCAAGACCATCGTGCTGGTCACGCACGACATCGACGAGGCGTTCCGCCTTGCGGACGAGGTCGTGGTGCTGCGCCAAGGTGGCGGCATCGCGCAGGTCGGCACGCCGACGGAAATCCTCGCCGCACCGGCAGACGACTTCGTTCGCGAATTTGTAGGCGCTGATCGCGCCGACCGGACGCTTGTTGCCCGTGATGTGGCAGGGCGTCGGGTGGTCGTCGACGGCGAAGGCCGCCCGGTTGGGGTGCTTGCCCTGTGACCTGGCTCGCAACCGGCTGGCCGCAAGCGGTTCAGCTGGCGCTCATTCACCTTGCCCTCAGTCTGCCCGCCATAATCCTCAGCGTGCTCATCGCACTCCCACTCGGGGTGCTCGCGAACCGCCGGCCCCAGTTTGGCGGTGCACTGCTCAGCATCGCCGGCCTGCTCTACGCCGTACCAGCGCTGCCGCTGCTCATCATCGTGCCGGCACTGTTGGGCATCCCGCTGCGGTCACCGCTGACGATGGTGGTGGTACTCACCATCTACGGTGTCGCGCTGCTGGTCCGCAGCGTCGCCGACGCTTTCGCTGCCGTCGACCAGACAGCCCGGCAGGCGGCCGTCGCGATCGGCCATTCACCGCGGGCCGTCTTCTGGCAGGTCGAGCTCCCGCTGGCAGTCCCGGTGATCCTGTCCGGTGTCCGCGTGGTGCTTGTGAGCACCGTCGGGCTGGTCACGATCGGTGCTCTCGTCGGAATCTCCAGCCTCGGCAGCCTGTTCACCGACGGCTTTCAGCGCGGCATCGCAGAGGAGGTGCTCACGGGAATGGTGCTCACTGTCGTCCTCGCGATGCTGCTCGACACAGCCGTGGTGATTTCAGGCCAAATGTTCACCCCCTGGACGCGCGCGAGACGCCCCGGCCGCGAAAATACAGTCAGGCACATCGCCGCGCCTGCGGAGGTACGACCGTGACCCTCCTCCTCGAGGCCCTGAACTGGCTCAGTGATTCCGCACGATGGACCGGACCGACCGGCATCTTCCAACGCGTGTTCGAACACCTCGCGGTTACGGCCGGGGTGATACTCGTCGGGGCTGCCATCGCGCTGCCAATTGGAATCATCGTTGGCCACACACGCCGAGGCCGCTCGGTAGTAGCAGCTCTTGCCGGCGCAGCCAGGGCGATCCCGACCCTTGGATTACTCACCGCCCTTGGGTTGGCCCTCGGCATCGGTTTACAGGCACCCGTGCTCGCCCTCGTGGTCCTCGCCGTCCCATCGTTGCTGGCGGGAGCCTACGCCGGCGTGGAAAACGTCAGCCCCGCCACTGTGGACGCTGCACGCGCAAGCGGAATGAGTGAGCTGCAGATCATCCTGCGGGTCGAACTGCCACTCGCGTCACCGATCATCCTGGGTGGTCTGCGCGCCGCCACCTTGCAGGTTGTGGCCACCGCGACACTCGCCGCCTACGTGGCTGACGTGGGCCTGGGCCGCTACCTGTATGCAGGGCTCAAAACCCGGGACTACCCGCAGATGCTCGCCGGCGCGGTGCTGCTGGTGATCCTGGCACTCCTGCTCGAAATCATGCTCTCCGCCCTGCAGCGGGCTGGCCGCCGTGTCGCCACACCAACCGGGAGCAAGCCCTCCCGCCATACTCACGCGGCACAGCCGCGCCGCCCTTAACCCTCACCCCTTTTGAAAGGACAATCATGAATCCCCGAATTTTCGCCGCCGCGCTGTCCGCCGTCACCGTCGTCGCACTAACCGGCTGTTCGACGAGCAATCCCTTAAACGACAACAACGCCGGCAGCAACACCACGGAGTCCATTGTCGTCGGCTCGCAGGACTATTACTCCAACGAGATCATTGCCGAGACGTACGTCCAGGCCCTAGAGGCAGCCGGGTACTCCGTGGAGCGCCAGTTGCGGATCGGCCAGCGCGAAGCATATCTGCCTGAAATCGAGGCGGGCGAGATTGACTTGTTCCCTGAGTACACGGGCCCCGCCCTGCAGCACTGGGAGCCAGAAACCACCGCGCGCCTGGCCGACGCCGTCTACGCCGAACTCCATGAAGCTGTTCCCGAAAACCTGCGCGTGCTTGACCAGTCACCTGCCACCGACCAGGACGCCTACGTCGTCACCCGGGAGTTCGCCGATCGGTGGGACCTCACCACCATCGCTGACCTCGCAAAAGTCACCGAGCCACTTACCCTCGGAGGCAACTCCGAGGGTGAAACCCGGCCAAACGGCCCCCGAGGCCTCAAGGACAAGTACGGCGTTGAAGTTAACTTCACTCCGGTTGAAGACGGTGGCGGCCCACTGACTGTCAAGGCGTTGAAGGACAACGCTGTGCAACTGGCCATCATTTACACCGCCGACCCCTCCATTCAGAAGAACGATCTGGTGGTGCTCGAGGACCCGGAAGGCTTGTTCCTCGCCTCCAACGTGGTCCCGCTGGCCAGCGGCGACGTCGACGAGAAGGCAGCCGAAATCATCGACCGGATCAGCGACGCCATGACAGCGGCGGAGCTCGTGGCCCTCAACGCGCGCAGTGCCGACGAGAAACTGCCGGCAGCCACCATCGCCAAGGACTGGCTTACCGCCAAATCACTTATCTGAACCTCCCCCGCACGCCGAAGCGGCTGCGGCAGAACACCATTTCCTAGACCAACTTCAGGAGACTCATCATGACTCATTCACGTGTTGCCCTCGGCACCTCGGACCTGTCCGTTTTCCCGCTCAACCTTGGCGGCAACGTCTTCGGCTGGACTGCAGACCGGCAGGCATCCTTCGACATCCTCGACGCCTTCACCGCGGGAGGCGGCAACTTCGTCGACACCGCGGACGGATACTCCGCCTGGGTGCCGGGTAACACCGGCGGAGAATCCGAGCGCCTCATCGGCGAGTGGCATCAGCTCCGCGGCAAACGGGACGAGCTCGTCATCGCCACCAAAGTTAGTGAGCACCCGGATTTCAAGGGGCTCTCAGCCAGAAACATCGCCGCTGCCGCAGACGCCTCCCTTCAGCGGCTGCGCACCGACCACATAGACCTCTACTATGCACACTTCGACGACGCGTCCGTGCCGCTCGAGGAGACGGTCACCGCGCTCTCCGCACTCGTAGACGCCGGTAAGGTGCGCCACATCGGCATCTCCAACTACTCTGCGGCACGCATCGCCGAGTGGTTCCGGATCGTCGACGCAAAGGGGCTGCACCGCCCGGTGGCCCTGCAGCCGCACTACAACCTCATCGAGCGGGACTACGAGGGCGAGCTTCGCAACATCGCCTTGCAGGAACGGCTCGCCGTCCTGCCGTACTACTCCCTTGCATCGGGCTTCCTGACCGGCAAGTACCGCGAGGGCGCGAGCATAGACAGCCCCCGCGCTGACGGCGCCCAGGCGTACTTGGAGAAACACGCGGCCCTGCTGTCTGTCCTCGACGAGGTCGCGGCCTCCCATGACGTCTCAGTCGCGACAATCTCCCTCGCCTGGCTCCGGTCGCAGCCGACGATTCTCGCCCCGATCGCCAGCGCCCGCACGGTAGAGCAACTGCCCGACCTGCTCGCAGCGGCTACCCTCGAATTGACCGCGGAGGAGCTCACCGCCCTCTCGGAGGCGTCGCTCGCGACACCCGCAACGGTCTGACTGCAGCACACGAATGAGCGGCTCCCGGAACCACAAACCCGGGAGCCGCTCATCCATGCCTTTGATAACTGGACCTTACATTTCAGCCGAAGACCACGCCGCCGTTCACGTGAAGGATCTGTCCGGTGATGGTGCCGGCATCTGGTGCGAGGAGGAAAGCGATGGCGGCAGCAATTTCCTCGGGTTTTGAGAGACGTCCCAGGAGTGACATTCCGGCGATCCGGTCGCGGTCGGTATCACTCAAGACATCGGTCATCGGTGTTTCCGTTGCCCCGGGGGCGACCATGTTTACGCGCACGCGGTGCGGGGCAAGTTCGCGGGCGTACCCGCGGACCAGCCCGATGAGAGCGGCCTTGGAAGTGGCATATGCGCCGTTACCCATGAGGCCGCCTCCGGTGAATGCGGCGGCGCTGCCCAGGACGACTACCGTTCCCAGGGCGCCGGCCCGGATAAGGTGTGGCCCGGCGGCGGAAATCGTGTTCTGGACTCCGATGACGTTGATGTCGAGCACCCTCCGGAATTCGGACACATCGATGTCGAGCAACGGCAGGCGGCTGACTATGCCGGCGGCGGCAACCACACCGGTAATGCTTCCTCCGTCAGCGAACTGGTCAGCGGCGCTGCGCATGGCATCGGCGTCGGTGACATCGGCGGCGATCGCGAGGTGCCCGTGTCCTTCAAGCGTCGCCACAGCATCTGCTGCTGCAGAGGGGTTGATATCGACTATGGCGACGCGGGCGCCCCTGGCCGCGGCCTGGCGTGCGCACGTCAGGCCGATGCCTGATGCGCCACCGGTGATGAGGACAGCTTCGGCTGTCACCGATTGGTGTTGATTCACGACAAAATGCTCCTGATCTTTCGCGGTTAAAGGATCGCCATAGCGTTGGCGGGGCTGCCGACTCCACCCAGCAGATTTAGCGGCTGTGCGGTGAGGAACACGTCGTACCGCTTGCGCAGGGTGCAGGCGGCTGCGAGTTCGTCGAGCGCCCAAAGTTCACCGAGGGTGAGTCCCAGCAGGGGGATGAGGATGCGGTGAAGCATCCCGGTGTGACTGGACATTGGCATGGAACCATTCAGTTCCGCATCGACGGTGACTTCAGAATCAGTTGGCGGCCACGCTTCGAGGGCGATGTTGTCAGAGGCTGCCACGGCGACCTGGTGGTCCCAAAGCCAAGCCGCAGTCTCTTCCGACTGGCGAAGTCCCGGCGAACGAAGCACGCCGTCCCTATGGTCAGTCACCTGACGGAAATGCTGCAGCCAGCCGGTGCGGATCATGATGATATCGCCCGGACTAACTGAACTGCCTTGCCACTCGAGAGTTGCATCCAGATCCGTGACCGGAATCGGCTCGTTTCGCGTCTGATCGATCGGACGGCCCACCGCTTCTCGGTAGGCACCCACATCAATGAGCAGCCCTCGTCCGGCAATCCCGCGTTGTGCCACAGCCTGGATGCCGAGGTCGGGCTGGCCCGCAACCAGTCCCGTCGGGTCGGTGTCGTTGTAAAAGCCACGGTCCGGATGCCCGAAGTGACGAAGTCCGTCGATCTGCGTGGATGCCTGCAGGAAGAAGCTGTCGATCCGGTCATCGCGGTGGAACTCATTCAAGCCGAACACGGTGTGTTCGACCGAGCCGCGGTGGGAAATGATCGGCGGGTCGAACTCTGTCAACGGCAGGTTCAGAGGGACGACGGCGCCGGTCAGGATGCTTTCCCGTGCGGCGAGCACGCGCTCGGGTGTGAGGTGGTTGAGTGTGCCGAGCTGATCTGTCGGACCCCAGAGGCCCCACGCCGTTCCCTTCAGCCTTCCGGGGCGATCCAGCAGTTCGGCATATCGGGGGATTTCACCGCCTGACGACTGATGGGGGGCTTGGGGAGTCGTCATCGGCAGGTTCAGGATTCGCCCTCGGTCATGACCTGGTGGATTTCGATCATGTTGCCCGCTGGATCGGTGAAGAAGATCTGGTGCCAGCCCTCGACCGACCAGATGCCCCAGTCGTCGAACGGGATGTTGTGCTCGGTCAGGCGCGCCTTGATCGCCTCAATGTCATCGGTCCGGAATGCAAAGTGGCCCCCGATCAGCGGGTTGACCGAGTGCCCTTCCTGCGCTGCAAGGTATGGCTGGCGCTGGGTGGCGTGGATCTGCAGCTCGTTCGGGTCGCCGGCGTCGTAGAACTTGGCGGCACTGTCCCACTCGGCGTCACCGTCGATGTCTTTGTCCGCGTTCTTGGAAGTGGCGATCATCGCCGGGGACGGGAGCTGGTTCAGTCCCAATGCCTTTCCGTAGAAGTCGGTCAGCAGTGACATGTCATCGGAGGTGACGTTGACGTGGTGGAGACGGAGGTAAACCATGATGTGTCCTTTGATTTGTTCGGTTTGGGTTGGAGCGAGGAGGTTTGGTGGTGTCAGAGATCGACGCGGTAGCGGGTGACCTTCTCCGGATCGAGCCGGATGCCGAGGCCGGGTCCGTCAGGGACCCGCATACGTCCATTCTCGATCAGGAGAGGCTCTTGGAGTAGATCGTCGGCCATGTCCAGGTAGTTGGACAGTTCCGCCGCGGAGCGCGCGGTGATCTCCTGAGATGCACCGAAAATGAGGGAGCAGACGGTACCGATGTGCGCGTCGATCTGGTTGCCGATGACAGCTTCGATGCCCAGCCCCTCGGCAAGGTGGGATACGCGTAACGAGTCCGAGAAGCCGGTCCGGGCTGTTTTGATGCTCACCGCAGTCGCTGCTCCCGCGAGGATCTCGCGGGTGACGTCTGCAGGTGTCGGGGCGCTCTCGTCGGCGACAAACGGGATGGGGCACTGGGAGACCAGCCAGCGTCGGCCCAAGACGTCATCAGCGGGGCAGAGTTCCTCGACACGGCTGAGGCCGACGTCTTCAAGCTGACGGATCGCCAGAGCGGATTCCGCCGCTGTCCACCCGCGGTTCCCGTCGATGTAAAGTTCGGCGTCCGGCCCCAACGCACCGCGGACCGCTTTGCAGACGGCCACGTCCAGGTGGACGGGGCGGCGTCCCACCTTGATCTTGAAGCTCGAAATGCCGAGCGTCTCGCGCAGTTGGATGGCTTCGGCGGCCACTACGTCGGGATCGTCGAATCCCAGCATGTGGCTGACCTGGAGCTGGTCGGTGAACCCTCCCAGAAGGCTGTGGACCGGGGTGCCGATTGTCTTTCCCCAAGCGTCCCACATGGCCATGTTGATTGCGGCTTTGGCGGTTGGGTTGCCGACCGTTCGTGCCAGCCGTGACCTGACCTGTTCGCGGTCAAGAATTGAGAGCCCGATGATGGCGGGAGCGAATATTTGCTCAATCACCGCGACGATGGAGGCTTGGGTCTCGCCGTAGGTGTAGGGGCGAGGCGGTGCTTCGGCTATTCCGACTACGCCGTCGCTGGTGACGATCTCCACAAGCACGTTGTCAGCTATGGCGATTGATCCGCTCGCAAACTTAAGCGGCTTGCTGTAGGGGATCGCATAGGGCACAGTTCGTACCTCAAGGATGCGTGCGGCAGTTGACGGCTCATAACCGGGAGGCGCTGTCTGGGTGGTTGATTGGACTAGCAAAGTCTCGGTCATCCTTCGGTGCGGGGAAAGGTGGGTGTTTCGATGTTCAGGGTTCCGCGGAGTCCCCCAGTTTTACGATCCGCCCAGCCGATCAGGATGTAAACGAATACGGCAGCGAGGGCGAAGAAGCCTGACATCACCAGGAGACCGGTGGAGGTCGAACCCGTAAGGTCGGTAAGCCATCCCTGGATGTACGGACCGACGAGACCGCTGAGGTTACCCACGGAGTTGACCAGGGCGATGGACACAGCGGCCAGTGCGCCGGCGTAGACCTGCACGACGGTTGCGTGGAAGGTTGACAGGACTGCGAAGAAGCCTGCAGCGGCGATGCTCACGCCGAGAAGTGACAGGAACGGGTTCCCGGAGAGTACTCCGAAAAGGAGACCCAGGGCGGCGGCAATCATGGGGACTGTAAGGTGCCAGCGACGCTCGCCCGTCCTGGAGATACTGCGGACTATGGCGAACATGACGATCGCGGATATGGCCCACGGAATCGCGGAGATGAAGCCGGATGCCACCACGTCCAGCTTGAACTGCTCTTTGACAATGGAGGGAAGGAAGTAGGTGATCGACCAAAAGCCGATAAGGATGAAGAAGTACGTGATAGCGAATGCCCACAGCGACGGCCGCCGCAGGGCTGCCGGGAGTTGCTTCAGTTCGTGAGCCCCAGCATCGGCGCGCTGAGTCACGTTTTTTGCCAGGTATGCTTTTTCATCTTCATCGAGCCAGGAAGCCTTATCCGGCGAAGAGGGCAGGACGAAGAAGAAGACTACTGCCAGGATGACTGCCGGCAGGCCTTCCAAAACGAAAACCCACCTCCATCCCGCGATACCGCCGAGCCCATCGAGGAGAAGGATTGATGACGTCACTACGGAGCCGGTGGCCAAGGCGACAGGGACAGCCAGGTTGAACCAGGACATTGCCTTGGGAAGCAGCCGGGCGGGCAGCCAGAGAGCGAGGAACAGTATAGCGCCGGGGGTGAAGCCAGCCTCCGCCAAGCCAAGGAGGAAGCGCATGGTGTAAAGAGCGATATCGTTCTGCATCCAGGCCATGGCCACCGTCACGATGCCCCAGGTAACCATGATCCGTGCCAGCCAGATCCGTGCGCCTACCTTGGCGAGGAACATGTTCGACGGAATCTCGAACAGCAGATAACCGATGTAGAAGAAACCGGCTGCGAGACCGAAGGTCGCCGCCGTCAGACCCAGATCACGTGACAGCGGGCCAGCGATTACACCGAGATTGGCGCGGTCGATATAGGAGACAAACATTCCGAGCATCAGGATCGGAAGAACCTTGAGCGCAACTTTCCGGTAGACGCGGGCTTCGATGCCCGAGTCCACCGCCACAGGGGTTGTTGTCATTGCAGTTAGCTCTCTTCGTTGAGGGACTGGCTTGGTGCCTTCCCAAAAGATTAGCTAGACATTGTTCCGAATAGAAATACCAATTACCTATAGTTTGAGATCGAAACCAGAAAGATCGGGAGTTGGCAGAGCTGACCTGGACACCTCCAGGACTGCTGAGAGTGCGGGCGATGGGTCATCCTTGCGCCAGGTCAGTGTGGCGAACATGTGGCTGGGATGGATGTCGACGAGTTCTCTGTAAACGATCCCTACCGACTGGGCCGGCGTCACAGAACTCAAGGTGATGGTGATTCCAGCCCCGGCCGCAACAAGAGCCAGCGCTGTTGCAGAGTCGGGCGATATTTGAACCACCCGGGGCCGGAATCCTGCCGTGATGCAAAGGGCAAACATGGTGGCCTGAAGGATGGACCCGGTATCAGAGGGCAGGCTGACGAAATCCTCGTCGTGGAGGTCCGCCAATGACAGATTTGGCTGATTGGCTCGAGGGTGCCCTTCGGGCAGGGCACATAGGATCTGCTCGACCTCGACGACGCGCGATTCAAGTTCCGGCTGCGGCGTAGGAAGGCGTGCGAAAGCCAGATCCAACGAACCCTCGAGGAGCTTGTTCAACGCCGTGTATACGTACGTTTGAGATTCCAACTGCAACTCGATTCCGGGATACGACTCCCGAACAGCCCGAGTCAGAATCGGGAGGGCGCGCTGGCTCGAGGCGCCCGCGAAAGCGATCCGCACGCGACCCTGGTCCCCGGCCGCGATGGATTCGGCGAGATTCTGGACAGAGGCGACCTGACTAAGAACCTTCCGCGCCGGAACCAGTAGCCTTGACCCCGCGTCCGTCAGCGCAACGCTGCGCGTGCTGCGTTCAAAAAGCCGCAGGCCAAGGCTTTGTTCAAGTTGCCGGATCCGCGCACTGAGAGGCGGCTGGGACATGTGCAGCTTCGCTGCAGCCCTGCCGAAATGGAGCTCTTCAGCAACCACGACAAAGGCTTCAAGATCCTTGACTTCCACTTTCTCTCCTCTGGGCAATCAATTATTCTGCTTTGCCGATCAGTCTAGCCGTAATTGGTATGGGATTTAGGCATTATGCCGAGCTTTCCTGACGGATACTTAGGAACAATGCTTTGCGCTGATCCCACAGCGTTCCGCGCATGCCGACGTGTGCGGAGGAAGGAAATTCTCATGGTCGAACGCCTCTTAGTTACCGGCGGCGCGTCAGGAATCGGACGCGCAATTGCTCAACACGGACTCAAGCAGGGATGGGACGTCGTGGTCATCGACCGGCAGCATGCCGATCTTGGTCGCTCGATCCTTGCCGATCTCTCCGATGTCGACAGCACCGCGGAAGCCTTGGAAACCGCACTTGCGGAAGGCCCCATCACCCGGCTGGTCAACAATGTGGGCGCGGTCTTCCCGGCACCGCTCCGGGATCAGACCCTTAGCCAACTTGATCAGTCCCATGCCCTAAACCTCCGATGCGCCGTTCAGTGCACTCAAAGCGTCCTGGAGGGCATGACAGAGGTCGGATTCGGCCGCATTCTGAACATGTCTTCCCGTGCCGCCCTCGGCAAGGAACTGCGCACCGCCTACTCTGCCGCCAAGGCCGGCCTTATCGGCTTGACCCGGACATGGGCCCTGGAACTGGGCGCTGCCGGCATTACGGTCAATGCGATCGGACCGGGACCTATCGCCACGGAATTGTTCATGAAGGCTAACCCGGAAGACTCACCCCACACAAAGGCCATCATCTCGTCCGTTCCCGTCGGCAGGCTCGGCCAGCCGGAGGACATCGCCAACGCTGCCGGATTCTTCCTCGACGAGCGGTCCGGTTTCATCACCGGCCAGACACTGTATGTTTGCGGCGGGCTCACCGTCGGATCGAACCCGATGTAACGACAAGCAGGACGCACTCGGGTACTCACCCGGGCGACCCTTGCTCCTTCGCGGAAGAAAACAAATTTGATTGCCCAAGGAGGCGCAATTGGCTGATCATGAAAAGTCGTTTCGAACCACGGACGGTGTTCGGCTGGTCTACGACGATCACGGCACCGGACCCGCCGTTTTACTCGTCCATGGTTTTACGTGCCGGGCCGAGCACTGGGCCTTCCAACGTGAGGCGCTGGTGGCCGCGGGATATCGGACGCTCGCCCTTGACCTGCGGTTCCATGGCCGTTCAGAGTCGCCGACCAGCGGTCAGCGTGTCTCCCGCCTAGGGAAAGACGTGGGCGAACTGATTGAACATCTGGAACTTGACGCGGTGGCGCTTGTCGGACATTCCCTGGGGGTCTCGGTTTGCCTCGCATACTTTGACTTATTCGGCACGGACCGCGTACGGGCGTTTGCGGCCATTGATCAGTCCCCGAAGATCATCAATGACGAGTCGTGGGCCTGGGGTGTCAGGTCTGTCGAGTGGGCAAACGTCTGGGATTGCGTTAACGGCCGATATCAGTGGGGCAATCCGTCATTCGAACCACCGATGCCCGCTCACGTCGGGCAACTGCTCGCCGAGGTGGGTGGCCTTACTGACTTTCCCCCAGGGGCGGTGCTTCAGTTGATGGTGGACCACTTTACTGCGGACTGGCGGGACGTCGTTTCGAGGGTCAACGTTCCATCCTGGGTGGCGACAGGCCACTTCTCTCCGTCATTTCCGCTGGAAGGCATGAAATGGCTCGCGGAGACTCTGCCGGACTCTCATTTGTCCGTGTTTGAAAACAGTGGGCATTGCCCTCACTGGAACGAACCAGAGGCTTTCAATCGCGAAATGATTGCTTTCCTTCAGGCGGCCCTGCGGTAGTGGGAGCGACCGCCACCGGCGCGTCTAGAACTCTTCGGTCGTAACAGCGCCGAGGAAAGTCCGCAGTTCGCCGGCCATATCCACGGAGTCGTTGTCCAGCAACCACTGGACCTGCAATCCGTCCATAAGCGCCACGAGCAGCCGTCCCGCTGCGCCCGGCGTCACGCCAGGCCTTAGCCTGCCTCGACGATCCAGATCGGAAAATGCTTGGCCGCCAACCTCCCGAACCCATTTGTAGCGCCGCTGAAAGTACTCATGGGCGGGGTGGGTCGGGTCTGTCGACTCGGCCGATAGGACGCAGTGGAGGGCTACGAGCCCGGGAACTGTGGTGTTGTACTGAACGAGTCGGACGATCCCACGCAGGGTCTCCATGCCGTTGTCCGTCACAATGCCGGCCGCGGCCCAGGAGTCCTCATCACGAAGGGTAAGGACCGCCTCGAGCAGGGCTTCCTTGCTGGGGAAATGGTGTAGCAGGCCGGTCTTGGTTAATCCGATTTTGTCGGCGATGTCTTGGATGGATCCCGCCCGGTATCCGGACGTGGAGAAAACTTCGAACGCCGCCGTCAAAATTTCCTGGCGGCGCTCCTTTGTCTTGGCGTAGCTGCCGCGACGGCGCCGTTCGTTTGCGACACCACTTGTCGCTGTTTCAGTCATCTGGAAACTCTAACAACCTTGGCCGCAGGCCGGCTAAGCACGGCCTTGCCTCGTGTGGCACGTCACATTGGTCAATTTCCGGTTACCTCAAACAAAAACCTACCATGTGGTCTGTTTTCGTGCTACGGTCTTTCCCAATGGCAGTCCATGGTGGACGGTCACTGACCGTGAAAGGGACCAAAGATGTTCCGACCTAAGCGAATGGCTGCAGTTGTTGCCGCCGTTGCCCTGAGCCTCACCGGCTGCTCTGCCGGGGGAGACTCCTCTAGCGAGCAGACCTCGCAAACACTGACCCTGGGTACGCTCATGGCGCCCAAGTCCTTCGCGGCTGCTGACTCCGACTTCGCCAACGTGTCGCCGTTCTACCAGGCCGTTTACGACACCCTGCTTCGCATGGAGCCAGACGGCACACTGGTGCCGATGCTGGCCACTGAGTGGACGTACAACGAGGACAAGACCGTCCTGACCCTGAAGCTGCGCGATGATGTGAAGTTCACCGACGACACCGCATTTAGTGCGGATGCCGCCAAGCAGAACCTTGAACGGTTCAAGGCGGGAACATCAGCAGACGCGCAGTTCCTGGCCGCCCTGCAGACCGCTGAGGCAGTGGACGCCACCACGCTGAAGCTGACTCTGTCGGCTCCTGACCCGGCGTTCCTGGGCTACCTGTCCAAGGATGCGTCGTTTATGCAGAGCCCGGCTTCCTTCGGAAACGCTGATATCGCCACCAACCCCGTCGGCTCCGGACCTTACGTCCTGGACACCGCCGCCACGGTGACCGGCACGTCCTACACCTACAAGAGCAATCCTGACTACTGGGCCAAAGACCTCCGGCACTACGACAACCTGGTCCTGAACGTCTACCCGGAACAGACCTCATTGCTGAGCGCCGTCAAGTCCGGGACGCTCAATGGCTCCCTCATTGACATCGCAATGATCCAGGAAGCCGAAGCTGCTGGCTACAAGAACAATGCATTCGAAGGCAACTGGGTTGGGTTGATGCTCTTTGACCGTGCGGGTACAACCAATCCCGCACTCAAGGACGTCCGCGTCCGGCAGGCCTTGAACTATTCCTTCGACACAAAGTCCCTGTTGGATGCCGTGAACCAAGGTCGCGGCACGCCCACTACCCAGGTGTTCCCGCCGTCGTCGGACGCGTACGACGAGTCCCTGGACTCCCGCTACCCCTACGACCCCGCCAAGGCCAAGGCGCTCTTGGCAGAGGCCGGCTACGCGAACGGGTTTAACCTGCAAATGCCGTCCACACCGCTCGTCAATAGCTCGATTTTTGCGTTGATCACCCAGCAACTCAAGGATGTCGGAGTGAACGTCGAGACCATCGATGCAGGCAACAACTTCATTGCCGACCTGCTGTCAGCAAAATACGCCGCAAGTTACATGATTCTGGAGCAGCAGTCGGACTGGCAGCTGATCAACATGAAAATTGCTCCGAACTCGGCTTGGAACCCCTACAAATACGCCGATCCCAAGGTCGACGAACTGGTGAAGAAAGTCAACGTTGGTTCCGAGGATGAGCAGAAGTCGGCTGCGAAGGAACTGAACAAGTACATCGTGGAGCAGGCCTGGTTTGCTCCCTGGTACCGGCCGCAGAACAGCTTTGTGACTGACGCCAAGACCAACGTGGAGCTGCAGACGGGCAACGTCTACCCCTACATCTGGTCCTTCACCCCCGCCTCCTAGCGGACAGCTGCCGGACCGGGCCGCACAACTGCGGCCCGGTCCGGCAGCCTCAGGAACCCTCCCAAAGGATTTTCGAATGTACCGATTCGTGCTGCGGCGCCTGTTGTCCGGCGTCCTGTTGCTGTTCGTCATTACCACGGTCGCCTACCTGCTGCTCTATGCAGGGGGCGGAAATATCGCGCGCCGCCTCGTGGGCCCCACCGCCAGCGACGCTCAGGTTGCCCTGAAGGCCAGCCAGCTGGGCCTGGACCGCCCGCTCCCTGTCCAGTACTGGGACTGGCTGACCGGCGCCCTGACGGGTGACCTTGGCCGGTCCTGGTTCAACGGCCAGCTCGTCAGTGCAGGTGTCAGCAGCCGGCTCTCAGTCACCCTCTCCCTGGTCCTGGGCGCGGTGATCATTGCGGCTGTGATTTCCGTGGTCATCGGTGTGTGGGCTGCGGTCCGCCGCGGCTGGGTTGACCGGGTGGTCCAGTTTGTTGGAGTGCTTGGTTTTGCCATCCCCGGCTTCCTGATTGCACTGGGGCTGGTTTCCCTGTTCGCACTGAACCTCAAATGGTTCAAGGCCACCGGTTACGTGCCTATTACGACGTCGTTCGGCGGCTGGGCAGCGACTGTCACCTTGCCGATCATCGCCCTGTCCATCGGCTGCATCGCCGCCGTGGTCCAGCAGGTGCGCGGCTCGCTGATCGATGCACTCCGCCAGGACTACGTCCGGACGCTGCGGGCCCGCGGCCTGTCCTTCAACCGCGTGGTCTACAGGCATGTCCTGCGCAACGCCGGCGGCCCGGCCCTGGCCGTGCTCGCCGTGCAGTTCATCGGGCTCCTCGGCGGCGCCGTCATCGTGGAACAGATCTTCGCACTGCCCGGCCTCGGGCAGATCACCGTGGCCGCCACCGGCCAGGGTGACATCCCGGTCGTGATGGGAGTCGTCGTCGCCACGGCGGCAATCGTGGTGGCCGTCAACCTCATCATCGACCTCGCCCAGGGCTGGCTCAATCCGAAAGTTCGGCTGTCATGATCGAAACTCCCCTCGCACTGCCCGTCACGGCAGCCAAGGTTTCCCTTTTCCGGAAGCTCCTAACCCATCCCACGGGCGCAGCCTCCCTGCTTGTCCTGTTCCTGGTGGCACTGGCCTCGATCCTGGCGCCGTTGCTGGCAACCCACGACCCCAACACTGCAATCCTGAAGGATGTGCTGGCCAAAACCGGCTCCGAACACCTCCTTGGCGCCGACAGCGCAGGCCGCGACGTCCTCAGCCGGCTGCTGTTCGCCGGCCAGTTCAGCCTCGCCGGCGCCCTGCTGGCCCTCGCCGTGGCGCTGGTCCTCGGGGTCACTGCCGGCCTGATCGCCGGATATTACGGCGGCTGGTTCGATTCGGTCTCCTCCTGGCTCACGGGCCTGATGATGGCACTTCCGGGCATGGTGGTGCTGCTGGCAGCCCGCGCTGTGGTGGGCCCGTCCATGTGGCTGTCCATGATGATCTTCGGCGTCCTGCTCTCACCCGCCTTCTTCCGTCTGGTCTACGCCTCAGTCACCGCTGTCCGCAACGAGCTCTATGTGGACGCCGCACGGGTCTCCGGACTCAGCGACTTCAGGATCATCGGCCGGCACATCCTGTCCGTGGTCCGGGCGCCTGTCATCATCCAGTCCGCCATGGTCCTGGGCATTGCCATCGCCATCCAGGCCGGCCTTGAGTTCCTGGGCCTGGGGGACCGGAACATCCCCACCTGGGGAAGCATGCTCAACGACGGCTTCATCAATATCTTCAAGTCACCCACGCTGGTCCTGTGGCCCGCCCTGATCATCGGTCTGGTCTGCATCGCCCTGACCCTGCTCGCGAACGCGATGCGCGATGAACTGGAACGCAGCAGCGGCCCGGTCAAGAAGAGCCGCAAGGCTGCGGCAGCTGCTGCCATCGCTGACGCCGAGGGTGCGGCTGAGAAGCGCGGTGCTGCCGCCGTCGTCCATCCCGAAGAACCGGGCGCAGACAAAGGCGAGCTGCTGCTGGAAGTCACCGATCTTGGCGTCGGCTACGACCAGCCCGACGGTTCAACCACCCACGTGGTCAACCATGTGAACCTGACAGTTCGACGCGGCGAGGTGCACGGCCTGGTGGGCGAATCGGGTTCCGGCAAGACGCAGACCGCGTTTTCCATCCTCCGGCTCCTGCCGCAGGGCGGACGCATCACCGGTGGATCCATCTCCTTCGAGGGCAAGGACCTGGCACATCTCTCCGAAAAGGAAATGACCAAGGTCCGCGGGAAGCGCATCGCGTACATTCCGCAGGAGCCGATGTCCAACCTGGACGGCGCATTCACCATCGGCAGCCAGTTGATGGAGCCGATGCGGGTCTGCCTTGGCATCTCCAAGGCCGAAGCCCGCAAACGGGCCCTGGAGCTGCTAGCCAAGGTGGGCATTCCCAACCCCGAGCGCACCTTCAACGCGTACCCGCACCAGATCTCCGGCGGCATGGCCCAGCGCGTCCTCATCGCCGGCGCCGTCTCCTGCGAACCTGACCTGCTGATCGCCGACGAACCCACCACG
This sequence comes from Pseudarthrobacter sulfonivorans, assembly GCF_001484605.1. Classification (NCBI taxonomy): domain Bacteria; kingdom Bacillati; phylum Actinomycetota; class Actinomycetes; order Micrococcales; family Micrococcaceae; genus Pseudarthrobacter; species Pseudarthrobacter sulfonivorans. The sequence continues at coordinate 110,904 of NZ_CP013747.1, read as the reverse complement.
GCCCTGGATGTCACCGTGCAGGCCGAGGTCCTGAACCTGCTCCGCGAGCTCCAGGACGAACTGAACATGGGCGTCATCCTGGTGACCCACAACTTCGGTGTGGTGGCCGACCTCTGCGACCGCGTCTCGGTCATGCAGTCCGGCCGCGTCGTGGAGACCGGACCCGTCCGGGCCATCTTCAACGATGCCCGGCACCCGTACACGCGCCAGCTGCTGGACGCGATCCTCGAAGATACCGCACCCCGCGGGCAGTACACCCTCAAGGAACTGAAAGATGTGGCGTCATGACCGAAACTTTGCTCAACGTCAAGGACGTGGTGGTCGAATACCCGCTCAAGGGCTTCCGCAAAGAACCGTTCAAGGCCCTCAAAGGCGTCTCCCTGGACATCCGGCCCGGCGAGACCGTGGGCCTGGTGGGCGAATCCGGTTCCGGCAAGACCACGCTGGGCCGCGCGGTCCTGGGCCTGGCTCCTGTGACCGGCGGCAGCATCAGCTACCGCGGCGAGGCAATCTCCAAGGCAAGCCGCGCCAAGCGCAAGGAACTGAGCCATGAGATCCAGGTGGTCTTCCAGGACCCGTACACCTCGCTGAACCCGTCGATGACCATCGAGCAGATACTCACCGAACCGCTCACCGTCCGCAAAGTGGACCGCCAGGCCGCGAACAAGCGGGTGGCCGACCTCCTGGACCAGGTCCGGCTGCCACAGGGCGCCGCCCACCGGCTGCCGCGGGAGTTCTCCGGCGGCCAGCGTCAGCGCGTGGCCATCGCCCGGGCCCTGGCCCTGGACCCGAAGCTCATCGTCTGCGACGAACCCGTCTCAGCCCTTGACCTCTCCACCCAGGCGCGCGTGATGGAACTCTTCATCGAGATCCAGGAACGCACCGGCGTCGCCTACCTCTTTGTCTCCCACGACCTCGCCGTGGTGCGGCACCTCAGCCACCGGGTCGCCGTGATGTACCACGGCGAGATCGTTGAATGGGGCGACGGCGAACAGGTCACCGGAGCACCCGAACACCCCTACACCCAACGGCTCTTCATGGCCGCGCCCATCCCGGACCCCGACCGGCAGGCCCAACACCGCACCGACAGGCTCCGGCTCCTGGAACTCCAGAACCAGCAGGACCTTCAGGCCGGCGCCGCCTGACCCCGCGTCCGCGACAGCGTCCAGCCGCCGCAGCACAACCAATCGATACGACAGCCGTCGGACCAGCCCAGAAAGCCACCATGGAAACCCTCACCACAGAAACGCGCACCACTGACGAGCGCGCCACCGACGCCCGGCTCCAAGCACTCCTGGCGGAACTGACCCTCGAAGAGAAGGTCCAGCTCCTGACCGGCCGGGATTTCTGGACCACCTGGCCGCTGGAGAAGATCGGCTTGCGCCGCATGCTGTTCTCCGACGGCCCCACCGGTGTCCGCGGCGAGGTCTGGGACGAACGCCAGCCGTCCATGAATTTCCCCTCCGCCGCGGCCATCAGCTCCTCCTGGGACCCGGCCATCGCGGACCGGCTCGGTGCCGCCTCCGCCGTCGAGGCCCGCCGCAAGGGCGTCGACGTCGTGCTCGGCCCCACCATCAACCTCCACCGCTCACCCCTGGGCGGTCGGCACTTCGAGGCCTTCAGCGAGGACCCGGTCCTGACAGCGGAACTTGCCGCCGCCTACGTCACGGGCGTGCAGCGCAACGGCGTGGGCGCCACCCCGAAGCACTACATCGCCAACGACTCCGAAACTGATCGCTTCACCGTGGACGTCAAGGTAGGGGACCGGGCCCTGCGGGAGCTCTACCTGCTCGCGTTCGAGAAGGCCATCGTCGAATCGAAGGCGTGGCTGGTGATGAGCGCCTACAACTCGATCAATGGTGCAACTGCCACCGAAAACGACCTGCTGGAAACCCCGCTGAACAGCGAATGGGGCTTCGACGGCGTGGTGATCAGCGACTGGACCGCCGTGCGCAGCGTCAACAGCGCCAACGCCTCCCAGGACCTGGCCATGCCCGGTCCGGACGGACCCTGGGGCGAAGCCCTGGCGGTGGCCGTGAAGTCCGGCCAGGTCCAGGAGGTCGCGATCGACCGTAAGGTGCTGCGGATCCTGCAGCTCGCCGCCCGCGTCGGCGCCCTGGAAGGCTTCGAGCCCGTGGCCGCCGAACCGGCGGACCGGGAGGACCCCATCGCCTTCGCCCGCGAGGTCTCCGCGGCCGGCACCGTGATGGTGAAGAACGACGGCGTGCTGCCGCTGGACCCTGCTGTGGTCCGGACGGTCGCGGTGATCGGCCACAACGCCCGCTATGCCCGCACCCAGGGCGGCGGCTCCGCCACTGTTGTCCCGGAAAAGATCATCACCCCGCTTGACGGGATCCGTTCCGCCTTCGGCGCCGACAACGTCACGTACAGTGTTGGCGCCGTGGTGCAGGAAGGCATCGCCGAGCTGCCGCTGGAACAGCTCACCAACCCGGTCACCGGAACCCCTGGACTCCGTGTCCGGTTTCTGGACGCGAACGGCGAGGAGCTCTTCGCCGAGGACCGCCGCTCCACCGCCCTGGTGTGGTTCGGCGGTGACGCACCTATTGCAGCGTCCTCCATGGTCCAGTTCCACACCATCTACACACCGGACGAAACGGGTACGGTCCGGCTGGGCTTCTCCACCGTGGGCCATGGCCGCATCTTCGTCAATGGAATCCTCGCGCACGAAGCGACGGTCGAGGCGGTAGGAACGGATTTGGGGGCCGCGTTGCTGGCCCCGCCCGCGGTTTCGGTGCCGGTGAAGGTGTGTGAGGGTATCCCGATGCAACTCCGTGTGGAGCTCACGACGGACAGCGTCGGCGCATTATCCAATACGCTCGGAATCACCATCGGTGTCGAAGCTTACGACGCCGACCCTGACTCCCTGATCAAGGACGCAGTGGAGGCTGCCCGCGCAGCCGAGATCGCCGTCGTCGTTGTGGGCACCAACTCCCGCGTCGAATCCGAAGGCTACGACCGGACCTCCCTGGAACTGCCCGGCCTGCAGGACCGCCTGGTCCACGCCATCGCCGCCGTCAACCCCCGCACCATCGTGATCGTGAACTCCGGCTCCCCGGTCCTGCTGCCCTGGCGCGACGAAGTCGCCGCGACCCTGATCGGCTACTTCGGCGGCCAGGAATTCGGCCACGCCCTAACCGACATCCTCACCGGCGCCACCGAACCCGGCGGCCGCCTGCCCACGACCTGGCCCGCCACCCAGGAAGACGTCCCCGTCATCAACGTCACCCCTGGCCAGGACGGGACCCTGACCTACGATGAAGGCATCCACATCGGCTACCGCGCCTGGCTCAAAGCCGGCACCACCCCGGCCTACGAATTCGGCTACGGCCTCGGCTACACCACCTGGACCACCGACAGCGTGGACGCACCCGCAGAAACGACCCCCGGCGCCGTCGTGCCCCTCAGCGTTGCCCTGACCAACACTGGGGCACGCGCCGGCAAAAATGTGGTCCAAGTCTACGCCGAAAAGCCCGGCTCCGCCGTCGACCGCCCGGTCCGTTGGCTCGTCGCATCCACCCCCATCTGGGCCGAACCCGGCGAAACCGCCACCGCATTCCTGGACGTCCCCACCCGGCTTCTGGCCTACTGGGACAACGGCTGGACCTACGAACCCGGCGTCTACACACTCCGCATCGGCACCTCAGTCAGCGAACTTCCGCTGCAGGCCACGCTGGAACTGGTCCAAAACTAGCTCCTGCTCAAGGAAGGAAAAGACGAGACAGATGCCCGAGACAGGCACGCAAAATTCAAGTACGTCGATCGCCAGTCAGCTGATTCGCGAGTTGGAGCTGAATGGCCCCCGCCCTGATCCTCGAACTGACACGGACCACCAGTCGCTTGTGTCCATATACCCCGAGCTTGGCGCAATATCGGCAGTCGATATTACTGTCCCGACTCCGGACGGAGGAGTTCCGGGACGTCTGTACCGAGCTCCCGGCGAGGCCCTTGCGGGCTTCGTCTGGGTGCACGGCGGCGCCTTCATCGCCGGAGACCTGGACATGCCCGAGGCTCACTGGGTGAGCTTGTACCTGGCGTCCCACGGCATTTCGGTTCTGTCACTTGACTATCGCAAGGCCCTTCACGGTTTGAAGTACCCCGCACCGTCGAATGATGTGCGGGCCGGGTGGCTGTGGGCCACTGAAAATCTCAGCGAGTTAGGATTGGCAACTGCTGATGACCTTCACCTGGGTGGTGCGAGCGCCGGGGCTGCCCTGACTGCCGCGCTCACCGCACGGCTCGGGGACGATGCCGGGCAGATGCCGGCATCGTTGTTGCTCGCTTATCCTCTCGTTCATGCAAAGCTTCCGCCGCTCAGCGAGGAGATTGTGAAGAAGATGGAAGGCGTTCCTTCTGACCTCGTATTCGGGCCGGACTTCATCCGCGACATCAATCTCAACTTCGCGGGGAGCGAGGACATCTTCAGCGACCCCCACGCATTCGCCGGAAGCGGCGACCTCAACGGGTTTCCGCCTGTCTACATCATCAATTCAGAGGCCGACACGCTTCGTGCCTCGGGCGAACTTTTCGCCGCCCAACTGGAGTCTGCAGGAGTGCACGTCCGTATCGAGATGGAACCGGGGAGTATGCACGGGCACCTGGACCACCCCCATTCAGTGCCAGCCAGGAATTCAGTTGAGCGGATGCGCCGCTGGCTCCATAACGATCGGCGACTCGGACTGGGCCCAATCGTTGGCACAATCCAGAACTAGAGAAAGGCCCTCAGTGATGTCAGCCGTCACGGCTCCCACGCACAACCATTCCACAGGCACCACCGCTCCCGGGTTCGAGGACGTACGCGCCGAGTTTGACGGCTACCTGGCCGACGACCCTAACTACAGCGCCCAGTTGGCCGTGTATTGGAAAGGCCAACTGGTAGTGAATCTGGCCGGAGGGGACGGACTAAGAAACGACACCCTGACTGGTACCTTTTCCGCAACAAAAGGCGTGGCGGCGATTGCCTTGGGCACTTTGATCCGATCCGGTGCGCTCGACCTGGATCAAACTGTGGTCCACTATTGGCCGGAGTTCGCAACCCATGGGAAGGAAAAGATCCTTGTCCGTCAGCTCTTGTCGCACCAGGCGGGGCTCGTAAATGTGGATGCCGGACTTGAAAATGAGGACATCCTGGACTCGCGGCGTGCTGCGCCCAAGCTAGCGGCACAACGGCCATATTGGCGCCCAGGGACAGCGTTCGGCTACCACGGCCTCACCATAGGAACCTTCATGGAAGAACTGGTGAGGCGCATAACTGGCCAGTCCCTGCAAGAACTCTATGAGGACAGCATCCGCGCACCCCGTGACATCGACTTTTGGCTCGCACTGCCGCCGTCACAGGAGGACAGGTACGAAGCTCTACGTCCAGCGCATCCCACCGCCGAACAGCTGGCAATGATCAGCCAAAGTCCGACGTCGCCGGACGGACTGGGCGCCCTGATGTTCAATGGTGTCAACAATCTCGTACCACCGAACCTCGGGCCCTACTCACCCAATCTGCGGGAAGTGCGCGCCGCCGGACCCGCCGCCCTTGGCGGCGTCGGATCGGCGAGGGGGCTCGCACAAGTTTATGCAGCAGCCATTGGACTGCTGGGGGAGGCTCTCCTTGACCCCGATACTGTCGCAGAGATGGGACAGCAGCAGGTGTGGGGAGTCGATCGTGTCCTGAATTTCCCGACGGCGTTCGGGGTTGTTTTCATGAAGCCTCATCCCGGCAGTGATTTTGGCAGCTTCCGGGCCTTTGGCCACGATGGAGCCGGCGGAGCGCTGGGGTACGCTGACCCCCTTTACGACGTCAGCTTCGGCTACATCCCGCTTCAAATGCAACTTCCAGGCGGCGCGGATACGAGGGCGCTGCATCTTTCGCAGACCGTGCGAACTGCCATACGCCAAAGCTAATGGCACGGGAGCCATGGCGGCCTGCGGACTTGGCTCCGCGGCATGTCAGGCACTCCCGTCGCTTGCGGGGAGCACTGCCGTGGCGTAGGCGTGGCTGGTCTGGACGATGCCGGTGACGGTGTCGAGTTCGGTCGCATTCCGTGGCCCGTAGATCATGACCATTCCGCGGGCGAGGCGGATGCCCGCGAGGGGGTGGGCGACGGCCCATCCCTTGGCGATTGCGTCGCGGCTCAGCGCCAGCGGCAGTGCCAGATGCAGAGAACCGTCGTAGTCGGGGTGGAGGTGTGCGAACTCGCCAACTTGTGGCACGAGGAACGCATCAAGCGGCGCCCCCGGGCCCCGTTCGACCATGAAGCCAGATGCGCCGGGTACGGAGATGGCTGACTGACGGGCGGTTACCCCTGGCAAGGCCGTGATGCTGCTATGGAGCTGCTCTCGGATATGGAGGGGGCTGTTGTCGGAGCGTTGCTCCTGGGGAATCGACCAGGAAACTTCGGGCCGGGTACCTTGGCGAGATGGAAGTTTGCCGTCTGGAAGGGTACTCCAGGTGCCGTGGCCAGCAGGCAGAATGCTGCGGGTGGCAAGGAAATTCAGACGTTCTGCGATCCAGCCGCCAAGCTCGGCAATGGTGGTGTTGGTGAGCCCGTGGCCGCCGGGGTCGCGGCGTGCGTAGGCGGGTGCGCCGGAATCGCCGAGCAGGTAGGTCCAAGTACGGTCCAGCAGTTCGCGGGGGATGACTGTGTCCGTGTCGCCTTGGGCTATAAAGACCGGCACTCCGGCCAGGCGCGCAGGTGAGGTTGGGACCCCGGCGTCGAACGGTAACGTTCCGTACAGGATTGCAGCGCCGGCGAAGCGCTGCGGATCGGCCAGAAGCAGACCACCGGCGAACGCGGCGCCGCCGCTGAAGCCAACGAGTATGACCTGGCGGCCCGCGGGCGCCACGTCGTCGAGCCACTCTCGGAACCAGGCCATGGTCTGAGTGAGGGACTCCGCGACCGGACGGCCGATTCCACGGTTGGCGAACCAGGCGTATCCGCCTCCGGCGGGGATCGGTGCGCGGACGGCTGCGTACGATGGTCCGGGTGGCAGGTGTCCCGCTAGGCCAATGATGCCGGTCTCGTCGGCGCCGCGTCCGTGCAATAGGACCACAAGGGGACGGTCGGGGGCGTCAGGGCTGTGCCAGACGACGGTAGGTTTGCCGAAATCGTCATTCATGAGTTGTCCTCCTCAGTGCTGGCTGTGGCGATGCGGCCGGCGGTGGGCACGCCGGACCATCGGGCCAGTTCGGCGTCGAGCTCCAGCGGCTCGACGGGAGCGGTGTTCTCGTACTCGCCCCAATGCTGCCGGGGAAGCATCCACATAAGTTCGAACTCGTTGCCGTCCGGATCTGCGCCGTAGATGCTCTTGGTGGCGCCATGGCTGACCGGTGTATGCGCCGGCGTCCGTCAAGGTCCCGCGGGCCTCGGCGAGCTCATCGATGGTGTCCAGCTGCCACGCGAGGTGGTAGAGCCCGACGCCGCCACGCACCGTAGGCGCCGCGGCGGCGCCTACGCCGAAGAGGCCGAGGTCGTGGTGGTTGCCGGAGCGGGGCAGCCGCAGGAATGCAGCGTTCGCAGCCGGTTCGCGGGCGACCACTTCCATGCTGAAGACGTGGGTGTAGAAGCGCTCGGCCCGGTCAAGGTCGGTGACGAATAGTACGGCGTGGTTCAGCCGGACGGGGGAGACTGGCATCGGAGGTAATTCTTTCTCTGTTTGGGGCCATGAGCGTGCCTCGGGAGCCGGCCAGAATGAAGGCGGGGGGCTCCCGGTGATGCGATGCTGCGGGGTTGGGCTGACCGTCGGGTCATGCCTGGACGGCGAATCCTCCAGTCCAAGAGATCTTCTCGCCGGCCGCGAGGGCGATCTGAAGGAAGCCCTTTGCCTCCAGCTCACGTGCCCGTCGCAGTGAGCCGGCATCAATGGCGCGCAGGCCGCCGGCAGTGATGACCTCCGCGAGCCGGGATTTCGCGTCGGCGTCGTCCCCGGCGATCAGCACAGTGGTGGGTTGCCCGGCGATCTCGCCCGCGGCCAGGGTGGCCGCGAAGGTGGTGTTGAATGCCTTCACCACGTGGGAGTTCGGAAGCGCGGCCTGGATCTCGGCAGCGGCCGAGGAATCAGCCGGCACGGTCAGGGAGTCGAAGGTTTCAAAGTTCAACGGGTTGGTGATGTCCACGATGATCTTGCCGGCGAGCTGGCCAGCACGTTGGGCCAGGATCTCCTGCACGGCGGGGTAGGGAACGGCCAGGACGACAATCTCACCGGTGACCGCCTGGGCAGTGTCCTCGCTGCCGAGGACCTGGACGGTGTTGCCGCCTTTTTCAACGATGCCGGCGATGGCCGTGCCCATGTTGCCTGTTCCGAGGATGCTTACAGTGGTCATTACGGTCTCCTTCGTTTCGAACCCCAGTTGGTTGAGGCTTCAACTAAATAGTAGCGGCTAAAGTTAGTTGTCGCAACAACAAACTTCGGAGAGAATGGAGCCATGGAAACGAACTGGCTTACAAAAGACGAATTGGCTGCCTGGGTGCGGCTGTATACGGTGGTCGAGCTGCTGCCCAATGTGTTGGACTCCCAGCTGCGCCGTGACGCGGACCTGACCAGTTTTGAGTACTACGTGCTCGCGATGCTCTCCGAAGCCCCTGACCGGACCCTGCGAATGACCGCCCTGGCGGCCCAGACCAGCGCCACGCTGCCCCGCCTGTCCCACGTCGTCAAGCGGCTCGAGGCGCGCGGTCTAATGGAGCGCTTTCCCTGCCCCGAGGACCGGCGTGCAACCAACGCCCGCATCACCAATGATGGATGGCGCATAATCCTGGAAGCCGCGCCGGGCCATGTGGCAAACGTCCGCAGTCACGTCATTGACGCCCTCACTCCCGAACAGCTCGGCCAGCTCCGGGGGATCGCCGATGCCCTCCTGGGGAAGCTGGATCCTGATGCGGCTATGGCGCCCCTCTATCGCCGTCATGACGTGACTGCATGAGCCCCCTCGCCAGTCCCGCTCAGAAAATACTGCGCACAGTCGACAAATTAGTTGACGCAACAAGCATTGACCCTTAGGGTGGTACTTGAAACATCAACTAAACTTCCGAAGGCCGGGCTTGAACCGCCCCCTTCAGGAAGCCAAGACAAAAGGAACGATCCCATGACTTCTCCGGTCTATCCCGCTGCCACGCAGTCCAATCTCGCCCGTACAGTCCTGCGCCTGGCCGTGGGCGTTGTCTTCTTTGCCCACGGCTGGCAGAAGATCTTCGAATACACCATCCCGGGCACGCAGGCCGCTTTCGTTCAGATGGGGGTACCGGCTGCTCAGCTGGTTGCTCCCGCCATCGGCTTTCTGGAACTCCTTGGGGGCGCCGCCATCATTCTTGGCGTACTGGTCCGCCCAGTGGCCGCCCTCCTGGCACTGGACATGCTCGGCGCCCTGTTCCTGGTCCACGCGCCGGCCGGCATCTTCGCTGACAAAGGCGGATACGAACTCGTGCTCGTCCTCGCGGCCGGCGCGGCAGCCCTCGCCATCGTCGGGGCAGGCCGGTTCTCCATCGACGCCCTGGTCTTCGGCCGCAGCCAGAACCGCACCATCGCAGCCCTGGCCTAAGCAGCAGGCAGCCTGAAGACAAAGCACGGCGCCCGGAACCCGCACAAACGGGTGCCGGGCGCCGTTCTTGGTTACCGACTCGATCGGATGATTCTGAGCGTGTCCTCCTTGCACCATGTGGAGCCGTGAAATGAGGCATGGAGGGATTTGGCTAAACTGCCTGGGCTCCTTTGATCGCCTGCATGACGCGGTCTGTTACCTCGTCGATGCCGCCGATGCCGTCAACCTGGGTCAGGATGCCGCGCTCGGCATACTTGGCCACAACGGCCTCGGTCTGCTCGTGGTACAGGTCCAGCCGGTGGCGGATTACAGCTTCGTTGTCGTCGCTCCGGACGGTCTCCTTGGCACGGCCGAGGAGCCGGTGGACGAGTTCCTCGTCGTCGGCAGTGAGCTGCAGGACGACGTCGAGCTTCTCTTCACTGTTGGCGAGGATCCCGTCGAGGTAGTCCACCTGCGCCGTGGTGCGCGGGTAACCGTCCAGGAGGAAGCCGCCTTCGACGTCGGACTCGCTGAGGCGGTCACGGACCATCTTGTTGGTGACGCTGTCCGGAACAAAGTCCCCGTTGTCCATGTACTTCTTCGCCTCGATACCAAGCGGAGTTTCGCCCTTGACGTTGGCGCGGAAGATGTCGCCGGTGGAAATGGCCACGACGCCGAGGCGCTCGGAAATGCATTCTGCTTGCGTGCCTTTTCCCGAGCCGGGAGGTCCAATAATTAGAATTTTCGTCATCGCAAAAGCCCTTCGTAGTGACGTTGCCGCGGCTGCGCCCTGGAGCTGCTAAATCCATTTCGGTGCCGGGGGCACCTCGGGCAACCCGAGCGGTGCCCCGGTCGCACTATTTGGTGCGCCGGCTGTGCCTGTTGCGGTGACGCCGTCTGTTCCGCGGCCTGTTGCCCAGCGGACCACGCCGGCAAGAGTTCCGGAGACCACCAGGGGTGCCTCGGGGCCGTCGCTGCCGAACTCCAGTTCCGGTTGCTGGTCCGTGACCCGGACCAGCAACCCGGTGTCGGTGCCGCGGGTTGCCCAGGCGGAGGTGATGTCCGTGAGCAGGCGTGTCAGGACCGGGACCGGGATGTCGGTGAATGTGGCGCCGTTGTCCAGGTCAACGGCGTGGGTCCAGACTTCGCGGGTGCGCATCCACACGGTTTCTTCGGCCGGGACGGTCCGGCCCTGGGCTGTTTTGACCTTGTGGAGCCATGCCTCGGCGGGCAGGTCGCGCCATTCCACGTTCAGGTGCACCGCTGAGTGGTCAAAGAGGTGCCGCAACGCAATCGGCGGCAGGGTTGCCCCGAAATTGATTTCGTGGTCCCGGATCTCGGGGGAGGCGTACATGGGTGTTTCCACCCCGGTGGCCGCCCACTCAATGAGCCGTGCGATGGCCCGGGCGTTGTAGCCGATGTGCGCGGTCACGTGGCGGCGGGTCCAGCCCGGCAGCAGCGAGGGCCCGTCGAGGTCCGCGTCCGAGAGCTCGTTGAGCTTTCGTGCGAAGAACGCGGTCCCGCGACGGGCCTGCAGCAGCGATTCGAGCAGCTGCGGGTCCGTCGTTTGGTCGTGGCGTGCGACCATCAGGATTCCTTGACCACGCGGTTGTTCAGCTGGCCCAGGCCCTCGATTGTGGTGACCAGGATCTGGCCTTCCTGCAGGTAACGCTTGGGATCCTGGGCGTGGCCCACACCGCCCGGGGTACCGGTTGCAATGACGTCGCCCGGGTTCAGCGTGATGATGGTGGAGATATAGGAGACCAGGAACTCCGGGGTGAAGACGACGTCGTTGGTGGGCGTGGACTGCTGGATCTCGCCGTCGACCGCGGTGGTCATGAGGCCGCCGCTGAACTCGTCCTTGGTGACTAGGGCCGGTCCGAACGGGGTGGACTTTTCCCAGGTCTTGCCCTGCAGCCACTGGATGGTGCGGAACTGGTAGTCGCGCATCGACACGTCGTTCAGCACGGCGTAACCGGCGATGTGGGCGGGCGCGTCGGCTTCGGAAATCCGGCGGCCCTTCTTCCCGATGACGACGGCGAGTTCGGACTCCCAGTCCACCGTGTCGGATTCCTGCGGGAGGGCCAGGTCATCGTCCGGGCCGATCAGGCATTCGGCGTACTTGGCGAACAGCGTGGGGTACTCGGGGACTTCCCGGCCCATTTCCTTGATGTGGTTGCGGTAATTGTGGCCCACGCAGATGATCTTGCCCGGTGCGGGAACAACGGCGTCCAGGTCAGCGCCCTCGACCGGGTGGGTGGCGCCTGTGGCAGCGGCGGCGATGGACTCCCAGGAGGGGTCCTTCAGCAGGGCTCCGACGTCGGAGAACCCTTCAATTTCGGTCAGCGTGTCGCCGTCCTGGCGGACAGCCTTGGTGCCGTTTTCAGTGCGGAGGGTGAGGAGTCTCATGCGTTCTTGCGTCCTTCGGTGTAGGTGCGGTTAAAGTTCAGCCGTTCAAAAATGGGGGCGTCGCTGAAGCGGAACAGATCGAACCCGGTCTCAGCCTGCAGGGACCACTCGGCCCAGGACGGGACCACGAACAGGTCGCCCTTTTCCAGGTTCCGGGTCTCGCCGTTCAGCACAACACTGCCACGGCCTTCGAAGACCTGCCAGACGCTGGAGCCGACCTCGCGGAGCGGCTCGGTGGAGGCGCCGTCACGGAAACGGTGGAATTCGGCCCGGATGGTGGGCATCACGTCCCCGCCGGTGGTGGGGTTGGTGAAACGCACGGCTGCGTGGCCCTGGGACACGGTGGCCGGGTGGCCCTCATCCTCAAGGAGCAGCTGCTCGGTCAGGGCCCGGTCGGTGTGTTCCCACCGGTACGCCGCGATGGGCGAGCTGGTGGTGTCATCCAGGCCCGAGAGCGGGCGCAGGCCCGGGTGTGCCCAGAGCCTTTCGGAACGGGAGATGTGCGGGGTCGCCTCGTCCGTGACGCGCTCAGTGCCGAACTCGAAGAACCCGGCGTCGGCGTAATGCACAAACGGGATGTCCAGGCCGTCGATCCAGGCCATCGGCTCATCCGTGTCGTTGTGGTGGCCATGGAAGTTCCAGCCCGGGGTCAGCAGGAAATCTCCACGCGACATCCGGACCGGGTCACCGTTCACGACGGTCCAGACGCCCTCGCCCTCGACGACGAACCGGAAGGCGTTCTGGGAGTGGCGGTGTTCCGGGGCGGTCTCACGGGCGCCAAGGTACTGGATCGCGGCCCACAGCGTCGGGGTGGCGTACGGGGTGTTTCCCAGGCCAGGGTTGGCGAGGGCAATGGCGCGGCGTTCCCCGCCGCGGCCCACCGGCACCAGATCGCCCGCGCGGGCAGCCAGCGGGTACAGGTCGCTCCAGCGCCACACATGCGGTACGGCTTTAGGCGACGGAACCATCGGCATGAGATCCCCGATCTGCGTCCACAACGGAATCAGGTTCTCGGTCTCGAAATCCGTGTACAGCTCTTTGAGCTGGGCAGCCTCTTCTGCGGTCGGTTCCGGAACAGGCTGGTTGGCGGCAACGGAGGCATGCGTAAGATTCTCGGTCATGACAGTCCTACTTTCCTTGGGAGCCGGCAGCCGCCAGGCGTTCGGCGATGTCGGCGCGGAGGTCCTTTTTGTTGATTTTTCCCACTTTGGTGGTGGGTAGTTCGTCTACGACGACGAGATGTTCAGGGATTTTGAAGGCTGCCACGCCGGTGCGGCGCAGCAGGTCCTGGATCTGTTCGAGGGTGACTTCGGTCCCGGGTTTGACCGTGATGTAGAGGCAGAGCCGTTCCCCGAGGACCTGGTCCGGCATCGCGATCGCAGCCGCCATGGTGACGTCTTCGATCCGGTAGACCAGGCTTTCGATCTCTTCGGCGGAGATCTTTTCGCCGCCTCGGTTGATCATGTCCTTGTCGCGTCCCTGGACAATCAGGTTTCCGTCGGGGCGGCGCTCTACGATGTCCCCGCTGGCGTACCAGCCGTCCGGGGTGAAGGCACGGGCGTTCGCTTCGGGCGCGCGGTAATAGCCGCGTGGGGTATAGGGACCGCGGGTCAGGATGGATCCGGGGACACCGTCGGGGAGGTCCTTACCGGACTCGTCCACAATCCGGACTTCGTCGGCTTCGGAGACGGGGCGGCCCTGTGTGGTGCAGATGACGTCTTCGGGGTCGTTCAGCCGGGTGGTGTTGATGAGTCCCTCGGCCATGCCGAACACCTGCTGCAGCGTGGCGCCTAGGACGGGCTTGACCTTCCGGGCGATTTCGTCCGGCAGCCGGGAGCCGCCCACCTGGAGGACCTCGAGGGTGGCGAGCTGGCTGCTGCCGGTTTCCTGCTGGTATTCGATCCACCGCTGGGCCACGGCCGGGACTGCGGTCGAAAGTGTCACTCCCTCACGTTCGATTGCGGCGAAGGCTTTGCGTGGTTCGGGGCTTGGCAGCATTATCACTCGGCCGCCGGCGAACAGGATGCCGAGGATTCCGGGGCAGGCCAGCGGGAAGTTGTGGCTGGCGGGAAGGGTCCCGAGGTAAACGGTGTCCTCGGTGACGGCGGTGGGGATGGAGCAGGCCTTGATGTTGTAGGCGTAGTCGTTGTGGGTCCTGGTGATGAGCTTGGGCAGGCCGGTGGTGCCGCCGGAGAGCAGGAACAGTGCGGGTGAGTCCGGTGAAGGAGCGGCGGCGTCCAGCCGTGCCCGGGTAGCCGAGACGTCCTTTAGTGGTGCCAAAATCTCCTCGAGCCGTACGTTGAGTGGCTTCGCCGTACCGGAAACGAGGATGATCTCCAGAGCAGGAATGGATGCCGCAAGTTCTTCGGCCATGGCCTGGTGATCAAAGTCCTTGATGACATCCGGGACGGCGATGGCCCGGGACTCAGAGAGTTCCGTCAGGAAGGACAGTTCGTATTGCCGGTGTGCCGGCAGCGCCATGACCGGGATGATGCCGGCGCGGAAGCATGCCAGGGTCAGCAGCGCGAACTGCCAGCCGTTGGGCAGCTGGACCATGATGCGGTCGTCCGCTTTCAGCCCCAACTGGAGGAGGCGTTCGGCGGCGGCATCCATTCTGTTGGCAAGTTCGGCGTATGTGAGCCGCACGTCACCGTCGACGATTGCGATCTTGTGAGGCAACCGGTCGGCTGTTTCGAGGATGTAGCTGCCCAGGGCGCGGTCCTCCCAGTAGCCTTTGGCGCGGAACTCCGCGGCCAGGTCGGCTGGCCAGGGGGTGGTGCCTTCGCTGGTGTGGCTTGTCATTTCTTGTCCTCCTCGACATTGATAACTACGGCATCGAGCGCCACGAGTCCGTGGTGGGTCAGGCGCAGGGGATTGATTTCGATCTCAGCGATGGCGTCATTGGAGACGAGGGCATCGCCGAGTTTGATCAAAACGCCAGCCAGTTCCGTTGTATCCAGCATTGGCCCGGAGCGGAAGCCATACAAGAGTTCGCGGGCTTGCAGATCGTTGGGCATGCCCTCTGCTGCCTGGTCCGAGAGGGGAGCGGAACGGATGGCGATATCGGCGAAGACCTCGGCCGCGGTGCCTCCCAAACCAAGAACCACGATCGGTCCAAACACGGGGTCACGGCGAACACCGACAACCAGGTCCACCCCGGACGGGGCCATGGCTTCGATCAGGAACTCGCGGGCTCCGGCGGCCTCAAGGCCGTCCAGGGCGCGGTCCATGGCCTCGGCGGAGTTGACCCCGAGGTGCACGCCGCCGATCTCGGTCTTGTGCAGGACGGCGGCATCGAGCAGCTTTACGGCGACAGGTGTCGCCAGTTCAGCCAGCGCCTCATGGGCAGCAGCACGGGTGCTGCAGCGGCGCCGAGCGGGCGTGGCGATGCCAAGGGCGCCGAGGAGCTCCTTGGCACGGTTCTCATCCCACGGTCCGTTCAGGTCCGGCCACGTGAAGTGACGCTGAGCTGACACGGCGCGGACGAACTGTCCCCGGGAGTCGTTCACGAGGGCGGTGAGGCCATGGGCCAGCGATGTTGGTCCCGAAATCAAAGGCAGCTCATGTTGTTGAGCTGACTTCCGTGCGCGTTCGAGGTCGCCTTCGGGCCCGTCCACACCGATCACGAAGGGCATCGTGCCGGCCACGCCGGAATTGGCGACGGCGAGTGGCAGGTCCGCTACGGGTTCGGTCAGCCCGTAAACGGCGACGACGTCAATGGCCGGGTCGTTGGCCACGGCCGCAACGATTTTCTCGTATCCGGGTCCCGGCCGGCCCGTGTCAACGGGGTTGGCCTGAAAGGTCAAAGGTGGCAGCAACGTGCCGATGATGTCCTGGCTGTGCTGCGCCAAACGCGGCAGCGTCACGCCCGCGCTGTGGAGGGCATCGGCGATCAGCAGGCCCGGTCCGGCCTGTCCGGTGATGAGACCGACTCCTGGGTCTGCAGCCGGCGCTAGCCGGCGCCCCGCGAGCGCGGTGACAGCAGCAACCAGCTGGTTCTCGTCGTCGACAATTACTGCGCCTGCCTGCTTGAGGACAGCACGTGTGGTGCGCCAGGACGTGGCCAGCGCTCCGGTGTGGGACTGTGCAAACTCGGAGACATCGTTGCGGCCAACCACCAGAGCGACAACAGGTTTGACCGCACTGAGGCGCGAGACGGCGTCGATGAGGGCAGGCCCGTCTGACACCGTTTCCAAGTGGAGTGCTACAGCCTTTGTTTGTTCGTCAGTGATCAGGTAGTCGAGGACGTCGGGTGCGGTGATGTCCGTGCCTGCACCTATGCCGACGGCGAGGCTGACTCCGGCGCCGGAGCGCTGGAGGTGGAATGCCAGGACGTGGTTCACACCGCCGCTGGCCGCGACGACTGCCACCGAACCCGGTTCCAGTTCGGCGACGCCGGGCACGAAGCTGGCGCGCAGGTTGCGGTGGGGAACGAAGAAGCCGGACGTGTTCGGGCCGAGCAGCCGGATGCCGGTGTCACGGACAGCCGCTTCCACCTGGTGTGCGAATTCGACGCCGGGACCGCCGGCTTCGGCGAAACCGCCGGCGCAAACCAATGCGGCCCTGGCGCCGTTGGCAGCGCTGTCACGCAGCGCTTGGGCAGTGGCGGCGGCAGGAACGCAGAGGACTGCCAGGTCGGGGCCGCCGGGGATGGCGGCTGCGGCGGCAGCGATGCTGGTGTGCATGCCGTTTTCGCCGCGGCTGTTCACGAGTTCCACGGGACCCGGGTAGTTAGAGAGTGATTGCGCCATGACTGCGCCGAGCTTCTCGGGGCTGGAGGAGGCGCCAACGACGATGATGCCGCTCGGGGCGAACAGGGGAGTCAGGCTATGCATCGGTGGCCTCCACGTTTGCGGTGGCAACAGCGTCAGCTCGGCCGGAGAGCACCAGTGTCAGGTTCGATGCCGGTCCGCGGTCATCGACGATGACAGTTGTCAGGCCGCGTTCAAGCCGGGCTTCCTCCGAAAGGAGGATGCGGGTGAATGGATTGCCGCCTTGGATGACAACGGCGGCAGCCTGGGCTGGCAATTGTGCAAAGGCAGTTGCCAAGTCCTCTTCAGTATCCGGTGCGGTCAGAAGCAGTCCTGTGGTGGCGTCGGCCGAGTCCGAGTTGGTGACCAGGGCGATACTGCCCCCCGTGCCGGTCAGGACGATCTGGCCATCCTGCTGGGTCAGAGAGAGTAGGCGCCCGCCGAACCGGATTGATCCGGCGTCGAGTGGTGTTTCCAGTGGTGTGTGGGCGTGCCGGGCCAGCCAGTCCTGCTCCGTGGACGCAACCAGTTTCGGGTCACGCAAGCGGATCTTGTCGATGTCGATGCTGCGGGAGAAGAAGTGGAAGGTGAACTGGGTGGGGGCGAAGGAGTCGTAGTATCTGCCGAAGTGTTCCCACCAGCTGAGTCCACCGCGTGCCTGGTTCTGGATTTTGGCAACCTGCGGCTGGCGCTCGGCTTCATAGTTGGTGAAGGCCGTTTCGAGGTCGTCTTGGTGTGCTGCCACTTCCCGGACGAGGGTGATGGCGTCTTCCATGGCCATTTTGGTGCCGGACCCAACGGAGAAGTGGGCCGTGTGTACGGCGTCTCCGAGCAGGACGACGTTGCCCTTGTGCCACGACAGGGTCCGGCGGGTGCGGAAGTTCGCCCAGCGGGAGCTGTTGGCGACCAGCGGTTCACCGGCAATGTCCTCGGCGAAGAGCTTTTCGAGGAACCGCTGCGTCTTCAAATCCGACGGTCCAGGGGGCTGGCTGACATCGAACTCGTCCAGGCCGGCCCGGCGCCACGTTTCCTCATCGGTTTCGACAATGAAGGTGCTCAGGTCCTTACTGATCGGGTAGCCGTGGACGGCGAAGTTGCCGAACTCGCTCTTCCGGTGGAGGAAGGTCATGCCCTTGAATTTGTGGCTGGTGCCAAACCAGATGAATTTGGCCGTGGCCGTCTCGGCTGTGTGGCCCAGGCCTTCGCCGAGTTGTTCGCGGGTCGATGAGTTGGCGCCGTCGGCGCCGACGATCAGGTCGAAGTCTGCGAGCTGTGACAGGTCCGGTACATACTGGCCAAAGCGCATGTCCACGCCCGCTGCCGCTGCCCGTTCCTGCATCAGCTGCAGGAGGGTCTTGCGGTAGATGGCGGCCATACCGTTGCCTGCAAAGGACTTCCGTTCACCCTTGAGCCAGACTTCGATGTCGTCCCAGTGCGTGCCGTGGTCCCGGAGTCCGTCCCGGACAACAGGATCGGCATCATTGATCCGATTCAGTGTTGCGTCGGAGAAGACCACGCCGAAGCCGAAGGCGTCCGTGGCCTGGTTCCGTTCAAAGAGTACGACGTCGGCGTCGGGAACGGTTTGCTTGAACAGGGTTGAGAAGAACAGTCCGCCGGGACCGCCGCCAATGCAGGCTACGCGAAGTGCCATCGATGCCACCTTCTAGTGTTTGGAAAATCGGTGAGAAAGGTCTCACTGCAATTATGTAACCAATATGCGCTGAACGTCAACTATTTGTTACATGTTTTTCGATGGCCGGCGGGGGTCGTGTCTACGACGCTACCTCCTGGCCCTGCCCCACGGACTGGCCGATGATGCTGGAGATGAATTCCGTGGCTGCGGGCCCGAGCTGGCGGTGCACGGCACCGAACAGGGTGTAGGCCTCACTGCTGGGCCAGCTATCGGGCTGCAGTTCGCGGGGCAGGTAAGGATCACGGAACGGGAAGCGGCGGAAGTCGCCGATGATATGCATCCGTTCGATGAGGGCCGTCCGACCGTCCTTGTCCGCATTTACACCCTCGTTATCCAGAGCGGCGTAGTTGTGGATGAAGTGCCGGTAGTCGGCGCCCAGCTGATCCAAATCCCAGCAGCGGGCGGCGAGCCCCCTGTCTTCCTGCAGATCGCCGGTTCCGCACCAAAGCGCATCCACCTTGGCCAGCGGGTTCTCGGCGGCGATTTCGCGGACCTCGGAGATGAGGTCGTGTGGGCTCAGCCAGGTTGACGGCGACAGCTGACCAAACCCGTGCCATGCGAGTTGCTTTCGGAGCTGGTCACGGACGGCACGTTCGGCTTCTGGGACTTGGTAGATGGCCATGGTCCAGCGCCCCTGCCAGGTCTCGTCCCGGCGTCGGAAGATCCGCTCTCGCCCCTCGTTGAGGATCTCAAGCATGTGGGGAGTCAGTGAGTAGACCGTTTCCCGCCCGATGCGCCGCGTAGTGAACCACCCCTCTTTGCGTAGGCGGGAAAGGTTGACGCGGACTGTGGCTGCTTCGATGTCAAAGACCGCTAGGAGTTCCGTGATGTCGGCAAGCCGAACTTCGCTGCCGGCATATCGAAGGTAGTCGCCGAACAGGTCCAGGATCAGGGCTCTTGGTTTCCACTGCATAAGACTCCTCTAAGTGTCAGCTGGGTGAGTCATGCATCCCTAAACGTGCAACACGTCTATTGACGAACGACATTTTCATGTTACATTCGATTGTGGGTCAGATCACAGATGGTCACCCACCTATCTCTGGCACATCACAACGTTGTGTATATCACCTGGAGCCCCTAATGACGTTCCCCCAATCATCATCGTCGGCCCGCCCGCGCAAGTCGCCCGCCGTCGTCATCTTTTTGTGTTTCCTTGCCATCGTCTTCGACGGCTATGACCTCGTTGTCTATGGCGCCATTGTTCCCAAGCTCCTGGCTTACGAGCCCTGGGGCCTGACCCCGGTGGAGACGGGCGCCATCGGCAGCTACGCGCTGGCAGGCATGTTCATTGGCGCCATTCTTATCGGATACCTCACCGACATCGTCGGCCGCCGGAAGGTCATGATGGTTTCCATCGCGGCCTTCTCTTCGCTGATGCTCTTGACCGCCTGGGCGCCGACCCCTGAACTCTTTGGTTTGTTCCGCTTCCTGGCAGGCCTCGGACTCGGTGGTGTCATCCCGACGGCCATAGCACTTACCGTGGAGTTCTCAAAGTCGAACCGACGCAACTTCAATAACGCCCTGATGTTCTCCGGCTACGCTGTCGGAGGCATTCTCGCCGCACTTCTTGCTCTCGCGTTCCTGCCGTCGCTGGGATTCCAGGGCATGCTCGCCTTGGGCGGTATTCCACTCGTCACCGTTGTCCCGCTGCTGTTCAAATACCTTCCCGAGTCCCCGGCCTTCCTCGCAGCGAAAGGTGACCGGGCCAACGCGGAACGCATCGTCGCCGAATACGGGCTGGAACTGCTGCCGCCGGCACGGGTTCACACCGACGCCCCCGAACCCGGCCGTTTCCGCACGCTCCTGACTGGACGCCTGCTTGGCGCAATGATCCTGTTCTGCCTGGCCGGAATCTGTGGCCAAACGCTCGTATACGGGCTGAACACCTGGCTGCCACAGCTCATGATCATCGCCAAGTACTCTCTGGCTTCTTCGCTGACATTCCTCCTCACCGTCAACATTGGAGCCGTCGTAGGTGTTCTGGTGTCCTCCCGTCTGGCTGACCGGTTCGGTCCCCGCCGGGTAACGGCCGTCGCCTTTGCCAGCTCCGGAATCGCCCTTGTCCTGATGGGAACAGGCATCATGCCTCTCGTGGCCATGTACGCCCTGGTGGCAGTTGTCGGCTTCGGATCAGTGGGAGCGCAAATACTGGTAAACGGCTTCGTTGCCACGTACTTCTCCGGCGCAACCCGAGCCACCGCCCTCGGAATCACGCTGGGCGTGGGGCGGATCGGCGCAGTACTGGCGATCTCCGGTGGTGGCGTCCTCGTGGCAGCTGCACTCGGCAACTTCATCAACTTCTCCGTGTGGGCCATCGCCGCCGGCATTGGCGTAGTAGCCGTTCTGACCGTACCGGGCCTACCCGACGCGGCAACGCGGGGAACTACTACTGGCGAGACCCCCGCGACTGATTCGACCAGCAACAATACCCATCACTAAGAACCAAAAAGCCGACCACACCGATGCCGGCCGGACCGGCATCAACTGAGGAGACCCCCTTGCAAACGCAACTCATCATTGACAACCAGGCTCGTGCCGGCCGCGAAGGCAAGACTTTTGAGCGGCGGGACCCGGTGACAGGCGCACTCGTGACCGAGAGCGCTGCAGCAGATGTGAATGACGCACTCGATGCTGTTGAATCTGCCTCGAAGGCATTTGCCACATGGTCCACCACCGGTCCCAGCGAACGACGCGCCGTGATGCTGAAGGCCGCCGAGATCATGGAGCGACGCGGCCCGGAGTTCATCGAAACGATGATGGCGGAAGTTGGTGCGGCACAGCTCTGGGCCGGATTCAATGTGTTCCTCACGGCGCAGCTGTTCCGCGAAGCCGCTGGACTTGCCACCCAGATTCAGGGTGAGACGCTTCCGACGGACAAGCCGGGCACACTCTCGATGACTGTGCGCCAGCCCGCCGGCGTGGTCCTCAGCATGGCACCCTGGAACGGGGCCGGCGTGCTCGCAGCCCGGGCCCTTGCCTATCCCATCGTTTGCGGCAACACGGTGGTCTTCCGAGCCTCGGAAACCAGCCCACGGACCCACGCAATCATTGCGGAGGTCTTGCACGAGGCCGGCGTACCCGCCGGTGTCCTGAACTTCCTGACAAGCACCGCTGAGGACTCTGACCGGGTGGTGGAAGCGATCATCGCGCATCCGGCGGTTCGCCGAATCAACTTCACCGGATCCACAGCAGTAGGACGCATCATTGCCGAAAAGGCTGCCCGCTACCTCAAGCCCGTACTTCTTGAACTCGGCGGCAAGGCACCGTTCGTCGTCCTCGATGACGCCGACATCGACGGCGCCGTCAATGCGGCTGTCTTCGGATCATTCCTCTACCAGGGCCAGATCTGCATGTCCACCGAACGGTTCGTAGTTGATGAGAGTGTTGCCGACGAATTTGTCGCGAAGTTCGCGGCACGCGCGGCGCAGCTGAGCGCCGGAGACCCCGTCACGGACGAGACCTGCATCGTCGGACCCATGATCCGCGAAGAGTCTGGCGCACGCATCAACGCACTCATCGATGACGCACTGGCCAAAGGTGCTGAGCTTGTAGTCGGTGACCGTGCCAACGGTGCTTCAATGCCTGCCACGATCATCGACAAGGTAAGCCCGGAAATGTCTATCTACGACCAGGAAACCTTCGGACCCATCACCACGGTAGTCCGCGTCTCTGGCATCGAAGAGGCGGTCCAGGTGGCAAATGACACCGAATACGGCCTTGCCGCCGCCGTTTTCGGCGCTGACAGCACCCGGGCCTTGCAGGTTGCCATGCGAATTCAGGCAGGACACGTCCATGTCAACGGGGCAACCGTCCAGAACGAGGCCCAGGCTCCATACGGCGGCATGAAGAACAGCGGCTACGGCAGGTTCGATGGCAGGGCCGTCATCAACGAGTTCACGGAACTGAAGTGGATCACCGTGGAGCAGTCCGACCAGCAGTACCCGTTCTGAATCAACAGCCGACGTATCCGAACAGGAAAAACATGACCATGCAGGTAACCGCAGCAGTAGCCCGTGAGCCGCGGCAGCCGCTCACGATTGAAAAACTTGAGCTGGACGATCTCCGCCCGAATGAAGTGCTCGTAAGGATGGTGGCCACTGGCGTGTGCCACACGGACGCCATCGTCCGAGACCAGGTCTATCCGACACCCTTGCCCGCCGTCCTTGGACACGAAGGGGCAGGAATTGTGGAGCAGATAGGGTCTTCCGTCACAACGGTGCAGCCGGGCGACCATGTACTGCTCGCGGCCGCATATTGCGGAAAATGCGACCGCTGCCGATCGGGCGAGATGGCGTACTGCGAGAACCTCTTCGCGGCAGACTTCGGCGGCAGGAGGCCTGACGGAAGCACGGCACTGAGCAAGGACGGCGAAGTGATTTCCTCCCACTTCTTCGGTCAGTCGTCATTCGCCACATACGCCAACGTCGTCGAGGAAAGCGTCGTTCGGGTCGGTTCCGACGTCCCGCTCGAGGTTGTTGCACCCTTGGGTTGCGGCATCCAGACCGGAGCCGGTGCGGTGCTCAACGAACTTAAGCCGGCGTTGAACAGTACGCTCGTGGTCATCGGCACCGGAGCCGTAGGATCCGGTGCCATCATGGCCGGCGGGGTGGCAGGGTGCGCACGCATCATTGCAGTGGACATCCACACCTCCCGGCTGGATCTCGCCAAGGAACTCGGAGCGACGGACGTCATCAACACGCAGGAAGCGGACCTCACGGACGAGATCCTTCGTCTGACGGATGGCCGCGGCGCCGATTACGTGATCGACACAACGGCCCGTCCGGAACTGCTCCGCAAAGCGGCCGATGCTCTTGCCCTCCGTGGAACCTTGGCCTTGGTAGGCGCCGCAAAACCCGGGACAGAGGTGTCCTTCGAAATCGGCCTCTCCCTGGTTAAAGGCTGGACGTTCAAGACCGTGATCCAAGGCAGCTCAGTGCCCCAAGTATTCATTCCCAAGCTCATCGAGTTGTGGAAAGAAGGCCGTTTCCCCATGGACAAGCTGATGCGCAGCTACGCCTTGAGTGAGATCAACCAGGGCTTCGAGGACTCCGCCAATGGAACGGTCGTCAAGCCTGTCATTGTCTTCTAGCAGTCTGGTAGTCACCTGACGGCGAGGATTCGTGAACCTCACGCAGGAAGAGGACGACGGCGGGTGCGTACCCGCCGTCGTCCTCTTCCTGTGTCCGGGGGCTGTCGCCCGGTTGAATTACTTGGTGACCAAGAGGCCAGTGTCCCAGTTGAAATCGGCGAACTCGGGGTTTGCCTGCATGGTCATGAGCACGAACTGGAAGCCCTCGAGTTCCCTTGCGCGTTTGAGTGGACCGACGACGAGCGGGCGCATGCCGCCGCCGCTGACGAGGTTGCTGACGGCCGCGTTGGCACCCGCATTGTCTCCGGCGATGAAGACATCCAGCGGCTGTCCACCTGACTCGCCGGCAACCAGGGTGCCCGCAAAGGTCGTGTTGAAGGCCTTCACGACGTTCGAACCTGCCGGCGTGAGTTGGGCGATTTCTTCGGCGGCTGAGTTGCCGGGTTCCACAACGAGGGAATCGAAGGTATCGAAGTTCACGGGGTTGGTGATGTCCACGATGGTCTTGCCGGCCAAAGCTTCGCCATAGGCGCTGACGACCGACTTGGCGGCGTCGAAGGGCACGGCCAACACCACGATGTCACCCTGGGGGGCATCGTCCGTCGTGCCGAAGGTGACGCCGGTGCCAAGCTCGGTGGCAAGCTTCCGCGCTTTGGTCGCGTCTTGTCCGAGGATCTCAATCGTGTGGCCGCCGGCGAGGGCGCGGGTGGCAATGCCACGAGCCATGGTGCCGTTTCCAATGATTGTCAGGTTCGTCATGTGGTTCTTCTTTCCAAATACGCGGGCAAGGAGGTTTTTCATCGGATTCTGTTCTTCTGGAGGATCGATACTTGAAGCTACAATTAAATATAGGGCAGGAAAGTTGAAGCGTCAAGTATCTTGCTGGGCCGATTGCCAGGCCATTTGCTCCGGGTAGCTGAGGGTGTCTAGTACGCGCCGTCGTCGAAAGCCAGCAGTTCACTGGCCCGCATGATGGCTGCGCGCCTGCGTCCCTCGTCCGGCTCGCCGGTAATAACGAGATGAACGTTCGGGGTCGATATCCAGGCATGGCACAGAGTGACGATTGTCAGCAGGAGGTCCTCGGCACCGGCTTCGCTTATCGCGGGGAGCGCGGCGCGGATCTCGGATACTTTGTTCGACGAATGGAGGGCCCGGCCCTCGGCGCCGACGGGGTGGCCCCGTTCGAGACCCTCCCAGAAAGTTAGTCGGGCGAGACTTGGCCGGCTTCTGGAAAAGTCAAAGTAGCGGCCCGCGAAATCGGCAATGGCTTCGGGGCCTGAGCCGATGACGGGAAGGTCGTCCAAGGCGGTGACGAGTTGGTGCGTCAATGCCGCTTCGAAGAGTTGGGTCTTGCCGCCGAAATAGAAGTAGATCCGTTCGCGATTACACGCTGAATTCTGGGAGATCTGATGGATGCGTGCACCGGAGAAGCCGCGTTCTGAAAACTCGGCAATAGCTGCATCAAGGATCTTCTTTCGTGTCGCTTCAGTGTCCCAGGCCATGCCGCCATTTTATCTCCAACCGTTCGTTTGCATTTGCACGGCAGTGCTCGGTAGTATCATCTCCAACCAAGCGTTTGGAGATTGAGTGGAGCACGACGGAAAGGCGCTTGCAGCGGACGAAATCGACGTGCATCATCACAGGGGCGTCGGTATGGCATCCGTGCATGTGAGGGCCGTCGTGACCTGGTTGGCGATATTTCCGCTGGCGGCCACGGGGATGTGCGCGCTGGGAGCATTGGTTCCGCAGTGGCATCCGGTCCTGCGAGCGTTCGTACTGACCCTTGTGGTGGTCCCGACTGCCGTGTACCTCGCGGTGCCGCGCCTCTTGTTGTTCCAGACTCGGATAGGACGGGCGACGCGCACCAGAGCGCAGCGCCGCGCGAAACGCAATTAGCGGTTTCGCAATCTCGGGGTGCTTGCTCATCCCGGCCATCATTGACAAGGAGATTGCAGTGCAGATATCTGCCGCTGTCGCGCGCAAGAACGGCGCACCATTCACCATTGAACAGCTTGAACTTGACGCCCTGCGACACAACGAAGTCAGAGTCCGCATGGTTGCGACCGGGATCTGCCACACGGACACCCTGGTCCGCGATGGGATCTATCCAACTCCGCTGCCCGCAGTCCTCGGCCACGAGGGCGCCGGGGTCGTAGAGGAGGTCGGCGACTCGGTTGTCTCCGTCGTACCTGGCGACCATGTGGTATTGGCAGCCGCCTACTGTGGCCATTGCAAGAGGTGCCGAAACGGCCAGATGGCCTACTGCGAAAACCTGATGGCTGCCGACTTCGGAGGGCGACGACTGGACGGCGCTACGGCCCTGAGCAAGGACGGCGAGGCAATCTCATCCCACTTCTTTGGCCAGTCGTCCTTCGCCACCTATGCAAACGTTGTCGAGGAATCGATAGTCCGCGTCGACAAAGATGTCCCCCTTGAGCATCTGGGCCCACTGGGTTGTGGCATCAACACGGGAGCCGGAACCGTCCTCAACGAACTCCAGCCTGAAATCGGGTCTTCGCTGGTCGTCTTCGGCACGGGCGCTGTCGGATGCGCTGCGGTCATGGCGGCTCGGGTTGCAGATTGTGCCACGATTGTTGCCATCGACATTCACGACTCCCGCTTGGAGCTCGCCCGCGAGCTCGGCGCCACGCATGTCATCAATTCGAAGATGGAAAATGTGGCCGAGCGGCTCCGCGAAATCACGGCTGGTGCAGGAGTTGACTACGTAGTGGACACCACGGGCATTCCAGCGCTCCTCCGTCAGGCAGCCGATGCGCTGGGCGTTCGCGGAACGGTCGCGCTGGTTGGCGCGGCAAAACCAGGTACAGAGGTCAGCTTCGAGATCGGCGCCTCACTTGTGAAGGGTTGGACCTTCAAAACCGTTGTCCAGGGAAGCTCAGTCCCACAGGTCTTTATTCCACGGCTGATCCAGCTGTGGAAAGAGGGCCGTTTTCCCTTCGAGAAGCTCGTCAATGACTACGCTCTTGACGATATCAACCAAGGCTTTGAGGATTCCAAGAGCGGGAAGACGATCAAGCCGGTCATCGTCTTCTAGCCAGCGGGACGCCCCCTCACTCAGCAAGCTTTGCCGCGTGAGGGGGCCGTACCTGCGGGGTCACTTTTGCCGCTAGACGTCCGCTCTGCCGTCTCGCCCACCAGGACTGCGTCCTTGAGGAAGATGTCTACGGATGCCGCGATGTCAGCGGTGTTCGTGTCGAGCATTCGGGGGGCCGTAATTTTCCAGCATCCAGGATCCTCCGGCGCCTCCCCTTACCGCGTCGAAAACCTTGCCGGTATCGAGGCCGAGCCGTTCGGCGAAGGCGAGGCCTTCCGCGGCTACTACCAGTTGGCTGGTGGCCAGGAGTTGGTTGACAATCTTGTAGGACTGTCTGTCGCCGACATTGGGCCCGGAAAGGACCACCTTCCCCATCGTCTCCAACACGGGTCGTATTTGAAAGGTCAGTCCCACTTGGCTGGTGATGTACGGGTGGGAAATGTATTCGCCCGATCCGATGCGGCGGTCCTCCTGCGTGGCCTAAGGTTCCTGCAGGTCGGTGATCCAGCGCGCGAGGGCGGTTGCGTCGTCTTGTCCTATGCTGTGGCCGCCGGCCGAACGGATGGCAATTGTCTGCGCATCTGACTCCTCAGTGAGATAGCTCCAGGTGGATCTCAGCAACTCGGCCGGTATGACCGAATCAGCGTCACCGTGCGCTACGAACATCGGAATGCCCTGGAGTCGGCCCGGCGTCGTCGGCACGCCAGCGTCGAAGGGAAGGGTTCCGTAGAGGATTGCCGCACCTGCGAAGCGGTCAGGATCGCTCAATACGAGCCCCCCAGCGAAGGCGGCACCCCCGCTAAAGCCAACAAGGATCACGGGCCGCCCGGCCGGCGCAACACCGTCCAGCCAGTCCGTAAACCATGCCATGGTCTCCGTGAGGGACGCAGATATAGGGCGGCCGATGCCACGGTTCGCAAACCAGGCAAACCCCGGGCCCTCTGCGAGAGGTGCACGCACAGCCGCGTAGGCCGGACCGGCCGGGAGGTGATTCGCCAACGCAATGATGTCCGTTTCGCGTGACCCGCGCCCGTGAAGCAAGACGACCAAGGGCTTGCGCGGATCGTCCGGGGACTGCCACGCGATGGTCGGTTGGGGTAGCGTACTCAAACGGCAGCCCCCGTAATTTCGCCGGTTGACTGGAATTCGGCGATGTTCGTCAAGGCGTAGCTGAGTGCGGCGTCGTGCCACTCTGCGTTGATGCTCGATGTTGCGTCCGTTACAACGATTGTGCGGTACCCGTGGTCCGCTGCGTCACGCACGGTATGTTCCACGGCCATGTTTGTCCAGACGCCTGCCACTATTACCGTGGTGACCCCGGTATTCCGTAACAAAATATCCAGTCCGCTGCCGTTGAAGCAGCTCATCCGATTGCGGATCAGGACAGGCTCGTCCGCCAGCGCCTCCAGCCCCTCCAGCGCGTCTGCACCCCAGGATCCGAGCTTTAGTGACTCCGGGCCGATCATCCGGAAGATGGGGGCATTCGTCCCGCCGAAGTCGCCGTCGGGGTAGAACACGATGCGGTTGTGGATGATCGGCATTGACTCGTTGCGTGCCCATTCGAGCAGTTGCCCCACGTGGGGGACCAAGCCCTGCTCAACTGCATGGGCGGCGGCACCGAAGGATGCGAACGCCCCGTCCTGATGGACATTGTCGTTCTGAAGGTCTATCAGTAACAGTGCAGTCTTACTGACATCGAGGGGTGTGTTGTCCATGGTGTCTCCTGTTTGGTGATTGCTGTGTTCGCCAGAATTACTTTAACCTACAACTAACGTTTCGAGGTATTTTATTCCCATGGCTGTCCACTGCGCCGCTTCCCCGAATAGCCAGGCCGCACACTGAAGGCTGGACCTGCGGTGGCAGGCCCAGCCTTATCGTGTGTCGTCATCGATTGCGTGTCCTCTGCTGGGATCAGCCGGCGGGATCGACCAAGAACGGTTCCGGTACGTCTTCGATTTCAAGTTTGTTTTTGCCGTAATAGACGGCTGCGCGCATGGAGTCTCCTGTTGTTGTGTCGGGCTTAGATGATGCGGATGAGTTTTTTGTTCGCGAACTCGTTGAGTCCGAATTTGCCGAGTTCGCGGCCTATGCCGGAGGCCTTGACTCCGCCGAACGGGAGGTCGGGGGCACTCTTGATGGTGGTGTTGATTCCCACCATGCCGACCTCGAGGCGGTCGGTGACGTAGGCGGCTTGCTTCTGGTCGTCGGTGAAGACCGCGCTGCCGAGCCCGTACGGCGAATCGTTGGCCAGGGTGATTGCCTCATCCACGGAATCCACGCGGTAGAGGATCGCCACGGGACCGAAAAGCTCCTCTCGGTAGGCGCGCATGTCGGGTGTGACGCCGGAGAGGACGGTCGCCGGGTAGTACGCGCCGCGGCCTTCCGGGACGGCTCCGCCCAGGTGGACGGTCGCTCCCTTGGACACGGCGTCGTCAACTTGTTCGGCCAGTTCTGCCCGGGCCTGGGCGGTGGACATGGGACCGAGGCGCGTGTCTTCGCTCATGGGGTCCCCGGTTTGCCATTCTGCGGCTTTCGCCAGGAACGCTTCAAGGAATTTGTCCCAGTTGGACGAGTCGATGATGAGCCTTTTCGGCGACGTGCAGGCTTGGCCTGCGTTCCCGAATCGGCCTGCCGCTGCCGCGCTGGCGGCCTTGTCGATATCGGCTGCGGGAAGTACGAGGAACGGGTCGGAGCCGCCGAGTTCGAGGACGCACTTCTTCAGGTATTGGCCGGCGAGTGCGCCTATGGCACTGCCTGCACGCTCTGATCCGGTGAGGGAAACGCCTTGGAGTTTGGGGCTGGCGATGATGTCCGCGACCTGTCCGGAGGTGGCGAAGAGGTTCTGGTAGACGCCTTCCGGGGCCCCGGCCGCGTGGATGATTTCGGCAATGCGCAGGGCTTGTTGCGGGCAGTTGCTGGCGTGCTTGAGCAAGATGGTGTTGCCCAGCAGCAGGTTGGGGGCGACGAACCGTGCCATCTGGTAGTACGGGAAGTTCCACGGCATGACGCCCAGGAGTGGTCCGATGGGAGCTGTCCGGACGATTGCCCGGCCCGCACCGGCGATGTCGAGTTCTTCGTCGGCGAGCAACTGTTGGCCCGACGTGGCGTAGTACTCATAGATGGCAGCGGATAGCTCGACTTCGGCCTTGGCCTGGGTGATTGGCTTGCCCATCTCGAGCGTCATCAGTTTGGCAAGGTCGATGGCGTGCTGCCGGTGGAGGTCGGCGATGCGCTGCAGGAGCGCGCAGCGTTCTGCGAGGTCCTTCGTGTGCCAGGACCGGTAGGCAGCGTGGGAGCGCGTCAGGGAAGCGGCCACCTCTGCGTCTGTCATGCTGTCAAATTCCTGCACTACATTGCCGTTGGTGGGGTCGACGGTTGCATATTTCTTCATTGAAAACCTTCATCGTACTGAGGGCGGCCCGGGAAGGATGGCTTGGCGGGCTGTCCTTCCCGGGCCCGGCGGTGGTGGTGCTGATCAGGCCGGGGTCAGGATGTCGGCGTCGGTTGCGAAGTTCGGGTACTTGTTGGAGGCCTCGTCGGCGAGGATGGACCGGTACTGCTTGATGCCACCGAGGTAGAACATGACCGTGCGCTTCTTTCCGGGGATGTTGGCGCCAAAGATCCACGAGGCAGCCTGTGGGAAGAGTGTCTGGTGGGCGATATCCGAGCACGTCTCCGTCCAGTCGGACTCAGTTTCGGATTTGGCCTCGATCCAGCCCGTGCCGGAGGTCAGGACGTGGCTGATGGTTTCGCTGATCCACTCGACCTGCGTTTCGATTGAGGGCGGAAGGTTGGTGAACGGCCCGTTCGGGCCCAGGATCATGAACATATTGGGGAAGCCGCTGGTTGCCATGCCGAGATAGCTGGTTGGCCCGTCAGCCCAGTGCTCTTTCAAGGTTTCGCCATCGCGGCCGCGGATATTGACGCGGACATAGTTGCCGTCCACGGCGTCGAACCCGGTCGCGCAGATGAGCACGTCCAGTTCATGCAGGGTGCCGTCGGCGGTGACGATGCCCTGTTCGGTCACCGACTCGATCGGGTTTTCCTTGACGTTCACGAGGGAGACGTTTGGACGGTTAAACGTCTCGTAGAAGCCCGAATCGCACAACGGCCTGCGAGCGTACAGATCGGTCGGTGTCAGTTTCCGGCGCGTTTCGGGGTCCGTGACGATCTCGGCGATCTTGCGACGGATGAACTTCGCAGCCTCTTCGTTGGCGTCCTGGTCCGTGGCGATATCCGAGAAAGTCTCGAACATAAAGCGGAATCCCCCGCCTTCCTCCCAGGTCCGCTGGTAGATCCGTTCGCGTTCCTGGGGGGAAACGCTGAACGTTGGAACGGCGCTCTCCTCGAAACCCATGGCCACCGAGGAGTTCTTGACCTGTTCCCAGTTCGCCTCAAAGTTCTCCCGATGGGCACGGTGTTCCTGCGCCGTAAGCTGGCGGTTGCCTGCCGGCACGCTGTACTGCGGTGTGCGCTGGAAGGAGGTCAGATGGGCCGCTACCGGGGCTGTGGCGGTGATCACCTGATTACCGGTTGAACCGTTGCCGATAACACCCACCCGCTTGCCCGCGAGGTCCAGGTCTTCCGGCCAGGCACCCGTGTGGACCAGCCGGCCCGCGAAGGTCTCCATGCCGGGGAACTTCGGAAGATTGGTGGCCGAGAGCAGGCCGAGGCCCGTGACCAGAAAGCGGGACTGGAACGTGACTCCGCGGTCGGTCCGCACGGTCCAGGTGCCGGAGGCCTCGTCGAACTCAGCCTCAGTCATGCCAGTTTCAAGCCGGACGTGCTCCCGCAGGTCGTAGCGGTCCACGACGCCATTCAGGTACGCCAGGATCTCGGCCTGGGGCACGTACTTCGTGTTCCACGGAGTCTGTTCGTAGAGGTCGCGATCGAAAGAGTACTGGTAAACAAAACTCTCAGAATCCGAAAGCGCGCCCGGATACTTGTTCCAGAACCACGTTCCCCCAACACCCCCGGCCCGGTCAATCGCTACGGCGTCGAGACCGAGCTCGTTGCGCAGCTTATGCAGCATGTAGATACCACCGAAGCCTGCTCCAACAACGAGCGCATCGAGCTGATAGGTCTTCCCCGGGACGGCGTTGTCCATGATGTCTTCCTCCGACTAGTAGAGCACTGTGAGATAATTCACTTTGTAAACACCAGTCTGTAGTGGCAGAACCACGACCCGGTGTCCCAATTTGGAACACGGCAACGGCGCTTGCGATTGGGGGTTTGATACCCGGAGGGCAATAATCCGAACTGCCCGGTCCCCTCGGAAGGCGAACACTCAGACGTACGAACGAACATTGCAAGGGTGCACAAATGACCGATCCCGTACGGGAAGCGCGCGAGCAGCTGATTCGCGTAGGACTCACCGGCATCTACCACGCTGACACCGTGCCGGATCTCATCGTGCGTAGCTGGCGCAGATCATTAAGTAGCTCGGTGGAAGCTTCGGCACCTCCGCAGCGCTTCCGGGACGTGGATACGGACACGTTGCTTGGCAGGGCCGCCGTGCCTGTTTTAGACCGTTGGCAGCACCAGTTGGCAGACACTGGAACCACACTCTTCCTAAGCGATCGCGGCGGCAGCATCGTGGATAGGCGGACGAGCGACGGCAGTGAGCGTCGGCGCCTCGACAACATGCATGCGGCCGAGGGCTTTGACTACTCCGAAGACTCGATCGGCACCAACGCCTTGGGAACCTCCATGGTCGAGAAACGGCCGGTGTTCGTCAAGGGCAGCCAGCACTATAGTGATGCGCTGGCCACAAATGCCTGCGCGGCGGCGCCCATTTATACGCCAGCAGGCCTAGTTGTGGGTTCTATCGCTTTAGGCGGACCCATGGAGGATGCCAATCCAATCATGCTCTCGCTCACGCGGGAGATCAGCCAACAGATCGAAGAGAGGCTTCGCACCTCTTCCAGGCCCCAAGACCTTGCACTTGCGATGTCTTTCATGCGCTTTTCCAGTTCCCAGCGACCCACGGTCGTTCTGGATCACGAATCCATTCTCGCCAACACGCCCGGACTGCCGTACGTAAATGTCGCTTCGCACGTGATGCTGTGGGAAGTGCTCAACACCCACAACTGGTCGTCTGCGCCCATGCTTCGTCGCGAACTTGAGGGGACAACGATTGAGATTACGGCCCGCAGGGTCACCGATGGCCCACGCGGTCATTTCGTGGTGCACTTTTTCGAGCCGGATGCGCTGCCTCACGGCGGGCGCCATGAAACGGGCGTATTGGGCCGCGGTGAAAATTCTCTTGTGGCACCGCCAAGGACAAAGGCGTTCGGGGTGGCTGTCGCTGTCGTCGAGGGGCCGCCTGGTTCCGGGAGACTGACGGCGGCCGCGGACCTGCGTGCAAGCTGGGGCAGTACTGGAACGCCGGAAATGTTTGTGATCGCATCCGAGTCCCGAGTTCCGTGGAACCAGGTGCAAGATCTGTTGGAGCGCGGCCTGGACGTCATCGTGCGCCGCGTCGAGGAGATCAGCACGGACGAATTCCTTGCATTTACCACTGTGTTGAAGGCAGCCGGGAAGAGACTGGGCTCTGACGGCCGTTCGGGACGCCTGTTCGTTACTGTTTCGCGTGAACAAGCCTCTCCGGATGTTCAAGTTCTCATGGACAGCATCGGCGCAACGGCACGAACGTTGCCCCTGAGTCAGGCCCCTGAACGAATTCCGGGTTTGGTGACGCGAATACTCAATGAGGTGGATCAGGATTCACGGCACACCATGTCTCCGGCCGCGCTACAGTCACTGCTCCAATGGAACTGGCCCGGTAACATTGCCGAGTTGGCGGAGACTCTTTCCCAGCTCGTGCGTACGGTAAACGCTTCCGTGATTGAGAGACGGCATCTGCCTAAGCACCTACAGCAGGCTCCTCCGCGGCGTCACTTGTCACTCCTCGAATCCGCTGAGCGGGATGCCATCATCAGGGCGTTAGACGCTGCTGGCGGGAACAAATCTGAGGCCGCGGAATTGCTGGGGATGGGAAGGACCACACTTTACCGCCGCCTCCGGCAGCTTGGACTCGAGTCGGGGGAAGCGACCCTATAAACCGACGTCACTCGTATGAGGGCTGAATGCGGAACGCTTCATCGAGATTCATGACTTCATGGAGTACGGCCTTCACAGCCGGATTCGTGTCATTCCGGCGCCAAGCCGCCCTGAGATCTACATCGGCGGTCGTATCGTCCAGCGGAATAAAGACGATGTGGGGATCGGTTGCGTTGACTGCTACTGAGGCCAATGTTAGGTGGCATCCGACTTCAGCGCTGACGAGGGCCAATGCCGTCTGCGTGTCGGGTGCCACCTGAACGATACTAGGAACGAATCCGTTGTCCCGCGCGAGACGTCGGAGCCGGTCGGGAAGGACAGCACCCTCATAAGAAGGGAGCGAAACAAAGCCCTCCGCCGCCAGCTGGACGATCGCCAATCGACGGGCTCCCGCCAGTCGGTGGGTGTCGGGGAGAGCGATGACCAGTGAATCCCGCGACACCACCTTGGAAGCGACTTCTGCCGGGATCACGTCCCAGCGTCCGAAGGCGATGTCCGTGTCACCCTGCACAAGCTTGGTCATTGCGGGCTGCGCGAAATTCTGGCTGGAAAGGTCCAACTGAATCCCTGGGCGTTGGGACCTCACCAAGCGGGCAAGCCGCGCAACGAGTTGGTGCGTTGAGACACCGGCGAAAGCTATGCGAACAAGGCCCGACTCGCCGCCATCAGCCGAACGGACCGCATCCTCCGCGCGACGCAGGGCTTCGAGGACTTCGGTGGCTGGCCCTATCAACGCCCGACCGCTGGACGTCAGTTTCACGGATCGAGTTGTCCGGTCGAGGAGGCGGGAACCCAGCTCAGTTTCAAGTTGCTTGATGGTCCTGCTGAGCGGCGGTTGGGCAACGTGCAGGCGTTCCGCTGCGCGGCCGAAATGCAGTTCGTCCGCGACAGCAAGAAAGGCAACAAGTTGGTTGATTTCCACTGCATCTCCTCCGCACATTATTGACGCAAGCGTATCACTGGGGTCCTTGTTTCGGAGTAAGGGGTAACAATCGACTTGGCTATTCGGGCGACTGCGTCCAGTCGAAGAAGCCCTTGCCGGTCTTCCGGCCCAGTTCGCCGCGGGCCACTTTGTCGCGCAGTATCTGCGGGGGTGCGAACCGCTCACCCAGCGTCTCGTGCAGGTACGTGGCTATGCCTAGGCGCACGTCCAGGCCCACGATGTCCGTGGTGCGCAGCGGCCCTGTGGGGTGTTTGTAGCCGAGGACCATTGCGTTGTCGATGTCCTTAGCGGAGGCGACGCCTTC
Organism: Pseudarthrobacter sulfonivorans; assembly: GCF_001484605.1. NCBI lineage: Bacteria > Bacillati > Actinomycetota > Actinomycetes > Micrococcales > Micrococcaceae > Pseudarthrobacter > Pseudarthrobacter sulfonivorans. Next base: position 76,072 of record NZ_CP013747.1, on the reverse strand, counting down.
CTCGACCATCCGCATCGCTTCGAGGGCGATCGCCACGCCCAGCCGGGAGGACGCGAAGCCCGGGGCGTCATTGACCACGACGGCGGTCTTGCCCAGTCCGTGGACCCAGCTTCGGGCCTGCTCAACGAGTTCGGGGCGGGTCTGCTTGCCGATGACCACCTCTATCAGGGTGGAGGCGGGGACCGGGTTGAAGAAGTGCATTCCGAGGAAGTCCTGGGGCCGTGCCAATTCCTCGGCCAGCCCGGACACGGACAGTGAGGAGGTGTTCGAGGCCAGCACCGTGCCCGGCGTGAGCTGCTCCTCGACCCGGCGGAGCGCTGTGACCTTCAAATCCCAGTCCTCCGGGACGGCTTCCACCACCAGTTCGCGGTCCGCGAAGGCCGCGTAGTCCACGGAAACGGAGAGGCGGGAGACCATCTCGTCGAGATTGCCACCCGGATTGCGCTCGATGGATTTCGCGGCGGAGGACTTGACCCGCTCCCGGCCTGCCTGGGCGGAGGCTTCGTCGCGTTCCACAACCACCACGTCGGCCCCAATGATGAGGAACGCGTGGGCGATGCCGGCACCCATTCGGCCGCCGCCGAGGACGCCTACGCGCGCCGGGAATCCGGCCGGCACTAATGGGTTGTTCATTACTTCTTCTTCCTGTCGAGGAACGCCTGCATACGGTCGAACTTGGCCTGGGACTCAAAAAGCATGCCCTGGGCCAGGGTGTCGATGACGGGATGGGCTTCCCGCGGAGCGTGGAACACGGCCTTAGTGATGCGTACTGCGAGCGGATCCTGCGCCGCGATGGCGTCCGCCAGGGCGTGCGCTGCGTCAAGCAGCGTCTCCGGGTCCACGAGCTCGCTGATCAACCCGATCGTGAGGCAGTCTTCGCCTGTGAGAACTTTGCCGGCCAGCAGGATCTGCTTGGCCATCGGCTCCCCGACGAGTTCCTTCAGCCGCCAGGTGGCACCGGCCGCGGCGAGGATGCCCAGGTTGGTCTCGGGATTCCCCATCCGCAGGGCCGGGGTGCCGATGCGGAAGTCGGCCGCATAGGCCAGTTCCGCGCCGCCGCCGAGCGCAAAGCCGTCCAGCGCGGCGATGACCGGCATGGGCAGTTTCGCGATCCGGTCGAAGATGCCGGAGTTGATTCCCGCCAGCGCGTCGGCACGGCGCCGCTCGCGCAGTTGCGCGATGTCGGCGCCGGATGCGAAGACGGCTTTGGCTCCGGTTTCGGGGTTGGCGGGCGTGCCGGAGAGGATCAGGATTTTCGGTGTGCGCTCGAGGTGCGCGCACACGGCGTGCAGCTCGTCCACCATTGCCTGGTCGATGGCGTTCTTGACTGCGGGCCGGTGCAGCCGGACCGCCAAACGGTCCTCGCGCTCCTCAACCAGCAGCGTGACGAATCCCGAGGTATCAAGGCGCGTTCCGGCGTCGTTCATTACTTCTGTCATCAGATGCCTTCCAGCAGCAGTGCTGTGCCTTGTCCGACGCCGACGCACATGGTGGCGAGGCCGAGCTTGCGGCCCTGTGTGGCTTCGCGTTCGAGGCGCCCGAGCAGGGTGATGACCAGTCGGGAGCCGGAGGAGCCGAGCGGGTGGCCGAGGGCGATCGCGCCGCCGTCGTTGTTAACGGTGTCGGGTTCGAGCTTAAGTTCGCGCATGCAGGCCAGGGCCTGGGAGGCGAAGGCCTCGTTAAGTTCGACGGCGGCCAGATCGGCTACCGCGATTCCGGCGCGGGCCAGGACTTTGCGGGTGGCCGGGACGGGGCCGATGCCCATGATTTCCTGTGCCACGCCGGCGGACGCGCCGTCGAGGATGCGGGCGCGGGGGGTGAGGCCGTATTTCTGCACGGCGGCTTCGGAGGCGACGATGATCGCCGAGGCGCCGTCGTTGAGCGTCGACGAGTTCCCGGCGGTGACCACGCTGCCGCCCTTGACTACCGGGCGCAGGGCGCCGAGGACGTCCGTGGTGGTTCCGGGGCGTGGGCCTTCGTCGGTGTCCACGATGGTTTGTGTGCCTTTGCGGCCTTTGACCGGGACGGGGACGATCTCATCCGCGAACCGGCCGGCCATGATGGCTGCGAGGGCGCGTTCGTGGGAGCGAACGGCGAAGGCGTCACAGTCTTCACGCGAGATGTTGTAGGCGCGTGCCACTTCCTCGGCGGTTTCGGGCATGGAGTAGGCGGCTTTGCCGTCGCGGGAGAGTTCCCCGGACAGGAAGGCGGGGTTGGCGAAGCGCCAGCCGATGGAGGTGTCAACGACGGCTCCGGGTTTGGCGAAGGCTTTGTCGGGTTTTTCCATGACCCAGGGGGCGCGGGACATGGACTCGACGCCGCCTGCGACGACGATGTCCGCGGCGCCGGCCTTGATCATGTGCGAGGCCATGATGATGGCGGACAGGCCGGAGGCGCACAGGCGGTTGACGGTGATGCCGGGGACGGTGTCGGGGAAGCCGGCGAGCAGCCAGGCCATGCGGGCGACGTTGCGGTTCTCCTCGCCGGCACCGTTGGCGTTACCGAGGATCACCTCGTCCACGACGGACGGGTCAATGCCTGCGCGTTCGACGGCGGCGCGCACCGTGAGTGCCGCTAGATCGTCCGGACGCACGGAAGAGAGCGAACCGCCATAGCGGCCCACGGGCGTGCGGGCGCCGCCAATTAGAAAGGCCTCAGCCATGTTTTGCATTCCTTTGTTCGTGTCGCTGGCGTTCTGCCGCGGTCATTTGTCGCGATCCGCGATGGCGGACCGGGAAGCTTAGTTGAAGGCGGAGATACCGGTGATGTCGCGGCCCACGATGAGAGCCTGCATGGAGTCGGTGCCCTCGTAGGTGGAGACGACTTCCATGTCGGTCATGTGGCGGATGACGTGGTTCTCCAGCAGCAGGCCGTTGCCGCCGAGCAGCTCACGTGCCTCGTTGCAGATCCATTTGCCTTTTTGGGCGGTTGCCATTTTGACCATCGACGCCTGTGCGACGGTGAGCTGGCCCCGGTCCGCGAGTTCGGCCATGCGGTTGCACAGCAGCTGCATGGTGGTGAGTTCGCTGAGCATGTTCGCCAACCGTGACTGCACCAGCTGGTACGACGCGATCGGTTTGCCGAACTGGATGCGGGTCTGCGCATAATCGGAAGCAATTTCGAAGGCAGCCATGGCATGGCCAACCGCCTCCCAGGCTGCGCCGCCCCGGGTTGCCTGAAGTACGCGGGACACGTCGCGGAACGAGTGGCATCCCTCAAGCCTGTTGGCCGCGGGCAGGCGCATTTCCTCGATGACGATGTCGGCCTGGAGGATGGCACGTTTGCCCACCTTGCCGGTGATCACGGTGGGGGAGTAGCCCGCCGGGTACCGGCCGTCGTCGTCCTTTTCGATGACGAACGCGTTGACGTTCCCGTCCTCGGTGTTGCGGGCGAACAGGACAATGACGTCCGCGACGTGCCCGTTGCCGATCCACCGTTTGTGGCCGTTCAGGACCCAGTGGTCCCCGTCGCGGCGGGCGCTGGTCTCCAGGGCGACGGAGTCCGAGCCGTGGTCCGGTTCGGTCAGGGCGAAGGCTCCTGTTTTTTCAATCCGGGCCAGGGCTGGGAGCCAGCGTTCTTTTTGCTCGTCGCTGCCGAGAATGTTCAGGGCCCCCATACAGAGATTCGAGTGGATGCCGAGGAAGGTGTTGAGGCTGCCGTCGGCGCGGGCCATCTCGCGGGCCACCATGCCGGCGGCCTTACGGCTCATACCCGGGCATCCATAGCCCTGGATGATGGTGCCGATGATTCCCAGCTCGGCTAGCGGCGGGAGCAGTACGGTGGGGAACTCGGCCTTCTCCCAGTACTCGTTGATGACCGGCAGGACACGCTGCTCGGCGAACGCACGGACCTTGTCCCGGATGCCGATCTCCTCGGGGGTGAGGTCGTCATCCAAACGGAAGTAGTCGGAGAGCGTTGTGCGCTGATCAACTGTGGTTGTCATGATTGAACTTTCTGTTCTTAAATTTGCTGGAACTGTGGTGATGCTGCGGCGGGGACTGCTTCTCCTGGGGACGCTGAGCGTAGCCACGCGAGAATGGGCTCTCGGTGGGCATTGTGATCCGGCGGGGCCATGTCGTAGCTGACCGGAGTTTCGGAGAAGGTGATGGGGTTGCGGATCCCCGGCAGAGCAGAGTCGCCGCTACCTACTTTGACGACGGGCTCCAGGCCGATCCGTTCGGCGAATTCAAGGCCCTGGCGGACGTCGTTGATCGGCGCGCAGGGGATCTGAGCCTCTGTGAGGACCTCGAACCATTCGGCGGAACTTCGGCTGCGGAGGGCCTCCAGCAGCAGTGGCCTCAGTGCCTTGCGGTTGAGGCTGCGCTGGGGAGCCGTGGCGAAGCGGTCATCGCCGGTCAGGGCCGGCGTGCCTAGCGCCTGGCAGAGCCGGCGGAACTGGGGGTCGTTGCCGATGGCGATCACAATGTCGCCCTCGCCCGTGGCCAGCGGCTCATAGGGGTAGATGCTGGGGTGTTCGTTCCCGAGCCGGGTGGGCACACTGCCGCTGAGGAGGTATCCAGCGGACTGGTTGACCATGCCGGACAGGGCGGAGGACATCAGGTTGACTTCGATCCGCTGGCCTTTTCCGCTGCGCTGGCGTTCCTGGAGGGCGGCCAGGATGCCGATGGCCGCGTGCAGGCCGGTCATCACGTCAAACACGGCCACGCCGGACCTGTATGCGGGAGTCTCGGGCGAGCCGGTCACGCTCATGAGTCCGGACATGGCCTGGACCAGGAGGTCATAGCCGGGGAGGGACGCGCCGCCTGCCGTCCCGAATCCGGTGATGGATGCGTAGACAACGCCGGGGTTTGTTGCCGCGACAGTGTCATAGTCCAAGTCAAACCTGTTCAGGCCGTTGGGCTTGAAGTTCTCCACCACTACGTCCGCCTGACCGGCGATCTCCTGGGCAATGCGCCGGTCCTCGGGGTCCTGGAGATCGAGGGCGATGGAGCCTTTGTTCCGGTTAATCGAGAGGTAGTAGGTAGACTGGCCGTCCCGGACGGGAGGCTTCCATGCCCGCGTTTCGTCGCCGTCGGGGCTTTCGATCTTCACCACCGTGGCGCCCATGTCAGCCAGCAGCATGGTGCAGTACGGGCCAGCAAGCACGCGGCCGAAGTCGGCCACGAGGAGCCCGGCAAGGGGTCCGCTGCCGGTGCGGCCGAACATGTCAGAGCCGAGCGGCGCGTCTGGTGCCGCGAACTCTGCGGCCCTATGCCTTGCACTGGGGGGGCTTGTTTCAATCGTCACGATGCTCCTCGAAGTCTTCGTCGCAGGATCTATGCCTTGGGGATCCGGACGAGCTTTTTATTGGCAAATTCGTTGATCCCGTACTGGGCGAGTTCACGGCCGACGCCTGAACGCTTGACGCCGCCAAAGGGCAGGTCGGGGGCGCTGCGGCTGATGCTGTTGATCCACACCATGCCGGTTTCCAACTGGTCGGCGAGCTGCTGGGCGTAGTCGACGTCGGCGGTGTAGATGGAGCTGGACAGGCCGTAGGGGGAGTCGTTGGCCAGGTCGATGGCAGCCTCGGGGGAATCCACATGGAAGACCACTGCTGCCGGGCCGAAGATCTCTTCCGAGTAGGCGCGCATCTGGGGTGTCACGCCGGTCAGCACCGTGGCAGGGTAGTAGGCGCCCGGTCCGTATGGGCCGGCACCGCCGGTGTAAGCGGTTGCGCCCTTGGTGACGGCGTCCTGGACCAGCTCGTCAATTTCTTCGACGGCGGACTGGGAGGACAGGGGACCGAAGGTCGTTTTTGCATCCGTGGGGTCACCGGGCGTGATCCTGGACATGGCATCGGTGTAACGCTTCAGGAATTCGTCGTAGATGTCGCCGACGATGATAAAACGTTTGGACGCTGTGCAGGCCTGGCCGCCGTTGTACATGCGGCCGGAAACGGCGCCGGCCACGGCCTTGTCCAGGTTGGCGTCCGGCAGCACGATGAACGGGTCTGAACCGCCCAGCTCCAGCACGTACTTCTTCAGGTGGCGTCCGGCGACCTCTCCGACGGCGGATCCGGCCTTCTCCGATCCCGTCAGGGAGACGCCCTGCACCCGCGGGTCCGCGATCATTGTGGCGATCTGGCCGCTGGTGGCAAACGCGTTGATGTAGACGTCGGCCGGCAGCCCGGCATCCCGGAAGACCGATTCGATGGCCAGCGCCGACTGCGGGCAATTGCTGGAGTGCTTCAGGATGACGGTGTTGCCGAGCGCGATGTTGGGCGCGGCGAACCGGGCCACTTGGTAGTACGGGAAGTTCCACGGCATGATGCCAACGAGGGGTCCGATGGGTTCGGTGCGGACCACAGCCCTGCCGGTCCCCTTGACGTCCAGGGGCTCCTCGCGGAGGAAGCGTTCGGCATTGTCCGCGTAGTAGTCATAGATGGAGGCGACGAGGGCAACCTCGCCCTTGGCTTCCGCCGTCGTCTTTCCTACTTCAAGGGTCAGCACGGCGGCCAGCTCGTCGGAGCGTTCGCGGTGCAGCTCGGCAACCCGGCTGAGGATGGCAGCTCGTTCGGCGAGCGGGACGGCGCGCCATTCACGGTATTGCGTGAATGAGCGCTTCAGTACGTCCTGTACGTCCTCGTCGCTGAGGGACGGGAACTCGGCAACGCGTTCTCCGGTTGCCGGGTTGGTGGTTGCGTAATTGCTCATCGTCCTGAACTCTTTCTGAAGGCAGTTTGTCTTAGGGACTACGATCCCAGCTGTCGGCTATACAGTCCAATACTTATTAGGGCGCTTATTGATGACAATTTCGTAATAGTCATCAAGGGGAGTGCACGCTGCAATGACAAGATATTTGCAGCGAACTGCATAAATCCTCCGTGAAATAGGTATTGGACGGCAGGTGGCCTGGACGCCACTCTGATTCGACGGACGTCGTCTGCAGCCTCCTGATCCGCGGCGGTACGTTATCCATTGGCCTGGCGCTCATCGTCCTGGCCAAACGCCGCGGAATCACCGTCCTCGCCACCACCCGGAACCCCACGAAGGCGCAGGCACTACTCGACGCTGGGGCAGACCACGCCATCATCGACACCGGAAGGATCGCCAAAGAGATCCGGGAGATCTTTCCCGATGGTGTGGGCGGCGCTGTTGAGCTCGTTGGAACGCCGACCTTGCACGACACACTTCGGGCCACCGCGGTGCACGGGACCGTGTGCTTTACAGGCATGCTGTCGGACGAGTGGACGGTGCCGGACTTCTACCCCATTGATTACATCCCCAACGGCGTGCGGCTCACCGCCTATTCGGGCGGTGCCCAAGACCTCCCTGGTGCCGTCCTGCAGGAATTTCTTGACGCGGTGGCAACAGGGGAGGTGCGTGTTCCGATCGGGAACGTCTATCCCTTTGAGGACATTGTCCAGGCGCACCAGGACATGGAGGACGGCTCGGTGACCGGCAAGCTCGTGGTCATGATCGGCGGATAGACCTGAATCTTCTTGTTGGCGAACTCGTTGAAGCCGAACCGGCCCAGTTCCCGGCCGAAGCCGGAGCGCTTGACGCCACCGAAGGGCAGGTCCGCGGCGCTCTTGCTGGTGCTGTTGATCCACACCATTCCGGTCTCCAGGGACGCCGCGATCTGCTGGGCTTTCTCGTCGTCTTCGGTGAACACGCTGGAAGACAGGCCGTAGGGGGAATCGTTAGCCAGCTCGATCGCGTCCTCGAGGGTCTCGAAGCGGTACACGACGCCCGCCGGGCCGAAGAGCTCCTCGCGGTAGACGCGCATCCCGGGGGTGACGCCGCCCAGGAGGGTCGGCCGGTAGTAGGCACTGTCCCCGTCCGTCCTGCAGCCGCCGAGCAGCACCTCGGCGCCCTGGGAGATGGCATCCTTCACGAGCTCGTCCAGTTCCTCCGCTGCGGACGCCGAGGACAGCGGCCCGATCTTGGTATCGGTGCTCGTGGGGTCGCCCGGAGTCCAGGAGGCCATCTGGTCCACGAACTTGCGGACGAACTCCTCGTACACGCCCGCCTGCACCAGGAAGCGCTTGGACGCGCTGCAGGCCTGGCCTGCGTTGGTGAGCCGGCCGGTGGCGGCGGCGGCGGCCGCGGTGTCCAGGTCCGCATCGTCCAGGACGATGAACGGATCCGAGCCGCCGAGTTCCAGCACGCACTTCGTCAGGTTCCGTCCGGCCACCTCGGCGACTGCGGCGCCGGCCTTCTCCGACCCGGTCAGGGAGACGCCCTGGACCCGCGGATCGGCGACAGCGTCGGCCACCTGGGCGGACGAGATGAACGCGTTGAGGTACACCCCGTCCGGCAGCCCGGCCTCGGTCAGCACCTGCTCGATGGCCAGGGCTGACTGGGGGCAGTTGCGGGAGTGTTTGAGGATGATCGTGTTGCCCAGGGCGATGTTCGGGGCCGCGAAGCGGGCCACCTGGTAGTAGGGGTAGTTCCACGGCATGATGCCCACGAGCGGGCCGATCGGCTCGGTCCGGACCACGGCGGTGCCGGGACCGGAGATCTCCAGGTGCTCATCGGCCATGAACTCCTGGACGTGGTCGGCGTAGTACTGGTAGATCGAGGCGACCAGACCGACCTCCCCCTGGGCCTGGGCGGCTGGCTTGCCCATCTCCAGGGTCAGCAGCGCGGCGAGCTCCTCGGCCCGCTCCCGGTGGATCTCGGCGGCCCGGGTCAGGACGGCCCGGCGCTGATCAAGGGAGGTGGTCCGCCAGGAGCGGTAGGCCGCTTCGCTACGCGTGATCAGCTCCCGCAGCCCGGCGTCCGAGATCTCCGGGAAGGTTTTGACCGTTTCCCCGGTGGCCGGGTTGGTGGTGGTGTACACGCCCATGGCGGGTGCCTCTTCTTCGGTAGTGGTGCGGGGCGCCACCGTCGTGATGGCGCCCCGTCGGCGGCGGTGTGTCGGTGCGTCAGGCCGTGGCCGGTTCCCCGGCCCTCGTCAACTCGAAGCCGCGGTAGCCGTTCTCGGCGACGTCACCCAGGATGGAACGGTAGTTGCCCAGGCCGCCCAGGTAGAACAGCACTGAGGGCTTCTTGCCCGGGATGTTCGCGCCGAAGATCCACGAGTCGACCTTGGTGAAAACGGTCATGTTGGCGAGCTCCGTGCAGGTGTCGCCCCAGTCGGACACGGTCTGCTCCGTGGGCTCGATCGCCTTCAGTCCGTTGTCCTCGGAGTACCTGACCAGCTCGGTGATCCACTCGACCTGGGTCTCGATGCTCGGCGGCAGGTTCGTGAACGGGCCGTTCGGGCCCAGCACCATGAACCAGTTGGGGAAGTTGTCAGTCGCCACGCCCAGGTAGCTGGTCGGCTGGCCCTGCCAGTGGTCGTTGATGTGCAAACCGTCGCGGCCGCGGACCTCCATGCGCCGGTAGTTGCCGTCCACAGCGTCGAAGCCGGTGGCGAAGGCCAACACGTCCAACTCGTGCAACCGGTCGTCCTCGGTCACCACTCCCGATTCGGTGATCACGCGGATGGGGTTCTCCTTGATCGCGACGACCTCCACGTTCGGCCGGTTGAAGACGGCGTAGAAGCCGTCGTCGCACAGCGGGCGACGGGCGTAGAGCCCCGTCGGCATCAGCTTGCGCGCTGTCTCCGGGTCTTTGATGATCTGGGCGATCTTGGAGCGGATGAAGGCGGCGGCGGTCTCATTGGCCTCCTCGTCGGTGGCGATGTCACCGAAGGTGCCGAACATGAAGCGGAAACCCCCGCCCTTCTGCCAGGCCTCCTCGTAGATGCGGTTGCGCTCTTCCTCGGAGACGGACATGACCGGGGTGGTGGACTCCTCGAAACCGAAGGCCAGGGCGGAGCCCTTCACCTGATTCCAGATCCCGTCCCAGTTTGCCTTGACCTCGGCGAGATCCTGCTCGCTCACCGGGCGCTTGCCCACGGGCACGGAGTACTGGGGGGTACGGATGAAGTGCGTCAGGTGCTTCACCTTGGAGCCCAGGTCGGTCACCAGCTGGGTGCCGGTGGAGCCGGAGCCGATGACGCCCACGCGCTTGCCGGTCAGGTCCTTGCCCTCGGGCCAGGCACCCGTGTGGAAGACCTCGCCCTGGAACGTGTGCAGACCGGGCAATTGCGGGAAATTGATGGCGGAGAGCAGCCCGACGGCGTTGACCACATACTTGGCGCGGTACACGTCGCCGCCCTCCGTGGTCACCTCCCACAGGGCCGCGCTGTCGAGGTAGATGGCGGAGGTGACCTGGTTTTTTGCGCCGAACCGGAAGTGGCGGCGCAGGTCGAAGCGGTCGACGACGCCCTCGAGGTACTCGAGGATCTCCGGCTGGGTCAGGTAGGTGTTCTTCCACTTGTCGTCCTGCAACAAGTCCTTGTCGAACGAGTAGCGGTACAGGTAGCTCTCCGTGTCCGAGAGGGCGCCGGGGTAGCGGTTCCAATACCAGGTCCCGCCGGGCCCGTCTGCCTTGTCGAAGCCGATCACGGACAGGCCAAGCTCGTTGGCGAACTTGTGGACGGAGTAGATGCCGCCAAAGCCCGCGCCGATCACGATGGCGCCCACGGTCTGCGGGTGGAGCTGGCTCTGGGGATGGGTCTGCGTGGTCATGGTTTCCTCGGTCGTGGGTGGATGGATAATTGGTCGGCGACGCGGGGCCGCAAATGGTCAGCGGCCCTGGTGGTACCAGTTGCTGATGCGGGATAGCTCCTGATCCACCAGCTCGGACCGGCCGGCCAGGAACGGGTAGACGTGCTGCTGGCCCTCGCCGATGGCGACGGTCACGTCCACGCCGGCGGCCTTGGCACGCTCCCCCACGCGGGTGGCGTTGTCGAGGAGCGACTCGGCGCGCTGCCGGCCGTCATGTACAGCGGCGGGAAGCCGGTGAAGTCGGCGTACAGCGGGTTGGCGAGCGGGGTCGTCGGGTCGATGTTTCCGCCCAGGACGCCGGCGATCATGCCCTCGAGGAGTTCCGGGGTGATGAGGGCGTCGGTGTCGTTGTTGGTGACGAGGGTCTCGCTCTTGTTCTCCATGTCGAGCCACGGGGAGAAGGCGATCACGTGGCCGGGGACCTCCTTGCCCTGTTCCTTGAGGGCCAGGGCGATGGCGATGGCGAGGTTGCCGCCGGCCGAGTCACCGATGGTGGTGATGTCCTTCGGGGCGATGCCGGATGCGACGAGCGCGTCGGAGGCGGCCACGCCGTCCTCGATCTGGGCCGGGTGCTGGAACTCGGGGGCGCGGCGGTAGTCCAGCACGAAGCTCACGACGCTGAGCGCCTTGGCGACGTGGGCGGCGAGCTTGCGGTGGCTCGCCGCCGAGCCGACGGCGAATCCGCCGCCGTGCGTGTACAGGAGGACCTTGGTCTTGTCCGCCCCCTGGGGCAGGCACCAGATGCCCGGGACTCCGCCAACGGTGTCCTCGCGGTACGTGACGCCCTCGGGCTCGACAGTTGGCTGGTGCCACTCGTCGAACATGGAACGGAACAGGCGCATGCTCAGGTCAGGCGTCGTCGCCATGATCCGGGACCAATCGGCGTAGAGGTCGCGCAGCACGTCCTGGCCCTCGGAACCGGCAGGATCGGTGCCAGGGATTCCGGAGATGTTGGTGGTCATGGGGTCATCCTTCAGCTGGTCGCAGACCGGCTCCGGACCAGAATGATTGGTGCCGCGTCTGAGCTCTGTTTTCTTATTGCCAGGACCGCCCCATGTGATGGCCGCCACGGCGTCTAAGTCCAACAATAGCGATGTGATCCAGAGCACACGTGTTCCAATGTGAAACAGTCAGCGCCGCCGCGCAGTGATCGGCCTTTAGCCTGGCGTTTTCGGCCAAAGCTGCCTGGCACTCGTCCCACGGCACAGGGCCCCGGTCCTCAGCTGGCACAGCGGCCACCTGTTCCTTGTCCCTGTACCGCGGGGTCCAGTTCCCCAGCGTGCTTTCCTTGACCCCGATCTCCTCGATGATTTCCTTCACCGGCCGGTCCGAGGACAAAACCAGCCGAACCGATTCCTCACGGAAGGCGGCATCGTATTTCTTCCTGCGCGTGGTCATCTGAACGCGAGGCTCCCATCAAGCTGTCTCACAAAACCATACGGCCGCACAGCCGCTCGCAAGGCCCTTCATCCGGCGCCGGCGCTCTGATGAGGCGACGCTGAACAGCTGGACGTAACGTGTTCAAGTTCTGTACACGGAGCGGGTCGCGCCGGTTTCTAAGCAAGAATCCAATAACTCGGGCAAGTCCTGGGAACAGGTCAGGAACACGCCCACTTGCCCAATGAGGCTCTGATGGACGTGAAATGAACTGGCGTTGCCCACAACACAAAACTCTTGATACCTCTCCTGCATTTCGAGCCCGAACCCACTCTATTCAAAGGAGCATAGAAAATGCATCATCCGTATCTGGCTACATGGAGAAAAATCGCTGCCGCGGTTTTGGCTGCCGGTCTAATTACCACTACTGCCGCTTGCGGCACTAACGGCAATCCTTCTCCGGGCGCCAACGTCGGCACCCAAGCTGCCGGCACTGGAAGCATAGATGGCGGTGGCGCTCTTTTGAAGGTTTTCATGCCTTCGACCTCGAACGTTTATCTGGCGGCTGCCTCCCAGTCAATCAAGGACGAAGCAAAGTCCCTCAATTACACCGTCAACATTGTGGAGAATAACTGGGACCAAACTGAGCAGGATCAGCAGGTCCAGGAGTGGCTCGCCACCGGTGAGCGTGCGGCCGCAGTCTTGATGTGGCCGGCCGGCGCCGCGGCCGCAACGAACTCAATTCGCCTGCTTTCTGCGCAGGCACCGGTCATCCAGTTCAACAACCTGGTCACCCCCGAGGCGTCCAAATACGTGAAAGCATACGCGGGGGTCTCGGACACGGGCATCGGCAAGGAAGCCGCACTAAACGCTCTTGCCGCCGTCGAGAAGCTCAAGGCTGAAGCGGTCAAATTTCACGGGCCCGATGGCAAGCCTAACGTGGTAGAGATCCGGTTCACTGCCGGGTACGCCGCTGGTGACGACCGAGAGAAAGCCTTCGCGGAAGCCACGCCCGGCGCGTTCAATGTGCTCGCCGTCGAACCCACCCCGACCGTTGACGCTCAGGGCGGTTTCAAAGCAGCCAGCCAGGTCATTCCGCGCTTCCTTGGACAGGGCATCGACATCGTGTATGCACACAGCAATGACGTAGCCAATGGTGTCGTGCAGGCGCTGGAGCAAAACGGGCTGAAGCCGGGAAAGGACGTCATCCTGATCACCGGAACCTCTTCCGGCGACATGACGAACCTGCGCAGCGGCAAGATCTGGTCGGCTACCCTGCAGTCTCCCGTGATCGAGGGCGCACTCGTCGTTCGGACCGCTGCCCAGTACATCGCCACAGGTCAGGTGCAGCCCGGCGAAGTCACCATTGAATCCTCGTCGAACAAGCCCGAACTCAAGGTCGAGGCCCCGCATACGGCCACGTACATGATGAACCCCCAGGTGACAGCCGAAAACAACGCCTCCTTCGACATCTGGGGCCTCTCGTTCGACAAATTGATGGGCAAATAGGACCTCACAACTGGAGTCCGTTTCCAACCGCGGAGCCTCGGATACCTCCCTCAAACGGAGCTATCCGAGGCTCCGCACCTATCCGGTGTGTGCATTTATGCACCACCCATGTAAACCGAGGAGAAACCAATGACTGGAAGCACTCCCCTCCGCCTTAAGGCGAGCGGCATCTTCAAGTCTTACGGAGCAGTGAACGCCCTGTCGGACGTGCACTTCGAGCTCCGAGCCGGCGAGGTCATGGCCCTGTTGGGCGAGAACGGCGCAGGCAAGAGCACGATCGTCAAGGTCATCTCAGGCCTCGTCTCACCCGACAAGGGTTCCATCGAGATCGACGGAACGCCAGCAAACATCTCAAGCGTCTCGCTGTCACAAGCCGCGGGAATCGCCGTCGTCCAGCAGGAGTTCAGCACGGTCGGAACGATGACCGTGGCACAGAACCTCGTGCTCGGTCAGCTAGCCGCGCCCTGGTGGTGGAGCCCCCGCAAGCTGAATGACAACGCCGTGGCGGTTCTTGAGCGCGTCGGGCTGGCGGGCCTGAACCCGTCTACGCCGGTTGAGGAACTCTCAGTTGCTGAGATGCAACTTCTTGAGATTGCGCGCGTGCTTGCCAGGGATGCCAAGGTCATCATCTTCGACGAGCCGACCGCCGCCCTCTCGGATGCGGAGATCGTCCGAGTGCTTGGTGCCGTCAAACGTCTTGCGTCGGAGGGGCGGAGCGTTGTATATGTCACCCACAGGCTGGGTGAGGTTTTCGAGATTGCTGACCGCGTCACCGTTTTCCGTAACGGCATGAGCGAGGCCCCTCTCGAGGTCAAAGAGCTCGACGTCGAGACGATTGTCGCCAAGATGATCGGCAGGGAACTGGGCCACCTCTATCCCGGAAAGGCCGCCGCAGTGGGTGAAGTTGTGATGGAGGCACGCGGACTCCGGATTCCCGAGCTCCGATCGGAGATCAATTTGACTCTCCGAAGGGGAGAGATCCTGGGGCTAACGGGGCAGCTTGGCTCTGGAACATCTGAGCTGATGGAGGCATTTGCCGGCGTCGGCGAAATTGTGTCCGGTGAAATAATCGTCGACGGCCAGGCACTCAACACTCGCGGGCGGCAGAACGGCATCTCCGCGGGCGTCGCGTACTGCTCCGCTGATCGCAAGAAGGACGGGATCTTTGCAAGAGTTCCGATCCGCCGGAACCTATCGTCGCCCTGGCTGCACCGGTTGTCCGCAGTAGGGTTTGTAAGCGCACGGGCGGAGGTCGACGAGACGAATCGCTATGCAGGTCATTTCGCTATCGACCTCAAGCGCATGAACTCGAACGTTGGAACGCTTTCCGGTGGGAACCAGCAGAAGGTGGCCCTCGGCAAATGGCTGGGAATCAACCCGCGGGTCCTCCTCGTTGAGGAGCCTACCCGCGGCGTGGATATCGGCGCGCGCGCCGACATCTACGCGCAGCTTCGACGACTCAGCGACTCCGGGGTAGGCGTAATAGTCAGCTCCTCGGACACCAACGAGGTTCTGGGTCTCTCTGACACAATCGCCACCTATTTCCGCGGCGAACAAACATCAATCCGCCCAGCCGAAGAGTGGACCGAATCCGCCCTCGTTCGCGAAGTAATGCATCGTGAGGAAGTGAATCATGACTAGTACAGCAGCAACCATTGCCGCCAATTTCACAGCGCCATCACACCGGGGCAGCTTGGTGCGCTTCATCAACAACTACACGCTCCCGCTTCTTCTGGTGGCAGTGTTTGTTGTGTCGGCACTCAGCACGCCCGACTTCGCAACGTTTGCGAACGTCCGAGCCATTCTCATCAACACCTCAATCGTCGGGATCATCGCTGTCTCGATGACCGCTATCACGATTTCCGGCAACTTCTTCTCGTTAGGCATTGCATCGTCCACGGTGCTCGCCGGGATCATCTTCCTCGCAGTTTCAGGATTGACCGGATCGGCGCTCGCGGGGCTCGGCGCCGCCGTCCTGCTCTCGGTCGCACTCGGGGTCATGCAGGGCCTCATCGTTGGAGCGGGTCTCAACCCCGTTATCACCACCCTCGCCGTGGGTTCGGTTATCTATGGTCTGGTGGCCATCACCACCAAAGGTGCGGTGGTCACTGCGGGCAGCGTTGACGTGGCGTGGCTGGCAACCTGGACCTTCCTGGAAATCCCGCTGCCTGTCTACATTTTCGTGCTCTTCACGGCCGTTGCCTGGTTCCTCACCGAACACACACTTATCGGCCGCAACATCCACTTGCTCGGCGCCAACCGCGCCACAGCGAGGAACAGCGGCATTTCTCCACAAGCGACTACCATCTGGGCTTTCATCTCGTTTGGGGTGGGGCTCGGAGTCGCCGGAGCACTGAATGCCTCACAACTGCATCAGATGCAGGCGAATGACCTTGCCGGACTCACCATGGACGTCATCGCGGCGGTTCTGGTTGGGGGCACGGCAGTATCCGGCGGTGAAGGATCACCCACCCGGTCTGCGCTCGGTGCGCTGCTCATTGTGGCCCTGGGAAACATCATGCTCCTGCATGGTCTCGACGCCGGCTGGCGCGTGTTCCTTGTCGGCGGCATCGTCGTCGTACTCGTCGTAGTTCTTCATGTTCTTAGAAAGGTCAGTACTCGATGAATGCAGCCAAGGAGTTCTCCTTCAAGTACGCGCTCCAAATCCTCGTTCTCATCCTGGTTGTCGGCATCATGGCGGTGGTCTCACCCAGCTTCCGTGGCGAGGCTGCGCTCTTCTCGTCGCTTGAACGGCTCATCCCCCTGGGTGTCATCGCGGCCGGGCTGGCGTTCACAATGATCGCGGGGGAGTTCGACCTCTCAGTTGCGTCGATGGCCGCCTTTGCAGGGGCTATTGCGGTACAGCTCGGTGGCCTTGGCCTGATCGCGAGCATTCTCATCGCGACAGTCGTGGGTGTGCTGCTCGGCTCGCTCCAAGGTTGGGTGATTGCTCGACTGGGAATCAGTTCGCTTGTGTTCACTGTCGGAACGCTGATCCTGCTCCGTGGCGCAACCTGGTTGGCGACCGGCGGCGTCCCGGTCACCCTCACCGACTACAACCTGAGCGACGCACTCATGGTCCGGATCTGGGTCTTCACGCCCCTGTCCCTGACAACCATCGTGGTGCTCGCCGTTCTTGGCATCTTCCTGGCGCGGACACGATGGGGCCGTGAGGTATCTTCGATCGGCGGAGCCCGTCAGGAGGCTGTCGCGTCGGGGGTCAAGCTCAAATCGCGTTTGGTGCTCGCGTTTGCCATTTCGGGCGGCTGCGGCGCCTTGGCAGGCGCGCTATCGTCCTTCCGCGGCGGGTCTGCAACGCCGGATGGACTGGCCAACATGCTGCTTCTAGCGCTGGCCGCAGTCCTCATTGGCGGAGTCAGCCTCACCGGTGGGCGCGGAGGCATGATAAACGTCGCGTTCGGCATCGTGATCACTGCCGTCCTCGCCGCGGGGATGTCGTCGATCGGTGTCAAGGCCTTCGTCACCGAGCTCTTCACGGGTGTCCTGTTGCTGGTGGTGATCCTTTTGGAGTTCGCCATCGCTAAAGTGGTCGCCCACAACGCCTCTGTGAGGCGGCGCCAGCCTCACCTAGCCGTCACCTGAGAGAGAACCTTCTCACCCAAAAAGGGACAGCATGGTTGCCGGGGCGCTCCTGTCTTGCGCGCGGAGCGCCCCGGGAAATCCACCGGCGTGGTCGACCGAGGACCTGGTCCCAGAGAAATCTGGAAGATCGGGAGCCTTCCTTGGAAGGCACAGCGATAGATGCGTGAAGCGTCAAAACCGTGGTCTGCGTGGGGGAGTGTTTGCGACCCCGGCCCGGGTAAGCCCTGTGACGGGTCAAACGGCACCACCGCCGTATTGGCCTAAACGACGCCAGGCAAGATGTCCGAGTGGGAACGGCGTGAGCGCTTCGGGGGCGTGGCACCAGTGGTCGCTACAACAACTGTGCGCATTGGGAGTTGCAATTTTGGCAGAGATGAAAGGACCCGGGAAGTCCCGGGCGCCCCGTCGGTTTCTCGGCAACGGCGTGCGCTGATCTCCGCCCAGTCTCTCTCCGAGTCGGAACGGATTAAGATAGCGGACCTGATACGTGCCCGCCGCCCGTATCCAGTGCAATTGCCGCGGAGCTCGGGAGGAGTCCGTGGACTGCGAGCAGGGAGATCCGCTGCAAGGTTCAAAAAGCCTTCTGGCAACGACCGTCCACGCCGTGCCAAGCGGCAGAAAAGGGCCGTCGGTGAATCGGGGAGAGTCGCCCGCGACCTGGAGCTGCGGGGTTTCCTGCAGGCACCCAGAACAAAGCCGGCGCCCCGCCAAATTAGCAAACGACACGCTCCGCTGTTCCGGACAACCGGACGTGCGCCTCGCGCCTGAACCGTCTATCGGGCCCTAAACGGGCGCGGAAGCCTGGATGCAGCGGTGGTTCCTGCCATCTGTCGCAGCCTGGTGCCGGCCATGTCGTGGAAAGGAGCTTTGGACGCGGCGCTCCCCGGACATTGTCAGGATCCGTGACTGCCTCGCGGGAGTATCGGCGGCTGAGTACCAAAGCCGTGGTACGCCAATTTTCAGTCAAGCAGCTTGAGCGCTGATGCCTCGAGCTGGTTCCGTAGACGGTGTGGGCGCAGAGCAGGTCCATCGGAAGTGGATGCGGTGCCGAGTCCAAAACACCTTGCCAGGGGTCGTCGCTGAAAATCCAGGAAGGCCGCGCTTAGTTCCGGGGCGCTGAGTATCGTGGAAGGCTTGGCTGGACTACTCATCCACGCTAGAAAGCAAACGTCTCGTGAGTCCGGACTGCGCTTCGTCGAGGTTGCTAAGAATGGTCGCCGAACCCATAAACCATGAGCCTTCCGCGGAGGCACATGAGCTCACCGAAGGTGCTCTGCCCTAGAACGGGACAGCGCCGATCGAGAAGTTCGATCTCCTCGTGCGGCGCTGGCCCCTTCGAAGCATCCAAGCATATTGGTGACGTTAGACGAGTACCATACCGCCATCGATCATGATGGTCTGGCCAGTCATATAGTCGGAGTCCGAAGATGCGAGGTAGAGGGCCGTGCCAACCACGTCCTCCGCAACGCCTTTGCGGCCGATCAGGTTCGCTCCGGAAAAGGACTCGAATGCTTCGCCAGGACGGGATGTATCTCCCATGTCCATGAGGTCCAGGTCGAGCTTCTTCCATAGCGGGGTGTCCACAACGCCGGGCGCAAAGGCATTGGACGTGATTTTGTGCTTCGCCAATGCATGGGCAGCCGACTGGTTCAAAGCGGTCACCGCGAACTTGCTAGCGCAGTAAGATGCGAAATTCGGGTAACCTTGCCGGCCCGCGATGGACGATGTGACTATGAGCTTGCCACCCTTGCCCTGTTTGATCATCTGCTTAGCAGCCTCTTGCTGGCAGATAAGAGTTCCCAGGCCGTTCACGTCCAGGGTGCTTCGGAAGTTCTCTTCGGTGGTCTCCAGGAAGTGTGTCGGCTTTATTATGCCCGCAATGGCAAACATGCAGTCGAGTTGACCGAAGGAATCGACACTGGTCTGGACTGCCATGGCGACGTCGGCTCGGTCGACGACATTACCCGAAGCAGCAACGGCGCTACCGCCCGCAAGGGTGATTTCGTCCTTCACAGCGTTGGCCGCTGCAAAGTTTAGATCGAAGAGAGTTATGTTCGCCCCTTCTTTTGCAAGCGCGATGGCGATGACCCGGCCCATACCGCTCCCTGCACCTGTGATAAGGATGCTGCGTCCCTCTACACGTCCTGACATGTTGTCTCCTTCAGCTCTAGTGGGAGCATTTGATCAAGAGGCGCAGAGATCGACCGGGCCTCTCCGTGGAGCTGCCCCGTGCTGCGGCCAGAGGCGAAGCCTTCGAGCCTTATTCAACACTTCTGGTCAACTCCGTGCCGTCCGTCTCCCGGGATCGTTCCGTAACTGCCCACAAGCTCGTCGGTGAGCTGCAGGGATGTCCCGCGGTTGCGGCACATCCTCATCCTGCCTGTGGATTACCCGCAATTGATTGGAGTGTCCAAATTCTGCACAGTTCTGTCCGGCGCACGAAGATTTCCTCATGGGCGCCGGACAACTGCATGCATTCCTAACAGTTGCCCAGGAACTTCATTTTCGGGCGGGCCGCCGAACGGTTCCCCGTCGCCCGTCCGCCCCGCCGCCGGACGATAAAACAACTTGCGGCCGAACTTGGGACTCGCCTGCTGGACCGCAATACCCGTTCCGCGCTGACACTTCCACTGGACAGGCGTTGAATGCCCCTGTTACAGAGTTGCTCGTGCCTTTGCGCGGAGCCGAAGTCGCGGTCCGATCGCCGACGACGACGCTTGGACTCGTGCGGAATGCTTCGCCGGCGTTTCTACTGACCAACTAGTGGCCCAGCTTGCCAGGCTTGCTGGCGAGGCCTCATCTCGCTAACCCTCTCCGAAGGCGCAGTCATGCCTGAGTGGCCTCGAGGGCTGGCCTATGCCAACGGCCTTGTTGCCGACATCGTAGGGCGGCCCCGGACGCGCAGATGGCGTTGGAAATGGTCAGCGCCGAAGTTGGATGCCATCTGACACTGGCGTCTGTCGCGCGTAAGGCGAAGGATCCACATGTGGTGTTCGTCCCTCCTAATGACTCCACCGCCGATATCCACCTGAGGGCAGGGTGGCGTCGGGACGACACAAGTCCGGCCCTACAGGCCGTAGTGGACGAAGTCATCAGCCTCGATGGCCCGACGCGGGCCGTGACATCGGCGAAGCGCGGCCTTGAAAATCAGATCGAACCTTCGCCCGTATCAAGGCCAAGTTGGCGCAGCCGCCGATACAGGGTCGTCCTCCCCATACCCAGCAGCGCTGCGGCTTCGGATTTGTTGCCTCCGGCTGCGTCGAGCGCCCTGATGATGGCCCCGCGCTTTGCCGTCTCCATCATGCTCATGTGGCGTCGTGGCGGTGACTGCTGTAGATGCTTCGGCAAGTGTCGTCGTTCGATGACTGATCCTTTGCCTCACGTACGAGGCCTGCCACGGTGTCAGCGAGTTCGCTGATATTGCCGGGCCAGTTCCACTGGACCATCGACTGCAGAGCAGCCGGCGAAATGGTGTGACGCGCTTCCGGATCAACGACGTTCAGGAGGACCTTCACCAGACCGGGAATCCTTTCCGGGCGCTGAGCCAAGCACTCAGTATGCTCCGCTGGTCCGGCGGCATCGATAAACGCCTGGACATCGGCGCAGCTCGGTCGCGCCAGGAGGTCAGCAACAGGCTGCTGGCACGTTGCCCAGCTGCACGCGCCTTCCGTTGCCGCTCCACGACGCCGGCGAGACTGGGGATCTCGTTCTCGGCTAGCTCCTCCACGCGCCGGATCAGGACGTCCGTGCCGCCGGCTAAGAGGCCCTCCACGGTCGTCCACGGCGGAGCCGCCGCTGAGGATACGACAAACACTTCAAGACGTGCCACACGTTCTCGCGTGGTGCGCAGCCGTCCGGCTACAGTCGCCCGTCCAGAACCACGCGGTCCGTCAACGACGACAACTGCTGGGGCGGTGTTATCCCGCCCTAGCGTGGTAATGGTCGTCTTAGAGGGCACCGCCACTCCAGAATCGTGGTCTGGAGTTTCGCCAAAATTGGAGAAGTGAACCACGAAGTGTTCGCGCGGCCCATCCACGACCCTCCTTGCCGTGATCTCAATGAAAGTCTCCTCCAAATGACGGCGAAGCGTGCTGTTGGAGGACCAGTTGTGGGAGTTGATCAGTTCCCAGAGCATGACGTGTGATGCGACGTTGACGTAAGGCAGGCCCGGCGTGTTGGCAAGGATGGACTCTTTGTCCATCACCACTGTGGGTCGCTGTGAGCTGGTGAAGCGCATGAAAGACATCGCAAGTGCAAGGTCTTGGGGCCTGGAGGAGGTGCGAAGCCTCTCTTCGATCTGTTGGCTGATCTCCCGCGTGAGCGAGAGCATGATTGGGCTTGCAGCCTCGACAGGCCCTCCAAGTGAGACTGAGCCCACGACCAAGCCTGCCGGCGTATAGACCGGGGCGGCCGCACACGCCAAAGCGGCCAATGCGTCATTGTAGTGCTGGCTGCCCTTAACGAATATGGGACGCTTTTCCACCATAGAAGTCCCGAGTCCATTGGTGCCGATGGCGTCCTCGGAGTAGTCGAAGCCCTCTGCTGCGTGCACGCTGTCGAGTCGGCGTCGCTCACTGTTGTCACTGGTTCGCCGGGCCACGATGCTGCCGCCGCGATCGCTCAGGAAGAGCGTTGTGCCGGTGTCTGCCAGTTGGTGCTGCCACCGGTCGAGGACGGGCACTGCAGCCCGACACAGCAGCGAGTCTGTGTCGACGTCCTGATAACGCTGAGACGTGACGGAGCTTTTTGCTGCGCTGCCGATCGATCGGCGCCAGCTTCGGACATTACATCCGGGACGGCGGCGCTGGACCCGTACTTTCCACTTAGGCCAACGCGAATCAACTGCTCGCGAGCTTCGCGCACCGGTCGGACATACTGCCCCTTTGCCATGTCGTATGCCGTCCGAAGGCCGTCGGGTTTATTGCCGAATGAGTATGAATCGCGACTTTTCGGGTGGATCGAAGTGTTCCAAATTGGGACACCGGGTCGTGGTTCTGCCACTACAGACTGGTGTTTACAAAGTGAATTATCTCACAGTGCTCTACTAGTCGGAGGAAGACATCATGGACAACGCCGTCCCGGGGAAGACCTATCAGCTCGATGCGCTCGTTGTTGGAGCAGGCTTCGGTGGTATCTACATGCTGCATAAGCTGCGCAACGAGCTCGGTCTCGACGCCGTAGCGATTGACCGGGCCGGGGGTGTTGGGGGAACGTGGTTCTGGAACAAGTATCCGGGCGCGCTTTCGGATTCTGAGAGTTTTGTTTACCAGTACTCTTTCGATCGCGACCTCTACGAACAGACTCCGTGGAACACGAAGTACGTGCCCCAGGCCGAGATCCTGGCGTACCTGAATGGCGTCGTGGACCGCTACGACCTGCGGGAGCACGTCCGGCTTGAAACTGGCATGACTGAGGCTGAGTTCGACGAGGCCTCCGGCACCTGGACCGTGCGGACCGACCGCGGAGTCACGTTCCAGTCCCGCTTTCTGGTCACGGGCCTCGGCCTGCTCTCGGCCACCAATCTTCCGAAGTTCCCCGGCATGGAGACCTTCGCGGGCCGGCTGGTCCACACGGGTGCCTGGCCGGAAGACCTGGACCTCGCGGGCAAGCGGGTGGGTGTTATCGGCAACGGTTCAACCGGTAATCAGGTGATCACCGCCACAGCCCCGGTAGCGGCCCATCTGACCTCCTTCCAGCGCACACCGCAGTACAGCGTGCCGGCAGGCAACCGCCAGCTTACGGCGCAGGAACACCGTGCCCATCGGGAGAACTTTGAGGCGAACTGGGAACAGGTCAAGAACTCCTCGGTGGCCATGGGTTTCGAGGAGAGCGCCGTTCCAACGTTCAGCGTTTCCCCCAGGAACGCGAACGGATCTACCAGCGGACCTGGGAGGAAGGCGGGGGATTCCGCTTTATGTTCGAGACTTTCTCGGATATCGCCACGGACCAGGACGCCAACGAAGAGGCTGCGAAGTTCATCCGTCGCAAGATCGCCGAGATCGTCACGGACCCCGAAACGCGCCGGAAACTGACACCGACCGATCTGTACGCTCGCAGGCCGTTGTGCGATTCGGGCTTCTACGAGACGTTTAACCGTCCAAACGTCTCCCTCGTGAACGTCAAGGAAAACCCGATCGAGTCGGTGACCGAACAGGGCATCGTCACCGCCGACGGCACCCTGCATGAACTGGACGTGCTCATCTGCGCGACCGGGTTCGACGCCGTGGACGGCAACTATGTCCGCGTCAATATCCGCGGCCGCGATGGCGAAACCTTGAAAGAGCACTGGGCTGACGGGCCAACCAGCTATCTCGGCATGGCAACCAGCGGCTTCCCCAATATGTTCATGATCCTGGGCCCGAACGGGCCGTTCACCAACCTTCCGCCCTCAATCGAAACGCAGGTCGAGTGGATCAGCGAAACCATCAGCCACGTCCTGACCTCCGGCACGGGCTGGATCGAGGCCAAATCCGAAACTGAGTCCGACTGGACGGAGACGTGCTCGGATATCGCCCACCAGACACTCTTCCCACAGGCTGCCTCGTGGATCTTTGGCGCCAACATCCCCGGAAAGAAGCGCACGGTCATGTTCTACCTCGGTGGCATCAAGCAGTACCGGTCCATCCTCGCCGACGAGGCCTCCAACAAGTACCCGAACTTCGCAACCGACGCCGACATCCTGACCCCGGCCTGATCAGCACCACCACCGCCGGGCCCGGGAAGGACAGCCCGCCAAGCCATCCTTCCCGGGCCGCAGGCGGCCGGCTGCTCGTGGTCGGTGAAGACCGCGCTGCCGAGCCCGTAGGGCGAATAGGCCGCGAACTCGCCAAATTCGGACTAAACGAGTTCGCGAACAAGAAACTCATCCGCATCATCTGAGACCCGACACAACACTAGGAGACTCCATGCGCGCAGCAGTCTATTACGGCAAAAACAAACTTGAAATCGAAGACGTACCGGAACCAACCCCAGGCGAAGGCCAGGTGAAGATCAAAGTCAGCCGCAACGGAATCTGCGGCACCGACCTCCACGAATACTACGACGGGCCGATCTTCATACCGCCCACGGACCCTCACCCGCTCACAGGACAATGCATGCCCCTGACGCTGGGCCATGAATTCTCTGGTGTAGTCACCGAGATCGGCCCAAACGTCACGGATATTCGCGAGGGCGACCGCGTCACCATCGAGCCCATATATCGCTGTGGTGAGTGCCGACCGTGCAGGACCGGCCACTACAATCTATGCAATGTGATCGGCTTCCACGGCCTCATGGCCGACGGCGGGATGGCGGAATACACGGTCGTGCCCAGCAACCAGGTCCATAAACTCCCCGATAACGTCTCGCTGGAGATGGGAGCATTGGTCGAACCGATGTCCGTCGCCTACCACGCGGCCACGCTCGGTGAAGTCAACGATCAAAGCAGGGCCTTAATCTACGGCGCAGGACCCATCGGCATCGGCCTCTGGTTCGCGCTGCGTGGGATGGGCCTGACCGAAATCGACGTGGTTGAACCATCCGAGACCCGCCGCAGGTCCATCGAGGCACTCGGCGCACGCACCCTGGACCCGACCAAACAGGACGTGACCGCCCTCATCGCCGACCGGACCAACGGCAACGGAGTCGACGCCGCATTCGACGCCGCCGGCGTAGCCCCCGCAGTCCAATCAGCCCTCGAATGCCTCGGCGAACGCCGCCCCCTGATCAGCGTCGCAATCTACGAAAAACCCCTCCCCACACCCCTCATCAACCTCGTGCTCCGCGAACGACGCATCCAAGGCACCATCTGCTACACCGCAGCCGACTACTCCGCAGTCATCGACCTCATGGCAAAAGGCCACTACAATACCACCGGATGGGTGGAGGACGTTCCCCTCAGCGGCGTGGTCGAAAAGGGATTCGAACAGCTCCGTGCCGGCCAAAAAATGAAGCTGCTGGTGGACCCCACAACGTAGTCTCCCCAGATCGCTTGTAGCGTGGCTGACTGCGCCGAAGGCTGGCTTTGCATATGCAAGTCCAGCCTTCGGCTGTCCCCGGAATTCCGATGAGTCCTAACGAGTCCTGCGCCGTAAAGGCGCAGGACTCGCCAGTCGCGGCCTTACCCTGCTTCTCAGTGCAGAGGACTTCAACTTAGGGCCATGGTTCCGCTGGAAAGCCCGACTAACAGGACTCCGATTCGAACTAAATCGACCGGAACAGATCGATTCCGTGCACCTGCAACAGCCCGCCGAGCGGGATGATCCATCAACGCAATGACGCGAAGGAACACCAAGATGTCGAATTCCATTGAGGAGCAAGCGACTCTCTTCAGCGTCGCGCGAAGAGCGCTCACCTCAACGGAAGCGGCCCTCGAAGGGACAACGACTTGGCTCGCCATCACGGACGCCAATGGAAAGGTGACTTACGACTGGGCGGCGGCACCGAGCCTCCGCCGGCATCTTGCGCGGGCAGATGTCAGCGAGGGTGCCGACTTGGCCCAGCGTTCTGCGGGCAAGAATGGAGTGGGCGTCGCGCTTGCGACACGTGCCCCCGCAGTCGTCCATGGAACTGACCACCTGGATGAGCGCATGCACAAGCTTGTTTGTGCGGCGAGTCCAGTCCTGCATCCCATCACTCGAAAGTTGCTTGGCGCCGTAAATGTCACGTCACTTGCTGGCGAACCTAGCCCGCATCTAAAGGTTGCACTCAATATGATGCTGAGTGGGATAGAGGACTCCCTGACGCGTCTCTCGTGCGCCCGCCACCAGCGGCTCCTCGATGCCCACTTGCGGGTCAAGGCGGGTACAGGAGCGGCCGTCATTACCCTGGACCGCCGCACGATGATCGCCGAAGACGGTCTTGGCGGATTATCACTTGACCGAGAGCAGTTGTGGAGCTTTGTCGAGGAGGCCGGACCGTTTACTAGGGAATTCGTCCTACCGATGGGCATTCGAGCGCAAATTGTCCCTGTGATGCCGCCGCAGACTACGGAGGGTTGCTCGTTAGTACTGAGCAGACTTGATCTCGCAGGCCTTGCACGTTCGGTCGCAAGGGGTTCAGCCGCTCCGAGGGTAGTAATTCCGCCGGCACTAGGACAGCTTGAACGGGCAGAGCGGGAGGTTATTGCGTCTGTGCTGCGTGAGTGCTTTGGGAACAAATCGGACGCCGCAGAGCGACTACGAATCTCGCGCGGAACGCTTTACGAGAGAATCCGCCGGTACGGACTGTGAGGACGATGCAATCAGAGCTTCACCGTGCGGTCGACGCTAGTAAAGGCGCACAAGGAGAATTGGGCATGTGTCCAGCGGGCCGGAGGGAAGGTTCCCTCTCGGCTGTCGGTAGAGTCGGGGATCCGAAGCGGGATGGAGAAGATGGCCGTGACGCCGTCCAACCGTGCAGCATAGATCTTCGTCCGGAACACTTATGGAACTTGAGGGATCAGAGCGGCCCGCCTGCGTTGCGGGACATCTCCGATTCGTGGCCCCGGAAGGAAATCAATCATGAAAACACGGGCAACGACCATTCTTGGCATCGAACATCCCATAGTTCAAGGGGGCATGCAGTGGGTGGCTACTGCTGAACTCGCGGCTGCTGTCTCCAACGCCGGCGCGCTCGGCGTCATCAGTGCGCTCACAACCGGCTCACCGGAAAATCTGGCACGGGAGATTCGCCGCTGCCAAGACCTGACTGACCGCCCGTTCGGAGTGAATCTCACCATCTTGCCATCCATTATTCCGCCTCCCTACGAGGAGTACCGCGATGTAATTGTGAGCTCAGGCGTCCCCGTCGTGGAAACCGCCGGGAACAACCCGCGTTCATTCGTGGAGATATTTAAGGCGAACGGGATCACCACCATTCACAAATGCACCAGCGTGCGGCATGCACTTAAAGCCGAGTCGCTAGGGGTGGACATCGTCAGCATTGATGGGTTCGAATGCGCCGGTCATCCTGGCGAGGACGATGTTCCAGGGCTTGTCCTGATTCCTGCTGCTACAGCCCTGCTCCGAATCCCGGTGTTGGCCTCCGGAGGCATTGCCGACGGTCGAGGCTTGGTCGCGGCGCTAGCACTCGGAGCTGACGGGATCAGCATGGGGACGAGGTTCATGTGCACCCGGGAATCCCCGATCCACTCAAGGATCAAGGATGCGATTGTTGCGGCTACTGAGTTGGACACAGAGCTCATATTCCGCCCCTTGCGCAATACCTCGCGTGTTGCGAGCAATTCGGTCAGCCGCCAGGCAGTGGAGGTCTTGGCCAAGGGCGGTGTATTCGAGGACGTCAGGGA
This sequence comes from Pseudarthrobacter sulfonivorans, assembly GCF_001484605.1. Classification (NCBI taxonomy): domain Bacteria; kingdom Bacillati; phylum Actinomycetota; class Actinomycetes; order Micrococcales; family Micrococcaceae; genus Pseudarthrobacter; species Pseudarthrobacter sulfonivorans. Next base: position 48,758 of record NZ_CP013747.1, on the reverse strand, counting down.
ACTGGTGGCCGGGGCTCGAGGCAGACGGGTCTACTCGGAGGGTGATCCCGAGCATGGTGTCTGGACCGTGGGAATGGTCCAAGGACTGATCCACGACGTGCCCGGCTGCGAAGAGTTGGTGGCCAGGATTGTCCAAGATGCCGAGGCCCTGATCGATTTACGCCTGGGCGCGCTTACACGATGAACTCAACGCCGTCGCCCTCCGCGACCGGCACGTGCTGGAGGCGACAATGGTGCAGGCCCGCCGAGACCGCCCCTCCTGCCACCAGGGTCGGGATCTGCACGGTGCAGTCATCCGTTGACACTCAATGATCGGCGCCCTACTCGGTGCCGTTGCGTCGGGATCACTTTGTGGATGCAAAGCCCGAAGCTCATGGCCAGCCGGATCGTAATTGACCGTCAGTCCGGGACTTTCTTAACTATATATTGCTAAGTGGTGATTTTTCATATCCTTCTGGAGATGCCGCTATTCATCCGGGAGGACACGACATTGCCATGAAGCGCTGAGGACCGTCGGCGCCACATCGTGAGGCCCGCAACCGTGCCGCCGTGGTTGTCGCTCACCCCGGCCACGAGCTCGCAGTTCCAGCATCTCCTCCACCCATCGAGAAGGTTTCAAGTGTCGATTACTTTGCCGGTTCCCAGGACTATCCTCGCGGACTCCGTCCCTTCCCTCCGCTGGGGCGTACTGGGAACGGGGATCGCTGCACGCTTTGTAAACGCACTTCATGCCCACACGGGGCAGCGGGCGGTCGCGGTTGCTGCCCGTGACGCCGCGAAAACCCATGTGTTTGCTGCGGAGCACGGCATTCCGAAGGTACACATAAGCCCGTCTGCGCTAATCGCAGACCCCACCGTTGACGTTGTCTATATCGCAACTCCGCACCCGATGCACCATGACTTGGCTCTTGAGGCCATCCAGGCCGGAAAACATGTGCTGATCGAGAAGCCTGTCGCGATGACGGCGAACGAGACGCACGCCATCACTCGCGCCGGGCATGCTGCTGGTGTGCTTGTGATGGAGGCAATGTGGACGCGATACTTGCCCCAATCCGACATCGTCCGACAACTTCTGGCCGCCGGGGCAATTGGCGAAGTAAAGCTGGTCCGCGCGGATTTCGGGTTCATAATGCCCTTCGACGCCAGCCACCGCCTGTGGAACGCCGAGCTCGGGGGAGGGGCGCTCCTTGACGCCGGCATCTACCCAATTTCATTTGCTTCGTCGATCCTCGGCTCGCCAACCTCCATCTGCGCCTCCGGCGAGCTCGGGCCGAACGGGGTGGATGCACGTGCCGACCTTCTGTTGACCTCGGCGAGCGGAGCGACGGCACTTGCGTCGACTTCGCTCGTCACCTCCACGCCCGTTGTTGCGTCGATTATGGGAACGGCCGGGCGGATCGAGCTGGCAAGCCCGTTCTGCGGACCTTCGGCTGTGACTCTCACGATTGGTTCGTTTGGCTCTGAGGAAAGCGTGACATGGCGTGATGAGACATTTAAGACATTGCACGAGGGCCTGGGATACCAGGCGACGGCGTTCGCCTCCTACGTGGCGGAAGGGCGGACCGAGTCGCCGCTGCACCCGCACAACGAAATGATTTCGATAATGGCCACGATCGACGAGGCCCGGCGTCAGATCGCCGCCGGGGCTCCCTCATGAAGCCTGGTTGCTCCCGGGCCGCATGTGCAAGACCGCCGGTGCATATCCTGCGCTCGGCCCTAGCCTATGAATGGCAACAAGCTAGAACACAAATTCAGGATCCCGACGACGCTGGCACCGCAGAGCGCCAAGCACTGGGCTACGGACTGACCGATCCCGCGCGCAGCGCCCGTAACGATAGCGACCCGACGGTCAAATGCCTGTTCCGTGGACCTTATGTTTTGCAATGCGAAAGGTCCATTGATCGGGCCGACGGGCGAGTCCCGACGTCGGAATTCTGTTGCTCTGCAGATTAGCGGAGGGGCTTTCTAGGGGTTCGTGCTGAAGGCGGCGTCGAAGGAGGTGTTCGAGGCGGGGAAGTCGAACTTTTTCAGGGCTGCGAGGGCTTCGGGGGCGCCGTGGAGGCGGTCCATGCCGGCGTCTTCCCATTCGACCGAGATGGGGCCGGTGTAGCCGATCGCGGTGAGGGCGCGGAAGGACGATTCCCAGGGGACGTCGCCGCGGCCGGCGGAGACGAAGTCCCAGCCCCGGCGGGGGTCGCCCCAGGGCAGGTGGGAGCCCATGACGGTGTTCCGGCCGGTGGGGCGGAGCTTGGTGTCCTTGCAGTCCACGTGGTAGATCCGGTCCTTGAAGTCCCAAATGAACGAGACGGGGTCGATGCCCTGCCACATGAAGTGGGACGGGTCCCAGTTCAGGCCGAACGCTTCGCGGTGTCCGATCGCTTCGAGGGCGCGGACGGTGGTCCAGTAGTCGTAGGCGATTTCGGAGGGGTGGACTTCGTGGGCGAACCGGACCCCGCACTCATCGAAGACGTCCAGGATGGGGTTCCAGCGGTCCGCGAAGTCCTGGTAGCCGGCCTCGATCACGGAGGCGGGGACGGGCGGGAACATGGCCACGTACTGCCAGATGGAGGAGCCGGTGAACCCGACGACGGTCTCCACGCCCAGGGCTTTGGCGAGCCGGGCGGTGTGCTTCATTTCCTCGGCGGCGCGTTGGCGGACGCCCTCGGGGTCCCCGTCGCCCCAGACCTTCGCGCCCACGATCGCCTGGTGCCGGAAGTCGATGGGGTCATCGCACACGGCCTGGCCCTTCAGGTGGTTGGAGATGGCCCAGACCTTCAGGTTGTACTTCTCCAGGACGGCGAGTTTGGACTCGACGTACCCGGGTTCGTCCCAGCGCCAGGCATCCAGGTGGTCCCCGGAGACGGCGATTTCCAGGCCGTCGTAGCCCCAGCCGGAGGCCATACGTGCGACTTCCTCGAACGGGAGGTCGGCCCACTGGCCGGTGAACAGGGTGTAAGGGCGGGGCATGTCAGGCTCCTTCAGAAGCGGTGGTGCGGGCCAGCGGGATGGTGGAGCTTTTCGCTGCGGCGGACTCTTCGATGGCGTTCAGGATCCGCTGCACCTCGAGGCCGTCCTCGAACGACGGCGACGGCGGGGTTCCGGTGCCGATGGCGGTGAGGAGGTCGCGGATTTCGTGGGTAAAGGTGTGTTCCCAGCCGATGATGTGCCCTTGCGGCCACCAGGCTTTAAGATACGGGTGCCCGGGCTCGCCGACCAGGATCCGGCGGAACCCCTGCTCGCGGGCGGGTGCGGTGGCATCGAGGAAGTGAAGTTCGTTGAGGTTTTCCAGGTCGAACCGGATGGCGCCCTTATCCCCATAGATCTCCAGCTTCAGCGAGTTCTTCTGGCCGGTAGCGACCCGCGAAACGTCAACTGAGGCGACTGCTCCGGAGGCGAGGGACAGTGTGGCCCAGGCGGCGTCGTCGACCGTTACGTCCTCCATGCCCGCCGCCCCGGGGCGGCGCGTGGTGAAGGTGTGCAGGCGGCCGGAAACCTCGGTGACCCGGTCCCCGAGCAGGAACACGACCTGGTCGATGGCATGCGAGGCAATGTCCCCGAGCGCCCCGGAACCGGCGGTTTCCTTGTTCAGCCGCCAGCTCATGGGCGCCGTTTCATCCGCCAGCCAGTCCTGCAAATAGGCGGCCCGGACCTGCCGGACAGTTCCCAGCCGGCCTTCCGCGATGAGTTCCCTCGCCAGGGCCAACGCGGGGACCCGCCGGTAATTGAAGCCGATCATCGACTGCACGCCCCTGGCCCGGGCTGCCTGGGCGGCCGCCGTCATGGCCTCGGCTTCGGCAAGCGTGTTGGCGAGTGGCTTCTCCACCAGGACATGCTTGCCTGCCGCGAGCGCAGCGATGGCGATCTCGGCGTGCATCCAGCCCGGGGCGCAGATGTCCACGATGTCGATGTCATCGCGGTCCAGGACTGTGCGCCAGTCCGTCGCAGTCTCGGCCCAGCCGTACTTCGCGGCAGCTTCCTCCACTCCGGCGGGGTCCCGGCCCACCAGAACCTTCTGTTCAAAAACCGGGACATCGAAAAAGCTGGCCACATTGCGCCAGGCGTTGGAATGGGCCTTGCCCATAAACGCATAGCCGATCATCGCGACGCCCAAGGAAGCGGGCAGGCTCACGCGACCCTGCCGGCCGTAAGGAAGGCGAGCGACTCGGTGATGCCGTCGAAAATATCGCCGGAATAGTCGTCAAACTCAACGACGCCGACCTCCAAGGCCTTAGCTGCGCCGATGACATCCCATACGGCGATCTGGCCCTGCCCAGCAGGTTGCTGCTTCTTGGTGTCCGCAGTAAGGGGTCCGTCTTTGATGTGGATGAACTTGACCCGGTCGCCGAGGCGCTCCAGCACCGCGACCGGGTCCTGGCCGCCGACAGCGACCCAGTAGGTGTCGACTTCCAGAACCAGTTCGGGGTCGAGGAGGTCGGCGAAGTATTCCAGTGCGGTGCGACCCTCGATAATGGACTCGAGTTCCCACGCATGGTTGTGGTAGCCGACACGGATGCCGTATTCGGCGCCCTTCTTGGCTGCGGCGTTGAGGCTCGAGGCTGTGGCCTGGATGTCCCTGGCGGATTGCCAGTGCTCGGCGGGAAGGTAAGGGTCGATGACGGTGCTGATGCCCAATTCCTTGGCAGCGGCGAAGATCTCGTCCTGGTCCTGGCTGAGCAGGGGTGCATGGCCGGACGGGGCGGTGAGGCCGTTCTCTTTCAGCGCGGCGCCGAGTTCCGTGGCGGTAGCCACGAAGTTGTATGGTTCAACCTGCGTGAAGCCGATTTCCGCGACTTTGCGTATGGTGCCGGGCAGGTCGTCCTGGATGGCGTTCCAGAGCGTGTACAGCTGGATGGAATAAGACATTGTGTCCTCAAGTGGCGTTTGAATACAGATTGAATCGGACTGGTTCGTCCTAGGTGACTGTGCGCACGTTTCGTGAATGTCACGGCTCAGCGTCGCTTGGCGGCTACCCGTAGTGCATCCATGGCGAGGTCGTGGTCCTCTCGAATGGATCCCACCAGGCCGGAGACCGCTATGGCGCCTACCGTGATTCCGGCGACGATGATCGGCACGGCTCCGCCGGCAATCGCGAATTTACGTTGGTCGAGCCAGTCGGGAGTTTGGCCGGAGAGCTCTTGCCGAAGGACGAATTCGAGACTCGGAATTTCATGGCGGAGGGCGGTATTGATCTTTCGGCGCACCCAGTCGTCGTGCTCGGCGGTGGTCCCGGCGAACGCGGCGTGGAATACGCGCTGCGTTCCCCGGGACACTGCGACCACGATGGGCAAGTGATCACGTTCTGCCACGGCAGCGGCCGCTGATCCGATCCTCCTTGCGTCCTCATGGTCGAAGCGTTCGAGCGTCCGGTCAGCAACCTGGCCTCGGATTTCTTCGAGCATCATTCGTAGATCGGGTTTCGTCGGCTCGATCATGGATCGACCTGGTCGAGCCAGTTGGAGGCGTCGGGTGTCAGTTTTTCGGCTGCGGCCCAGAACTCTTCGGGGAGTTCCGTATTGGCAGATACGAGAAGCGGGTCGATGCGCTGCGGTTTGCTGATCCCGACTACTGACATGTGAATGCGAGGATCGCGCAACGAGAATTGCAGCGCGGCAGTGGCGAGGTCGGTTCCCCACTGGCGGCACAACCCTTCGAGGGCGACGGCGGCGTTGATCGTCGCGTCAGACGCAGGGCGGTAGCCGTACATGCGTTGGCCGTGTGGGTTGGCCAGCAGTCCTCCACCGAGGTAGGCGGCGTTAACGACGCCCATCCCTGCCGCGGAAGCCCGGTCGAACAGTGCACCGGCGCTGCGGTCGACTAGGGTCCAGCGGTTGTGGTTGAGGAGTACGTCGAACACGCCCAGGTCCAGGAACTGGTGCATTACCTTTACGTCACCACCGGCCACGCCCAGTGCTCCGATGACGCCTTCGCGCTGGAGCTCGACAAGTACTTCCACCGCACCTCCGGGAGCGTCAAGCCCTTGGTCGAGGGCGTACTCCGGATCGTGGAGGTATACGAGAGGCAGCTTGTCGATGCCGAGACGCTCCATGCTCTCCTTAATCGACTGACGGACGCGCTTGCCAGAGTAGTCGCCGTCCTTTGCATCCGTCTTAGTGGAGATGAGGTAGTCGGCGGGCAGGCCGCCCGCGCGGGCGATGCCCTGTCCTATTCTTCGTTCGCTGTCGCCGCTCGAGTATCCGTTTGAGGTGTCAATGACGCGCACCGGGCTGCGAAGCAGTTTTGTCACAAGGTCCACTGCCTGTTCGGTGGGCACGTCGTACCCGAACATTTCCGGCATGCTGCCTATGGGGCCTCCGCCGGCGGCGACGGCGGAAACTGTTAGGCCGGTGGAGCCGAGGGTCCTAAGCCAATTCGCCTGCTGCTTGAAGGTCATTTCCATCTCAGGCAATCGGGTAGGCGACGAAGGCGAAGCGCGTGCCATCGGGTGACCAGCTGTTGACGTTGATCGTGCCCTGTCCGCCGAACACCGGATAGCGTTGGATCGGAGTTGACCAGTCCTCGGGGGAGACGACTATGACTTCGACGTCGAGGTTCCCCGGGTGACCCAGGGTTCCGGGCGGGAAGGAGATATATGCGGCTGAGCCATTGTCGGCGGACAGGTGGGGGAACCAGTCCACAGTCCCGCTGGTGACGAGTCGCTCGACTGCGCCGCTGGTGTCGTGGATTCGCGCGAGCTGAGCGTGCCCTGGCGCGGTCGTGAACGCCTCTGTGTTGTAGTAGATCCACTGTCCGTCGGATGACCATTCAGGTCCGTCGAGGTGTGCGTTCCCGGTGTCCGGGCGTTTTACTTCTCCGCCCGATACGGGCAAAACGGCAAGCTGGCCGGGGTCTCCAAATTCCTTGAGTTCAACGTAGGCAAGGCGTTTGCCGTCGGGCGAGACTCCATGGAGAAAGTGCCACATGCCGTCGTCGGGCGTGACCCGCTCGGCTGCGCCCCCGGTCAGGGCAGCGCGATAGATGTGTCCGTCATTTGCCGATAGGAAAATGTGTTCTCCGTCGGGGTCCAGAACGTGGTCGTTGTTAAGTTCGGGAAGTGCGTCGTAATCGATCTGCCGAAGCCCTGACTCCGGAGTTGCGACATCCAGTGCCCAGAGAAGGCCGTTTCCGTTCAGGTAGAGGGTCTTGCCGTCGAGTGACCAGTTCGGTGCTTCGATCTGGAGTCTATTGGTCTCGAACAGCAAGGTTGGTTGGGCCTGGGCTGGACCGCCGATGAGTATCTGGGATCGCTGACCGTCAGCGAGTTGTGGAGCGAAAGACATGCGGTAGTTCTCCTTAGGAGGTGTGGAAGTAGTTATGGTTAGACAGGTTCCGGCGCGTACCAGGCGGCGCCGTGTACCTCGACGTGTACCAGGAGCAGGTTGTCCCGTTTGATCCCGAGGGCTGAGACTTCGTCCACGATCGCGGCCATGGTCCGTTGTTTCTGCTCGTCGTTGTAGACGTTCTGGGCGACGAGTTCGATGAAGATGATGTCATCGCGTTGCTGGTTGGGGAACGTGGGTGAGTAGACGAGCTCGCCTGGCTCGTGGAGCCGGAAAATCTGGAACAGGTCGTCTTCGGGCATCTCAAAGCCGGTGACCATCCCGCGGAGGATGGCAGCGCTGATGTCAGCCATCTTCGGCTGGAGGGCGCGGTGCATATCGATTCGTGCGTGAGGCATGGTGGACTCTTTCGTGGTTTCTGGCTACTTCAAAGCACCGGCGGCGAGGCCACGTTCGAAGAACTTTTGGAGGCTGATGTAGGCGATCAGTACTGGCAATGCGGTGAGGACCGCGGCTGCGAGGACCTTGGTTTGGTCGTTGTTGAATTGCCCGACGAAGTATTGCGGGACGAGCGTGATGGTCTGCTGTTCGGGAGTCTGCAGGAACAGCAGCGGGAGAAGGTATCCGTTCCAGGAGCTGATGAATACCAACACCACGATGGCTGCCACGATCGGGCGTGTCAGCGGCATGATGATGTGGCGGAAAGCCTGCCAGGTATTTGCTCCGTCAACCCTGGCCGCCTCAATCAGTTCGTTAGGGATGCCGTCTACGAAGTTGCGGGCCAGAAGCACGGAGAATGGAATCTGCAGGGCCGCAGCAGGAACGATCACCGCCCATAGCGAGTTGTAGGCGCCAGCGGCAGTCACTGTTGCAAACAGCGGGGCTAGCAGCACTACTTCGGGCAGGGTTAGGGCGCCCAGAAGCATCCAGAAAAAGAGTTCCTTGCCACGGATGTGAAGTTTTGAGAAACCGAACGCCGCGGTGAGCGTGCATACCAGCACCAGTGCGAGGACAGCCACGGAGACCAGAATGCTGTTGATGAAGAACCGTGGCAGCAGCCCGAGTGAGAGGACTGTTGCGTAGTTTCCCCAGCCGCTTCCGGCCAGGGACCCCTGGACCATGGCAATGAGTGGGAATGCGAAGGGCACCACCATCAGCGTCAACACGAGCTGGAGAGCTCCTCTGGTGTACCAAGTGCGGACCTCAAACACGGGAGGCCTCCTTATCCTTGCCGGCGATGTTCAGGACGATGGCAACGCTAAGTGCCAGGACCAGGAGAACGATCGAGAGAGCGGCGCCATAGCCGACCTGTGAAAGGGCCACGCTGACGCGGTAGATTTGCGTCCCGAGGAACTCGGTGCCATATGCAGGCCCGCCCTGGGTGACGAGGAAGGGCCAGTCGAAAGTCTTGAGCGAACCTATCGCTGTGAGGATCGCGATTGCCAATGTAGTCCCTCGGACGCCGGGCCAGATGATGGACCGGATGATGCGCAGGTTCCCTGCTCCGTCCAGTCGGGCCGCCTCCATGACGTCGGGCTCAATCTGGCTCATCGCTGCGTAGTACAGCACGAACACGACGCCGGTGGACTGCCAGATCGCAACGGACATTACGACCATTAGTGCGGTGTTTTGGTCGGCCAGCCATGCGTAGTCAAAGTCACGCGGGCCAAAGGCCTGGATCAGTTGGTTCAATTGCCCTTCGGGGGCGTATATCTGTCGGAAAACGGGCGCCATGGTGGCAGGGGCCAGGACCACAGGGATGAAGATCAGGACCTTGTAGAGGACGCCCAGCTGCACTTTCGAATGCAGGAGGATGGCGAAAAACATCCCAAGCCCGACCTGGACTGCGAAGGTAACTACGAAGAAGATACCTGTGTGCGCGATCGACTTCCAGAACACCGGGTCCTCGAAGAGGCGTGTGTAGTTCTGGGTTCCGATCGGAATCGGTTGAGGACTGGCGCCGTCCCAGCTCAATGTGGAGATGTAGCCGGTGTAACCGATGCAGTAGTAAAGGACGCCTACCGAGACCACCATCGCCGGTAAGATCCATGGGAATCCGAATCTGCGATCGACCCGCTTTCCCCGGCCGGAGGCTCCGAGGCCTGGACGTCCAGCCCTATTGGCGTGACCGCCTGCATGTCCGTCGTGTGGTGGGTGTTCCACGGCGGTTAGCGTGGTGCTATTTTTGCCCATGGGTCACTTGCTCACTGGGTTTGCGTCGGCCACACTTTGAACATCTTCTGCGACTTGGCTGGGACTGCGCTGCCCGGTGAGCAATGCCTGGTTGGCATCTATAACGGCTTGGATATGAACAGCCGCCAGGCTCTGTTGGCGCGGTTCAGTCGATTCCGCGGTTTCCTTCGCGAACTCCCGGAGCAGTGGAGTCTGGACCTCGGGATTGACTAGCTGGACGGAGTCCCAAGCTGCTTCTACGCCTTTGAGTGTAGGAATTGAGTCGACGTTGTTCGCCACGACCTGCTGGCCCGCTTTGCTACCACCAAGCCACAGGGCGAAGGTTGTTGCGGCACTGCGGGACTTGGACTTGGTGTTTACAGCTTGGGCGGCATCGGGATCACTGAAGACCGTGCTGGGGTTACCCTTGCCGGCGACGTCCGGGAACGGCACCGGAACAATCGTGATTTTCGGGGTTTCCGCAGGAACACCTGCGCCCGAGAGCGCAGCGGTGAGGCTGTTGACGGTGGCGTACTGCGAATACCAGTAGCCCATCTGAACCATGGGAACCTTGCCGGTAAGGAAGGCGTTGTTAACGTCTGGATACTGCTGCACGCCCACCGCGCCTTCGTCGAGAATGCCATTCTCCGAGAGCTGCTTGAAGATCTCCCAGGCCTTGACCATGGCAGGGTCTGTCCATTTCTTTTCACCGCGAGCAGCAGCTGTGAAAACGCCGGGCTCCACGCTGTTCGCGATCGAGTGCAGCGTGTCAACGTCGAAACCGCTGCCACCAACTCCCTCCTTGAAGCAACCATGACCGTTGGCCCGGAATGTCTCACATACCTTGACCCACTCCTGCAACGTGGTCGGCGCCGAAAGCCCGTACTTGTCAAAAAGATCCTTGTTGATCCACATCTTCCCGGCGCCCTGCTTGGCCCACGGGAGACCGGCGAGCTTGCCCTGAACAGTAAAGGCGTCCGCCATGGTCGGCGCGATCTGCGACTTCCAGTCGCTCCCAAGCTTCTCAGCTATCGCCGGCGTAAGGTCCTGCGCATACGGGGCGAAAACATTCACCGGGCCCACAGCCCCGCTCGCCGCAACCGTGAAGACATCGGGACCGTCGTTGGACGCTAGGGCAGGACGAAGTACACCGGTGTAGTCGGCATTGGGCACCTTCTTGAAGGTGACCTTGATGTTGGGGAACTCCTTGTTGAACTCGGCAATTTCCCTTTGGGCCAAATCATTGTCAGGCGTCCAGCTCCACCACTGGATGGTCCCCTCGGTCGCCGATCCGCCGTCGTTGGATGGCGCCGAGGCTGAGCATCCGCTCAGCGCGAGTGCGCCGGCGGCTAAGAAGCCCGTTGTTACTAACGCCGAACGGATCAGCCGTCGCTTTGCTTGAAACACCTTTGTTCCTCCAATTCTTGAGCCCTCTTGTGTCCAGGGAATTCCCGCCGGGGCAACGCCGTCAGCGGCGCTTTCAAAAGAGTATGATGAAAGTCACTACTTTGCAATAGTTGGTTAAGAAAGTTCGACGAGGTTGTTTTGAAGTCCGCCACCACGGCCGAATCGCCCTCAGGGTCAGACAGGAGACGCTACAATTGAGAGTTTTTGGATGTTCGCCGTGAGTTGGCCCGAGGAGCGGGTTTTTGAGGAACCTCGTGTGCGAAGCCCGCGGCGTCGTACGTCAGGGACGCCGTTAAGCGGGGGTTGTTCGAGTGGTGTAAATTGCATGGCATCATGAACGAGATCACTCCGCGTCGACTCAAGGGCCGGTCCTACGCTGAGACGCGCAGCGCTGTGCTTGACCTTATTCGCTCCAGCGAAAGCATCTCGAGGGTGGAACTCGCGCAAAAGTCTTCCCTAACCGAGGTGACGATCTCGAAGATCGTGAAGGAGCTCCTTGCTGAGGGAATTGTCATCCAAGCGGGCCAAGGCAGGTCGACCGGCGGCAAGCGCCCCACCCTGCTCAAACTAAACACCGGGGTCCTGTACGCCGTCGGTGTGGCCCTCGATGTCCCGACGATCGTCATAGTGCTTTGCGGCCTCAGCGGGACGCTGATAGAGCGCGTCGATATCCCAGGGATGGGTGTCGAACCTCCACCAAATGTCGTCGCTCGTGTTGCTGAGGCCATACGCCACTTACTCGAAAAACGCGGGCTTCAACCGTCATCGATCATGGGTGTAGGGGTAGCTTCAAGTGGGCGCCGTCGAGGGCCGCTGGGCTGGGGTGCCGACCCGACAATTGCTAAGAATTGGGAACAATTCGACACTGCCGCCGAGCTTGAACTGCAGTGCCGTATCCCGGTCGTCGTCGAAAACGATGCGAATTGCGTGGCGCTAGGCACCTTCTGGTCCAGGGGCACCACGGCTGCACGCGACTTCATGACGGTGTACATGGCCCAGGGAATAGGCGCCGGCATCGTGATCAACGGAGCCGTGTTCCGCGGCGCCTCCGACAATGCCGGTGAGCTCGGCCACGTTGTCGTTGAGCCCGACGGTGTGGAGTGCTGGTGCGGGGCGAGCGGATGTCTCGAGACTGTAGGGACTCCTCGGGGGATCGTGCGCCAAGTACAAGCGGACCCAAAGCTGGCCGCGTTGTTTGGCGTCCGCGACGAACCGAACGAAGCAGTAATCTACAAGAACGTACTAGAAGGCCTCAGTAAGGGCATGCCTCAGGCTGAAGCGCTGATTACTCGGTCAGTTGACCGGGTTTCCTCAGTATTGCTCGGACTGGCCAATGTACTCGACCTCGATTGGATCCAGCTCACTGGTCCGGGTTTCGCAGCCGAGGGCAAACGGTACGCGAAGCAGCTCAGAAAACTCACCGATAACGCTTCGTTCACGCGTGGAGTACACACTGTCACCGTAGAGCTCGGCGGGACCGGTCCGGATGTGGCTGCATTGGGAGCGGCGTCCGTAATCCTCCATGGCAGCCTCACGCCTCACCATCAGAGCGTCCGAAACTAATCTTGACCCGGGATGACATTTTCTTGACGCGGGCGTACTCGATCAGCGCTACTTCCAACCACCCTACGCGGGCCCTATTGGCGGGACATAGTTTCGCGTTCCACATAGCGGGACGGAGACTCCCGTCACTTCTCCAGCCGGTCCTAAGCTCAGTGCAAGCTAAGAATCCGCGGTGAATCCCGCCCCGGCAGCAGCCATTCAGAGCCAGTCGCGAAAGCCTCTGCGGTTAACCTCATCAATGGATTGCAGTTACTAGCCCTATGGAGCCGCTTTGTAAGTGCCGTTCCCTTGGTGGTATTTGCACTCTTCGCATTGTTCGATAAATGGCTGTGGGCCTGGTGGCTGGTACCAAAGTTCGTCCAGCGCCCTGTTCTTCAGGGAACTTGGCACGGCTATCTCACCATCTGGGCAGCATGGAATCCGGCGAAGTTCCATCTGGTCGATTCGGTACTGACGGATATCACCTCCGGCGTCTCGGCATTCCGGTCGGACGGGTGCTACTTCCGGCTGTACGAATGCCCGATCAAAGGAAATACCCTCAGGCTCTTAGGTCAGATACTCGTCCGGTCCGAGAACACTGCCACTGACGCGGTTCCGATCCAGGTCAAGAACAACACGGTCAGCGGCATCCCCGGTACGACCGAGCCCTTTTTACGTCTTGGACTCCCGGTTGCAGCCGGCGCGGACCTTACCGGCAACACCGGCACCGGCAGCAAGGCCAACAACATCCACTTTGGCGGTACATTGATCCAGAACTGCGCCTATCGGAAAGCCGCTTGCGGCTTCGTGGCATAGTCATGTGCATGTCTGCCGAGGAGATCATGAGATGGGAGAAGGAGGTGTCACAGCCATGACCGTCTACATTGTTGCGTGGGCCGGCCTACGTGCGCCTGAGTGTTCGGGCTCTGGCAGGTGGCGTCACCTACAACCTAAGACTGGTTCCGTAGGCAGTCCAAACTCGCGCAAGCGCAAACGTCAACCGCGTTCCCGTATTGGGGGCGCGGTTGACGTTTGGAAGGCGCAGAAAAGCGATTTTGGAGGTGTGCACATTGTGCACACTTTTGCCGTCGGACTGGGTCGTACCTAGGTCGGATCGGGCCGGATTCCGCATGTTTCCGCGGGTGCCCAGTGTTTGCAAGGGCTGGAATGCAGTTCGAGTCCCACCTCGGGCACGTTTTCCCACGTCAGAGGCGTTTTATTGCTTCTGATGTGCGTACATTTACCCTCCTTGGCCCCCCTGAGGCCGGCTGCGCAGTGTGCCTGGCGCCGTGCGCGCCTATGACATTGTGTGGGTGACGGGTCAGGGCCCTGGCTGGTGGGCCCCCCGCCAGCTGGGATCTGGGGGTATTTATGTCTCCTTCCTGGCTTCTGCTGACAGTGGTAGGTCTTTCACCTATTCATGTACCGCCGCTGTGTTGATGACATGACCTGGACGACGTTTCCTGAGTCTTTCTCGCTGAGTCTCGCTTCGTTCGGTTGCCTGGGGGAGCGGGAACGTGGCCTTTGTCCGGCCAAAGGGGGTGTGTACATTGTGCACACTCTGAAAACGGGCGGCTGTGCGGCTGCGACTTATCCCCTTCCTGCACACTGTTGATTCCAGTTCATGCGTCCAGGCGGTCAGGGCGACATGACCCTCGCGGGAAAGTCGGCGTCCATCGTCGTGTTTAGATTCGTAGCCTGCCTGGGTAGCCCTGTCGCTTTTCGTTTCCGCTCCTCGCCCGTTTCCGATGACATCTCTTCATGTTCCGGGCGTGGTTTTTGACATGACTTGCGGGGGAAACCGACTGCGGCCGCCCGGCGTCGCGCCGGATTGAAGGGCCTGCGGGCCAGTGGCTCAGAGCGAGGTGTGTGGGACCGGAGCCCACCAATAAACACGGTGTATGCGCAGGTCAGGGGCGCTCCAGGCTCAGTGTGTGCATAAATTTCATGTGAATTGGACATGTGCGCTCATCCTCTTCAGTCACGTTGCGGCGCAGATTTGCCGCAATAGCAATTCGGGCGACTTCGATCCGAATCCGGCTGCCTTGATGGCCTGCATGACGCGGTCGGTGACCTCGTCGACGCCGCCGATGCCGTCCACTTGGGTCAGTATGCCGCGTTCGGCATACTTGGCCACAACTGCCTCCGTCTGCTCGTGGTGCAGGTCGAGCCGGTGGCGGATGACGGCTTCGTTGTCGTCGCTCCGTCCCGTTTCCCTAGCACGGCCCAGAAGTCGTGCAACGAGTTCCTGGTCGTCAGCGGTCAGCTGGAGCACGACGTCGAGGCTCTGGCCGCCTTCGGCCATAATCCCGTCGAGATAATCCACCTGTGCAGTGGTGCGCGGGTAACCGTCCAGCAGGAAGCCGCTTTCGACGTCGCTCGCGCTGAGGCGGTCCCGCACCATCCTGTTCGTCATGCTGTCCGGAACGAAGTCCCCGGCATCCATGTACTTCTTGGCCTCGACGCCCAGCGGCGTCTCACCCTTCACGTTGGCGCGGAAGATATCGCCGGTGGAAATCGCCACGACGCCGAGGCGCTCGGAAATACGTTCCGCTTGCGTTCCTTTTCCGGAACCGGGGGGTCCAATAATCAACATTCTGGTCATCGCAATTGCCCTTCGTAGTGGCGCGGTTCTAGCTGCGGGTTGATGTGCTTGCCGGTCTGGGACGAGGCTGACCGAAAACAGCAGGTGGCCTTCCGTTAGAAGGCGCGGAGGATGTCTTCGACGCGTTGTTTGGCGTCGCCGAAGAGCATCTGGGAGTTCTCCCGGTAGAACAGGGGGTTTTGGACGCCGGCGTAGCCGGCGGCCATGGAGCGTTTGAACACGATGACGTTTTCGGCTTCCCAGACCCTGAGGACGGGCATGCTGGCGATGGGGCTTCCCGGGTCTTCGGCGGCGGAGGGGTTGACGGTGTCGTTGGCTCCGATGACGAGGACGACTGAGGT
Source organism: Pseudarthrobacter sulfonivorans (assembly GCF_001484605.1). Classification (NCBI taxonomy): domain Bacteria; kingdom Bacillati; phylum Actinomycetota; class Actinomycetes; order Micrococcales; family Micrococcaceae; genus Pseudarthrobacter; species Pseudarthrobacter sulfonivorans. The sequence goes on along the minus strand of NZ_CP013747.1, from coordinate 33,414 downwards.
GTCGCCGAGGTCGTCGTTGATTTCGTCCATTTCCAGGACGATGTCGTAGGGGACTTTGGCTTCGGCGAGGAGCACGTTCATGTGCCCGGGCAGACGCCCTGCGACCGGGTGGATCCCGAACCTGACGTCTACGCCGCGTTCGCGCAGCTGGTGGGCGAGTTCGGCGACGGGGTACTGCGCCTGGGCGACGGCCATACCGTAGCCGGGTGTAATGACCACGCTGGAGGCGTTGGTCAGCATCTCCGCGGTTGCCTGGGCCGTGATTTCGCGGTGCTCACCGTACTCGGCATCGGCCGCGGCGGGGGCCGCAATGCCGAAGCCGCCGGCAATCACGGAGATGAAGGACCGGTTCATGGCCTTGCACATGATGTAGGACAGGTAGGCACCCGAGGAGCCGACGAGGGCGCCGGTGATGATCAGGAGATCATTGTTGAGCAGGAAGCCCGCGGCGGCGGCGGCCCAGCCGGAGTAGCTGTTGAGCATGGACACGACGACGGGCATGTCGCCGCCGCCGATCGAGGCCACCAGGTGCCAGCCCAGCCCGAGGGCAAGGAGGGTGACCACGATGAGGAGCCAGAGCTGGGAGTCGTTGACGTACCAGACGGTCAGGGCGATGAACGCTGCTAGGGCGCCGAGGTTGATGGCGTTCTTGCCGGGCAGCATCAGCGGTGAGGACTTCATCCGGGCCGAGAGCTTCAGGAACGCCACGATCGAGCCCGTGAAGGTCACCGCGCCGATGAACACCCCGATGAACACCTCGGCATGGTGGATGGCTGTCAGATCCGCGGACAGGTCAGGGGCCTCTAAATGCCCGTTCCAGCCGACCAGCACCGCGGCGAGGCCAACGAAGCTGTGCAGCAAAGCGATCAGTTCGGGCATGCCGGTCATTTCCACGACCCGCGCGCGCCAGAGCCCGATGGCGCCGCCGACCAGGACCGCGGCCAGGAGCAGCACCAGCCCGGTCAGGCCGTGGCCGGTACCCCAGGCATCCTGGAGGGTCAGCCAGATGGTCGCCGCCAGGGCGATGACCATGCCCGTGATTCCATAGATGACCCCGGCGCGGGCCTTCTCGTGCTTGCTCAACCCGGCAAGGCTGAGGATAAACAGCAGGGCCGCGACGATATAGGCCGCCCCCGCAATGGAGTCGGCGGTCAACGGACCGGAGACGGTGTCAGACACGGTAAAACTCCTCGATAGAATTCCTGCTGCTGCTTCGGTGACGGCGCTCATGAACGTGCCTTCTCACCGCGGGAGAACATCGCCAGCATCCGCCGGGTGACGGCGAAGCCACCGAGAATGTTAATACTGGCCAGCAGGACCGCGACGGCGGCGAGGACCTGCATGACGGGGTTGTCGGAGGTGACCTGCAGCAGCGCGCCGACGACGATGATCCCGGAGATCGCGTTGGTGACGGACATCAGCGGGGTGTGCAGGGCGTGGTGGACTTTCCCGATGACATAGAACCCGACCACGATCGAAAGCATCAGCACCGTGAAGTGCTGCGGCAGCGGCGCAGGGGCAACCGCGTTAACCAGGAACAGCACCGCGATGCCCGCGGCAAAGAGACCCACTTTGCCGGCCGGGCTGAGGCCGGCCTTCTTCTTCGGTGCCGTACTCTCGGCGGCCGTCCCGGCGTCGGCCTTCACCACCGGCGCGGCGGAGACCTGGACCGGGGGCGGCGGCCAGGTCTTCTCACCCTCGCGCACCACGGTCACCGACCGCTGGACGACGTCGTCGAAATCGATCCGCAGGACCCCGTCCTTCTCCGGGGTTAGGAGCTTGAGCAGGTTCAGCATGTTCGTCCCGTATAGCTGGGAGGCCTGGGCAGGCAGCCGGCCCGGCAGGTCGGTGTAGCCCAGGATGACCACGCCGTTGTCGGTGACTATGCGTTCCCCGGCGACGGAGCCTTCCACGTTGCCGCCCTGCCCGGCGGCCATGTCAACGATCACGCTGCCCGGCTTCATGCCGGCCACGTCCTCGGCTGTGAGCAGCTTCGGCGCCGGCCGGCCCGGGATCAGGGCCGTGGTGATGATGATGTCCACATCAGCCGCCTGCTCGGTGTAAATCTCCGCAGCACGGGCGTTATACGCCTCGGACGTGGCCTTCGCATACCCGTCGGAGGACTTCATCTCTTCCTCGACCTCAACCTTGAGGTAGGTCCCGCCGATCGACTTCACCTGATCGGCGACCTCCGGCCGCGGATCCGTTGCCCGCACAATGGCGCCCAGGCTGGACGCCGCACCGATCGCCGCCAGACCGGCGACACCGGCCCCCGCGATCAGGACCTTTGCCGGGGGTACTTTGCCAGCAGCGGTCACCTGTCCCGTGAAAAACCGGCCGAACTCGTGCGCCGCCTCAATGACTGCCCGGTACCCGGCGATGTTCGCCATGGAGCTCAGGACGTCCATCGACTGCGCCCGCGAAATCCGCGGCACCGCATCCAACGCCAACGCCGTAATCGGCCGTTCCGCCAGCGCCTCTACAAGATCCGGCCGCAGAGCCGGGCTCAGCATCCCGATCAAAGTTGCGCCGTCGGCGAGGCGGTCGATCTCTTCTTCAGTGGGCGGGTTCACCCTCAGCACCACTTCGGCGCCCCATGCCTCGTCCGCACCGACAACCAGTGCACCCGCCGCGGCATAGGCGTCATCAGGGAAGGACGCTGGCTCCCCGGCGCCCTTCTCCACCACGACCTCGTAGCCTAACTCCATCAGTTCCCTGACGGTGGGCGGCGTCGCTGCCACCCTGGTCTCCTGGCCTAACTCGGCCACGATGCCAATGCGTTTCAAATCTTCTCCTCGTGCAGTCTTTATGGAATTCCCGGTCCCGCCCTCACAGTCCTGTGGGCCTGCCCCTTCTCGGGGCAGACCCACAGGACTTTGACGTGCTACCTACTGCGGAAGCAGGGAGGGTTCCTTGGCCAAGGTGTCGGGTGTCCAGCGGAGGTGCGCCGGTGTTGCCTCGGCGTCCGGCTCCCGCAGGAGGGACAGACGGGGCCGCACGGCATCGGTGCGGGAGCTCGGTGGCTTGCGGCGACCCGCCCTGAACTGGGGAATCCACTGGGCGCCGGGGCCGTGGTATTCCTGTTCGGCGGCCGCATGCAGTGTCCACTGCGGGTCGTACAGGTGCGTACGGCCCAGTGCCACGAGGTCGGCCCGGCCCGCAAGCAGGACGGAATTGACGTCGTCGTACGTGGAGATGGCGCCGACGGCGATCACGGCCACGCCTGCCGGCGCGGCAACTTCCTGGCGGATACGGTCGGCGAACGGCGTCTGGTAGCTGCGGCCGAAGGCCGGCTTTTCTTCCTTGGCAATCTGGCCAGTGGAGATGTCCAGGCCGGCAGCACCGTGGGCGACGAAGGCCCGGGCAATTTCGACCGAATCGTCGGAGGTGTTGCCGCCCTCGATCCAGTCTGTGGCGGAGATGCGTACCGTCACAGGCTTGCTGGCAGGCCACGCCGCGCGGACGGCGTCGAACACTTCCAGCGGGAACCGCAGCCGGTTCTCCAGGCTGCCGCTGTATTCGTCGGTCCGCTTGTTGGAGACCGGCGAAAGGAAGGAAGACAGCAGGTAGCCATGGGCGGCGTGGATTTCGAGGAGGTCGAAACCTGCCTGCCCGGCGCGGAGGGTCGAGGCGACGAACTCAGCCTTGATGGCGTCCATGCCCGCCCGGTCCAGCTCAGCGGGGGTCTGGTTGTCAGGACCGTACGGCAGAGCCGAAGGGCCCACCGTGGACCAGTTGCCGGACTCGAGTGGCTGGTCCATGCCTTCCCACATGAGCTTGGTGGAGCCCTTGCGGCCCGAGTGGCCCAGTTGGGCGCCGATCTTGGCGGTTGAACGGCTGTGAACGAAGTCCACGATCTCCTTCCAGCTATCGCGCTGGCCGTCCGTGTATAGCCCGCTGCAGCCGGGGGTGATGCGGCCGGCTTCAGAAACACAGACCATTTCGGTCATGACCAGGCCGGCACCGCCGAGTGCCTTGGATCCGAGGTGGACCTTGTGGAAGTCGCCGGGGATGCCGTCCACGGCTGAGTACATGTCCATCGGAGAGACCACAATGCGGTTCTTCAGCTCCAGCCCGCCGATGCGGTACGGCTGGAACATGGCCGGTGCAACCTCGGCGAGGCCCTGGGATGCGGCGAAGTCGCGGTCCACGGCGTCGGCGAACCCGGGGTCGCGGAGGCGCAGGTTTTCCTGCGTGATGCGGCGGCTGCGGGTGAGCAGGTTGAAGGCGAACTGCGTGGGATCCTGGTCCTTGTACTGGCCGATGCGCTCGAACCACTCCAGCGAAGCCTGCGCTGCACGCTGCGTGGAAGCGACCACGGGCCGGCGCTCGGCCTCGTAGGCCACCAATGCCGACTCAACATCCGGGTGCTCGTGCAGGCAGGCGGCCAGGGCCAGCGAGTCCTCCATGGCGAGCTTGGTGCCGGAACCGATGGAGAAGTGAGCGGTGTGGGCGGCGTCGCCGAGCAACACCACATTGTTGTGGCGCCAGCTCTCGTTGCGGACAGTGGTGAAGTTGATCCACTTGGAGTTGTTGGACAGCACCTCGTAGCCGTCCAGTTCCTCGGCGAAAATCGAGCGGACCTTGGCGATCGCCTTTTCGTCCGAGACCCCTGGGGGGAAGGCCTCGTTGGCGGTCTCGTCGAAGCCCGCCGCGTGCCAGACGTCCTCGTGCATTTCCACGATGAACGTTGAACCCTCATCCGAGTACGGGTAGCCGTGGATCTGCATGACGCCCCACTCGGTTTCCTTCACGAAGAACTTGAAGGCCTCGAACACCTGGTCCGTCCCGAGCCACATGAACTTGTTGGTGCGGGGGTCCAGGTCGGGCTGGAAGGAGTCGGCGTACTTGGCCCGGATCTGCGAGTTGACGCCATCCGCGGCCAGCACAAGATCGTAGCCGGCCTCGAGTTCCTCGATCGGCGGAGCAACGGTGCTGAACCGCACGTCGACGTTGAGTTCGATGCAGCGGCGCTGCAGCAGTTCCAGCAGTTCCTTGCGGCTCATGGCAGCGAACCCCTGGCCGCCCACGGTCACGGCCTCTCCGCGGAAGTGGATGTCGATGTCCGACCAGCGGGCGAAGCGGCGGCTCATGTATTCGGCAACCACGGGATCGGCGTTGCCGATGCCGCCTAGGGTTTCATCGGAGAACACGACGCCGAAACCAAAGGTGTCCGTGGCGGCGTTGCGTTCCCAGAGTGTGATGTTGTGTGACGGGTCGAGCTGCTTCATCAGTGCTGCGAAGTACAGGCCTCCGGGGCCGCCTCCGACGATTGCGATCTTCATGGATCGGTCCCTTCTAGGCCTGGGGTGCTGCCGCGTGGGCCAGCTGGTCGTTGTTGTTTTCGAGGATTTGCCGCAGCTTGAAGTGCTGCAGCTTCCCGCTGGGGTTGCGCGGCAGTTCAGCAACAAACCGGACATCGCGCGGATACTTGTACGGGGCGATCGTTTGCTTGACGAAGTCCTGGATTTCCTTGCGCTTGGCCTCGTCGCCGTCGACGTCTTCGCGAAGGACGATGAAGGCACAGACTACGGTTCCGCGCTCCGGGTCCGGCCGCCCGACGACGGCACTCTCCAGGACGTCGGGGTGCTGATTGATGGCGGCTTCCACCTCCGGGGCGCCAATGTTGTAGCCGGAGGAAACGATCATGTCATCGGAGCGGGACTGGTAGACGAAGTAGCCGTCCTCGTCCCTGGTGAAGGTGTCGCCGGTGATGTTCCATCCGTGGGCGACGTACCGGGATTGGCGTTCGTCATCGAGGTAGCGGCAGCCGGTGGGTCCCAGGACGGCAAGCCTGCCGGGCTGGTTCGGGCCCAATTCGGAGCCGTCCTCGTCGAGAATGGTCGCCCGGAATCCGGGGACGGCCTTGCCCGTTGCGCCGGGCCGGCTGTCATCGCCGGTTGCCGAGATGAACACGTGGAGCATTTCCGTGGCTCCGATGCCGTTGACCAACCGGACCCCGGTGGCATCGTAGACAGCCTGCCAGGTTTCCTTGGGCAGGTGTTCGCCCGCAGAGACAGCGACCCTCAGCCGGCTGAGCAGGTCACCGCGCCCGGCCTTGAGGATTGCCCTGTAGGCAGTGGGTGCCGTGAAGAGGATCGATGCACCGGCCGCAGCCGCGTTCTCTGCCAGTTCGACGGGCGCTGCGCGCTCAGTAAGGAGCGCGGAGGCCCCAAAACGGAGGGGAAAGATGACCAGGCCGCCGAGCCCGAAGGTGAATGCGACCGGCGGCGAGCCCGCGAAGACGTCCTCGGCTGTGGGCTGGAGGATGTGGCGGCCAAAGGTGTCGGCGATCGCCAGGATGTCCCGGTGGAAATGCATGGTGATCTTGGGGGCGCCGGTGGTGCCGGAGGTGGGCCCCAGTATCGCGACGTCGTCTGCTGCCGTTGCAATGGTGGTGAAGTTTCCGCTCTTTTCGGAGCAGCGGGCGGCGAAATCTCCGGTGCCCGTGCCTCCATAGGCGATGACGGCAACGCCGGCGCCCGCAGCGGCGGCTAGGTCGTCCAGGAAACGGTGGTCGGAGATCGCCACGACAGGCTTGGTCAGCTGGATCAGTGTCTGGATCTCGGCGGCCCGCAGCATCGGCATGGTGGTGACGACGACGGCACCTGCTTTGAGCACGCCCAGCCAGGCTGCGACAATCCACGGGTTGTTGGGTCCCCGGAGCATCACGCGGTTGCCCGGAACCACGCCGAAATCCTCGGTGAGCACTTGGGCCGCCTGATTGGCCCGAAGCTGCAGTTCGCCGTAAGTCCAGACCTCGTCGTCGGGCGTGCGGAGCGCCGGCCGGTCGGCACCGTAGTGGGCAACGGTGTCATCGATCAGCACGGCCGCTGCATTCAGCTGTTCGGGGTACTGGAGTTCCGGGAGGGTGAACTCAAGGGCCGGCCACGTCGTTGCCGGTGGTAGGTGGTCCCGCGTAAATGTGTCCACATGGGCCGATGTACTCATGGCCACTCCTTCTATGATTCGTAATTCTGATGTCGGATTAGGATCCAGGCCGGATCATGCCCTCTTGGGCGACGGTGGCGAGCAGGCGGCCTTCGCGGTCGAAGAAGTGGCCAAGGGCCATGCCTCTGTTGCTTTGACCGGAGACTGCTTTTTGTGCGTACAGCACCCATTCATCTGCGCGGCCGTCGCGGTGGAACCACATGGAATGGTCCAGGCTGGCCGTCGTGAGCCCGGGGGAGGACCAGTGCAGGCCCTGGGCCCTGAGGAGGGGCTCCAGGATGGTGTAGTCGCAAACGTAGGCCAGGGCGACGCGGTGCAGGTTGGCGTCCAGTTGCCGGTCCCCGGTGCACGGCAGTTCGTCGAAGGCTTTCACCCAGATGGCCTGGTGTGCCTCGCGTCCGCCTTCCACCTCAATGTAAACGGGGCCGGGGACGTGGCGCATGTCGAAGCTGCGTCCTGTGGACCAGTACTCGGCGGCAGGGCCATTGACGTCCTGAAGGACTTCTGCGGCACTGCGCAGTGATTCCGGGTCGATTTCAGTGGCGCTGGCTTGTCCGGGCGTAACGGGCTGGTAGTCGGCCCCGTCTTCGGGAACCTGGAAGGAACCCATTGCTACGAAGACGGTTTTGCCGTTCTGGTATCCGCGGACGCTGCGGGTGGAGTAGCCGCGGCCATCACGGAGGTGTTCCACTTCGTACCGGACAGTTGATCCCACATCCACCGGGCGCATGAAGTAGCTGTGCATGGAGTGCAGGGACCGGTCCCCGTCAACTGAACGCATCATTGCGGCAGCTGATTGGGCGACCATGTCTCCGCCATAGGCCTTGGGCCAGGGAACGTACTGCGTGACAGCCTCATACGCTTCGTCGTGGACCAGGGCCGGGACCTGTGTCAATTCGATGGCGCGCAGAAACGTTGCGGAGGTAATCGTGGGGGCGGAGGCGGGGATGTTCATGGCGTTATGCGCGCCGGTAGTCGGCGAGGGTGTCATCCGGAACGTCCTCGAGGTTGACCACGATGTTTTCCGGCGTGCGGGTGGTGAGCCAGACGAGTTCTTCGGTGACGGACATGTTTGCTTCAACGTGTGGCATGAACGGGGGGACGAAGACCCAGTCTCCGGCTTTCATGTCCTTGTATTCGGAGTAGTTTTCGCCGTAGTAGATGCGGCCGTGGCCGCGCAGGACGTAGCCGCCGGTTTCGGCTTCGCCGTGGTGGTGGGGGAGCGAGCGGTAGCCCGGGGTGTTGGATACCTGTCCGAACCAGATCTTGGTGGCTGGGGTGTGCTGGATGGAAACGCCGGATACGCGGATGCAGTCGCCGGACTGTGCCGTGTTGGTGTCTTCCTGCCCGGCCCGGGTGACAACGGGAACAACTTTGCCGTCGGCGCCGGCGTAGATGGAGTTGTCTCCCTCGGTGCGGTACTGGGTGGTCTCAGTCAGCTCGGTCATGGTCTTTACTCCTTGGTGGTTGTGGTGGCGACGACGGGGCGCGGGGCGGCTGCGTCGTCGTTGGTGTGGATGCGGATTGTGTTTTCCAGCCGTCCGATGCCTGCTATCTCGGTGGTCAGGACGTCTCCGTCCTGCAGGAACCGGGGAGGGGTCATGCCCATCCCGACTCCCCCTGGCGTGCCCGTGAGGACGAGGTCCCCGGGGCGAAGTTTGGTGAACTGCGAAATGTAGGACAGGAGCCGGGCCGGGCCGAAGACCAGCGTTCCCGTGTTCCCTGACTGCACCAGCTCGCCGTTGACGTATCCGCGGACCTCGAAGTCCCCGCTCACGTCGTCAGCTGTGACCAGGACGGGTCCCACCGGGGTTGTCGCGTCGAAGGCCTTTCCCTGGAACCACTGCAGGGTGCGGTTCTGCCAGTCGCGCATGGAAAGGTCATTGGCCACGGTGTAACCGGCGATGGCCTGTCGCGCCTGGTCTTCATCCGCCCGGAAAAGGGGACTGCCCACGACGACGGCGAGTTCAGCTTCCCAGTCGACTTTCACGCTGCCCCGGACTTCGATGGTGTCGTGGGCACCGGTAAGCGTGTCCGCGTGCTTGGCAAAGAGGGTGGGGTAGTCGGGCAGGTTCCTGCCCATCTCCTGGATGTGGTCGCCATAGTTCAACCCGCAGCAGATGACTTTCCCGGCGTTGGGCACCAGAGGGGCAAATTCGGCGTTGCGGGCCTCGATCGTCGCGGCATCCGCCAGTGAACCGGCGGGGCCGGTCGCCGCCGCGGCAGCTGCTTCGACAACGGCCCGCCACGCGGGATCGGCCAGGAGTGCACCCACACTTGGGTAGGGCAGCGGCAGGAAGGCATCGGCGCCGAAGCCGAGGGCCGCCGTCGTAGCGTCTCCGCCGGTGCGGAGTGTGGCCAGTTTCATCCGTGTGATTCCCTTCGTTTTTGATATGTCGACTTTTTTACGGTCGTCACATATGCTCAAGGTAGCACGACGCCAAGGACCCTAACAAGGGGCCTTTTCAAACAGAATCAAGAGCCGACTTCGCGAGGAGCATCATGAGCAAGAAGACAGTCAACCCCGAGTCCCTGCCCGAGCCATCCGGTTATGCCCATGGGATCCTTGCCGGGAATGCGGTGTACCTGGGCGGCCAGACCGCACTGAACGGCGATATGGAGATTGTTCCCGGGGGCATTGTGGAGCAGTTCAGGCAGGCGTTTTCGAACGTTTTGACCACTCTGCGGGCGGCGGGCGGGCAGCCGGAGGACCTGGTGAGCGTCACCATCTACCTGACCGATGTGGATGACTACATGGCGAACGGCAGGGAGATCGGGCGGATTTGGCGTGAAATGGCGGGTTCGGAATATCCGGCCATGGCCGGAATCGGCGTCACCCGACTCTGGCAGAAGGAAGCCATGATCGAGATCCAGGGGATCGCCGTGGTCCAGGACCGCCAGTAGCGTCCACAGAGTACAGGCTCCCGACGGCGGGAGGTTTGGTTTGGGGGAAGGGAACCCCCGGTGACCGTGTCTGCCCGATGGGGGCGGAGGCGTCGCCGGGGGTTTCTTCGCGTTACGGGCCGGCCGTCCCCGCGGATTGCGGGGGTGTCACTGCGTCCACGACGGCGGCAGGCCACGGCTGCGCTTTGGCTGAGCCCGGCGGTACGTGGGCCACGGTGACAGTTCCGAAAGCGGCCAGGCCGCCGGCCAGGCCATCGTGCGGATGGCCCTGAATCTCGAAGGCGTACGTCATCGACGTCCTGCCGAGCTTGGAAATACCTACGGACGCCGTGATCCGCTGTCCGAACCACAGTTTGGCCTTGAAGTGGATCTCCTGGTGAATGCGGGGAACGCTCGGGAAGTAGTCGGGCAGCTGGAGCGTGCGCAGGAAGAGCTCTGCCTCGGCGGACTCAACCCAGCGCATCACTGCCGAGTTGTGCTGGTGGCCGGAGGCATCCGTATCCACCCATTCAACAGTGCGTTCCACGCTGGCGCGGGGATTCATTTGGGACAGGCGGTCCACGGTGGGCTCCTCTCAATGATCCGGATGCCCAGAATATATCAGAATCCTGACGCTCGTAACCATCACCAGATAAATGGTTATGCTGATCTATTTACGAACGTCACAGTAGCGATATAAAATTGACTCACGATGCATGGTTTGGCGGACACAAGTGGTGATCCGCTCCACATGCCCTCACTAGGAGACAAAGATGTCTGGTAAACGCTCTGAGGAGACCAAGGAAAACTCACCGGAACTGTCCATGGGCGCCCTGCTCGATGAAGAGTTCCGTTCCGTGTTCGGAGGAACGACACCGGTGGCGACGCCCTGGGCCGGCCTGAACTTCATCTAGCACGCTTTCATCGCGCCGCGGCATGGCGCGTACTGTCGTGAGTCCGCGGGCAGTCGGGGATGTAGCCTATGACTGTAAATCGATCTCCGAACCAATAGAGGTAGCGCTGAATGGCAAAGGCCGATGCCGTCCCCGACGTTTCTCCCACGCCGCGCCATCAACACTTGATCGTCACCGTGTATGGCTTGTATGCCCGTAGCCAGGACGGCACGTTTGCGGTTGCGGACCTCATCCAGCTCCTGGGGGACCTGGGGGTTGAATCAGCGGGCGTGCGGTCTTCGGTGTCGAGGCTCAAGAAGCGCGGAGTCCTTGTCAGCCTGAAACGTGGAGGCTCGGCGGCGTACAAGCTCTCACCGGAACTCGAGGATGTGTTCAGCGCCGGTGACGAGCGGATTTTCGCTCCCCGCCGTGCCCAAAAAGACGACGGCTGGCTCCTGGCGTCCTTCTCCGTCCCCGAGGCGCAACGGCACCTCAGGCACCGGCTCCGAACCATCCTGACCCGCGTGGGCTGCGGACAGGTCTCCCCGGGACTGTGGATTGCTCCCGGAAATCTTGCGGACGAAGTGGAGCATCAGCTTCGGCGGGCCCAGCTCATGGAGTACGTCGACCTCTTCAAAGCAACGCATCTTAGCGGCGGCCACATCGACGAAAAGGTGGGTCAATGGTGGGACCTGCCCTCTTTGGAGGCTCTTTATACGGAATTCCTGGCACGCCATCAACCCGTACTCCAGCGGTGGGAGAAGCATGAAGGAGAGTCCGAGTCGCCCGAACTGCTGAAGCAGGCCTTCGCTGATTATGTTCCCATGGTCACCCAGTGGCGGCGGCTGCCCTATATGGACCCCGGGCTCCCCGAAGAATACCTGCCGGACAACTGGCACGGACTGGCCGCCCAGGAGCTCTTCACCAAGCTGCACGCGCTGCTGGGCCCGAAGGCCCAGCATTACGCGATGTCCGTCGTCGCATCAAATTAAGCAAAGCTGTGAACGTCGCATCAAATTAAGCAACGCTGCGAAGGGGCTGGGCAAGTCACGCCCCAGCCCCTTCGCAGGTGTCCCGGTCTCCCTATCCGGTGGGATCAGTGTCCCTGGAAAGCCTCCGCCAGCCACCAGGAGCCACCGTCCGAGGCGATCTTCGCATCGATCACCAAGGGGCGGTCCTGCCCGCCGTCGCGGAAGACCGCGACCCATTCCCGCACTGGCTCCAGGTCATCAAGCGTCCGGACAGTGACGCCGGCGGCCCCGTATCCCCTGGCGATCGCCGCGATATCCGTGTCCGGGAACGACACGCTGGCCAGCTCCTGCTGACTGTGAGACTCAGCGAAGTGGTGGACCTCGGCGCCGTATGCTGCGTCGTTATAGACGATGCAGACCAGCGGCAGTTTGAGCCGGACGGCCGTCTCCAGTTCACTGATGCCCATCAGGAACCCACCATCGCCGGCGCCCAGTACCGGTAGCCGGTCAGGCCGCGCAACGGCAGCTCCAATCGCCGTGTAGAGCCCAAGGCCTATGGCCTGGAAGGCCTGCGTGAAGCAGAAGCCGAACTCGTCCGGTACCGCCAGATACTGGCTGGGGTAACCCATGAAGTTGCCCGAGTCCACTGCCACGATCCGCTCTGCCGGAAGGATCGAGTCCAGTTCCCGGCTGATCACCCGCGGGTCGATCGATGTCGCAGTGCCGAGGTCGGGTGTTTCCACGTCCCTCCACCGTGCGCCCTGTTTGATGGCCAGGGCATTCTGCTCGGTGCGGTATTTTTCCGCCGAGGCAGGTTGGATCCTGCGCAGGGCTTCCAGCACATCGTCAGCCGTGAGGGAGGAATCACCCAGCACGCCCAGGGCGATCTGCCTGTTGGCGCCCAACGAGGAATCCTCGACATCAATCTGGACCACTTTTGTTCCGGGCGAGATCAGCCGGCCGTGACGCATGGTCCACATGTTCAGTGTGCATCCCCATCCGACGATGAGGTCTGCTGAGGTGATGAGCTCCGCAGTCAATGGAGAGGAAAAGCCGCCGGAGATGCCCACATTGTGCGAATCGCCGTTGAACAGGCCGTTTGCCACGGCCGAGGTAGCTACGAGCGCCCCGGCGTGCCGTGCCAGGGCCAGGATGGAATCCCGGGCGCCCCTGCCTCCACGTCCAGCCACAAACACCGGTCGCTTCGCGTGGGAGATCAGTTCCACCAGCTGATTCACGGCGCCGGCATTCGGACGGATTGGGGCCGGAACAGGTACGACGACGGTACTCACCGTGTCTGCGGCGGTTCCGCTTTGGACGTCCAGCGGCAGGCTGAGGACCACGGTCCGGCGCTCGTTCACCGCAGTACGGAAGGCCCGGACCGTATCCGCGATGGCCGTTTCAGGGGAGTGGATCCGCTCGGCCACCGCGCCGACGCTGCGCGCCAGGGCGTCCTGGTCAATCTTGAAGTTGGACCGGATGGCTGCTGCCTGGGTGTCGGCAGTCAGCACGATCATGGGCGTGCGGCTCTTGGCAGCTTCTCCGACGCCGGTGATGGCGTTGGTCAGTCCGCAGCCCTGGTGCGTGGTCACCACGCCCACCTTGCCGGACATTCTGGAGTAGGCGTCGGCCATGGTGGCTGCGCCGCCCTCATGGCGGGCCGCGGTGTACGAAATTCCGGCCTTCATCAGGGTGCTGGTGACGTCGAAGTTCCCGCTGCCCACCACACCGAAAACGTGACCGACGCCAAGCTTCGCCAGTGTCTGGCCCACCAGGGTGGAGACCCGTACTTCCTCGCTCATGCGCCCTCCTCCGATGCTGCGTTCTCAACCAAGGCGTACACGCGGCTGGGGCTACCGGTTCCGCCCACGATTGGCAGGGGTGCAACCACCAGCGTCGCGCCGGTGACGGGGAGGCGATCAACGTTCCGGAGCGACGTGAGCCCGTATTTGTCTGCGCCGAGAAGGAATGAATGCACGGGGAACATGGGGTCGAGCGTGGCGGCTTGCCCGGCGTCGATGCCGACGGTTTCCACCCCGAAGCCGCTGATGGAGGCGTTCCCGGCAAGCCATTTGGCACCTGCCGCGGAGACACCGGGAGTGTGGGGACCGGCGTCGTCAGCGTTCATGAAGTCCGCAGCGTTACCGCCGCGGGCGGACCAGCCGGTCCGGAAGATCACCCAGCAGTTCGCCGGGAACGGGCCATGGTCCTGCTGCCACTGCTCGAAATGTTCCGGCTCCAGCAGGAAGTCCGGGTTCCGGGCGGCCTCGGCGGTCTTGTCGATCACTACCGCCGGCCCGACCAGGCGATGCGGCTCGATCTGGTCCACGGATTTTCCGTCCCGTCCCGTGATCCAGTGGACGGGGGCGTCAAGGTGGGTGCCGGCGTGCTCTCCCACAGTGACGTCGTTCCAGGCCCAGGCGGGCCCGGCGTCGTCGAAGTTGCTCACCGGGGTAAGCGTGAGTCCAACCGTGTTGGCGAGTGGTTGCGGAAGGTTCAGGATCGGTGTGTCACGGCTGAGCGGCGTGGTGAGGTCGACGACTTCGATGACGCCGGCTGACAGGGCTGCGGTGAGCCCGTTTAGAACAGACATTGTTCTCCTGTCGGGTAGATGCGTGGATTCATTTCAGTTTTTGGGCCACCAAATGGCCCGAGCCGCCGGACAGTCCGGGGCCGGGGTGGGTGGACGCGCCGATGTGCCACAGGCCCTTGACCGGGGTTCTGTGGTTGGCGGCCTCGGGGAAGGGGCGCCAGAGGAGGTTCTGGAAGAGTTCTGCAGATCCACCATAGGGATCGCCCTTCACGGCATTAGGATTCTCCGCGGCAAGATCGGTCGGCGCCAGGATGTCCCAGGCCAAAACGGAATCCCGCGTTCCCGGTGCAAACTGTTCGAGCCTGGCCAGGACACGCTCCATGTACTGTTCTTTGAGCTCCCGGGTCCAGCCACCGTCCACCTTGAGCACACCTGCTGCGTCGCCCGCCGGTGCGAACGGCACTTCCTGCAACTGCAGCCACAGTGTGGCTTTGCCCGCGGGTGCCCTGGACGGATCGAGGACGCACTGCTGACCGACGACGACGGTGGGTTCCGTTGGCAGCAGGCCCGCCTCAGCTTGGGCGCAGGCAATTCCTGTGCTGTCGGAACCGTTGCTCAGGTGAATCAGGGGCACCGAATCCAGGCGGGGATCCAGCCATTGGACCGGCCTGCCCAGGGCCAGATGGATCTGCATCGCCCCGCGGCCGTTCTGATAGCGCGCCGCCGCGTCGGCCGTCCCGGCCGGTGGCAGGCGCAACAGCCTGGAGTACAGGGCCTGGGGAGACACGTTGGCCAGGACAGTCCGGGCGCTGACGAGGCCGCGGGAGGTTTTAACACCCGTTGCCCCCTTGGAGTCGACGAGTATTTCCTCAGCGTCCGTGCCCAGCATGATCCGCACGCCGTTATCCAGCAGGAGGGCCTCAAAAGCCGAAACGAAGTTCGATGCCCCGCCTTTCACCACCGGGAGGCCATAGCTATGCATGCTCAAGGCCATGACCGGAAGCATAACGCCGCCCGTTGCCTGGTCTGGACCGAGGCCGGCATGAAGGAGCCACGGGGACCACAGCTGATCGGCTTCCCATCCGTCGAACCGGCTGCGGAGGTAGTTGCGGCCGCTCATCACGGAATCCCGTACGAAGGCCTCGGTCCCCTTGACTTTCCCACGCCTCAGGGCGCCGGCGGCAATCTTCACGACTTCCCTGAAAGATCGCAGTTCGGCGCCGAACGCACCGAAAATCGTGCCGGCATTGCGGCCGAGGTCCTCCAGCATCGCCAGGTACGCGCCTTCATCCCCGCGTGCCTGCAAAGCCGAAGCCGTGTGCACCGGATCGCGATGGGCAACGACGACCCGGGGGCTGCCTGTCCTCGGGTCGGCAGCCACGCTGGCTGTCACGGCGCCGTCGGCGTTGCAATATTCCAAACCCCTGGCATGCAGCTCGCTTCCCAACGCCTGGTAAGCGCCTCCCGAAACGAACAAGGGGTGCCAGGAGGAGAAGGAATCGTGGATGAAGCCGGGCAAGGTCCGTTCTCCTGAATGGATGAAGCCGCCGAGCCTGTCGGCCCGTTCAATGAGGCAGACGCGCTTCCCGGCCATCGCCAGCTCCGCAGCAGCCACCAGGGAGTTGATCCCTGAACCAATAATCGCAATGTCGGTCGAATCGTCCATGGGGCGCTCCGTCCTCTCAGAAGTCCGGATGGCTGGCCGTTGCGTGGTACTTGCCGGCATGGAACACCAGGGGAGCCCCGCCGGTGTTCTCGTATTTCTCGATCTCGCCGACGTAGATGACATGGTCACCGGCGTCGTGGCGGGATACCGTCCGGCACTGGAAGGTGGCCACTGCGCCGTCCAGCAGCGGAATCCCGGCAATTCCCTCCGATGTTTCCGCCCCGGCAAACTTGTCGGTTGACGGGGTGGCGAACTGCCGTGACAGCACGTGCTGGTCGCTGGCGAGGACGTTGATGGCGAAATGCGTGGATTCCTCGAAGTCAGGAAGGCTTGGCGCCCGTTTGCTGGGGCACCACAAAACCAGCGGGGGTTCCATCGAAACGGACGTGAAGGAATTGGCGGTCATGCCCACCTTTCGTCCGTCGACACCCAACGTGGTGACCACAGTGACGCCGGTCGCGAATTGTCCCAGGGCGGCCCTGAAGTCCTTCAGGTCAAAGGCCGCTGATTCTTCGTCTTTCTGGGCCTGCACAAACTCGGCAGCAGCAGCAGGATCGAACCACCAGGGGTAGAACGTGCGCGGATCATCGAAGCCGCCCGCGATGCTGGCGGCCAGCGCCGGGTGCTGCGCTGCTTCGGCCAGCACTGAGCGCTGGTGCTCCCTCCGGGGTTTGAGCATGTCGTTGGTCCATGCCACAGCCCACTGTCCCCAACCGCGCCAGAACTCGTCGAAGGTACGTTCCATCCACTGCTTGTCGAAAGGCTGCTGCCCCCGGCGGACGATGGAGTCAAGATAGTAGCGGGAAGCCAACGTCGCATTGTTGGAGCCCTGCCCGGTCAGCGGATCATTGAGCAGCACCGCGTCTCCGAGTCCGAACACGAGATTGCCGTTGCCCAGCTCGCCCACGGCGGACCGGACAGTGGGGGTGATCCGGCCAAGGAGGGTGGCTCCGTCATCGGTGAGTCTTGCGTGGGCGAAGTTTTTCGCCTCATGCGGAAAATGCTCTTCCAGAATTTCCAGCGAGCGGCTCAGCTGCTCGTCCGGGCTTGCTACGTCGGCCCATCTGTCCATCGGGCCGCCAACGGCGCCTTCAAAGACCATCATCTGGCATGGCCCGGATACGGTCAGCCCGGGAAAGGTAAAGAACTCCCCGACGCCGGACACGGCGGACATGCGAATGCTGTCAATGGGCTGCCCGGCCTGCTCTCCGCCCGGCGCATCCAGCGAGACGTAGTTCAGTGCGAGGACTCGTTGGGGCCGGTCGAAAGGCGACTTGGACCTGTCTTTGGGGAAGATTTGGCCGATCTCTCCCTTGCCGGTGCTGACAATGACGAGTTCGTAGTCGCGCGAGAGTTCCTCCAGCATGCGCGGGGTGACTTTCTCAATCCGGAAATCACCGCCTCCGGCTACGAAGGCTTCTATCCAGGCGGCACTTTTGATCCGCTGGTCAACTGAACGTGCGGTGCCCTCCAGGGGCGCTTCCCACTCGATGGCGTCGGCCGCGCGTTCACCCTCAACACGCAGCCGTATGGAGTTAATCCCCGGAACAGCTGCATCGTCATAGAGGTGGGTCAGAGCTGAACTCAGCTCGGCTTCCGCGGCGAGCGCGGTAGCAAACATGCATTGGCTGGACATGACCTTGCCGGTACGGATCTGGGCCGCCGACCGGTCGGAGAACAGGGTAATGGCGTACCCCTCCCGTTGCAGGCCCAAGGCCAGTTGGGCGCCGGATTCACCGGCTCCGATTATTGCAATCTTTCGCATCTTACGGCTTTCTTCGAAGGAGTTCTCTGCCTGGGGAGATGGAGCGGCACTCAGGACGCCGCCACGGATTTCACGCTTGCCAGGTACGCAGCTGCCTTATCGGGGTACATGAACCATTCCTGGAAGTCCGGCGGGTTGTTGAAACCGTTGGCGAAGCGGTGGGCGATTTCGGCTGACTGGCCGGCGGCTCCCAGGAGTTCAAGAACGTGCGGCGGCGGGGGAGCCAGCAGGGCGTTGGTCCAATGGGCCACGTGCCGGGCGTAGTTCCAATAGGTTTCGAAAGTGTCCTGCATGAATTTGGCGTCGAAGGAGGCTTCGCCGTTGTCCTTGATGCTCTGCAGGTACGAGGCCGCGCATTTGCTGGCGTTGTTGGAGCCCTGGCCGGTGATGGGGTCGTTGAGGACAACGACGTCGGCAAGGCCCAGGACGTTCCGGCCGCTGGGCAGGGTGGCAATGGGATGCCGAACGGTCGGGGCAAAGCGGCCTTGCAGGAAGCCGTTCGGATCGGTCAGTTCGACGTCGGCGGCGCGGCTGGCCTCCCACGGCAGGTACTGCTTCAGGATGCTCTTGGACGTTTCCAGGTGTTCCGCGTGCGTCAGGCCCTTCCAGCAGTCCATGGGCCCGCCGGGGATGCCTTCAAAAACCATGATCTCGCAGGGGCCGGTTGTGGTGAGGGCGGGGAAAGCGAAGTATTCGCCGACCCCCGGAATCAGGTTGAAGGAAACGGCCGAATGTTCCTCCCTGGGTTCCATTCCGTTCACGTATGTCAGGGCCAGGGCACGTTGGGGTGCGTCGTAGGCGCTGCGCTCGGCGTCGCGGGTGAAGAGCTGTGCAATTTCTCCCTTGCCGGCGGCCACAATGACCAGGTCGGAGTTCAGGGCGTAGCGCTCGAGCTCCTCGACGCCGGCGTCCTCGAACACGAGCTCGCCTCCCTGGGCCACAAACTCCTCCATGAACCGGGGGAATTTGACGCGTTGGTCAATGGACATTGCCGGGTTGTCGAGGCGGGACGCCCAGCTGATGGCCTTCTGCCCGGCGACGTCAGGGTTCGGGATCGTGAAGGAGATTCCATCCACCGTAGGAGCCTCGGGCCAGAAGTCCAGGCCGAGCGCCCTCTCATGTTCCAGTGCGTTGTGGAAGATGCACTGGCTGGAGGAGACCTTGCCTTCGTGGATTTCTTCGGCGGTGCGGTTGGATATTGTGGTCACCGCGAAGCCTGCTTTGAGCAAACCAATGCCCAGTTGCAGGCCGGATTGCCCCGCTCCGATGATGGTGATGTGGCGTTGTGTCATGTTGTTGCCCTTGTCTTTCTACTGTCTCGGCATCCGTGAATGAATGGGGGAGTGGCTATTTGACCCGGCCTTGGGGCGGGTTCGGGGTGGGTTTGTTCCCATCCGGGGAGGCCCGTGTGGACGGTTTTGAAGTCGTTCATTATCGTCACCTCTTTTCAGCGGCGAGTAAGGGAATGGTTTCCTCGGCGCGTTCCGGCCCCAAGGCGGAGTACCCGCCGTCGACCGCCCAATCAGCGCCGGTCACAAAGCTGGCCGCGTCGCTGGCGAGGAAGGCAACGACGGCTCCGATCTCTTCCGGCCGTCCAACCCTCTTCAGAACGTGGAAGGGTGCCGCCACGGCATCTGTTTTTTCAAGGTCCCCATTGGTCAGCGAGTCCATGATGTTGCTCCACACCCATCCCGGGCTGACCGAGTTGACACGGATGCGGTCTTCGGCGAAATCCATTGCCATGCTCCGGGTCAGCTGGACGAGCGCGGCCTTGCCCGCGGGGTAGAGCCAGCGCCCTGTCTGGGCGACGGAACTGGAAATCGAGGTGAAGTTAATAATGGCTCCGCGCTGCGACGCTTTCAGGTAGGGTCGCGCGGCCCTGCTTGCCATAACTGCGCTCACGACGTTGACGTTCAGTGCTTCGAGCCAATCGTTCCGGTCGGACGCCGCCCCGTCGTCTTTGTAGGTGCAGGCCAGGTTCACGAGGATATCGATGCCGCCGTGCGATGCTGCGGTGTCACCCATCAGGCGGGAGACGGCCGAGTCATCCGTGATGTCCGTGTGCGAAAAGCTGACGCCGTCGCCCAGGGTGTGGAGTTCGGCGCCTCCGTCTGCATCGATGTCGGCAACGACGACGGCGGCACCTGCCTCGTGCAGCGCCGCGACTACGCCGCGGCCGATCTTGGTTACGCCGCCGGTGACGATTGCGGTCCTGCCTTTGAGTCCTGACATGGTCAAAACCTTTCGTGGTGGATCTGTGGGATTAGTTGGGTTTCCTGCGCACGGCGTTGGTCATACCCGAGGGAGTGGCTACTTGGCGGCGGGCCTGTGTGCGGGCTTCGAGTGAGTCCGTTCCCATTCCATGCGCCGTTCGTGTACGAGCTTGACGTTCTTCATCTCTGCTCACCCCTTCCAACGGGTTTTCGTTGTTGCATTTCCATGACGTGCGTCATACTTGTTCTAAAAGTGACTCTATTCACACCCTGAAAACCGGTATATCCAGTTGGCGCAGGGCTCATCCGAAATACGAAAACCGGGGAAGTCAGGTGCGCGATGGTGAGGATCCTCCCGCGCGACGTCTTGAGGGGCCGCCCCACCGTGGCCACCACGGATGTCGATGATGCCCACCAGAAGATTGCCGAGTTGTTCTGTGGCCATGATCTGGTTCCGCAGGCCCGTGCCAAGTCTGTGGACATGAAACTGCGGTCCCTCCATCGGGGCGACGTCGGGATCGAGTATCTCGACTACGGCGCGGAAGTCCGCATTAATCCCCAGGGCTTGGAGAACTTCCACCTGGTCCAGATCCCCCTCGCCGGTCATGCGCACATGGACGTGGGCTCAACCGCGGTCGAATCCAGCCCCAGGACGGCAACGGTTCCGCCGGTCGACCGCCCCTTTTCGATGACGTGGGATATTGGCACCCCCCATTTGATTGTTTATGTGAGGCGCCTGGCGCTTGCTTCGGTGGCCGAACAGCTCTATGGGAACAAGTCGCGGGACGTGAAGCTCGGCTACGCCATGGACCTCACCGGTTCGGCGGGGCGGGCATTCCTGAGATCCGTCGTCGAACTGCATGACGACATGATCAGTCAGGCCTCAAGCGCCGCTCCCGTCTTTGTCCAAAGGCTCCTCGTGGACACCATGCTGTCGCGACTGCTCATGGCAATGGACAACACGACCGTGAAGGAAGAAGGACTCAATCCGGATTCGGAGAGCCGATTGATCCGACGGTTCCGTGACCTCCTTGAACGTCACGCTTCCGAGGAGCTCGCAGTGCCGGACATAGCTGAGAATCTAGGAGTTTCGGTGCGCACCCTCCAGTTGGCCCTTCGCTCCGAAGTAGGGGCAACGCCGTCGGAGCTGCTGAGGAGGGTTCGGCTGGATCGGGCCCGGGAAATGCTCCTTGCGGCGGGGCCCGGGCAGGAGACCATTATTTCGATCGCCGAGCGCTGCGGTTTCTCGCACCAGGGCCGATTCTCGGCTCTCTACCTCGACACGTTTGGCGAGCTGCCGTCTGAAAGCCTTCGGCGATAGCCCCCTTTTATGACGTATCCCAAACGATCGTTACGAAAGAAGTATGGAGATCTATTTACTGTCGTAAACAATCCGTGTCATCATTGGCGTGATCCACACCACATACCGCATCGTGAGAACGAGAGGCATCCATGGCGCAGTCACTGCCAACGGCAACAAGAACCGAGGCCACCCCGGCCTGGAAGGGGCGCACGGTCCTCCTTCTTTGTTTTGTCACCATCGTTTTTGACGGATATGACCTCGTCATTTACGGCTCCACCATTCCCTCCATCCTCAAGTATCAGGAATGGGGACTTACAACGGCCCAAGCAGGCCTCATCGGCAGCCTTGCCCTCATCGGCATGCTGCTCGGGACCATGTCCGTCGGGATACTCACCGACAGGCTTGGCCGGCGCCGGATCATGCTGGCGAGCATCACGGTGTTTTCGATCTGCATGCTGATCACCGCCTTCGCGCCGTCTGCCGAAGCATTCGGTGCACTGCGCTTTCTCACAGGGCTCGGCCTTGGCGGCGTTGTTCCCACCTGTATCGCCTTGACGGTTGAATACGCCCGCAAAGAGCGTCGCCAAATTGCCAACGCCCTCATGTTCAGCGGCTATTCGGTGGGCGGAGTTGGGGCATCCCTTCTGGCGATCAACCTCTTGCCGCACATCGAATTCCGTTGGTTGTACGCTATCGGCGCCTTGCCGCTGGTGACCCTTCTGCCGGTGGCGTGGAAGCTGCTGCCCGAATCCGTGGCCTACCTCGCCCGCAGCGGCCGCACCACGGAAGCGAAGGAGACAGCTGATCGCTATGGCCTGGTCTATTCGGACATCGTTTCGTCCCAGGACGCGGCAGAAGGTCCGGCCAAAAAATCCAGCCTCCGAACGATCTTTTCCCGCAAGTTCATCCTGTCAACCATTCTTTTTGCCTTGGCAAACTTCTGCGGCCTGCTCCTCGTTTATGGCCTGAACACCTGGCTGCCGCAGATCATGCGGCAGGCCGGCTTCAACCTGGGGGATTCCCTGACGTTCCTCCTCGTCTTGAACGCCGGAGCCATCGTCGGGTCCGTGAGCGCTTCTGTCATCGCGGACCGGATCGGGATCAAGAAGGTTGTCACGGCCTCTTTCGTGTTGGCCTTCGTGGCCATCCTCATGCTGACCCTCCAGTTGCCGCTTGCCGCGCTCCTGGTGATCGTCGCCTTCGCCGGTCTTGGCTCGGTAGGCACGCAGATTCTGGTAGGCGGCTACTGCGCAACCCACTACCCCCAGTCACTCAGTGCAACAGCCCTGAGCTGGTCGCTGGGCGTCGGCAGGGTCGGGGCAATTTGCGGCCCGATCATCGGCGGCGCGGTCGCCAGCCTGGCACTCGGTTGGCAGCTGAACTTCTACATGTTCGCGATCTTTGCCGTCATCGGTGCGGCGGTCGTATTCGCAGTTCCGCGAAGGCTCTGTCCTTGACCTAGGCCGCCTGCCAAAACGAAGGAATGCAGAGTGCGGCAGGCATCGCTTGATGTCTGCCGCATTTTGTGTCAAAGGCCAATTGCAGTAGGCCGCGAAGACAAGATCAGTTTTGCCTTCTCAAGCGGCGCCTACTTCGTCGAAACTAACGGCGGAGGTCCCGGCTTCGCGACGCCAGCGGCTGACCCCACCATTTCCGGGTTCCGTGCCAACGCTGCCGCGGCCGACTACTCCCGCATCCTCGCGGCAGGGGTCTACGGCGCCCACCGCCCCTTCGGCTACGCCTATAGCGGCAGCGGCGGTGGTTTTCGCACCATCGGCGGGGCCGAAAACACCACCGGTGTCTGGGACGGCTTCGTCCCCTATGTGATCGCCACCCCGGTCGCAATGCCCAACGTCTTCAGCGTCCGCATGCACGCCCAGCGGGTTCTTCGCGAGAAGTTCGACATCATCGATGACGCCTACGACGCCGACGGCACCGGCTGCCCGTTCCCGGCGCTGACCCCTGAGGAACGGGACGCACTCACCGAGGTGACCAGGATGGGCTTCCCGCCACGCTCCTGGTTCGGCCACCGCACTATGGGGTCGCACGCGTTCAGCGCGCTCTACGGAGGCCTCGCAGCGATGGACGCAGACTACTTCAGCAACTTCTGGACCACCGAGGGATACCTCGGCGCCGACCCAGGATCCTCGATCCACCAGTCCCGGCTGCAGTGGACCGCCCAGGTGGCTGAAGTCGTCTACGAGGAACTGCCTGATGAGCGCGTGCTTTCCCGCGGCGGCGTTGACCAGGCCTTCCGCGGAGCGGAGCAGGCCGCCCGACGGTTCATCGCCGTACGACTGTCCTGAAAGGCCCCGATCGACACGCAGAACGCGGAGCTAGTGGTGACTTCCGGTGAGGCCGAAGGCTCCCGGATCTCCCTGCGCGAAACCACCGGCGATCTGGCCTTCGTCGATTTCCCTGATCTTGCACAGGTCCTGGAGCCCGTCCGCTTCGGCGATACCGTTACGATCGACAACAGCAACGCACTCGCCGCCCAGACCTACCACCGCCACCAGGTCCCTGCCGCCGAATTTACCGTGTGGGATCAGTACCGTAACCCGGACGGCACGCCCGCTCTGCCGCAGCGGCCCTTTCTGGCAGGACCGATTTTCACGCAAGGCGCGTCCGGCGTCCTCCAGACAGGAAGTTCGACGGCAAGATGATCGTCGTCGCCTGCCTCCTAGACCGCGAGGCGTTCCCTTGGCAGGCCTCCTGGTATGCGTCCAAGGTCCGCGAACACCTCGGAGACCGAGTGGATGACCGGTTTCGCCTCTGGTACATCGACCACGGTCTGCACGGCGACAGCGGAACCGAAGAAGAACACCCCACCCGCTCCGTCCCGTACATCGGGGCTCTGCACGAAGCCCTCATCCAGCTCGCCGCATGGGTCGAACTCGGTAAGGCACCGGCAATAGCCACAACGCACGAGATCGTGGACGGACAAGTCATCGTCCCCGACACCGCGGCCGAGCGTGGCGGCGTTCAGCCGGTCGCGAAGCTCACCGCCCACACCCGATCCCGCGCTGAAGTTGCCCCCGGCGATGCTGTCCTGCTGCGACTCACGGCCGAATCCCCGGCGCGGGCCGGGGAAATCGTGTCCGTCGAATGGGACTTGGACGGTGACGGCAAATTCGACGACGTCGACATCATTCAGCCGGCAGACCGTATCGATCGGACCCGAACGGTCCGCTTCGCCGAACCGGGCACGTACTTCGTGACTGCAAGGATTACCGCGCAGGGTCAGGGTGACGCCGCATCTTTGTGGGCGCGGGTTGAGAACCTGGCACGCGTGCGCGTCGTCGTCCGTTGAGATTTGGATTGCTTCCCCCGCACGTCACTCGTTACGGAGCAGAGAGTCAGCGCCGGCGGCGACTTTGCTGGCCACCGGCGCAGCGGCCATAAGCCGGAGACAGTGGAATCACGCTGGCTGATATCGCTGCGAACTGTCTCGGGTTGCGCATGGTGCACGGTCCACTGACCTTGCTCACGGGGAAGCCCCCGACGGGTAGCACTTGGCGTCACGACTGCTACCCCTCAGGCTGCGTTGAAGACAGGGGCCAGAGGCTCGCCTTCTTCACGTGGCCTCGGACGCCTACCTGCTTAGGGGCGGGCTTCGAACACGAAGAGTTCGGTTCCAGCGACTTCTTCGCCGTCGTCGGGGGCCGCGAACAGGCGCAGCACGCCGCCGTCAGATTCCAGGGCAACCGGGTTGCGGGTCACCGAGTGGCCCGCGGTGGAGAACTTCTGGAAGGGGACCTCGTGGACGATCCTTCCATCTGTGATGTCAGTCAGCGCGAGGCCGCCGAGCTCGAACGGCTTCCCGTCGGCAGTCTTGAGGCCGGTAACACCCGAGCAGAGCTGGTGCCCGGCGCCGGCGTACTCGCAGTCCTGGTAGTCGATGAAGTGGCTGGGGTTGGCCTGCGTCCCCAGGAGCCTGCCTTGACTGTTCCAGGTGAACAGCTTGCGGGAACCCCAACTGACGCCGCTGATTCGGTGGGTCTTGCGGTCGGCGACGACCCCGCCAACGTGGTCCGCCTGACGGAACTGCTCCGCGACCTCGTAGGTGTCTGGATCAATTGTGTAGACAATGGACCTGCTGTTGGGCCGGTACTCGGCCACCGGAACCCAGACCTTCTCGCCGTCGAAGTCCGTGCCGCCCGGGTGGTAAATGGTGTCCTCACCAAGGACGATATCTTTCAGCAGCTTTCCCTGCCGGTCGATGACAAAGACGTGGCCGCGGCCCTTGCCGGTGGTGCGGTCGTAACCGTCGACGGGCGAGGGGTAGCGCACTGTCGGTTCGAGGATCTCGACGCTGCTGAGGAAGATTTTATCGCCGACCAACGACATGCCTTGCGGGTGGAAGGTCGGGAAGTCCAGCTTGAGCTTCTGGACCTGGTCCCACTGGGTGTTGCGGTCCACCTTGGTGAAGGCCTCTGCTTCTGCCGTGAGGCCCTTGGGAGTTTGCCCGTTGGTGGCCACAGCGGAGGTTCCGGCTGTCAGGGTGGCCGCGGCGACTGCTGCGATGGCCAGGGCGCGCTTCATCTTCATGTCTGCTCCAAATGCGTGATAGGGGTGCCCGGTGGCCGGGTGCGATCAAACGTAGGCGCCCGGGATGGCATGACAGACAACGGCAGGTGTCGAGAGGGTGAAGCATGCGACCCGGGCCGGGGACACCACTAATGGACGTGCCCTCTTCCGTCCGCCCGGCGGGAGCAAACAGGGCGCGTATGAACTTGCGATTGGGTTGAGCAATGAGATCGGCCACGTATGGTCCGTCAAGGTCGACCGACTGGTCATGCACAGCGTTTGCTGCAGCTCCCGCACCTATCTCGATGAGCCAATAACGCACCTATTGTTGGGGGTGGGCCAGCGGCGGCCTGGGAGTTCGGTAATCAGCCACGCGTGTCGCCACGTTCTCGTTGGTCCAACACATCTAATCAGGAGGGCACCACCCGTACCTGGGATCTTTGAACCGGCGTGCCGCGCGCCTCCGCTACAGCTGACACCGGGCCCCGGTGCGAATCCGCGCTGGCCGCGTAGCCGTTTTTGGCCTAGTCACGTGTGTTCCTGCGCAAAAGCACATGAGATGGATGAAGGAGGTGTAGCCACATGAAGTTCTTCTTTGTTGGATGGTCCTGCCGGTCATTGGGTGCTCCGTCCCTTGCAGGCGGCATCACGCAGAATGTGGGACGGCGCGGAACCGTCGGCAGTCCCACTCTGGCCAGCGCCAGTCCCACTCGTGCCAGCGCAAAGACAAACCGCGCTCCCTCAGAGGGGGAGCACGGTTGTCGTTACGGGATGCGCACAACGGCGAATTCGGCCTGCGGACAATGTGCACACCGTGGGCTTCGGATCGGGCCGTACCGGGGTCGGATCGGGCCGGATTCCGCATGTTTCCGTGGGATCCCAGTGTTCACAAGGGCCGGAATGCAGTTCGAGTCCCACCTCGGGCACGTATTCCCACATCAGGGGCGTTTTTTGCTTCTGATGTGTGTACATTTACCCCTCCGCAGGCCCCTCTGACACTGGCCGCGGTTTGTGCCTGGCGCCGCATTCACCTATGAAATTATGTGGGAGGCGGGCTCAGTGCCCTGGCTAGTGGGCCCTTCGCCTGCTCGGATCTGTGGGTATTTGTGTCTCCTTTCTGGGTTGCTGTGCAGCCGAGGTGGGTCTGTCACTTATTCATGCCGTGGGGTCGTGCTGATGGCGTGACTTGAGCGGGATTTCTTGACGATTCTTCAGTTCGTTTCGCACCTTTCGATGGCCTAGACGAGCTGTAATGTGGCCGGTTGTCCTGCCAAAGGGGTGTGGACAGTGTCCACACCGTGTCCAGGGGCGGTTGTTGTCCTCGCATTTCCGTCCGTTCCTGCAGGTTCTGCTGACATCACTTCATGCGTTTAGGCGTTCCATGCGACATGACTGGAGGAAAATCGGTGACTTCGACTCATGACGGTTTGATCGGCTGCCCCACCTGGCCATCTCGTTGGTCCTTTCCGCTGCTTGTCCATTTCTGATGACACGTATCCATGTTCTGCGTCGATGATTCTGACATGACCTGCGGGGAGACCGGGGGAAGCCGGCCGTGGCCGGGGCGAAGGTGCCGAAGTGGACAGCAGCGCCGGCTGGAACGGCGCGCGCGTGACTGGGAGCGATGGAGTGTGGGACTGTAGCCCGACTACAGGCGCAGTGTTGTCGCAGCTCAGTCGCATTTCAGACTCAGCGTGTGGACAAATCCTCGAAGAAGTGTGGACACGCACGCCTCAACTTCAAGTCCCGTCACAGCGTTAGCTGCAGCAGTAGTCCTTCTGCGGTGTCGATCCGGTCCCAGTCTGGTGCTGTGTTGGATTCGCCGAACAGGAGGAGTTCCATCGGAAGGTTCAGGCCGGGCATGTCGGCGATGAGCCTGTCCCTAAGCTCGGGGATTTGTAGGTAGCTGAGCACTTCGGCGAGCTGCGCCGCCGTCGGCTCGTCCCCGTCGTCGAGGAGACTGGACCAGTACCCGCGGGCTGCGGCTGTCCGCTGGGCGGAGCTTTGGACCGCGGCAGCTTTGAGGTGAGTTTCGACGTCGGCGGTGAACTCGCGCGTGACGGTGGGGTGGGGGAGGGCGAGGCTGTCCTTGATTTGGCTGCCGCGGAAGATGAGTTCGGCGTTGAGCACGCTCGACTGGATCGTGGTGAGCGGGATGTCTGGGCCGTAGGAGACGGGGTGGATCCTGAATTCGGCCATGGCGGTGGGTCCGATATTCCAGCCGGCCTGGATCGGATTTCCGGCCAGTGCCAGCTGTTGGGCGAGGGCTTCGACGAGGGGGCCGAAGAGGGCCTCACTGTCATTGTCGCGGTGGGTGTTGGTGAAGATCGCGAAGACGGCCGCCGTTGCGTCCTGGTGGGTACGGAGGTAGCCGCCGACCTTTCGTGCGTAAGTGTGGGCGTGGCCGGGGGTAGTGGGCAGGTCCAGCCTGAGGGTGGCTCCCATCCTGTTCTGTTGGAGTGAGATGCAGACCAGGCTTTCGTGGGGCCAGTAGCCGAGGCTATGGCCGATGAGGCTGACGAGGTCGGCCGGTGTGGTGATGTGCAGGGTGTCCATGGTGATCTCTCCTCAGTGATGGGCAGGGCCTTTGTTGGTTTGGGCTTCTGCTTTGGTGGGGCCTTCTGGTAGAGGAATCACCGCTGGGTATGAGGGACCGGAGGGCAACCCGGGGAACCGGGCAGGGGGAGGAGATTGTTGTGAGGGAATAAGCGACGCAGGAGCGCCGAGGAACAATGTCCGGGGGAATGTCCGGCGCGTAGCGCGCGGGTTGCGTGCAGGGACCGCCCAGCGATGATGGGGGACCAGAAGGGTCGCTTGGTGTTGGGATTCCTGCGCAAAAGGAGGCGTGGCATGTTCGGGATTGACGTTGGGCGCGGATCAGATGGTTTGCCTGGGTAAGTCAGGTCTAGGAGCCAGCAATGCCGTTTACTTAGGCTTTTTGGTATTCGCCTGAGGGGCCAGTTCGACATTTTTCGTTTGATGGCGCGGGGGGTTGGTTCTTGGCCGGCGGCACCGAGGTTCAAAAGACCCTTTGTTTCTGACAGCGGCACATTCCGAGACGGGGCCTGGTGGCCGGTCTGGATCTATTTGATCCCGAGTCAGCAAAAACCTTTGCACTAATGCAATTCGGGTGCGTAAATCTCCTGGTGGAACGGGCCTCCGCCGGACTCGGGCTCGATGTCAGCAACAAGCCAATGCGGCAACAGCCTTGGACAAATCGAGTAGGTGGGTCGGGTTTCCCGACCCACCTCTCACACCACCGTACGTGCGGGCCTCGCATACGGCGGTTCGCTAGGTCGTTTGAAGACGATCCCACGCAGCGCGAAAGAAAATGAGGCCGTTCCCTGCCCAATACTCGGCCGGCAGGGCCCTATGGAGAATGGGCGACTTCGCGACCCGCCAGTAGGCTCGGCTGCTGTTGCCCCATTGATAGGCCAGGTCCGGCCTGATCCCAAGGCGCCGCAGATTTGCCACCCGTGTTCGCGGGAGTTTCCATTCCTTCCACCGGATTTGGCGCATCCTGCGCCTGAACCATTTATCGAGGGAGGCGAACTTCTTCGGTGTCTGTGACAGCCGGAAATAGCCCATCCAGCCGCGAACGTAGCGGTTCAGTTGTTGGATGCGGTCAGCCATGGAGATACTCCATTTGCGCGAGGTCAGTTCCCTGATGCGGTCCTTCATGCGCTTGAGCGCCTTCGGCGCGATCCGGATCTTCACCCCGCCCTTGACGAAGTAGAACCCGAAACCCAGCAATGTAGCTACGTTTGCCGGATTGATCGTGGACTTCACCCGCTTGACCCTCAATTTCAGGTCCTTTTCCAGCACTTTCGTGTTCTGTTCCAGCACCCGTTTCGCGGCCCTCTTGGACTTCACAAAGACCCTGATGTCGTCGGCATACCGCACGAAGCGGTGCCCCCGACCCCAGAATTCCTGATCAAAATCGTCCAGCATGATGTTCGACAGCAACGGCGACAAAGGAGACCTCTGCGGGGTTCCCTCCACCGTCGGCTGCCGCACCCCATCAGCCATGATCCCCGCTTCAAGATAGCGCCGAATCAGCTTCAAGAGCCGCTTGTCTTTCACTTTCCGCGCAACCCTGGCCATCAGCACGTCGTGGTTCACCCGGTCAAAGAACGCATCCAGATCAACCTCAACCACCCACCGATACCCTTGACCGATCACCGTTTGGGCAACCTTCACCGCATCATGGGCGCTTTTGCCCGGCCGGAACCCATACGAGACCGGCACGAACCCCGGATCAAAGACCGGGGACAGGACTTGCGCGACCGCCTGTTGGATCAGCCGATCCAACACGGACGGCACTCCCAGCTTCCGTTCCCCGCCGTCAGGTTTGGGAATCAGCACCTGACGAACCGGCAGCGGAGCATAAGTACCCGCGTCCAACGCCTCCCGCGTTTCTGTCCAGTGTCCTAAGCACCACGCACGGAGTTCCTCCGTGCGCAGCCCGTCAGCACCGGCAGCACCCCGGTTACGTTCAACACGCTTCAACGCGATCATCAGATTCTGCCGGGAAAAGACTTCCTCCCACAGACCCTGACCATCCCTGATGTTCTCCCCGATACCCGCCGGGTCCTCACTACGCACAGACAGGGGCCATCCCGGATTCACCGATCGCTCCTCACTCTCTGTCCCACCACTCCCGTGGGTTGGCTGCGATTCTTGTGGAACACACGAGAAGCACCGCTTCAAACCATCAATTCCCAGCGTTCAGCCCTTCCCGACAATCACGCATGATTCCCGCCGGTACTATGGCCTCGGCTGACTTCTGCCCCATCAGAACGACCCTTAGAGCCGCACCGCTCCACCCGATAACTCGGATGACGCACTGGAACAGACCTCCCCAGATAAGAACATTCACTTTCACCCTGCCGCCGCCGCATTTACACATTGGCCGTTTCGGTGGAACGGGCTTCACCATCCGTTGCTGGCTTACCCCAACCAACATGCCTTCTATGCGGTTCGTGTCCCTCGGTGCAGGGATTTGCCTCCGGCTTCCTTCCCACCTCACCTCACGATGACGCAGTTGCCATTGGCTAGAAGTTAAACCACCTTCTCCTTCAGAGGACTCACACCTCCAAGCAAATGCCGATGCTGGGCGTACAACGTGACGGGAGCTGGGCTCTCCCGAGCCCAGCTCCCGTTTTCCACATCAGAAAAATCGGGGGTCGCTGCCTTAGTCGTAAATGTATAGGTTGGCGCTGTTTTGCCCGCCCGACGTGCCGCTCGTAATGGTTCCACTCGTCACCTTAAATGACATACTGTGGAAAACTGCCTCCTCGCCACTCTCTGTGTCGACTAGCTTCTGCACATTGTGAACCGTCACAGTTCCACCTGCAATCAAGAATGAACGATCGTGAGTAAAGCGCCCGTTATGGTCGTTGTAGAACGGGTCATCTTCCCACAAATCTTGAATGATCCGGATTGTTACCCCCTTAGGGCATGTCACGGTCAGCGGATAGTCAATCAGTTTCTTGCCCGTTGGCACGTCAAATCCGACAAATCGCGGCTTCTCCGGCGTTACTGTGCAGCCATTCCTCGTCAGGGCCTGAGCCGGTGTGGCCAAAGATAGAGGGACGATTGTCGCCACTGCGAGAGCTGCAGCCGCGCCAAGGACCGAGGATCGTTTGGTTTTGCGATTAGCAAGTATACGATGGATATGCATTATTTTAGCCTTATCTTTGCGAATGATGATTTAGATTTGTTATAGCAACTGCTTGTTATATTGCTTTGCCTATCTAGCTCCATAATCGATACTGCTGTGCGGGTTTCGGCGCTTATTGAGCTGATGAACTAAATCTAGCGTGGGGACCTTCGCACATTCTTTGGATTTTCTGCATGAAGCTATGAGGGGTCTTCTTGCAAATAATCGTTTGCGAGGCCTGCTCTTGGAAATGCGGCTGGTCGTGTGACGGCCGTACGAGACATTCACGGTATCGCCGCCAACACGGCGTAGCGACTGCCAGCGGATGGTCAGTGCCGAGACCTTGCGCAACTTATTTAAGAAGTACCGGGCGGAGCACAGCCGGGGTGCCTGAAGGTGAATTGAGGCTCACAGAGCGAGCCCGGCCTGAGGAGCTCGAGCGGCCTTCACGAAAGCTTCAGTCCTTCTTCAGATCCTTTGTAACGGCGTCCGACGTCATTCCCAAGCCCCGCCCAGCTTCACAGCAGAACGATCTGGGATTAGTTCGTATCCTGCCTGTGAGAGATTTCGGGATCTGGCAGTTATGTGACGAGCGGGGAGTCAAATGGATCAACCGAGGGGAAACCTCGTCGTATGCGGACCCTCCGGCACCGGGAAAACCTTCTTCCTCGAAGCCCTCGGCCAACAGGCCGTCGAAGCCGGCATGCGCGTCGCCTGGTTCAGGCTCGAGGGCCCCGGCGGCGGGGAGCACGTGTCCGATCTAGCCTTTGTGTCCCTTGCGGGACGCCCGTTCCGGGCTGAAAATGTTCCCGTGGTCGCCTGCCGACGCCGTGGTTCTATGGTTCATTCAGGCCGTGATCTAGCTGGGGATCGCTGTGGGCCCTTCACTGTTTCGTTTGCCGAGAACGAGGACTAGATTCCGATTTTTCCCGGTGATCCCCACGGGCGGCCGCTTTTCTATTAGCGGGGTGCGTCGTGAGGAGATGAGTAGGCCATGCTGTCCGAATCCCAGGATGAGGAACAGATCATTGCCAGGGTCGCGGCCCTGGATATCGGCAAAGCCGAACTCGTGTGTTGTGTCCGGGTCCCTCCGGAGGGGAACCCGAAGAAGCGGTTGCAGGAGGTGTCTACGCATTCAACGATGACCCGTTCGTTGACCGAGTTGGCCAATCATCTGGTCGATCTCGGTATCGAGCGCGTGGTGATGGAGGCGACGTCCGAGTACTGGAAGCCCGTGTTCTACCTCCTCGAAGCGCACGGGCTCCAACCGTGGCTGGTCAACGCGCGCGACGTCAGGCATCTGCCGGGACGTCCCAAAACCGACGTGCTCGATTCCGTGTGGCTGTGCAAAGTCGCCGAACGGCAGATGCTGCGGCCCAGTTTCGTCCCGCCTGCCCCGATCCGGCGGCTGCGGGACCTGACCCGGTACCGGATCGATCTCGTAGGGAAGCGGACGGCGGAGAAGAACCGGGTCGAAAAACTCCTCGAGGACGCCTGCATCAAACTCTCCGTCGTGGCCTCGGACATTTTCGGGGTCTCCGGCCGGGAGATGATGGCGGCGCTTATGGCCGGCGAACAGAACCCGAAAGTGCTCGCGCAGTTGGCGAGATCAAGCATGCGCAGGAAGATCACCGAACTCGAGGAAGCGTTCACGGGCCACTTTGATGATCACCACCGCTTCCTGCTGTCACGGATGCTGGCCAGGATCGACGGGATCGACGCCGATATCGCCGCGGTCGATGAACAGATCGAGGTGCAGTTGGCCCCTTTCGCGGTGGCGGCGGAGCGCCTGGATGAGATCCCGGGCATCGGCCCCGTAGCCGCCGCCATAATTCTGATCTCCGAAGCTTGTGACGATCGGCGACCACCACATTAATGAACGCTACATTAATAGAATCAGACCCAAGTAGATGATGACACACGCCGATCGGAGCGGCAAACGCCCACCGCCACCGGGTCAAGAACCCAGGGCGATACTTAATTCGCGAGCTGCGGATCGCCTCGCATATGCCCGCCTGCTGGGCCTCGTGCGGGGTGCAATATCCCT